>NZ_BAAFVK010000037.1:0-1084 GCF_054661535.1 Actinophytocola sp. KF-1 | reverse complement strand
GCGGCCAAGCCCAGTGCGTAGGATCCGAGCATGCCGTAGAGGGCGCCCATCACCAGCGGTGGCACGAATCCGCCGAGGCCGCCCGCGGCGCCGACGATCCCGGTGACCGAGCCGACCTTGTTGCCGGGTGCGAGCAGCGCGACGAGCGCGAACACCGCACCGCTTCCGGCGCCGAGTGCGGCGGCCATGGACAGGAACGCGATGGTGCCGAGCGGCATCAGGCCTGGCGTGAACGCGGCCACGGCAGCTCCGGCGGTCACCACGGCGAACACCGCCGCCAGCACTCGCACCGGGCCGATCCGGTCGGACAGCCAGCCGCCCACGGGGCGCATGAGCACGGCGAGGATCACGAACCCGGCCATGCGGTTCGCCGCGTCCGCCTGGGTCAGGCCGTAGGCGGTCTTCAGGTACGCGGGTAGGTAGACGGAGAACGCGACGTAGCCGCCGAACGCGACCGCGTACAGCGCCGACGCCTGCCACGTGACCGGCAGCCGTGCGGTGTCGGCCAGTCGCCGTGCCACCGACTCGGTCGGCACCGTCCGGGCCGGTGCGTCGCGCAGCAGCAGGTACGCGACCACCGCGTAGAGCGCCAGCACCCCGGCGGTGATCACGAACGGCGTCGCGACCCCGCCGGCGTCGACCAACCGCACCGTGGTCAGCGCACTGATCGCCGTCCCACCCATGCCCGCGCCGAACACGCCGATCGCCAGCCCTCGCCGCTCCGGCGGGAACCACGCGTTGACGAACGGCACCCCCACGGCGAACGCGGTCCCGCCGACGCCCAGGAAGAACCCACCCACCAGCAACGCGGCCAGCGACGCGTGCCCCGCCAGGCCAAGGAACAGCACCGGCACGATCGTCACGGCGGTCACCAGCGGGAACATCACCCGGCCGCCGAACCGGTCGGTCAACGCCCCCACCGGCACCCGCCCCAGCGAACCGACCACCACCGGCACCGCCACCAGCAGCGCCTGCTGGAAAGCACTCAGCCCCAGGTCCTCCTTGAACAACGGACCCAACGGGCTGAGCAATGCCCACGCCCAAAAGTTCACGGCGAAGCCCACCATCGCCAGCACCAGCATCA
>NZ_BAAFVK010000036.1:0-1106 GCF_054661535.1 Actinophytocola sp. KF-1 | reverse complement strand
GAGGGTTTCGGGGACTTCGAGTGCGGCGAAGTGGCCGCCGGTGTCGTAGCGGTTCCAGTGGATGATGTTGGTGTTGTCGCGTTCGGCGAAGACCTTGATGGTTTGGAAGTCGTCGGCGAAGACGGCGACGCCGGTGGGTGCGGTGTTGACGGGGGTGTGTTCGGGGGTTGCGGTGTTGTTGTCGTAGTAGGAGCGGGTCATGCCGGCGGCGGCGTTGGCGAACCAGTTGACCGTCACCTCGGTGAGGATGGTGTGCAGTGGCACGAGGGAGGTGCCGTTGCCGAAGGAGTTGAACAGTTCGCTGTAGGCGAGCATCCCGGCGGGGGAGTCGCTGAGGCCGGCGGCGATGGTTTGGGGTCGGCTGGCGTTCATGGTGTTGTAGCCGCCGACTTTCTGGAACCACCGCATGTGCTCCAGGGCGGCGTGGTCGTGTGGTTCGAGGCGTTCGAACTCGGTGGGGTCGCCGGAGGGGAAGGAGAACAGTTGCAGCACGTGCAGTCCGAGGAATCCGTCGGGGTTGAGGACGCCGAGTTCGCGGGCGACCAGCGCGCCGTGGTCGGAGCCGTGGACGCCGTAGCGGGGGTAGCCGAGGCGGCGCATGAGGGTGTCGTAGGCGCGGGCGACGCGGGTGGTGGTCCAGCCGGGGTCGGTGACCGGGTTGGAGAACCCGAAGCCGGGTGCGTCGGGGACCACGACGTGGAAGGCGTCCTCGGGGCGGCCGCCGTGGGCGACGGGGTCGGTGAGCCGGTCGATCATGTCGAGGTAGTCGACCGAGGAGCCGGGGTAGGTGTGCGCGAGCAGCAGCGGCGTCGCACCCTCGTGCGGTGAGGGGACGTGGACGAAGTGGATGGTCTGGTCGTCGATCTCGGTGAGGTAGTGCGGGTGGGCGTTGATCCGCGCCTCGACCGCCCGCCAGTCCAGCGCCCGCCACGCCGTCACCGCCTCCCGCAGGTAGTGGTTCGGCGTGCCGTACTCCCACGAGTCACCGGGAGCGGGCTGCGGCAGCCGGGTGCGGTCCAGCCGCTCGGCCAGATCGTCCACCTCGGCCTGGGTGACCTCGATGCGGAAGGGGCGGATCTCCGTGTTCGTCATGACCAGAACGCTAA
>NZ_BAAFVK010000035.1:0-1411 GCF_054661535.1 Actinophytocola sp. KF-1 | reverse complement strand
GGTGTTCGGTGGTGGCGGCGGATTGTGCGGGTGGCGCACTCACGCGTCAAGGGCGCCTCAGTGTGAGGGTGTTGGTGGCTGCCTGTGTGGCGGTTAGGGTCCGGTTCTTCGGTTGTGTGGTGACTCTCAAGGGCGCTGCCACCTGTGTGTTTTGTGGGTTGGTTTGGCAAAGAACTGTCCAGCGTGGCCGAAGGCCCGGACCGGCTGGGCGTGACTTGATAGAAGCGTGGACGAGACGCGTTCCATCAACTCGACTGAGGTGTGTCCGCCCGGCCAGGTCCGGGGTGCATGTCTGCCCTCGAGTGGAAGGGACACGCGGTTCCATGGTGGTCATTGGGGTTGATCCGCACAAGCACACGCATACCGCGGTCGCGGTGGATCAGGTCGGACGACGGCTGGGTCAGGTGACGGTCGCAGCGGATGAGGCCGGGTTGTTGCGGTTGTGGGCGTGGTCGCAACGGTTCGGGTCAGGACGGTTCGGGGCGCGGCGGTGGGCGGTGGAAGACGGCCGCGCGGTGGCGGGCCGACTGGTGCGCACGCTGGTCGGGATGGGTGCGGCGGTGGTGTGGGTGCCACCCAAACTGATGGCCCAGTGCCGGGCCAGCGCCCGGTCGCGGGGCAAGAGCGATCCGATCGACGCGTTGGCGATCGCGCGGGCCGCGTTACGCGAACTCGACCTGCCCGCTGCGAGGTTGGATCAGGTCGCGTTGGACCTGCGGTTGCTGACCGACCGGCGCGAAACGTTGGTGGCGGCCCGCACCGCGGCGATCTGCCGGTTGCGGTGGCACCTGCACGACCTGGCACCCGGGTTGGACGCGGGGATGCGGGTGCTCACCGGCCGCCGCCGCCAGAGAGTGTTGGCCCAGGCGCTGACCGCGTTGCCGGGCAGCGTCCGCCGGGATATCGCCCTGGACGTGCTGGCCGACATTACCCGCCTGACCGAACAGATCCTGCTGCTCGAGCAGCGGATCAGCGAGCTGGTGGTCCCGATCGCGCCCGCTCTGATGGCGCTCGTGGGGATCAACGTGCTCGGCGCGGCCAAACTGATCGGCGAAGTCGCCGACATCACCCGCTTCCGATCCAGCTCAGCGTTCGCCATGCACACCGGCACCGCCCCCATCCCGGTCTGGTCATCCAACAAACCCCAATACCGGCTCAACCGGGGCGGGAACCGGCAACTCAACACCTGCATTCACCGCATCGCGCTGATCCAGCTCATCCACCACCCACCCGCCCGCGAGTTCCGCGACAACTGGGCCCGCCACCACCCCAACGCCACCAAGAAAGCCGCTATCCGCGCCCTCAAACGCCACCTCTCCGACGTCATCTACCGGGCATTGAAAGCCGACCACCAGCACCAACACCACCATGCTGCCGCGGCTTGACATAGAAGCTTCTTCGGCGTCCGGCT
>NZ_BAAFVK010000034.1:0-1582 GCF_054661535.1 Actinophytocola sp. KF-1 | reverse complement strand
TCCGCGACCGCGGTGACTGGCGGAGCCCCACCAGTGACGCGACCCGCGGCAACGGCATCCGGCTCATGCGGGCCTGCACCGCTGACTTCACCATCCAGCACAGCATCAGCGGCACCACTGTCCGGCTCCGCAGCCACCCACTTCCCGCCCTGCCACATCACGGCCCCGTGGACACGACGGACGACACCGGAGCCGCCTGATCACCGGCGGTCACGGGTGCCAGCAGCTCGATGAACGTCCCTTCTGCATGTGCGGGATCATGACCACCCGGGGAGGTCGAAAGCCCTCCGCACGTCACGAGTGTGAGCCGCGGTGGGCCGTCACGTTCGAAGATCCGGTCCATCGGCACCACGGCCCTGTCGAACCGCTCACGCACGATCACCCGGTACTCCTCGAACTTGCGATCACCGCCGCTGGAAACACGTGGAGTCTCGGCAATGTGTGGGCCCACCTCCGCATCGTCCAAAAGAACCCCTGGCTCCGCTGACACACCCCATCTCTGCCGGTCACCCACCCGGGCGGTCGGCAGAGCCACTCCGTGCTCGTCACAAAGGATCGCCCGGTTCTCTGCGGAATACACATCGAACATCCGAACCGATCGCATCGCAGGTTGCCTGGCGATCTATTAGTCCAAGCGGGTAAATATCTTTCGCGGCCGGTGCAATTCACGATCCGTCGTGTTTTACTCACATCACTCGCGGCGCAGCGAGACCAGTTCAGACACGGGAATCAGGATCTCAGTGCGCGGCGAGCACACGGTCAGTTCGGTGCATGAGAAGATTGAAGGCGCGGGGAGGGACAGAAGCAACGCGCTGATATCTCTCCCCGAGTCGATCACCAGATCTGGCCACGGCCGGAGGCGGGCGAGACCTCGCAGAAACGGGCTGCCGTCTCCCCGCTTCCGGCCACCCGGCTGCACATCATTCGACGACACAGCGACACGCCTCAAAAGCAGGCCACTCAGCAGAGAACGTGACATGCCTGCGTTTCACGCAATCGATCGCCACCCAAATTCCCTATTCACCTTTCCACCCACCTGGAAACAGGCACACAGCATTCCAGAAATCTCAGCACGAATTCACGTGCCCGCGTGGACGAGGCCCCGCGGCACGGGCGGCCGGGCTCGGTAGGCGCGGGTCGGGTGGGGAGGCGCCCACGCCCACCGAGGTGTGCAACTGTCCTGCTGAGCGGCGATCACCTCCGTCAACCCAGTCCGTGCGACGTCGATCTACGTTCGGTCTGCCTCTGCATTGTTCGGCGTCGACGGTCAGCGTGACGTCACTCCAACCAGGCACACGGACGCGGGTCGCCGTGCGGCGGTGAGCGTCCGGGGTGAGGATGACCGAGACACATCGCACCACGAGCGAGACAGTCGAGGAGACGGTGATGTGCCCGGCGCACGAACCATCCGCAGGAACCTCCTCGGCGAGCCGTGCCCCGACCGTCGGCAAGCGCGCGCTGATGCTGGTGCTGGCGATGGTGGGCTTCGCCGTGAACTTTTGGGCGTGGGCATTGCTCAGCCCGTTGGGTCCGTTGTTCAAGGAGGACCTGGGGCTGAGTGCTTTCCAGCAGGCGCTGCTGG
>NZ_BAAFVK010000033.1:0-2973 GCF_054661535.1 Actinophytocola sp. KF-1 | reverse complement strand
AGCCCGCTGTGGTGCTCGAGCACGTCGGACAGCTCGTCGGGGGACACGCCGCCGTGGTGCAGCAGCCACAGCACCAGGCCGGGATCGACGTCACCGGATCTGGTGGCCATGACGAGCCCCGCCAGGGGCGTGAACCCCATGGTCGTGTCGAGCGAACGGGTGCCGCGGATCGCCGCGAGCGACGCACCGGACCCGAGGTGGCAGCTGACGATCCGCTGGTCCGGTCCCACCAGCTCGGCTACCCGCTGCGCGATGTGGGCGTGGGAGAGCCCGTGGAAGCCGTACCGGCGCAACGCCCAGCGCTCGTTCCACTCGCGCGGCAGCGCGTAGGTCGCGGCCGCGGCGGGCAGGTCGTGGTGGAACGCGGTGTCGAAGCAGGCGACCGCGGGCACGTCGGGCAGGACGGTCCCGACGGCGTCGATGCCGGCCACCCCGCGTGGTTGATGGAGGGGTGCGAGTTCGCTGAGCGCGACGATCCGGTCGCGGACGTCCTTGTCGAGCCGGGTGGGCGCGGTCAGGTCGGCGCCGCCGTGCACGATCCGGTGGCCGACCGCGTCCACGGCCGGACACCGCTCCACGAACCGCGCGATGTCCTCGGTCTCCTCCTCGCCGGACCACCGCTCCAGCGTGGTCTGCTCGACGACCTCGTCGGCGTCGTCGAGCAGTGCGAGTTTGAGGCTGGACGAGCCGGCGTTGACGACCAGGACGTTCATCAGTGGGGCCACACCCAGTCGCGGACCTCGGGGAGGTCCTCGCCGTGTTCGCGGGTCCACTGGTGGTGGCGGGTCCGCAGGTCGGCCATCCGTTGGCGGACCAGCGCGGTGCGGGTCCCGAGGTTCGGCACCCGGTCGAGCACGTCGGTGACCAGGCGGAACCGGTCGAGGTCGTTGAGCACCAGCATGTCGAACGGGGTGGTCGTGGTGCCTTCCTCCTTGTAGCCGCGCACGTGGATGTTGGCGTGGTTGGCGCGCCGGTAGGTGAGGCGGTGGATGAGCCACGGGTAGCCGTGGTAGGCGAAGATCACCGGCTTGCCGGTGGTGAACATGGCGTCGAACTCGGGGTCGGTCATGCCGTGCGGGTGCTCGGTGTGCGGTTGCAGGCGCATCAGGTCGACCACGTTGACCACGCGCACCTTCAGCTCGGGCAGCTGTTCACGCAGAATGGACGTGGCGGCCATGACCTCCAGGGTCGGTGCGTCGCCGGCGCAGGCCAGGACCACGTCCGGTTCGCTCCCGTCCTCGTTGCCCGCCCACTCCCAGATCCCGGCGCCCCGCGTGGCGTGCAGGACCGCCTCGTCCATGGACAGCCAATCGGGGGTCTCGTTCTTGCCCGCCACCATGACGTTGACGTAGTCGCGGCTGCGCAGGCAGTGGTCGGCCACGGACAGCAGCGTGTTGGTGTCCGGCGGCAGGTAGACGCGGATGACCTCGGCCTTCTTGTTCATCACGTGGTCGATGAACCCGGGGTCCTGGTGGGAGAAGCCGTTGTGGTCCTGCCGCCACACGTGCGAGGTCAGCAGGTAGTTCAGCGACGCGACCGGGCGCCGCCACGGCAGCTTCCGGCTGGTCTTCAGCCATTTCGCGTGCTGGTTGAACATCGAGTCGACGATGTGGATGAACGCCTCGTAGCAGGAGAACAACCCGTGGCGGCCGGTCAGCAGGTAGCCCTCCAGCCAGCCCTGGCACAGGTGCTCGGACAGCACCTCGACCACCCGCCCGTCATGCGCCAGGTGCTCGTCGACCGCCTCCACCCCGGCCTGCCACTGCTTGCCGGTGACCTCGTAGACCGCGTCCAGCCGGTTGGACGCCGTCTCGTCCGGGCCGAAGATCCGGAAGTTGCGGGCGTCGGCGTTCGCCCGGACCACGTCCCGCAGGAAACGGCCGAGCACACGGGTCGGCTCGGACGTCGTGCCGCCGTGCTTCTCGACCTGCGCGGCGTAGTCGCGGAAGTCCGGCAGCTCGAGCGGCCGCAGCAGCAACCCGCCGTTGGCGTGCGGGTTCGCGCCCATCCTGCGGTCACCGTCCGGAACGGTCGCGAGCAGCTCGGGCACGGGTGCGCCGGAGGCGTCGAACAGTTCCTCGGGCCGGTAGGAACGCAGCCACTGCTCCAGCAGCGCGAGGTGGTCGGGGTTGTCGCGGACACCCGACAGCGGCACCTGGTGGGACCGCCACGTGCCGGTCACCGGCACGCCGTCCACCTCGGCGGGCCCGGTCCAGCCCTTCGGCGACCGCAGCACGACCAGCGGCCAGCGCGGCCGTGTGCGGTCACCGCCGGCACGCGCCCGCTCCTGGATGGCGGCGATCTCGTCCATCGCGCCGTCCAGCGCCGCGGCCATGTCCTGGTGCATCCGCTCGGGATCGGAGCCCGTCACGTACCTCGGCGCGTAGCCGTAGCCGCGCAGCAGCGCGTCCAGCTCCTCCTCGGGGATGCGCGCCAGCACGGTCGGGTTGGCGATCTTGTAGCCGTTGAGGTGCAGCACCGGCAGCACCGCGCCGTCCGTGGCCGGGTCGAGGAACTTGTTCGCGTGCCAGCTGGTGGCGAGCGGCCCGGTCTCGGCCTCGCCGTCGCCCACCACGCACGCCACGACGAGGTCGGGGTTGTCGAACGCGGCGCCGAACGCGTGTGCGAGGGAGTAGCCCAGCTCGCCGCCCTCGTGGATGGAGCCCGGGATCTCCGGCGCGACGTGGCTGGGCACGCCACCGGGGAAGGAGAACTGCCGGAACAGCTCCCGCATGCCCTGCGCGTCGCGCGGCACGCCCGGGTCGGCCTCGGAGTAGCTGCCCTCCAGCCACGTGTTCGCCAGCATCGCGGGCCCGCCGTGGCCGGGGCCGATCACGTACATGGTGTTCAGGTCCCGGCCGCGGATCACCCGGTTGAGGTGCGCGTACAGGAAGTTCAGGCCCGGCGTGGTGCCCCAGTGCCCGAGCAGGCGCGGCTTGACGTGCTCACGGCGCAGCGGCTCGGTCAGCAGCG
>NZ_BAAFVK010000032.1:3779-5400 GCF_054661535.1 Actinophytocola sp. KF-1 | reverse complement strand
TTGGAAAGGATGTCCGGCGGTGTCCTACTCTCCCACACCCTGGCGAGTGCAGTACCATCGGCGCTGGTGGGCTTAGCTTCCGGGTTCGGAATGGGACCGGGCGTTTCCCCACCGCTATAGCCGCCGTAACACTATGAAACTAGCAACCAGCGAGCCGTAACCGGCTCCAGCGTGGTTGGTGTTTCAGAGTTGCATAGTGGATGCGAAACAAAACAAATTTGATCGTTTGTGGAAAGTCCTCGGCCTGTTAGTACCAGTCAACTCCACACATTACTGCGCTTCTATCTCTGGCCTATCAACCCCATGGTCTAGTGGGGGGCCTTAACCCATAAAGGGTGGGAGACCTCATCTTGGAACAGGCTTCCCGCTTAGATGCCTTCAGCGGTTATCCCTCCCGAACGTAGCCAACCAGCCGTGCCCTTGGCAGGACAACTGGCACACCAGAGGTTCGTCCGTCCCGGTCCTCTCGTACTAGGGACAGCCTTCCTCAAGTCTCCTACGCGCGCGGCGGATAGGGACCGAACTGTCTCACGACGTTCTAAACCCAGCTCGCGTGCCGCTTTAATGGGCGAACAGCCCAACCCTTGGGACCTACTCCAGCCCCAGGATGCGACGAGCCGACATCGAGGTGCCAAACCATGCCGTCGATATGGACTCTTGGGCAAGATCAGCCTGTTATCCCCGGGGTACCTTTTGTCCGTTGAGCGACACCCCTTCCACCAGGTGGTGCCGGATCACTAGTCCCGACTTTCGTCCCTGCTCGACCCGTCGGTCTCACAGTCAAGCTCCCTTGTGCACTTGCACTCGACACCTGATTGCCAACCAGGCTGAGGGAACCTTTGGGCGCCTCCGTTACTCTTTGGGAGGCAACCGCCCCAGTTAAACTACCCACCAGGCACTGTCCCTGGACCGGATCACGGTCCGAAGTTAGACACCCAGTACGACCAGAGTGGTATTTCAAGATTGACTCCACCCATACTGGCGTATGAGCTTCACAGTCTCCCACCTATCCTACACAAGCCGAACCAAGCACCAATACCAAGCTATAGTAAAGGTCCCGGGGTCTTTCCGTCCTGCCGCGCGTAACGAGCATCTTTACTCGTAGTGCAATTTCGCCGGGCCTGTGGTTGAGACAGTCGAGAAGTCGTTACGCCATTCGTGCAGGTCGGAACTTACCCGACAAGGAATTTCGCTACCTTAGGATGGTTATAGTTACCACCGCCGTTTACTGGCGCTTAAATTCTCAGCTTCGCCACACAAGGTGACTAACCGGTCCTCTTAACGTTCCAGCACCGGGCAGGCGTCAGTCCGTATACATCGTCTTGCGACTTCGCACGGACCTGTGTTTTTAGTAAACAGTCGCTTCTCGCTGGTCTCTGCGGCCACCTCGCCCTAGCCCGCAACGGGGCTTCAAGCGCTGTGGCCCCCCTTCTCCCGAAGTTACGGGGGCATTTTGCCGAGTTCCTTAACCACAGTTCACCCGATCGCCTTGGTATTCTCTACCTGACCACCTGTGTCGGTTTGGGGTACGGGCCGCATGGACACTCACTAGAGGCTTTTCTCGGCAGCATGGGATCACCCTACTTCGCCTCATTCGGCTATGCATCACGTCTCAGCCTAA
>NZ_BAAFVK010000032.1:1778-3683 GCF_054661535.1 Actinophytocola sp. KF-1 | reverse complement strand
ACGCGGTGCGGATTTGCCTACACCACGGCCTACACGCTTACACCAGACACCATCAGCTGGCGGAGCTACCCTCCTGCGTCACCCCATCGTTTGGCTACTACCGGCTCAGGTCCCACGCTCCACCACGTTCAGTCCGAAGACCGAACCCAGCTTCGGGTGGTTAGTATCACCGGCCTCGCCATGGGCGCATCCACACGGGTACGGGAATATCAACCCGTTGTCCATCGACTACGCCTGTCGGCCTCGCCTTAGGTCCCGACTTACCCTGGGCGGATTAACCTGGCCCAGGAACCCTTGGTCATCCGGCGGCAGAGTTTCTCACTCTGCTTTCGCTACTCATGCCTGCATTCTCACTCCCACACCCTCCACAACTCGCTCACGCGGCTGCTTCCCTGGATGCAGGACGCTCCCCTACCCATCCACACCACTGCACAACGCCCCGAAGAGCGAAGCGGATGTATTGTGTGAATGACACAGCTTCGGCGGTACGCTTAAGCCCCGCTACATTGTCGGCGCAGGACCACTTGACCAGTGAGCTATTACGCACTCTTTCAAGGATGGCTGCTTCTAAGCCAACCTCCTGGTTGTCTGGGCGACCCCACATCCTTTCCCACTTAGCGCACACTTAGGGGCCTTAGCTGGCGTTCTGGGCTGTTTCCCTCTCGACCACGAACCTTATCGCCCGCAGTCTCACTGCCACACTCTCACACACCGGTATTCGGAGTTTGGTTGATTTCGGTAAGCTTGTAGGCCCCCTAGACCATCCAGTGCTCTACCCCCGGCGTGAAACATGTGACGCTGCACCTAAATGCATTTCGGGGAGAACCAGCTATCACGGAGTTTGATTGGCCTTTCACCCCTACCCACAGCTCATCCCCCAGGTTTTCAACCCTGGTGGGTTCGGGCCTCCACGACGTCTTACCGTCGCTTCACCCTGGCCATGGGTAGATCACCCCGCTTCGGGTCTAGAGCACGCGACTAAAATCGCCCTATTCAGACTCGCTTTCGCTACGGCTACCCCACACGGGTTAACCTCGCCACGCACCACTAACTCGCAGGCTCATTCTTCAAAAGGCACGCCATCACAGTTGCTACGACTGCTCTGACGGCTTGTAGGCACACGGTTTCAGGTACTCTTTCACTCCCCTCCCGGGGTACTTTTCACCTTTCCCTCACGGTACTAGTCCGCTATCGGTCATCAGGGAGTATTTAGGCTTAGCGGGTGGTCCCGCCAGATTCACAGCAAATTCCACGAGCTCGCTGCTACTCGGGAACACCACCAAGAAAGACACGCCGTTTTCGCCTACCCGACTCTCACGGTCTACGGTCCAGTTTCCCAAACTGATTCGACTAACAAACGTGTTTTATGACTTTCCACCCAGCTGGCAGACCGGATAAGGTGGGTCCCACAACCCCGCGCACGCAACCCCTGCCAGGTATCACACATGCACGGTTTAGCCTCCTCCGCTTTCGCTCGCCACTACTCACGGAATCACTTTTGTTTTCTCTTCCTACGGGTACTGAGATGTTTCACTTCCCCGCGTTACCTCCACCACCCTATAGATTCAGATGGCAGTGACACCCCATGACGGGTGCCGGGTTTCCCCATTCGGAAATCCTCGGATCTCAGCTCGGTTGACAGCTCCCCGAGGCATATCGCAGCCTCCCACGTCCTTCATCGGCTCCTGATGCCCAGGCATCCACCATGTGCCCTTAACAACTTTCACCACAAACGATCAAAGATGCTCGCATCCACTATGCAATTCTCAAACACCAACCAGCGATCCCGTCTCACTGAGAACACCTTCCACCCGCGCCGCGGGAGTGGTTTGAACTCGACAAGACCCTGAATGATTTGATCCAGAAACAACAACGCGTGTTGTCTCAGGACCCAACAGTGTGCCA
>NZ_BAAFVK010000031.1:0-5543 GCF_054661535.1 Actinophytocola sp. KF-1 | reverse complement strand
TACGCTGGCCACGAGGTCTCCGGTATTTCAGGTTTGCTTGGTCGCTAACCCGTCTACCGGAGACCTCGCCACATCCCGGCCACCGACACGCCGCTGATCAACACCTATGAAACACGGCCTAGCGGAGCCGCACGGAAGGGCCTGGTCGCGTCATCGCGTGACCAGGCCCTTTCCCGTGATCAGGGGCAGGTCCAGCGCGGTCAGGAGCCCGGGTTTCGCGGCCACCACGGCCGGGATCGCGTTCACCAGCCGCATCGCCGTGGCCTTGAGGCCGCCGGTGTTGTGGTCGCCGTCGCCTGCCTCGATGGTCAGGTCCAGCGTGTAGTTCGGCTCGCCCGTGACCTGTACCCGGTAGCCGCCCTGGCCCGGCATCCTCGGCCAGTCCGGGCCCAGGTCCGGGTGCAGCCGGGTCACGTGTTCCAGCACGCACACCGCGCGGTCGCCGACCATGCCGCGCACCTCGAACCGCAGTGCCGCCGCCGTGCCCTCATCGACCACCCCGGCGGGCACCTCGATCCGGTGCGGGGCGGGCAGCCGCGTCGCCGACTCCGCCACGCGGTCGAGCCGCACGCCGAGGCCCGCCGCCAGCTGGTGCACGACGCTGCCCCACGCCAGCGACAGCACGCCCGGCATCAGCAGCACCGGCACGTCGTCGAGCGCGCGGCCGAAGCCCATGATGTCGAACAGGATCTTCGCGTTGTCGTACGTCCCGTAGTCGAGGACCTCCAGGCAGCGCACCTGGTCGATGCGCTCGCACACCGACGTCAGCACGAGCGGCAGCCAGTCGTTCGCGAAGCCGGGGTCGATGCCGTTCACGAACAGCGACGCGCCACCTTCGGCCGCCGCGGCGTGGATCGGGGCCACCAGCTCGTCGGGGACCACGCCGTGCGGGTACTGCAGGAACACCGGACCGCTCGCCACGACGTTCACGCCCGCCCGCAAGAACCGCGCGAGGTCGGCCAGTGCTTCGGTGAGGCGGTCGTCGGCCATGGCCGTGTACACCACGCAGTCGGGGTGGAGGGCGAGCAGCCCGTCCGCGTCCGTGGTCGCGGCGACGCCGAGGGTGCGGCCGAGGCCGGCCAGCTCACCGGCGTCGTGGCCCGCCTTGTCCGGAGTGGACACCCAGACACCGGCCAGGTCCAGGTCGGGGCGCGCCGCGATGCCCGCCAGCGCGTGCCGCCCGACGTTGCCGGTGCTCCACTGAACAACTCTCATAGGTCCGGTAGTCCCAGGTCGAGGTTGGGCTGCTGGAGGCCGCCGTCGACCTCGAGCACCTTGCCGGTGACGTATCCGCCCGCGGCGGACACCAGGAACAGCACGGTCGCCGCGATGTCCTCGGCGTCGCCGATGCGGCGCAACGGGGTCGCCGTCGACATCCGCTCGCGCAGTTCGTCGTTCGTCAGCACGATGTCGAGCGCGGACGTCGCGACGGAACCGACCGCGATCGCGTTCACCCGGATGCGCGGGGCGAGGTCGTAGGCGGCCAGCTCGGTGTAGTGGGAGAGCGCGGCCTTCGCCGTCCCGTACGCGAGATAGCCGCGCCCGGAGACCCGGCCCATGATCGACGAGATGTTCACGACCGCGCCCGTGGTCATCAGCGGGACGGCGGCGCGGGTCAGCGCGTGCGCGGTCGAGACGTTGAAGTGGAAGGCCTGCTCGAGGAAGTCCGTGCCGGTGTCGAGGAACGGGCGCGGGTAGGTGCCGCCGACGTTGTTGACCACGATGTCGAGGCGCCCGAACGTCTCGTGGGCGATCCGCGCCAGTCCGGCCGCGGCGTCCACATCGGACAGGTCGGCCGCGACGACCCGTGCGCGACGGCCCGTGGCCGCCACCCGCTCGGCCACCTCGTCCAGGTCGGCGCCCGTGCGTGCGGAGACCACCACGTCGGCGCCGGCCTCGGCCAGTGCCACCGCGGTCGCGGCCCCGATCCCGCGCCCCGCCCCCGTCACGACGGCCACCTGGTCGGCAACCCGGAACCGGTCGAGGATCACGAGCGAAACTGTAACACGTTCTACTTGAGTTGATCCCGTGCTCGACCGCCCGGGCGCGGCGCCCGGTGCGGACATGTGCACGAAACCGGCAACTCGGTGTGCGCGAGAGCGTGACTCGCGGTGTTCGAGAGCGTGACTCGCGGGGTCAGGGGTGGCGGGTCGGGGCTACCACCAGGTGGCCGTCCTCGGTGGTGAGGACCTGTACGCGGGCGTCGTAGTGGCGGGCGATCGTGTCCTGGGTCAGGACCTCCGCCGGGGTGCCTGCCGCGACCACCTTCCCCTTGTCCAGCAACAACAGGTGCGACGCGTACTGGGCCGAGAGCGTCAGGTCGTGCAGCGTGCTGACGACCGTCGCGCCCTCCTCGTGGCGCAGGCGGTCGATGAGGTCGAGCAGCGCCTGCGCGTGCCCGATGTCCAGGCCCGTCGTCGGCTCGTCCAGCAGCAGCAGGCCCGCCTCCTGGGCCAGCACCCGCGCCAGCACCGTGCGCTGCCGCTCACCACCGGACAGCGTCTGCAGCGCACGGGTCGCGAGCGGCCCGAGGTCCAGGCGCTCCAGCACCTGCGACACCACCGCCAGGTCCGACTTGCGCTCCCGCGCCAGCGGCGACAGGTGCGGTGTGCGGCCGAGCAGCACGTAGTCCGTCACCGTCAGCCGGTCCGGCAGCTGCGGGGTCTGCGGGGCGTACGCGATCGCCCGCGCGCGTTCGCGGTTCGACAGCGTGGCCGTCGGCACGTCGTCGAGCAGGACCTCGCCGTCGTGCGGCACGATCCCGACGATCGACTTCAGCAGCGACGACTTCCCGGCCCCGTTCGGGCCGATGATCGCGAGCCAGCCGCCCTTCTCCACGGTGACGTCGACGTCCGCCGCCACCACGCGGGTGCCGTAGCGGGCGCTCACCGCCTTCAACGACAGGGCGCTCATCGCAGCCTGCTCCGGTTCATCCGCAGCACGAGCAGGAAGAACGGCGCGCCCGTGAACGCCGTGATCACGCCGATCGGCAGTTCGGCGGGCGCGAACGCGGTCCGCGCGATGTGGTCGGCGATGATCAGGAACATCCCGCCGCCCGCCAGCGACAGCGGCACGACCACCCGGTAGCTCGCGCCGGCCAGCAGCCGCACGACGTGCGGCACCACGATGCCGACGAACCCGATCAGCCCGCTCACCGACACCGCCGCCGCGGTCGCGAGCGACGCCGACAGCAGCACCACCACCCGCACCCGGCCGGGGTTGATGCCGAGCGACGCGGCCTCGTCGTCGCCGACGGCCAGCACGTCCAGCAGCCGGCCACACAGGCACAGGACGGTCGCCGCCACCACGATGTAGGGCAGCGTGACCAGCACCTCGGTCCAGCCCGACGTGTTCAGCCCGCCGAGCATCCAGCTGTAGACCTGCTTGATGGTGTCCGTGTTGAGCTGCTGCGCGAACGTTTGCACCGCCGTCAGGAACGACGCCACGGCGATGCCCGCGAGCAGCAGCACCGCCGTGCCGCCCCCCGCGGACCGGCCGAGCAGCCACGTCAGCGACACCCCGCCGATCGAGCCCGCGAACGCGGCGAGCGGCAGCGGACCGACGACCCACCCGGTCGTCTGCGGCGCGGCGACCACCACGATGGTCGCCGCCATGCCCGCGCCCGCGGCCGCGCCGAGCAGGTACGGGTCGGCGAGCGGGTTGCGGAACACGCCCTGGAACGCCGCGCCGGACACGGCGAGCGCGGCGCCGACGAGCCCCGCCAGCACCACGCGGGGCAGGCGCACCTGCCACACGATCGCGGCCTCGGTCGCCGACAGCGGGGACGTGCCGCCGGTCAGCTGCGCCCACACCTCGTGCACCACCCTGGTCCAGCCCAGGTTGGCGGCGCCGAGCAGCGTGGACACCGACACCACGACGACCAGTCCCGCCACCGCCACGGCGAGGACGCCGGGGCGGAGGCGGGTCGGGGTCGCGGTCAGTTCTGCTCGCCGGCCTTGGTCACGGCGTCGGCGATCGACTGCGCCAGGTCGACGATCCGCGGCCCCCAGCGGGACGCCAGGTCGTCGTTCAGCTCGACGACGTTGCCGTTCTTCACGGCCTTGAGCGTGTCCCAGCCCGGGCGCTTGGCGACGGTCCCGGCGTTCTGGCCGCAGCACTGCACGTCGGCCAGGAAGATCAGGTCCGGGTCGGCTTGCAGGATCGCCTCGTTGGACAGCTGCGGGTAGCCGCCCGCGTCCACGTCGGCCGGGTCGGCGATGTTGGTCAGGCCGAACAGGCCGTAGACCTGCCCGATGAACGTCTTTGACGTCGCGCTGTACAGCGTGGTGTCCAGCTCGTGGTAGTAGGTCAGCGCGGTCGCCGGCTTCGGCGTGTCCTTGACGATCTTGTCCAGGTCCGACCTGGTCCGTGCCACCAGGTCGGCGGCCTCGTCGGCGTGCCCGGTGGCCTTGCCGATGGCCTCCATGCCCGCGTAGACGTCGTCGAGCGTCTTCGCGGCGGGCACCGCGAGCACGGGGATGTCGATCGCCTTCAGCGACTCGACCATGTTGTCGGCGTCGTCGGAGATCACCACGAGGTCGGGTTCGTAGCCGGAGATGGCCTCGACGTTCGGGGTCAGCCCGGACAGGTCGGTCTTGGGCGCGTCGGCCGGGTAGTCGGACTGGTCGTCGACGGCCACGACCTGCTCGCCCGCGCCGACCGCGTACAGCGTCTCGGTGTTGCTGGCCGACAGCGACACGATGCGGGCCGGCCGCTGCTCGATGGTGACCGGTTCGCCGCCGGCCTGTTCGATCGTGACGGGGAACGCCGCGCTGCCGGTCGAGGCGTCGAACGAGTCACCGGGTGGCTGGTCGGACGCTTGCTCACGGTTCGCGCACCCGGCGACGAGCAGCGCACCGGCGACGGTCAGCGCCGCGAGGCGCCTGGCGGTGGAGGACAACGGACCACCTCGGGTCTTCGGCCCGGCACACGGGCGCGACCCGGGCGAGCCGGGACGCCGCGACCCTGCACCGGGGGCGGTTGGCGTCGACGCGGCGGGGAGGCGACCTGGCTTTGACAGTTGCGGGACAGCGCCGGAATCACACCGGACTTCGCTACCTCGTCGCGTCGCTGGTCACTGTGCTGACCAGCACCGGGACGCTATCACCCCGGGTCGGCGGCGGTGCCGGGGCAGTGCTGTGACGGTCGCGACAAGGGGTGTGGACAACTCGGCTCCTGGTCGCGGACCTTGTCGGTCGCGGGCTCCAGGCTGGAGTTCGGGGGCCGGAGGCCGTGGGCCTGTGGATGACTCCGCTGTCGGCGGCCGGTTGTGTCGGTGGTGGCCGGTACGCTGGATGTCGGGGGGCCGGAGGCCGGGGCCGGCCTTGTCGGGGTGGCCGTTTGCGCTGCTTGGGTGCGGTGCTGGTTCGGTGCGGATGTCGCCTGGATGCCGGGGCCGTTGTTTCCGGGGTTTCCACTCGGTGGTGTTCGGTGGTGGCGGCGGATTGTGCGGGTGGCGCACTCACGCGTCAAGGGCGCCTCAGTGTGAGGGTGTTGGTGGCTGCCTGTGTGGCGGTTAGGGTCCGGTTCTTCGGTTGTGTGGT
>NZ_BAAFVK010000030.1:0-26427 GCF_054661535.1 Actinophytocola sp. KF-1 | reverse complement strand
TGGCGGCGGCCATCAACGGCCTCGACGTGCTGGTGTTCACCGGCGGCGTCGGCGAGCACCAGCCGGTGGTCCGGGCGGAGGCCGCGGCAGGCCTCGCCTTCCTCGGCGTCGCCGTGGACCCCGGGTCGAACGCGGCGGGCGATCTCGACATCACCGCGGCCGGCGCAGAGGTCAGGACGCTCGTCGTGCCCGCCAGGGAGGACGTGGAGATCGCCCGGCAGGTGCGGTCGGTGCTGTAGGGACTTTGGTCCCTGGTGATCGATGACCACTCGCCGCGGCGACGGGTTGTCACGGGGCATACCGTGGGTGCGACGACGAGATTCAGCCAAGGAGGCAGTGGTGGCGGTTCGGGTCATGTTGGTCGACGACCACGAGATCGTGCGGCGCGGCATCGCCGACCTCATCGGTACCGCCGAGGACCTGGAAGTCGTCGGTGAAGCGTCCGGCGTTGCCGAAGCCTTGGCCCGGGTACCCCAGGTCAAGCCGGACGTCGCGGTGCTGGACGTGCGGATGCCTGACGGCAACGGCATCGAGCTGTGCCGCGATCTCAAGTCGCAACTGCCGGACCTGAACTGCCTGATGCTGACGTCCTACGCCGACGACGACGCCCTGTTCGACGCGATCATGGCCGGCGCGTCCGGGTTCGTGCTCAAGCAGGTACTCGGCCTCGACCTCGTCAACGCCATCCGCACCGTCGGCGCCGGCGGCTCCCTGCTCGACCCGAAGACCACCGCCGCGCTCATGAACCGCATCCGCCGCGAACGCGAGACCCAGAACCCGCTCAACCAGCTCACCGAGCAGGAACGCGCGGTGTTCGACCTCATCGGAGAAGGGCTGACCAACCGCCAGATCGGGGAACGCCTCTTCCTGGCCGAGAAGACCATCAAGAACTACGTCTCCCACCTGCTCAACAAGCTGGGCATGCAACGCCGCACCCAGGCCGCCGTCCTGGCCGCCGAGCTCAAGAAGAGCACGCGCGAGCAGTAGCCCGACCGTCAGAGGACGCCGGGCAGTGGCACCCGCCAGACCAGGCGGGTACCGCCGTCGGGGTTCGGAGAGACGCTGATGGTCCCGCCGCACTCCTGTGCCCGGCGTTCGAGGTTGAGCAGGCCGCTGCGAGCCACGTCCGGTGGCAGGCCCACACCGTTGTCGGTCACGCCGACGACCAGGTCCGCGTCCGCCTCGACCGTGACCACGATGTCGGAGGCGCGGGAGTGCCGGATCGCGTTGCTCACGCCTTCGCGGAGGGTCGCGAGGGCGTGCTCGGCGATGTCCGGTGGGACACGTGTGTCGACCGCGCCCGAGATACGCACCGCCGGGGACATGTCCGTGGTCGCGCTGGCCTCCGCGACCAGGTCGAGCATGCGCCGCCGCAGGCTGGTCGGATTTTCCTCACCCGCGGTGTGCAGGTCGAAGATCGACGTGCGGATCTCCCGCATCGTCTCGTCCAGCTGGGTCACCACCCGGCTGACGCGGCCCCGTGCCTCGCCGTCGCTGATACGGCCGACGATGGCCTGCAGGCTCATCCCGGCCGCGAACAGGCGTTGGATGACGTGGTCGTGCAGGTCGTTCGCGATGCGGTCGCGGTCGGCGAGCAGGTCGAGCATGCGTTGCTGGTGTTGCTTGTCGGCGAGTTCCAGTGCGAGCGCGGCCTGCGCGGCGAAGGAGGCGAGCATGGGCAGCTGGTCCTGGCTGAACGGGTGGTCATCCTTGTTCCGCAGTGCGAGCAGCAGCCCGGTGATCCCGGTCGCCGAGCCGAAGGGCACGGCGTCGGCGGGACCGAAGCCGCCGAACATGTCGGGCTCCGTCCCCAGCGCTTGCGCGAAGTCCGCGTACATCATGGGCCGGCCGTCGGTGATGACCGCGGCGAGTGCGGGGGTGGCGGCGGAGACGCGGCGGCCGACCATCTCCTCCCCGCGCCTGCCCGCGCCGGACCGGACGGTCAGCATCTGCCCGGCCTCGTCGGCCAGGAGGATCAGGGCGCTGTCGGACCCGGACAGCTCGCAGGTCCGCCGCGTGATCAGAGCCAGCGCGTCCTCGATGGACCCGCCCCCGAGCAACAGTGCGTTGACCTCGCCGGAGGCCTGCTGCCACCGTTCTCGCAACCGCGCCTGTTCGAACAGGCGGGCGTTCTCCACGGCCACGCCCGCGGCCGCGGCCAGCGCCTCCAACACGACCACGTCGTCGTCGTTGAACTCCGCCTCGCCCTTCTTCTCGGTGAGGTAGAGATTGCCGAACACCTCGTCCCGCACCCGCACCGGCGTGCCCATGAAGCTGCGCATCGGCGGGTGGTTCGCCGGGAACCCCACCGACGACGGATGCTCGGCCAGATCAGCGAGGCGGATCGGGAACGGGTGCTCGATCAGATGTCCCAACAGGCCCTTGCCCTCCGGCAGGTGCCCCATCCGAGCCCGCGTCGCCGGGTCGATGCCGACGTAGACGAACTCCGAGAGACCCTCGACGTCGCTCAGCACGCCGAGCGCACCGTAGCGGGCGTCGACCAGCTCCACCGCCGTCTGCACGATCCGCTGCAGCGTCCCGGCCAGTTCCAGGCCCGCACCCACCGCGACCACGGCGTCGAGCAGGCCCTGCAGCCGGTCACGGGTCTTGCCGATCTCGGTCAGCCGGTCCTGCAGCTCGTCCAGCAGCTCGTCGAGCCGCAGACCGGCCAGCGACACCGACGGTCGCTGTCTCCTGCTGTCCGGCATGCCTCACTCCGCTCTCGAGCCCGCACCCGGGAGCGCGTCGACGGCTGCGGTCGTCGCCCAGCGTATCCACTGGCGCCTCCGACGTCAGGCACGATGCCCGTCGGGCGTGGTGCCGCTACAGCGAGCGCGTGGTGGAGGAGGTGCCGGCACCGGCCACCGCGGTGGTGGCCGGTCGTGGTCACGGCTGGAACACCACTCTCGCGGTCACACGCCCGGCTAGGACGTCGTCGATCGCGTGGTTGATCTCGTCGAGCTTGCGGACCTCGAGGTCCACCCTGGTCCGGCCGGCGGCGTGCAGGCGGAAGACCTCGGCGAGGTCGACGCGGGTGCCGACGATGGACCCGATGACGGAGATGCCGCCGAGAACGGTCTCGAACACGGGCAGCCGCATCACGTTGTCCTTGGGCAGCGACACCAGCACCAGCCGGCCACCGCGGCGCAGCGAGGCGTGCGCCTGCTCGAGCACGACCGGGGTCGCGGCGAGCACAACGGCCACGTCGGCGCCGCCCAGCTCGCGGATCGCGGCGACCGGGTCGGTCTCGGCGGCGTTGACGGTGTGGTCCGCGCCGAGCTCGGTGGCCAGGCGCAACTTGGCGTCGGTGACGTCCACCGCGACGGTCTCGGCGCCGAAGATCCGCGCGTACTGCAGCGCGAGGTGCCCGAGCCCACCGATGCCGAAGATCGCGGCACGCTCGGCAGGCCGCAGGCCGGACACCTTGATCGCCTTGTAGGTGGTGACACCCGCACAGGTCAGCGGCGCGGCGTCCAGGGAGCTGACGGCGTCGGGCACGGGCACGACGTGGTCGGCATGCGCCACGGCGTACTCCGCGTGGGCGCCGTCGACGCCGTAGCCGGTGTTGACCTGCGACTCGCACAGGGTCTCCCGGCCATCCACACAGTACTGGCAGCGCCCGCAGGCGTGGCCGAGCCAGGGGATGGCCACCCGGTCACCCAGGGCCACGCCGGTGACCCGCGCGCCGGCCTCCTCGACGATGCCGACGCCCTCGTGGCCCGGCACGAACGGCGGGGTGGGCTTCACGGGCCAGTCACCACGCGCCGCGTGGATGTCGGTGTGGCACAAGCCGCTCGCCTCGATCCGAACCAGCACCTGGTCGTCGCCGGGCATGGGCACCCCACGCTCCACGACCTCCAGCGGCCGGTCGAACGCGGTCACGACAGCTGCCTTCATCACATGCCTCCTCGAACGTTCTGCCTTCTGCCACGAGCTTCGCCGGGCGTGGCGTTCACGATCAGAGGCGGAGGCAACGACGGCGCGGCCGAAGGTCCCGTGAGAGGTCCTCACCCACACGGGACCTTCGGCCATGTGCGGGCGGCGTCGAGATCGCGCCGACCGCGAGCGCCACCACCGCCGTGAGCGCTTCGGCGACCGCCACGGCGCGCGGCAGTCCACCGGTGAGCACTGGCTCGTCGACCTCGACCAGCCGCCCGTCCGCGGGCACCTTGTCATCCGCGGCAGTTTCCGTGATTTCCGGTGTGGACAGTCAGTGTCCGTGTCCACCCCCGACCTGTGCGATGACGTCCTGTGTGGGCAGGAAGCGTGGCGGCATTCGTTTCCGGTGCGTCGATCGCGAGCACGATGTCCTTCTCCATCGTCGCCCCCGCCTCGCCTCGGGTTCCCACCCGCGGGGCTGTGAACGTCGCCCCACAAGCCGTGACACCATCAGCCCTGGACTGACAGACCTTGCCCCGGGGAGTTTTTGGTCCCGCGGTTTCCGCCCGCTCGGCAAGGACCCATGCGGACCGCCCTCCGGTACCCGTGGATCGACAGAGACCCTGTACGGGGAGAGCCCGGATGGACGCGTTGGACTGTACGCGTGATCGGTCCCACGAAGTTCACCGCGATGGCCGGCGCACACAGCGGTTTGCGGTTGACGGCTTCCTGGGGCCGGTGCGCCAGGTCGTTCCACGCGAACGCCACCACCCGGACCTCGACGGCGTTCCATCGGGCGCCACGGGGCTCCCGTCGCCACGGGGACCAAAGATTCCCGACGAGGGACCAACGACTCCAGAGCGCGGGCGACGCGCCGCCCGAGACTGTGTTCGAGACAAACGGAAGAGGAGGCAGCGATGACCATCAAGAACCGTCCGGAGCACAGGAACATCCCGGTGCAGACGGCCGACGGGGCGACCGAGCCGCGGGCCGCGGGCCGGTTCGTGGCCGTGGTCCGGATCGCCACCGGACTGGTGTTCGTCTGGGCGTTCCTGGACAAGTTGTTCGGGTTCGGCTACGCCACCCCGGCCGAGCGTGCCTGGATCAACGGCGGCTCGCCCACCCAGGGCTTCCTCGGCAACATCGACCACGGTCCCTTCGCGGCCATGTTCCGCGGCTGGGCAGGCGCATGGTGGGCCGACTGGCTGTTCATGCTCGGCCTCGCCGGCATCGGACTCGCCCTCGTGCTCGGCATCGGCCTGCGGGTCGCCGCCGTGGCGGGCACCGTGATGATGCTGCTGATGTGGGCGGCCGAATGGCCGCTGGACCGCTTCACCGACAGCGGCGAACCCACCATGTCGACCAACCCGGTCCTCGACTACCACATCCTGTACGCCCTCGTGATGATCTGGTTGGCCATCAGCGCCGCCGGGGTCACCTGGGGTCTCGGGAAGCAGTGGGCGAAGCTCGGCATCGTCGAGAGGAACCCGTGGCTGCGCTGACGACGACACCGGTGCTCGCCGGCCACCGCCCGACGGTGGCCGGCAGCGCCATGCTCGGGACCGGTCTTGCGGGCCGGCATCACCGACGACGATCCGAATAGCGCGCCGGATGTCACCGTCCAGGCCGGTCGGCGAGTGCGCCACTGGCGTGGAGGTGGTGGCGTGCCGCGGCGATGGCCTCGGGTGTCGTGGCGAACACGTGCCCGTCCTCGGCGAGGCGGGTGATGACGTCGAGCGCCTCGAGCGGCTGGTGGTGCCCGTCGCGGATGCCGGACAGATAGACCGTGATGCCTCGCCGCTGGACGGTCTCGATGATGTCCTTCAGCACCAGCGCGCCGCTCGCGTCGATCGTCACGATCCGGGACATGCGGAGGATGAGCACGGAGACGTCGGCGACGTCGGTGAGTTCGTGCAGGAACCGGTGCGCCGCGGCGAAGAACAGCGGTCCGTCGATGCGGTAGGCCACGATGTGCTCGGCCAGCAGCGCGTGTTCCTCGTCGCCGGTGGCGTCCGGCAGGTCGTCGGCGAGGTCGACCTGGTCGAGGCGGGCCTGCTTCGCGACTGCCCGCAGCGCGAGCACCCCCGCCACGAGCAGTCCCAGGACCACCGCGTAGACCAGGTCCATCGCGACGGTCGCGATGGCAGTCAGCACCAGTACGACCGCGTCGGCACGGGTCGCGCGGGCCATCGCGCGGAGTCCCGGCACGTCCACCATGCGGATCGCGGTGGCGAGCAGGACGCCCGCCAGCGCGGCGAGCGGGATCCGGGACACCAGCGGCGCCGCGGTGTAGACGATGACCGCGAGCACGCCTGCGTGGGTGAACGCGGCGAGCCGCGATCCGGCGCCGCTGCGCACGTTGACTGCGGTGCGCGCGATCGCCCCGGTGGCCGGCACCCCACCGAAGAGCGGTGCCGCGATGTTCGCGAGCCCCTGCCCGAACAGTTCCCGGTCCGGGTCGTGCCGACGGCCGACCGTCATCCCGTCGGCGACCGAGGCCGACAGCAGCGACTCCAGCGCGGCGAGTGCCGCGACGGCGACCGCGGACGGCAGCAGCGACACGATCGCCGACAGGTCGAGGAATCCCAGTGACGGGGCCGGCAGCCCGGCGGGCAACTGTCCGATCGGGACGGCGTGGTCGAGGTCCGCGACGGCGGCGACGACGGTCGCGACGACGACGGCGACGATCGAGAACGGGACGGTCGGCCACCGCCGCACCCCCACGAGCATCACCGCGGCGACGCCCACCGCGAGGCCGACGGCCTGCCAGTTCGGCGTCTGCGCGAACCCCAGCACCGCGTGCCAGGCGGCGACGACCACGTGCGACTCGCCACCCGCCGCGACGCCGAGCGCGTTCGGGACCTGCTGTAGCGCGATGACACAGGCGATGCCGACCGTGAACCCCTCCACCACGGGCGCGGGCACGTACCGCATGTACCGGCCCGCCCCCGCCACGGCCAGCACCACCAGCAGCAGGCCGGCGAGCAGCCCGACGGTCAGCACTCCCCCGGCCCCGTGGGTGGCCACGATCGGGACGAGCACCACCGTCATCGCCCCCGTGGGGCCCGACACCTGCAGGTTCGACCCGCCGAACGCGGCGGCCACCGCGCCGGCGACCACCGCCGTCGCGAGCCCGGCCGCCGCACCGAGCCCCGAGGACACCCCGAAACCCAGTGCGAGCGGCAGCGCGACCACCGCCACGGTCAGCCCGGCGAGCAGGTCCCGCCGGGGATGGCGGCGGATCGCGACGAGGTCAGCGCGGGCGGGCAGCAGCGACAGCACCCGGGACGCGGCCCGGGTTCGGGGCACGGACGTCACCGAGTGCTCGCCTCGGCGTCGCGCAGCTCGTCGAGCAACTGGTTCTGCCCGGCCAGCACCTCGGTCAGGATCCGCCGGGCAGCACGCATGAGATCGGCGACGTCGCCACCGGCCAGCGCGTAGACCACCGTCGCGCCTTCCCGGTGCGCAGTCACGATGCCCGAACGCCGCAGCACGGCGAGCTGTTGGGACAGGTTCGGCGCCTCGACGTCGATCTCGGCGAGCAGGTCCCGGACCGGCTTCGGCCCGTCCTGCAACAGCTCCAGCACCCGGATGCGCACCGGATGCCCCAGCATTTTGAAGAACTCCGCCTTCGCGACGTACAGCGGAACCGGCATGCCCACCCCTTCGACGAACTCGGGGTTCACTATCTGCCTAGTTGCAGAATTATGCAATCAGGCAACGTGTGCCGTTGCTCACCGGAGGCTGGTCAGGAACGCAACCTGCGCAGGAAGGGGTCGGCGGGTTCGCGGGGCGCGATCCGCATGCGGGCGTCGAGCACCTGGCAGCCGTCCGCACGCACGACGACCGGGTTGAGGTCGAGTTCGGTGACCTCGGGGATGACGTCGGCGAGTGTGCTGGTCCGGACGAGCACGTCGGCCACGCCATCGGTGGGCAGTGGATGGTCGCCGCCGAACAGCAGGGACGATGAACGCAGCCCGCGCACCATCTGCTCCGCGTCCGACTCGGACAGCGGGGACAGCCGGGCGGCGCGGTCGGCGATGAGGTCGGTGTCGGTGCCGCCGAGCCCGAACACCACCAGCGGTCCGAAGGTCTCGTCGGAGTCGACGCCGACGATCAGTTCGCGGCCCGGTTCAGCCATCGGCTGGAGCAGGACACCCTGCATGGCGTCACCGAAGCGGTCGTGGAAACCGGCCCACACCGACCGCAGCGCGGTCTCGGTCGCCACGTTCAACTCGACCCCGCCTGCTCTGGCCTTGTGCAGCACGCCGGCCGCGATCACCTTCACCGCCACCGGCCCGCCCAGCTCGCGGAAGGCCGCGGCGGCCTCGTCGACGTCACCGGCCTGGATCGACGGCACCGCCGGGATGCCGAACAGGGTGAGCAGCCGCATCGTGGTGGCGGGGGCGAGCCAGCCACCGTGCGGCTCGGCACGCAGGAACTCCCGCACCAGTGCCCGCGCCTCGATGAGCCGGGCGCCGTCCGGCTCGGCGAGGCTGCCTGCCGGCCGCTCGCGCCACCGCGCGTACGTGGCGATCCGCCCCAGTGCCGCGGCGGCCGCAGCGGGGTCGGCGTAGCTCGCCGTGGCGGGTGCCGGGTCCCGTTCGTCGCCGAGCCCGGTCACCGACGCCAGCTGCCCGGGCCGGGCGACCAGCACGGTCTTGCGGCGCTCCCGGGCGATGGCGGGTGCCGCCGTGACCGGGTCCGCGATGGCCGTCGGCACACCCGCGGCGAGCACCGCGTCGATACTCCCGTCGGCGAGCAGCACCTCGAGACAGGCGGCGAACGTGGTGTCGTCGACGGCGGCCGTGGTGTCGACGGGGTTGTCGAGGCTCGCCTGGGCCGGTAGCAACGCGGCGAGCGCGGCGCGGGTTGACGCGGCGAGCCGTGGCACGAGGAGTCCGTTGTGGACGCACGCGTCGGCGGCGAGCACGCCGGCGCCACCCGCGTTGGACAGGATCGCGACCCGGTTGCCCGCCGGCAGCGGTTGCCACGCCAGCGCGGCGAGCACGTCGGTGACCTCGCTGACGGTGTCGACCGCGATCACGCCGGCCTGCTCGAACAGGGCGTCCCTGGTGACCGCGGGAGTCGCGGCCGCGGCGGTGTGCGAGGCGGCGGCCCGCTGGGCGACGTCGCTCTCCGCGGAGCGCACGGCGATGACCGGGGTGCTCCGCGCCAGCCCGCGCGCCAGGCGGCTGAACTTGCGCGGGTTGCCGAACGACTCCAGGTACAGCACCGCGGCCGCGGTGTCCGGGTCGTGCCGCCACCACAGCAGCATGTCGTTGCCGCTGATGTCGTACTTGTCGCCGGTCGACACCATGGTCGAGACGCCGAGCCCGAGCTTGCGGAGCAGTTCGACGACCGCGATGCCGACCCCGCCGGACTGGGTCACGATGCCCACGTCGCCACGGGGAACGGCGCCGCGGATGAAGGTCGCGTTCATGCCGTTCGCCGTGTTGGCCACGCCGACGCAGTTCGGTCCGACCAGGCGCATGCCGTGCCTGCGCACCGATGCCACGACGCGGGCCGCGAGGTCCGTGCCGGACAGCCCGGCGGAGATCACGACGACGGCGGGCACGCCTGCCCGGCCGCACTCCTCGACGGCGTCGGGCACCGACGCCGCGGGCACGCACACCACGGCCAGGTCGGGCACCTCGGTCAGTTCGGCGACCGAGGGCGCGCAGGGCACACCCGCGATCTCCTCGGCGTGCGGGTTGACCGCGGCCAGTTTCCCGCGGTACCCGCCGCCGAGGAGGTTCCGCAGCACGGCGTGCCCGACCGATCCCGGTCGCCTGCCCGCGCCGACCACGACGATCGACGACGGGCGCAGCACGTTCGCGAGGCTGGCGACGTCGGCGACCCGGTCGCGTTCGTCGACCGCGGCGGCGAACGTCTCGTTCTCGGTCAGCCGGATCTCCACGTTCCGCTCCGGCCCGAGACGCGACATCCGATACGGCAGGCCGGTGTCCGCGAACACCTTGATCATCCGCTGGTTCTCCGCGAGGACCTCGGCCACGAACCGGGTGACGCCGTGCCGCCGGGCCAGGGACGCGAGGTGCTCCAGCAGGAGTGTGCCGAGGCCGCGGGCCTGCACCGCACCGTCCACCACGAGGGCGACCTCGGCGGTCGGGCTGCCCAGCACCCGCTCGTAGTGCGCCACACCGACCAGCTTCTCGCCGAGCCAGGCGCCGACCGCGGCGTGCGCGTCGTCGGCAGGGCGCGCGATCCGGCGGGTAATGGTGTCGAGGATGCTCTTGCCGCTGCCGAAGAACCGCAGATAGCGGTCGTGTTCGGACAATCGGGTGTGGAGTGCGAGCACGTCGGGTGCGTCGGTCACGTCGACCGTCCGGATCACGACGATCCGGCCGTCCGCGAGCAGTGCCCGCACTCCGGTCGTGACACTCATCAGCGGCCTCCCTCACGGGTTCCTGACACCAGCCTCCCCGCGCGGACCGGCTGTGATCAGAGCCGGAAGCAACGACGATGTCGCGACGAAGGTCCCTGCTCGCCGGGCCGTCCGTCCGCAGCGCGGAGGGCCACCACGGCCGCACCCTGGTGGCAGAGGAGGTAGCGATGAGCCACCGGAAAGTCAGGAACGTGATGAGCACCGACGTCGTGACGGTGCGGGAGGGGACGCCGTTCAAGGACGTCGTCCGCGCGCTGTCCAGCCGGGACGTGAGCGCGGTGCCGGTCGTGGACCGCGACGGCCACGTGCTGGGTGTCGTGTCCGAGGCGGACCTGCTGATCAAGCAGGAGACCCAGGAGATGGAGTTCGCGCGCTCGCTGGCGAGCTGGTGGAGCGGGCGGCGGCACCTGCGGCGCGCGGTCGCCACGACGGCGGGCACGCTGATGACCGCGCCGGCGATCACCGTGACCGAGGGCGCCACGGTCGCGGGCGCCGCGCGGCTGATGACCCGGCACAACGTGAAACGGCTCCCGGTCGTCGACGCCGACGGCAAGCTCGTCGGCATCGTCAGCCGCAAGGACGTCCTGACCGTGTTCCTCCGCAAGGACGAAGACATCCGCGACGACATCGTCGAGCGCGTCTTCGAACGCGGCCTCGGCATCGCGGTCAACCCGGCCACGGTGTCCGTGAACGTCCACGACGGCGAGGTCACTCTCACCGGTCAGCTCGAGCTGAAGAGCCAGCTCGGCCTGGTCGAGGACATGACGAGGCACATCGACGGCGTGGTCGACGTCGCCGTGTCGATGGACTACCGCCGCGACGACACACACGGCCACATCCCGGACCCGATGGCGATCGACATCACCCGTCCCTGAGCGGACACGTCGTGATGGGGAGCGGAGCCGGCCGGCTCCGCTCCCCATCACCGCGTTTGGAGACACAGCTGCAGCACCCTGAACGGACTCCGCAGATCACTGCGCGTCCCCGCCTGGGGTCCGGAGGGCTCGGTTGTCTCCAAGTCGGTGCCTCTGTTCAGCAGCGGGACGAGAACCGCGGCGATCTTCGTGGCGAGTTCATTCATTGAGTCACAGGGTTCTCTGTGGCCGCAAACCTCGACCAGTAGCGGCACACACGACACTGACGTTGACCCTCATCTCTGCGTTCGCGCTCGACAGCTGGATGTTGGCGAGTTCGGCGTCGGACTACACCTCTCGCAAGAAGTACGGGTACTCGATCATCACCGCCGCTGCCGCGTGCAGCAACCTGGCAAGCATCGGCTTGATAGCGGTCTTCGGATAGATAGTGTGAATCACGCGCGAGTAGTCACTCCCCGACACCGCCGGCTCAGGCATCCGCGGCAGCGGTGCGCCAATGCCGTACAGCACGATCTCGCCCTCCGGCTCGAACTCGACGACCCGGCCGCTGCCCAGGGTGCCTGGCCTTCCAGCTGACCGGTGCTGCCAGACCCGCGCCATCGCGAGCGCCGATGCGCGCCTGTCAACCCGGCCGCACGATCGCGACCGGGCACGGCGCGTGGTGCAGCAGGTGTCTGCCCGTCGAGCCGAGCACGAGTCCGCGCACCTCGCCGCGGCCCCGGGACCCGACCACCACCAGTCCCGCCCCCTCTGCGTACCGCAGCAGCGCCGTGGCCGGGTGGTCGTGCACGACCTCGCGCGTCACCCGGACCTCCGGGTACTTCTCCTGCCACCCGGCGAGCCGCTCGGCCAGCACCTCGTACGCCTCCCGCTGCTCCGGCTCGAAGTCCGGCAGCGAACCGGAGTACCCGAGCAGCATGGCGTCCACAGTGGAACCCGTCCACGTGTGCACGGCGACCAGCTGCCGGTCGCCCGCGGCGGCCTCGGCGAACGCGAACGCGATGGCCGCCTCGCCCGCGTGCGTACCGTCCACACCGACCACGACGGGTCCCCGCGTCGGCTCACCCTCGTCACCACGCACCACCACCAGCGGGCAGGGCGTGCGGCCTGCGAGTGCCGCGGCGGTGGAGCCGAGCAGCAGCCCCGCGACACCACCGAGCCCACGGGTGCCGAGCACGAGGAGCCGCGCCGTGGCCGCTTCCCCGACGAGAGCAGGCACCACCGGGGCGGGCGTGAGCACGAACTCGAGCGGGACACCCGGAGCCGCCGCCGTGGCGGCGACGCGGGCGTCACGCAGCAACCGGCGTCCCTGCGCACGCATCGCCCTGCGCGCGACGCCCTGATCGAACACGCCGCTGGGCAGGCTGACCGGGGTGAGGTACACGTGGACCAGCCGCAACGGCAACCCGTGGGCGGCCGCATACGCCGCCGCCCACGCGACCGCCCGCAGCGCGGAGTCCGAACCGTCGACGCCGACCACCACCGGCGGTCTCATCGCACCTGCCATGACTGCCTCTTCTCCACCGAGACCGGAGGTTCACGCACTCGGAAACCCGAGCCTGCACAGAACCTGGGGAAAACCGTTGAGCGACAACGCTTCGACAAGACCCGCCCGCACCTCGGGCACATGGAGCGGCTGGGTCAGCACCGCGCACGCGAGCCCGGCACCGATGGCGGCCAGCCACATCTCCTCCATCGCCATGCCCGCACGCAGGTGGTCGAGCGGGCCGTCATCCGGCGTCTCGACCAGGAGCAGGCACTCACGCGCGAGCCGGTCGGCGAGGATCGCGCGGTCGGGGACCGCGGTGGACCGCCGGACCAGGCCCGCCCACGGCAGCGCGGCGTCCCGGCGAGGCAGCACCGCCACGCCCGCCCCCGCGACGGGGTGCTCGTCGTCCGCGGTCCACGCGTTCAGCTCACGCTGGTAGGCGCTGTCGAGACGGAGCACCGCGGCGCTGTGGGACAACAGCTTCGCGAGCACGGCAGCATCGTCGACGCGGCGGATCTCGACTCCGTCGACACCATGAGCGGTGAGGTGCCGCAGTGCCGCGTCCCCCACGGGCGTGTCGAGGAACGGCGCGCGGTGGCTGCGGCGGTACGACATGGCGGCGTAGCGCGCGATGTCCTCGTCGCCGGGCTCGCCGCGGTCGCGGACCACGACCCTGGCGACCTCGCCGGGTGCGGCCGGCTCGGGCAGGAGGCGGATCTCGGGCACCCATCCGAGCACGCGGAGCGCGAGGCGCACGTTGGTCAGCGCCGCGCCGCAGGAGATCAGGCGGTCCCGGCCGTGCGGGTCGTGGTGGGGCAGTGCCCGGTCGTGCCGTTCCAGGAGCGACAGGGTGCGGGTGTGGTCGGCGCAGACGATCCGCCACGGCATGGTGTTGTGCACCGAGGGCGCCAGCTCCGCGACCAGCCTGAGGATGCCGCGCTCCCCTGGGGTCCACGTCGGTGTCGTGCCCGAAGGTGACGCGCTGGTCATGGTCACTCCTCCACCTCGGCTGGTCATGCCACACGTCATGTTTCCGGCAGGTGCCGCGCTCCCCCAGATCCGGAGGTCCCCGGGCCGCGGGTCCTTGGCCGCTCGGGCAGGACCGAACGTCCCTCGTGCGGCGGTCGGCCACGGCACACGATGACTGTGTGGACAACGAAAGGAGCGGCACGATGACCGTCGAACAGGAGACGCGGCGCACGCAGGTGCGCCTGCGCGGGCAGGCCCTCGTCGACAAGGTGAAGGAACTGGTGCACGAGGGCAACGTCCGCCGGATCATCATCAAGAACGACACGGGGCACACCGTCATCGAGATCCCCGTGACCGCGGGTGTGGTCGTGGCCGTCGCGGCGCCGATCGTGACCGCGGTCGGCGCGATCGCCGCGCTGGCGAACGAGTGGCACATCGAGATCGAGCGCGAGCCCGCACCGCGGGCCGACGACGCCGCCGAGCGGTGAGTCCACTGTGGAACGGCTGAGTCCGCTCGACGCGGCGTTCCTCGACCTCGAGGACAGCGACCGGCACGCGTCGCTCGCGATCGCGTCGGTCGCCGTCCTGAGCGGTCCGGTGCCCGGCCAGGACGAGTACGTCGCGGCGATCGGGCCCCGGTTCGCCGCCATCCGGCGCGCCAGGCAGCGGGTGCTGCGGGTGCCGTTCGATCTCGGGGCCCCGGTGTGGGCCGACGACCAGGACTTCGACATCGGTTACCACTTCCGCCGCACTGCGGTGCCCGCGCCGGGCGACGACGAGGCACTGCACCGGCTCGTCGCCCGCATCATGTCCCAGCGGCTCGACCGCGACCGGCCGCTGTGGGAGTGCTGGGTGATCGAAGGCCTCGCCGGCGACCGGTGGGCGGTGCTGACCAAGCTCCACCACTGCATGGCCGACGGCGTGTCCGGCACGCGGCTCTACCACGCCATCTTCGCCGACACCCCCGCTCCGGTCCCCACGGCCACCGAACGGGCGCCGGGCCCGGTCGGCCTCGCGCTCGACGCGGTGGGCGACCTCGCGCGGAAAGCCGCGGGTCAGGTCGGTTCCGTCCTCGACACGGTGCGTGCACCGGCGCGGCTGATCCGCGGCGTCGCCGAACTCGCGACCGCGATCCGGCCCACGACGCCGTCGTCGCTCTCCGGCCCCATCGGCGCTGCACGCCGCTACCACGTCGCCCGCGCTCCCCTGCCCGCCATCGCGCGGGTCGCCCGGACCCACGGCACCACCGTCAACGACGTGGTGCTGACCGCGATCAGCGCCGGGCTGCGCACACTGCTGCTGAGCCGGGGCGAACGACCGGACGCGCGTGCCGTGCGCACACTGGTGCCGGTCTCGGTCCGGGCGGCCGGCGACGGAGACGAGCTCGACAACCGGATCTCGCTGCTGCTCCCGTTCCTGCCGGTCGACATCGCGGACCCGGTCGAGGCGCTGGCGGAGGTGCACCGGCGGCTGGCGCGGGAGAAGGCGACCGGTGAGGCGGAAGCCGGCCGGGCCATCACCGCACTCGCGGCCCGCGAGCCGTTCGGCCCGGTCTCCCTCGCGATCCGGCTGGCCGCGCGGTTGCCGCAGCGCGCCGTCGTCACGGTCACGACGAACGTGCCGGGCCCCCGCGCGCCGCTGCGCGTGCTGGGCCGGGACGTGCTCGAGCTGCTGCCGTACGTGCCGATCGCGGTTCGCCTGCGGCTCGGCGTGGCCGTGATGACGTACCGCGACGAGGCCGTGTTCGGCGTGACCGCCGACTTCGCCACGATGCCCGACGCCGCGATCCTCACCGGCGCCATCGAGCGCACCCTGGCCGAGCTCGCGCGCACGGTGGACACCGGGGTCGTTCGTCCCCGCGGTCCGCGACCTGCGTCCCTGTCGGGGAGCGCACCGCGGCGGGACGGTTGAACCACACCACGAAGGAGGTGCCGAGATGCCGTACTGGGACCACGGCCACGCCTGGGGATGGGGATGGTTCGGCGTCGTGATGATGATCGTGACGCTGGTCCTGTTCTGGGGCGGGCTCGGGACGATCGCGTACCTCGTGCTGCGCAGGCTCGGCCGCGGCGGTGGCCACGACGGTGGCCACGACGGTGGCCACGACGTCGACCGGACCGCCGAGCAGATCCTCGACGAGCGGTTCGCCCGCGGTGAGATCGACGAGGACGAGCTGACGGCACGTCGTTCCGCGCTGCGGCGGGAGACGGCGCGATGAACGCGGCGGCCCCGGACGACGGGACGCTGCGGGACGCGCTGCGGCTCGCCAACCACGCACCGTCGGTGCACAACACCCAGCCGTGGCGCTGGTTGATCGGCAACGGCGCGGTGCACCTGATGGCGGACTGGTCCCGGCACGTGCCCGCCACCGACCCGGACGGCCGCGACCTGCTGGTGAGCTGTGGCGCGGCGCTGCACCACCTGCGGGTCGCGCTCGCCGAACGCGGCTGGCACACGACGGTGCACCGGCTGCCCAGGGGCGACCTCGACACCCTCGCCGCCATCGAGATGGCGCCGGCGGAACCGGCGGAGGAGGACCTGGCGCTCGCGAGGGCGATCCCGGAGCGCCACACCGACCGGCGGGGCTTCACCTCGTGGCCGGTGCCGAGCGGGCACCTGGACCTCATGGTCCGCTACGCCGCCGAGGCCGGCGGTGTCCTGGTGCCGGTGACCGACCCCGACCACCGGCGCGTCGTCACCACCGCGATCGCCGCGGCGGCGTGGTGGCAGGAGACGGATCCGTCGTACCAGGAGGAGCTGGCCAGGTGGAGCGGCCGCAGGCCCGCGTCCGACGACGGTGTGCTCGCCGCCAGTGCACCCGCCACCGGGCCGATGCGCGGCGACACCCCGATGCGGAGGTTCTCCGCCGGCAACCTTGCCGACCCGGACACCGGACCCGGCGGTGACGGCGGAGAGCTGCTGGTGCTCGCCACGCAGGACGACGACGACGTCGCCCGGCTGCGCGCCGGTGAGGCGGCGAGCGCCGCGCTGCTGGCGGCGACGAGCCTCGGCCTCGCCACCTGTCCGCTGTCCCAGCCGCTGGAAGTCAGGAACACCCGGGTGCGGATCCGCGACGAGGTGCTGCGTGGCACCGCGCACCCGCAGCTCGTGCTGCGGGTCGGCTGGGTGCCGACCTCGGCCGGGCCGCTCCCCCGGTCGAAGCGCAGGCCGGTCGACGAGACCTACCTCTACCTGCCGGGCAGCAAGCCCAGCCGCTGACGGTTCACGGGATGAGCACGGCGGCCCCGTGGACGCGGTCGTTCGCCAGGTCGGAGAGGGCTTGGCCGGCCCGGTCCAGCGGGTACTGCGTGGTCGCGACGGTCAGGCGGTGCTGCTCGGCGAACGCCAGGAAGGCCCGGCCGTCCGCGCGCGTGTTGGCCGTGACGCTGCGCAGCTGGCGTTCGCGGAAGAGGTGCCGCTGGTAGTCGAGCGGCGGCACGTCCGTCAGGTGGATGCCCGCGATGGCGAGCGTGCCGCCGCGGTCCAGCGCGGCGAGCGCCGGTGGCACCAGTTCCCCCGCCGGCGCGAACAGGATCGCGGAGTCCAGGGGTTCCCGCGGCGCCTCGTCGGCACCGCCCGCCGACGACGCGCCCAGCTCCATGGCCAGGCGGCGGGCCGCGGCGTCGCGGGTCAGCACGTGCACCACGGCGCCCTGCGTGAGCGCGATCTGCAACGTCAGGTGGGCGCTCGCGCCGAAACCGTAGATGCCCAGCCGCCCACCGGGCGGCAGGTCCGCACGGCACAGCGCGCGGTAGCCGATGATGCCCGCGCACAGCAGGGGCGCCAGCTCGATGTCGGAGTAGCCGGCGGGCAGGCGGTAGGCGTACTCGGCGGGCACCGTTGCGTAGTCCGCGTACCCGCCGTCGGCGTCCCACCCCGTGTAGGTCGACGCGGGGCACAGGTTCTCCGCGCCACGCGTGCAGTAGCGGCAGGTGCCGCACGTGCCGCGCAACCACGCGACGCCGACCAGGGCACCGGCCGGGACGTCGGCGGTGCCCGCGACGACCTCGCCCACGACCTCGTGCCCCGGCACCACGTGCGGCCGGTGGACCGGCAGGTCCCGGGCCGCCACGTGGAGATCCGTCCGGCACACGCCACAGGCGCGCACCCGCAGCAGCAGTTCCCCGTCCCGGGGTTCGGGGACCGGCTCGTGCGTCATCCCGAGTGGGTCCGTGCGCCAGACACGCATCACGGCTTCCGCCTCTCGCCGACGACCGCGACCGGGCAGGTGGCGTGGTGGAGGACGGCGTAGGTCGTCGCACCGACGGCGCCCGGCACCAGCCCGTGTCTGCCGTGTGCGCCGACGACGACGAGCTGTGCGTGCTCGGCCTGTTCGAGGATGCCGTCCACGGGGCGGCCGCGGACGAGCGCGCCACGCACCTCGACCGCAGGGTACCGCGCCCGCACCGCGTCCAGTTCCTCGTCGAACGACCGCGTGCGCGCGGCGGCGATCGCGTCCCAGTCGATGTCCGCGGGCACCCGCCCCGCCGCCAGCAGCCCTTCGTACGTCCACGTGTGCACCAGCACGAGCGGCACCCCGCGTGCGGCGGCCGCGGCCGCCGCGAACCCGAGCGCCTCCGTGCCGGTCCCGCCGCCGTCCACGCCGGTCACGACCGGGCCCTCGAACGGCGGCGGACCGCCCACCATGCGCGCCCGCAGCACCACCACCGGGCAGTGGGCGTGCGCGGCGAGCGCGTTGGCGACGGACCCGAGGAGCAGGCTGCGGAAGCCGCCGAGGCCACGGGACCCGACCACCACGAGGGCGGCGTGTTCGGTCTCCTCGACCAGCTCCCGCGCGGGCTGGCCGCTGCCCAGCTCGGTGACGACGCGGACCTCCGGTGCCGCCGCCAGTGCGGCCGTCCTGGCCGCCGCGAGCCATTCGCGGCCCTTCGAGTTCAGTTCCTCCGCGTACATGTCCTCCGCGGGCAGCAGCAGCGGCACCTGCCGGATGTGCACCAGCCGCAGGACCGCACCCCGTCGAACCGCCTCCCGGGCGGCCCAGCCCGCCGCGTGCACCGCGGAGGCCGAGCCGTCGACGCCGACCACGATCTGTTCACCCATCGTTGTCCCCCTCCGCTCAGCGGCTGTCGGTGGTGGTGTCCCCGACCGCGGCGCGGCCCGCCTCCAGCCGGGCGACCGGCACGCGGAACGGCGAGCAGGACACGTAGTCGAGGCCGGCCTCGTGGAAGAACCTGATCGACGCGGGATCGCCGCCGTGCTCACCGCAGACCCCGAGCTCGATGTCCGGCCGGGTCGCCCTGCCCTCGTATACCGCGATGTCGATCAGCGTCCCGACGCCGTCGCGGTCGATGGTCTCGAACGGCGAGGCCGGGAACACGCCCTCGGCCAGGTACACCGGGAAGAACGAGCCCTCGACGTCGTCGCGGGAGAAGCCCCACACCGTCTGTGTCAGGTCGTTGGTGCCGAAGGAGAAGAACTCCGCCGTCTTCGCGATCCGGCCCGCGGTGAGCGCGGCCCTCGGCAGTTCGATCATCGTGCCGATCTCGTGGCGGGCGTCCACACCGGACTCGGCGGCGACCGACGCCAGCACCCGCCGCGCGCGGCCGGCGACGATCTCCAGCTCCCTGGCGTCGCCGACGAGCGGGATCATGATCTCCGCCCGTGGGGTCCCACCGGCACGCACCCTGGCCACCGCCGCCTCGGCGATCGCGCGGACCTGCAGGTCGTACAGCGCCGGGATGATGAGCCCAAGCCGCACGCCGCGCGTGCCGAGCATCGGGTTCTGCTCGTGCAGCCGCTCCACCGCGGCCAGCAGCTCCTCCTGCGCGCTGGGCTCCCCCAGCGCCTTGGCGACCGCGACCCGCGCGGTCAGCTCGGTGCGGTCGGGCAGGAACTCGTGCAGCGGCGGGTCGAGCAGCCGGATGGTGACCGGCAGGCCGTCCATCTCCTCGAGGATGCGGGTGAAGTCCGCGCGCTGCAGCGGGAGCAACGCGGCGAGCGCGGCCTCCCTGGCGGCGTCGTCCGCGGCGAGTATCAACCGCTCGACGAGCACGCGGCGGTCGCCGAGGAACATGTGCTCGGTGCGGCACAGACCGACGCCCTTCGCGCCGAGTAGCCGGGCGCGGTGCGCGTCCTCCGGGGTGTCGGCGTTGGCCCGCACCTCGAGACGGCCGCGGCGGTCGGCGTGCCGGACGATCCGGTCCACCGCCCGCAGCAGGTCGTCCCGCTCCGCGGGGCGCCTGCCCTCGAAGTAGTCCACGACCGGGGACGGCACCACGTCCAGCTCGCCGAGGTACACCGCGCCCGCCGTGCCGTCGACGGAGATCACGTCGCCCTCCGCGACGACCGTGCCGTCGGCCGTGGTGAACCGGCGTGCCCGCGTGTCGATGGTGAGCGACTCGGCGCCGCACACACACGTGCGGCCCAGCCCGCGGGCCACGACGGCCGCGTGTGAGGTCTTGCCACCCCTGCTCGTGAGCACGCCGCGCGCGTGGATCAGCCCGTCGAGGTCGTCGGGGTTGGTCTCCCGCCGCACGAGGATCACGGCCGCGCCTTCCTCGGCCCGCCGCACCGCGGTGGCCGAATCGAACACGACCGCACCGACCGCGGCGCCCGGCGACGCCGCGACCCCGGTCGCGATCGGAGGGCGCTCGGTGTCGCCGAAGCGGGGGAACATCAGCTGCGCGAGCTGCGCACCGGTCACCCGCCGCAGCGCCTCGTCGGCGTCGATCAGACCTTCCTCCCGCAGCGCGTCGGCGATGCGGAAGGCGGCGGCCGCGGTTCGCTTGCCGACGCGGGTCTGGAGCATCCACAGCTTGCGCCGCTCGATCGTGAACTCGATGTCGCACAGGTCGCGGTAGTGCCCCTCGAGGGTCCGCATGATGTCCATCAGCTGCTCGTACGCCCTCGGCTGCAGGTCGGCGAGCCGGTGCAGGGGCAGCGTGTTGCGGATGCCGGCCACCACGTCCTCGCCCTGTGCGTTCGGCAGGTAGTCCCCGTACACGCCGGGCGCGCCCGTCGCCGGGTCCCTGGTGAACGCGACCCCGGTCCCGGAGTCGTCACCGAGGTTGCCGAACACCATCGCGCACACGTTGACCGCGGTACCGAGGTCCTCGGGGATGTGCTCGGCCCGCCGGTAGGTCCGCGCCCGGTCGGTGTGCCAGGACTCGAAGACCGACGCGATCGCGAGATCCAGCTGCTCACGGGGGTCCTGTGGGAAGTCCCGGCCCGTGTGCTCGCGGACGATGTCCTTGAACGTCGCGGTCAGCGCACGCAGGTCGGCCGCGTCGAGCCCGAGGTCACCGTCGACGCCCTTGGCCTGCTTCGCGTCCCGCAACGCGGTGGCGAAGTGCGCGCCGTCCACCCCCAGCACGGTCGTGCCGAACATCTGCACGAGCCGCCGGTAGGAGTCCCAGGCGAGCCGCTCGTCGCCGGACCACGCCGCGAGGCCCGCCACCGAGTCGTCGGTGAGCCCGATGTCGAGGACCGTGTCCATCATGCCCGGCATGGAGAACCGGGCACCCGAGCGCACGGCCACCAGCAGGGGTTCGTCGACCTGGCCGAGCTTGCGGCCCATGCTCTGCTCGAGCCGGTGCAGGTGCTCGCCCACCTCGGCGGCCAGGCCCTCGGGCGCGGCACCGGTGGCGAGATAGGCGCGGCACGCCTCGGTGGTGATCGTGAACCCCGGCGGCACTGGGAGGCCCATCACGGTCATCTCCGCGAGGTTGGCCCCCTTGCCGCCGAGGAGGTCCGCCATGAACCGGTTTCCTTCGGCGAAGTCGTACACGTACTTGGGCATCGTCATCTCCTGATTCAGTCCGGTGTGGACCTGGTGGACCGCAGCAGGGCGCCGATCTCGGCGGCGACCTCGGGGTGTTCGCCCAGCATCAGGTGACCGCCGCCGTCCTCCAGGACGTGCAGCCGCGCGCCGGGGATCGACTGTGCGAGTGCGATGGCGCCCCAGCAGGGCGCGAGCGCGTCGTCACGGGCGTGCACGACGAGGGCCGGTGCGGCGACCCGGGCGAACTCGTAGCCGTGGTTGATGTCCGGGTTGGACACGAACGCGTCGAACAGCGCACCCTGGACGCGTTCGGTGACGGGGAAGATCCCGTCCAGCTCGGCCTCGACACGGGCGACGTCGCCGGGCGGGAGGTCCTCGGGAACACCCATCATGCGCAGCAGCCGCGCGGTGAACCGCCGCCGCAGCAACCACATCAGCCGCTCCGAACCCCACAGCGCCCGCGCGAGGGTGCGCGGCATCGGCGGCCGGTCGTGCTGGCACCCCGGCCCGTTCGGCGACACCAGCGCGAGCGCGGCCACCCGTTCGGGATGGCGGATCGCGAGCTGCAGTGCGGACGTCGACCCCGCGGACGCGGCGATGACCGCCGCCTTCTCGATGCCCAGCCGGTCGAGCAACGCCGCGAACGCGTCAGCCTGGCGGGCCGGGCTCGCCCCGGCGGGCAGCGCCGACCCGAGGTACCCGAAGCGGGACGGTGCGATGATCCGGAACCCCTCGGGAACGAACGGCGCAAGCTGCCGCAACGCCGCGTCCGCACCACCGAAGATCCCGTGCACCAACAGCACCGGCGTGCCCCCACCGATGTCGACGTAGCGCACGACACCGTCGGGTGTCCGCAACGCGTTCTGCTCCAGAGCCGCGATCCGGGCGCCTGCGGTCCGCAGGGCGTCGTCGAGGCCCGGACCGAGAACCTTCGGTGCCGTGTCCTCCGCTGTGGGAGTGGGGTGGGTCGTGGGGGGTTTCTCGTCGCGAACCGGCTGGTGGGTCGCCCGGTAGACCGCGGCGTTCACCATGCGTGTCACCGAGTCGCCGAGACCCGGCCGGTTCGCCCGCCGGACGAGGTCGGCACGCGACTCCTTGGCCGCGCGAAGCTCTTCTGCGCCGGACATGGCAGTCACCTCTTCGTCTTCGTTCCTGCCTCCATCGCAGCAACACGGCACCCCACCGCACACCGGTACGACGGTCCGCCTCATCGGGGCCGAAAGTCCCACCCCACCGGATACGAACGCAGCCGTTTCGCCAAGGCCTTGAGTGGTGTGGAAGTGACGATGTTGGCCTCTGCCCCGTCTGGCACCCGTCCGGGAGGCTTGTGACAAGGAACACACATCGAGCGAGGTGATCCCCATGGCCACGAACAACTTCACCGCACGGCACCGGGCGATGCTGCGGGCGATCGCCGACGGCCGGGGACAGATCGTGGTCGCACGCGCCACGAACCTGAGCGTCGACGGCTTGTGGTGTGATTTCTCCACCACCAACGACCTCGTCGGCAACGGACTGGTCCAGCCGGCGTCAGGGGTGCCCGCGGGCTCGATCGCACCGGCGGCGCTTACCGCGAGCGGCGTCCGCACGCTGGCGGCCCTGTCCGGTTAGTCCGTGGCCACCAGCCGCAAGAGATCGGTTCCTGTCACGATCCCGACCAGCCTGCCATCCTGGAGCACCAGCGCGGCGTCCGTCCCGGCTTCGACCATCCGACGTGCGGCGACGCATACGGAGTCGTCGAACTGCACGGCGAGCGACGGGTTCCTGACCACGGCACCGACCGTCGGCGGGCGGCTTCCGGCCGTGGACCACAGCCGCCACAACACATCCGACTCGTGTACCACACCAAGGCAGTGTCGCCGGTCGACGACGGGAAGGTGGTGCACCCCCGTCTCGACCATCATGCGCAGCGCCACCTCGAGTGACGCGGACGGCACGATGCCGAGCACGTCCCGCGTCATGACTTCACGCACCTGTCCGCGTACTTCTGTGGTGGACATGTCAACCTCCTGCGAAGACCGCCGGGCAGCGGGTATCGTCCCGCCGCCCGGTTCCACGGTCACGTGCCGATCTTCACCTCGATCTGCTTCGCCTTGTCCTCCGGCTTCACCGGCACGGTCACCTCGAGGATGCCGTTCACGTAGGTCGCGGCGATCTCGTCGGGGACCGCACCGGCCGGCAGCCGGACCGTCCTGGCGAACTGGCCGTACGTGAACTCACTGTGCCGCTTGTCGTGGGTCTCGACGGTCCGCTCAGCCGTAACGGTCATTTCGTTGCCCTGCAACGCGATCCGGATGTCCTTGTCCGGGTCCATGCCGGGCAGCTCCGCGCGCAGCACGTACTTCCCGTCCTCGTAGTAGTCCTCGATCCGGACGGCGTGGTGGTCACCGAACGGCCAACCGCCCTCCAGCATCCGGACGAACTCCGGGACCACGAAGGAACGTGGCATCAGACTCGTCATTCCGTTCTCCTCTCCGCCGGTTCCACACCTTCAGCGAACTCTGGCGGCCGGAGCGGTCACAGAGCGACAGGTCCTCCCGTCCCGGGACTTCCGTCACTGTCCCGTCCCGACGGTGATCTAGAGCGGGCTGGTGACCGTGTCGTCCATCTCGTAGCGGACGTTGTTCTGGACAGCGACAACACCTGCGACAGCCTGGACCAGCTGCCCGGCCACCAGAGCCGTGGTCCGGCGCTCCACCGAACCATCCACGGTGGCCACCCCCTCGGCGACCTCGACGGTCAGGCTTCCGGGGAAGAGCCACATGCCCTTCTTGAACACGTGTTCCTCGATGTCCGCGCGGATGGCGTCGTCGTCACGCATGAAGGTGCCGATCACGTCCCGCCGGGACACGATGCCGACGAGCTTGCCGTCGTCGTCCACGACGCACAGCCTGCGGATGTTCTTGTGCGCCATGGTCCTGGCCGCGGCCGTGACGGTCGCGTCAGGGCCGATCGTGACCGGCGGCGCCGTCATGAGGTCACCGGCGACGCGTCCCGTCGCCTTCTGCCAGCGCGCCCGCCGTCTGCGACCCAGCCACGGCCGGCTCGCGGCGCCACCGTGCAGCTCCTGCTTCACCAGGGTGTCGGCCTCCGACACCACACCGAGCGGCTTGCCCTTCGTGTCCACGACCGGAAGCCCGCTCACGCGGTGCCCGCTCATCATCGTGACGAGTTCCTTGAACGTGGTCTCCGGCCGTGCCGTGACGACCTCCTTCGTCATCACGGCGTCGACGGTGAGTTCCTTCATCACGGTCTCCCAATTCTCGGTTCGGTACTCATGGCCTGAAGCCGGTCCACACACCGGGGCGCTCCCCGCCGAGGACCACGTCGTCGACCAGGTAGCGGAGGTTGTTGCGGACACCGACCACACCGGGGGCGGCCCGCACCATCCGGACGGCGGTGTCGGCGAGCCCACGCCGGGACACCTCGCCGTCCAACGCCACGAGGCCGGCGTGGACGCTCACGTTCACGGTCTCCTGGGGAACGCCGACAGCGACGAGCATCTCCACGAGCCGAGCGCGGAGTTCGGCGTCCTCGCTCAGGTACACCTTCAGCAAGTCGCGCCGCGCGACCACACCGACGAGCCTGCCGGTCCAGTCGACGACGAACAGCCGCCTGATGCCGGCCTTCGCGAGCAGCCGAGCCGCGACGCTCACCGGCTCGTCCGCGTGCACCGCCCGCACCGGGGTGGTCATCACCTCGGCGGCGTTGCCGCCCTGTGCGCGGTACCACCGTTCGCGAGCGGCACGGTCGTGACGCGGTTGTTCGTCACCGCCACCGTGGAACTCCTGCTTGGCGAGGACATCGGCCTCGGACACGACGCCGATCGGCCGGCCTTGCTGGTCGACCACCGGCAGTGCGCTGACCGACTTCTCCGTCATGATCGCGACCAGCTCCCGGAACGGCGTCCCGGGCACGGCGGTCACCACGTTCTTCGTCATCACCGACGCGACAGTCGTCTCGTCCACGGGCGGCCTCCTCGTCCCAGGTTGCACAACCAGAAAACCCTCGCGCCGCCCCTTGGGGACAGGGCCACATCGCCCTTGTGACGAGGACCAACGGCCCACCGCCCGATGCCGAACGTCGCCCCGGAAACGCGCACCTCGACGGCGCCGACCCGGCCGACCACCGCCTCGCCGCCGCGAGTGCCCGGTACCCGCCGCACTCCGGATCCGGCAGGTGTGGCTGAACCGGTCCTTCGGCCCGGGCAGTGTTCCGCCGCGGCCACGGCATCACCGTCATCGACGGCGGCTGCCCGTTGATGTACCCGCCCGCCTCCGACCCGGGACACCGCGTCATGCGCTGGGTGTGCGGGCTGTCCGGCGCCCGTCCGAAGCGCGTCTGACGCACGCCGTCGGGCGGCGCCCACCGTGCTGCTCGGCGGCACCGCGGTCGTGGCCGGGCCGGGTTCCTGCTGCGCGCGCAGCTGTGTTCCGCAAGCGGATCAGCCGAGCCCGCATGCCGTCGGCACAGGGCCTCGCCGCCGAGCGGCGGTGGGTCCGCTCAGCCGCGCGCCCCGAGGTGCAACCCGGTGGCGACCAGACCGATGACGAGCGCCACCGGAATGGCGATGACGCCGAACCCGGCCGTGACAACCGTGATCACCACTGCGACGGCCATCGGCACGCCCCACGCCGCCAGCAACCAGCTGTGGTCCACATGAACGGGACGTCTCTGCGGAGTGTTCGTCATGACATCCTCCCGAAGCCGAAGCGCTTGGTCGGTTCGAGGATGGGCGCGCGACCACGCCATCGACACGACCCAACGTCCCTTCCAGTGCGCCGATGGTCCCGGCCACTCCGGCTGGGTGCTCACGTGGCCGACCTGCAGGAGGAGAACGCGAAGCGACGACGTGGCACGCCGCCACACGGATCAGTCACGCACGGCGGCGCGGCGGACGACTGTCGCGGTGAAGGTCAGTGCGGCGGTGGCCACCACGGCGAGTGCGGCCAAGCCCAGTGCGTAGGATCCGAGCATGCCGTAGAGGGCGCCCATCACCAGCGGTGGCACGAATCCGCCGAGGCCGCCCGCGGCGCCGACGATCCCGGTGACCGAGCCGACCTTGTTG
>NZ_BAAFVK010000029.1:0-30668 GCF_054661535.1 Actinophytocola sp. KF-1 | reverse complement strand
CCTGCCAGCACGGCCTTACGGCCCGGCGACCCGTCCCGGCGACGGCCCAGGACGGCCAGAGCGAGCGACACCAGGGCGGCCGCGGACCACAATCCGCGGGCACCGTAGAGCAGCTCCACCAGCGCCAACGCAACCATCGTCGCGACGGTGACAGCGCCGGTCACCTTCCAGCGGAACAGCGTGAGTGCACGGATCTCGGTGAACTTGTCCGCCAGCTTCTCCGACGACTCGGCGGCCTCGCGGTAGTCCCGCACGGTCACCCACCGACGCCACCACCGAACAGCCGCCACCAGCCCGCGCACCACCGCCCGCAGGTACCGCCACGGCGACCGCGCCACCGCCGCTACCGCGTCCTTGGCTGCCTGCCGCGCCTGGCCCCGGTCCTTCAACCACACCGGCACACGCGGCGACCGCAGCCACCACGAGGCGAAGCGGCCAAGGCGCGGCTGGGAGTAGAACGGCTGCGACTCGTCGACCAGCTCCGCGTCATACACCGGCCCGACGTCCACGAGATCGCGGGACTCGGCGGGCACGGGCATCGAGTCCTCGTTCATGAACGCACCTCCTCCGCGAGCGCAGCGGCCACACGCGAGGACAGACCACGCGAGCAGCTCGTGACCTCGCGGACCCACGCAGGCGTCACCACGACGCCGGGCGTCCACGCGCGACGTGCGTCGGCGAGGTAGTCCGCGAAGGACCGCCGTGTCGTTCGTGGACGTTCATGAACGACCGGCCCGGCCCGGTGAACGGCCTCCGTGAACGCGGCGTTCACGGCCTCGGTGAGTTTGTCGCGCAGGTCGGTCACGGCCTCGGCGGCGACGAACACCACCAGGGGCGGTACCGAGTGCAGCACGATCCCGGACAGTGATCCGGCCGCGAAGGAGGCCCATGTGTTCATCACGTAGGTGGCGGCGAGCGTGAACCACTTCGCCCGCCGTACCCACGGCCCCGTTTGGACCTGGTAGCGGGCGGTGACCTGCTCGGCGCGCAGGATTGCCAGCAACACGATCGACACCGTGGGGTCGAGCAGCCAGGCGGCCAGCCATGGCAGCGACCACGCGGCAGCTCCGGCAGCGGCGAAGGTCTGGACGTTGGTCATGGTGAACGCCAGCCCGCACACGATCCCGGCCCAGCACAGCCGGTCCACCTGCGACCGGACCCGCTCGACGCGGAGCGCGATCACGTCCGGGTCGGTTTGGTAGGCGCGCAGCTCGGCGGCCTCGGCCGCGTCCTGCGCGAGCCGCTGCGCACGGGTCAAAGGGATGTGCCGGGCGTCCTGGGGACCGGCGGGTGGCCGCCCGGCAGCGGCCACCCCTCCCCTCCTGTCCTGGGTCATCGCCGGTCCCTCCGACTGTCCACCGTGGTCACGGTGAGCGCGCGGGTGAGCGCGTAGGAGGAGAAAAGCGCCGGGAACCCCAGGACCGCGAGCAGCAGCCACGGGTTACCGGGATGCGTGATCACCACCCACTGCACCGCCACAATCAACCCAGCGGTGAACAACACCCGCCCGGCCAGCGACAGCAACCGCGCACCACTCCGCGCGGCATCGCGGGCGGCCTTGGCTCGGCGCACACTCGCCCGCCACACCCACAGGAAGACGAGCAGCACACCCACACCGGCGAGAACCTGCGTGGGGGTCACGCTGATGGCGTTCAAGGCCACTCACCTCCCTCCAGGTCGCCGTCGGTATCGAGGGGCTCGGCGCGTTCGCCGCGCTGCCGCCAGTACGGGTAGAGCGCCCGACGATCACGCTCGTTCAGAGCGCCCCACACACCGGTGGTCTCCTCGCCAGCCATGCGCAACTCAAGTTCCAGACACTCGTCCTGAACCGGACACTGCGCGCACAGCCGGGATGCGAACTCACGATCGACAGCGTCGACCCGGATCAGCTCCGGAATTTGCCTACTTGTCAAAGCGGCCACACAGTTACCGCTTCGTTGCACAATCTCGCCGAGCACGTCACGGGGCACCCACCGCAGGCGGTCCAGCCGCCACGCGATGCCCACGAACCGCGACCGGTCATCGGAGGTCATCACCACGCACCTCCGCGAAGACGCTCAACCTCTCGGGTGGTGCGCCGCTCGGCGGCCATCTGGGCCACGTCGATGCAACCGCCGGACTCGGCGGCCTGGGCGATGAGCTTGTTCAGCGCCGCAGCCGGTACGACGTACCGCGAGCGGAGCTTGACGACCGGGAACGCGTCGTCCCTGATCGCCCGGTAGAGGGTTGCTCGGTCCACGCGAAGAATCCGCGCGGCTTCTCGGACGGTGTAGAACGCTGGCACGTCCGCGCCAGCCATGTCTGTGGTCATTGGAATGGTCCCAACTGCTCGAAAGTCTGACTTCAATCAAAAATCAGGGATGATTTCATCCCGATGAAGCACGAATGGGTCGAAATCGCACGGGATTGTGTGGTGGAACCAGCCCGCGAAATCAGGACCGCGATACGCTCGGCTGAGGCGGAGCGCGGAGGAATGGGTGACGGAAGATTGGGCTGCGGTCGCGAGAGCGATCAATCAGCGCTCGGCTGAGCTGGGCTTTCGGCAGCGCGACCTGATCGAGCGGTCGCGGGTGTCCAAGGCGGTGGTCGGCGAGATCATGCGCAACGTGGTCCAGCGTCGTCGGAACACGCGCACTCTGGAAGCCCTGTCCCTTGCGCTCGACTGGCATCCCCAGCACTTGACCGCGGTCCTGCATGGACGCGTCCCGCCGAGCGTTGGCGAGCCGATCTACCGCTTCGACGACGAGGACATCCCTGCCCGTCTGGCAGCGATCGAACACCAGCTCCGGGCGATCAACGACCGACTCGATGAGATCGCGTCCATCAACGACCGGCTCGACGACATGCGGTCGATCAGCCGTCGGTTGGAGGAGCTGAACGCCAACGTCGCGGCCGTGGTCCGAGACCGGCGTTCGGGCCGCGAGCGGACCTCTCGGTGAGGCGTGGAGATGGTTGTTTCGCATGCCCCCAAGTCAACGGCGAAAGCCGCGCACAACCCATGCATGACCAGCGCAGAAGCACTGCAAAACCACTGCAAAAGCAGTGCACATAGCGGCGACTGGGGCGGCTGATCATGGAGTCGGCGAGTCCGTGGACCGGTCGGCGCGCATGCGCGCTACAGGCTGCGCTGCGGATGAGCAACGACGGGTTCGCCAGCCACCTCGGGGTGGCGCAGCGCACCGTTGCCGCGTGGCACCAGAAGCCGGCCCTCGTGCCGAGGCCGGAGATCCAGCAGGCGCTGGACACTGCACTGGAGCAGGCGCCGGACGGCGCGAAGCGACGCTTCGCTCAGATCGCGGGTGGAGACAGCCACCCACCGACGCCGAGCGACGCGCAGGCGTTCCGCGTGGCCATCGCGGTGGTCGTCAACGAGTCGGACGTGCTGATCGTCTGCCGTCGCGGCGAGGACGGGGGAGGGATCTCATGGCAATTCCCGGCCGGAGTTGTGAAACCCGGAGTTTCCCCGGAAACGGTCGCTGTGCGAGAAACACTTGGTGAGACCGGGGTCCATTGCGCGGTCGTGCGTTCGCTGGGAAGTCGGCTTCACCCGATAACGAACGTGATGTGCGAATACCTGCTGTGCGAATATCTCACCGGCAACGCCGAAAACGTCGATGTTGTCGAGAATGTTAGCGTCACCTGGGTAGATCGACGGGACCTGACTCGCTTCATCCCCGCTGACCGGATCTTCCCGCCCGTACTGGAAGCGTTGGAGGTAGCAAGTGACTGAGCCGACTCCTGACAGTCCGCGCCCGCCGATCGCGGCCGCGGTCATCGTCAAGGGCGGGCGCGTGCTGCTCGTCCGACGCCGGGTGAAGGAAGGCACCCTGTCTTGGCAGTTCCCGGCGGGTGAGGTCGAGGCGGGGGAGTCAGCAGGTGAGGCGGCCGTACGCGAGGCCCAGGAGGAGACGGGCCTGACGGTCGCCGAGGCGAAGGTGCTCGGCGAGCGAGTGCACCCGGCGACCGGCCGGACCATGGTCTACGTGGCCTGCGACGTCGTGAGCGGCGAGGCCACAGTGGTCGACGACGAAGAGTTGGTCGAACTCGCGTGGGCTGAGCACGGCCAGCTCGCCGAGTACGTGCCGTACGGGTTCTTCGAGCCGGTGCAGCAGTACCTGGACGGCGTGCTGAACGGGTGACGCCTCTACACGCGTAGCAGGTCGGCGAGCCGTGCGCGGACCACGTCTGCATGCAGCAGCGCGGGCAGCTCGACGCCACCGACCGACAGGCGAGTGCTGCTCACTTGCGCCAGAGTGTCCGACGGCAACGCGTCGAGTAGTTCAATCGACCGAAGTGCCCACTTGCGTGCAGTCTCGCATGGAGACTGCACGCAGTCGACGTACTCAGTCCGGTATCGCCAGGCTAAGGCGTAGGCCGTTTCGGCCGCGGTGCGCCGGTCCGTAAGGATCTCCTGGTGGAAGGCTCTTTCGAGGTCTGCCACCGACTCGCATTGTTCCGCGCCAGAAGTCAACCCGTGCTCCACTCAGTAGGCGTACTTCTCCGCCAGTGTCTCGTACTCGTAGAGTTCCGACGAGTCGAACCACAACCTGACCTCGTACTTTGCTTCTTCCGAGTTACCGGACGCGTGAACGAGGTTCATCACGGCCTTGCCGCTGGCCTCCGAAGACGCCCTGGTCTGGTGTGCGAAGTCGCCTCGCACGGTGCCAGGAGCGGCCTGATCGGGATAGGTGCTTCCGATGATCTTCCGAACCTTTGCTACGGCGTCAACGCCTTCAAGCGCAAGTGCGATGACTGGCCCTATCTGCATGAAGCTGGCGGTGGTGTTGTAGATCTCTGCGCCGAGTCGATCCTCAAGATCGAAGTAGTGTTTCCGAGTGAACTCTGGGTCGAGTTGCTTCATTCTGACACCAACGATCTTCAATGCGGCATCTTCGAACCGGGCTGTGATGCGTCCTACTAGTCCGCGGGCCACAGCATCCGGTTTCAGCAGGACAAGCGTTCGCTCGGTGTCAAGTTCTTGTAGCTGAGTCATAGTCATTCCCTCCGCTAGACGACAAGGGCGGATCGTACCCCCTAGGTTCCTTGCTCGTCTGGTGGCGCATTACATCGCCATTGTGTAGACTTGAAATTTTGCTTCTATGGCGACATATACCATGCTAAATGTCTCCTGTCAGATTCTTCTCATGTCCTGCTTCGTCTAGTCTGAATTCATTAAATATCTCTGGGTTGGCGCGAATAACTCTCTTGATTAGCGTGTAATTACGCGAGAATAGAACGTCGACCATCGTGAACTCGTCGCCCAGAGCTTTCCTGAGTGCTTCTCGGGTGGAGTCAGGAGTCCCGACTAGTGCCTCTTTTAACACTTGGTAATTTGGATATTGTGGCCACTCTGAATTTGAAGCCTCCGCGCGAGCTGATTCCTCATTTCCTGCTAGAACCATCACAGTCCACTGTGCGATGTCCCATTCGGTTACGCGCTGCTGGCTATCAAATGAGATGTGAGGTCTCATTGAATAGGCGATTTGCACAAGATCGCGGTCGGCAAGCGCTAATTGCATATTAGCCACGCTTATGGCAAGGCGTGTTAGCGTTTCGTCTCGGTTGATCGCGTCGGTTTGATGCGCAATGAACCCGAATAATAGTTGAGCAGCCACTTGAACCGCATGATATGCAGCCGCGCGTACCTCCTTGCCGCTCAGCCTTGTCTCTGCTTCCCGTTCTTGCATCCGCATACCAAGCCGCGACGCTTTGGCGGCAAGTTTGGCATCGGCAGCACCTCCAGCATGAATAATGCTATTCCTGCGCGCATGCAACCAGCATAGGTTGCGCCAGTTCTCTGGCCACTCTGAAAACCGCTTATGCAATGTTATGCCGCAATGTGTTGCTAATAGTGGAAGCCATTCTTCCATGGCGGAGTACGTTACTTCGCGAGCTTTCTCCTGAGCGAACCTTCGGATTAGAATCTTGATGCTGTCGGAACTTACGGCGAGGCTTAGTGGGATCGATTTTCCTCCAGGAACCGCCTCTGGCCGAAGGGTAAAAAAACTTTGAAATAATTGTGTGGCGAACAGTTCAAACGCGCATATAATGCCAATTGCGGCGGCGTCGACATGGAACCTATCTGCTGTTGACCACGATCCCTCGTCTATAATTTCGTTAAATATAATCTCCACAGCCGCTCTTGTCTGCGGATCCGCAATTTCGGATAAATCGATGGTTCGCCAGACTTGCTGTTTCTTTCTTGCGAAATCCGCCATCTCCGTATAGATATTGCCGATCCTCTCGGTGTATTCCCCTAATATGTTGCGCTGTTCGGGGGTGAGATATTCGAGGATCTCTATGTATCTTTGCATAAAAGCGGTCTCGCTTATTGAGGGTTCTGTTGGTACTGCGGAAAGAGCGAACTCGACTGACGCGATGAAGCGTCGAAATGACGACATGGGTGCGGTGGCTATCGTTTCCTCAATCATCCTGACAGGGTAGCTCTTGTGGTTGGATGCGATCCAATGCATATTGAGTCTTTGGAGACGATCGCAAGCCTATAAACTTGCCGCGAAGTGGGGTGGGCAAAGTAGGAGGCTTGCGCACGTGAAGGGGACGCGCGAGTTGCGGTCATCGTCGGGAGGGGAAGCCTTGGGTGCGGGGATGGGTGCGAACCGTGGTCGATTCGCACCTACGGTCGCACCCGCTGTGCAACTCTAAGGTGGATCTGACCAGGTAGATGGCGTATGCCACGTGGGTGGCATCCCTCATAATCCCTTGGCCGTGGGTTCGAGCCCCACCCGCCCCACGCTCGGCCTGTTCGGCGCGGTGCGCCTTCCCGGTCTCCTTTGTTCGTTGTGGGGGGCGACCCCCCACACCCCCACGGTGCGGTCGGTTGCTGACCCAGCGCGGGTCCGGTTGGGGGAGTCGGGCGGTGTGCCGAAGGTCGCTTCCTGCGCGGCCACCACGTGCTCGGCCGACCGGGGAGCCGTCCGGTCAGGCGTTCGGGATGCGGGACGCGATTCGGTTGATCGCAGTCGGGCAGTCCGGGAACGGGGTCGGGCAGGCCAGGGCGTGCTCGATGAGTTCCTTGGCCCGCTGCGCCTGACGGATGCGCTGCTCCAGCACCGCCACGTGCTCGCGCAGCAGGTCCGTGTGGTCCATCGGGTTGCTCGTCGACAGGATCTCGCGCAGCTGGCGCAAGCCCAGGCCCGCCTCCTTGCCGATCAGGATCATCGCCACGCGGGGCAGGTCGGCCTCGGTGTAGCGGCGCTGACCGTTCGCATCGCGTGCCGGCGACAGCAGCCCGGGTGCTGGACCGGTTCTTCGTGCACGGCACCGTGGACGTGGTCGACGACCTCACCCCGCGGACGCGGCGGATCCGGATCGTCGGCGACGCGCTGCGCGGCCTTGACTGGACACCCGGGCAGCACGTCCGGGTGCTGGTCGGCGACCTGCGGTCCGCCCAGAACTGGCTCCACGGCCTGCGCGACACCCTCCGCACCTACTCGGTCTGGGACCACGACCCGGCAGGCCGCCTCGAACTGTGCGTCCTCGACCACGACGGGGACGGACCCGGCGTGCGCTGGGCACGCGCGGTCCGCGTCGGGCACCGCGTCGCGTTCACCCGGCCGGAAGGGCGGCTCGTCCTCGCCGACCGCGCGCCGTACCACGTCTTCGTCGGCGACGAGACCGCTGCCGTGGCCTTCGGGGCCATGCTCCGCGCGTTGCCCGGTTCCGCCCGTGTCCACGGGATCGTCGAAGTCGACGGCCCCGAGGACCACCTGCCGCTGTCACGTGCCGTCGTCTGGGTCCACCGGACCGCCGGCTCCTCGGTGACCGACGCGGTGCGGGCCCTCGAACTGCCCGACGAACCGGGGGTCGCCTATGTCGCAGGGGAAGCGCGTGCGTGCCAGGCCGTGCGCCGTCACCTCGTGCGGGAGCGTGGCTGGTCGCGGAAGGAGGTCGTCGTCAAGGCCTTCTGGGCGCCTGGCAAACGGGGCCTCGACTAGTGTGGTGATCACAGGGGAGGGGGACGCATCAGCACGGCAGGGTGGGAGCCCGTCGCCGGCGGGGAGTCGGGGGACCTCGTCTTCCGCAGCGCGGACGGGACGCGGTACGCCAAGCGGGGACGGCGGGAACTCCTCGAACAGGAACGGGACCGGGTCCGGTGGCTCAGCGACCAGGGCATTCCGGGGCCCGTCGTCCTCGACTGGGACGTCGACGGAGCCGACGGCCGGCTGGTGACCAGCGCCGTCCGCGGGGTACCGGCCGACGCGGTGCCGGCGCCGGACCTGCGTCGCGCGTGGCCGTCCATCGCCGAGGCCGTGCGCGCGTTGCACGCGCTGCCCGCCGGTGACTGCCCTTTCCGCCGTGACCTGGCGCGGATGTTCGCGCGCGCGCAGGACGTGGTCGCGCGAGGCGCGGTGAACCCGGAGTTCCTGCCCGTCGAGCAACAGGGGACGCCGCCCACCGAGTTGCTCGCGCGGCTCGCCGCGGACGTCGACCGGTGGCTCGCACGCGAGGATCTCGTTGTCTGCCACGGTGATCTCTGCCTGCCGAACATCGTCCTCGACCCCGGCACGTTCGCGTTCGCCGGGTTCGTCGACCTCGGGCGGCTCGGGCTCGCGGACCGGTACGCCGACATCTCCTTGCTGCTGACCAACGCCCGGGAGACGTGGCGGGACGAGGACGAGGTCCGCGCCGCGGACGACGCCTTCGCGGCGCGCTACGGGATCGCGCTGGACGCGGACCGGCAGCGGTTCTACCTCCACCTCGACCCGCTCACGTGGGGATAAGTTACCCGCCAGTATGTAGTGACTTGACCTTCCTCGTTACGTATAACAGGTTCTAATCCCTGCGCATGTGAGGAAGCTCACCGCATGACGACAATGGCGTCTGACAACGTATCCCCGCGTGTTTCCCGTCGACTGTTCCTCGCTGGAACTGGTTCTATTCTCGCCACCGCTGCCCTCGCCGGGCGGGCCGCCGCCGCGATCGGGGACGGGGCACACGTGCCCGTCCTCGTCATCGGCACCGGCTACGGCGGCGCGGTGACCGCGCTGCGGCTCGCCCAGGCCGGTGTGGACGTCCACATGCTCGAGATGGGCATGGCGTGGGACACCCCCGGCAGCGACGGCAAGGTCTTCGCCAACACCAAGACCCCCGACTACCGGTCCTACTGGCTGCGCACCAGGACCAAGCAGCCTCTCAGCAACTTCCTCGGCTTCCCGCTCGACAAGGACGTGCCGCGCTACACGGGCATCCTCGACGCGGAGGAGTTCGGCGGCATCATCGTCTACCAGGGACGTGGTGTCGGCGGCGGTTCGCTCGTCAACGGCGGCATGGCCGTCACCCCGAAGCGGGAGAACTTCGGCGCGGTCCTGCCGTCGGTCGACCCGGCCGAGATGTACGACGTGTACTACCCGAGGGCCAACGCGGAACTGGGCGTCAACCACGTCGACCCGGCGTGGTGGGAGACCGTCGACTGCTACCAGTACGCGCGCGTCGGCCGCAAACACGCGCAGCGGTCCGGGTTCGCGTTCACGCTCGTGCCCAACGTGTACGACATGAACTACATGAAGCAGGAGGCCGCGGGCACCGCGACGAAGTCGGCCGTGGACGGGGAGATCCTGTACGGCAACAACCACGGCAAGAAGTCGCTGCCCAAGACGTACCTCGCGAAGGCACGTGCGACCGGGCGCGTGCAGATCACGCCGTTGCACCGCGTCACGTCCGTCACGCGGGCGGGTGACCGCTACGCCGTCGTCGCCGAGCAACTGGACACGAGCGGCAACGTCACCGCCACCAAGACGGTCACCGCGGACCGTGTGTTCTTCGCGGCGGGCAGCGTCGGCACCAGCAAGCTGCTCACGAAGCTGAAGGCCACCGGCGCGCTGCCGAACCTGAACGGCGAGATCGGCAAGGGCTGGGGCGACAACGGCAACGTCATGTGCGGCCGCGCCAACCACCTGTGGGACCCGACCGGCACGGTGCAGACGTCCATCCCGACCGCGGGCATCGACAACTGGGCGACGGGCGGCGCGTTCGCGGAGGTTGCGCCGCTGCCCACGGGGATCGAGACGTGGGCGTCGTTCTACCTGTCCATCACGAAGAACCCGAACCGCGCGCAGTTCACGTGGAACCCGTCCGCGAACCGGGTGGACCTCAACTGGCTGACGGCGTGGAAGCAGCCGTCGATCGACATGGCGAAGACCATCTTCGACAAGATCAACGCCAAGGAGGGGACGATCTACCGCACCGACCTGTTCGGCACGTACAAGATCTGGGGCGACCACCTCACCTACCACCCGCTGGGCGGCGCGGTGCTGAACAAGGCGACCGACAACCACGGCCGCCTGCACGGGTACCCCGGTCTCTACGTGATGGACGGCGCGCTGATCCCCGGCAACACGAGCGTGAACCCGTTCGTCACGATCACCGCGCTGGCGGAACGCAACATCGAGCGGATCATCGCTGAGGACCTGTGACCGGCAGGACGCACCGGGTGTCCAGACCCAGCACCCGGTTCAGCCTGCCGAACGCGAGCCACGAGCCGATGCTCATGGACAGCTCGACGATCTCGTTCTGGGTGTAGTGCGCGGTCATCCGCGACCAGAACTCGTCGTCGATGCCGTGGTGGTCGGTGGCGTACCGCTCGGCGTACTCGGCGGCCAGCCTCGTGCGGTCGTCGAAGGCGTCGGTGGTGCGCCACTGCGCCACCGCGTCCGCGAACTCGGGTTCGACCTTCTGGCCGTCGCGTTCGGTGCGCCAGTCCTGGCAGAACAGGCACCCGTTGAGCTGCGCGATCCGCAGGCGCGCTGCCTCGAACTCCCGCAACCCGAGCGTGCTGTGGGAGTACACGGCGAGCGAGAAGTTCGCGGCGGCGGTGCCGATGCCGGGCACCATCTCGCCCCACACGTACGCGATCGGGTCCTTGCCGTCGGGGATGTCGACGTGCATGTGGTCACTTCCTCTCCAGGCGGCCGGGCCGCAACGGGACGTCGAGGGCGTCGTAGAGCCCGGGTTCGGCGTCGACGAGCCAGTCGATCGCGTTGACCAGGCGTCCGACCGCGGTCGCGTTGCCGCCCGCGGATCGGTTCTCGCCCTCGTCGGTGGCCTCGACGGTGACCTCGATCCGCGGCCTGCCCTCGATGACGACGCGGTGCGCACCGGCCCCGCTCGGCGGCTGCGGCCAGTCCGGCGCGCACGACGGGTGGATGCGCGTCACGTGCTCGATCACGATCCGCGGCGCGCCGTCGACGATGCCCTGGACCTCGAAACGCACCGCGCCCTGAGTGCCCTCGGCGAACTCGCCCATGGTCCGCGTCGTGACGGTCTGCTCGAGCGGACGCCGGTCCATGGTCTCGCGGAGCTCGTCGAGTTCGATGCCGAGTGCGCGGGCCATGAGCCGGATCTGGCCGCCCCACACCATGGTGGGCACCATGGGCAGCAGCATCGGGGGTTCATAGTCCATCGGCTGCCCCATGCCGACGAGGTAGCGCACGGAGTCGGGCTGCTCGTAGGTCGAGTAGTCGAAGATCTCCTGACAGCGGACGACGTCGATGCGCGTGCCCAGCCCGGAGATGAGGAGCGGCAGGACGTCGTTGCCCCAGCCGGGGTCGACCCCGGAGACGAAGAGGGAGCCACCGCCGTCGCGGATCGCATCTAGAACGGGTTCTCGTAATTCCCGCGGTGCGTTGCGCTGGTCGTAGAGCGGGTACAGCGAGGGCGTGACGACCACCGCGCCGGCCCGGACGGCCCGGAGGATGTCGGCGAACGCGTCGTCGAAGCGGACGTCCCCGGACGCGGCGTAGACCACGGCACGCGGGCCGGCCGCGAGGACCGCGTCGATGTCGTTGGTGGCAGGGGTTCCGGTCTCGTGGCCGAGGTCGGCGAGGAGCCCCGCGTCCCGGCCGACCTTGGCCTCGTCATGCACGATGACGGAGGTCAGCTTCAACGCCGGGTGGGCGTCGACCGCACGTATCGCGGCACGGCCTACGTTGCCCGTGCCCCACACCACCGTGGCAATCATGCTGTCGAGGCTAGCTGAAACGTGTTTCAGTTCATAGCGCCTGGATGTGTGGACCCGTGCCCGGTGGTCGTGAAGGACCCTCACAGGGGGGATCCGGTCGACGCGAGCCGCCGACGCGCTGAACCGCGATGTCGCACCGCGGAAACCGCGAAACCGCCGGTACCCAAGCCCCACCCGAACCCGGGGGCCACCCGCCTTGCCAGTCTACCAGTGGGGGGCGACAATTCCGGGTCGCAGCCGGGGACTGTGGATAACCGGCCCACCTGTGGACAACTGCCCCTTCGCGGGCCGTCGTCGTCGGTGGCTTGCCGTAGGCTGGAAATCGGGGGCCGGCGGCCGCCCTCAACGCTCCGGCACTCGGTCGACGACGTGCGCGAGCGTTCCCGTGTACGTCGTGCCCAGGTCGGTGATCACGCCCAACCAGTGGCCGGGGCCGTCCTTCGTGCGGCTCAGCCAGTTCTCCGGCAGCAGAACCCGGTCGCCGACCGCCAGTGGTGGGCTGCCGCGCCACCGGTAGGCGTACCTGCCACCGACACCACCTGCTCGCCGTCCACTTCGAACACGCGCCCCGGGCCGTGACCGGCGGCCGCGGCGTGCATGCCGCACGCCTCCTCCGCCTCGCTGAGCCGCACCCGGCAGGGCGCGCCCGCGCGAGTGGGACGTCCGCACGTGCGCTCGTCGTCGCTCACGCGGTGGATCCTGCCACGCCCCGAAAACTGTCGGTGCCCCCTGCTTTGATGACCCCGTGGATCTGCTTCGACATCTCCGCTTCTTCGTGGCCGTCGCTGAGGAGGGGCACTTCCGGCACGCCGCCGACCGGCTCGGGATGACGCAACCGCCGCTGTCCCAGGGGATCCGGCGGCTCGAGGACCGGCTCGGCGTCACCCTGCTCACCCGCACCGCGCGCGGCGTGGGCCTGACGTCCGCCGGGGCGGAGCTGTTACCTCGTGCCACGGCCCTGCTCGCCGACGCGGCGCGCTTCACCGAGGACGCGCAGCGGCACCGGGACGCGCGCACCGAACTGCGGATCGGCGTGGTGCCGCAGGTGCCGGCATGGCACGTCGCGGCGGTCGTCGACGCGGTGCGGCGTGCCGGGGCGCGGGCCGCGGCCACCGTGGCGTCCACTGTGGAGCTCGTCGCGGCGGTGGTCGCCGGGCAGCTGGACTGTGCCGTGGTGCACCACCCCGCCCTGGTGCACCCGCTGGCGTGCGGCGCCGTCGTCAAGCTGCCCGCCGACTTCCTCGTGCCCGCGGGCAGAACGGTCCAGCGGTTCGCGCACCTGCGGGACCTCGCGCTCGCCACCGCGCCGCGCAGCCACAACACGGCCGCCTGCGACCTGCTCGTCGATTCCTTACGCGCCAAGGGGATCGACCCCGTGCTGGTGACCGCGCCGACGGACCGGGACGTCGTCGCGGCCGTCGCCTCGGGCACCGCGTTCGGGCTCACCGCCGACCCCGGGTTGCGTGCACCCGGGGTCGAACGGGTCGCGCTCGGCGGTGACGACTTCTTCCTGCGGGTGCGGCTGGTGTGGCGCACCGAACCCGGGTTGCGGGCCGTTGTCGAGACCGCGCTGTCCGAGGAGCACCATGCCGTCCGTTGAGGAACGCATCCGCGACACGCTCCGGCACGCGGGCGCCACCGGCTGGGTGCACGCCGTGCCGATCGCCGGCTCGCCGGGCCGCGAGGTGGCCGTCGGCGCGGACGAGCTGGTCGTCATGGCGTCGGTGTACAAGCTGCCGTTGCTCGTCGGGCTGTGCGCGCGGTTCGCGGCCGGGACGCTCGACCCCACCGCCACCGTGCGCGTGCACCCCGCGTCCGGTTCGCCGGGGCCGACCGGGATCGCGGCGTTCCTGGACCCGGTCACGTTGTCGTGGCGGGACCTCGCGGCGTCGATGATCGCGGTGTCGGACAACGCGGCCGCCGACGTGATCCTCGGCGAGGTCGGCCTCGACGCCGTGCGCGCGGTGCTGACCGACTGCGGGCTGTCCGCGACCAAGGTGGTCGGCGGGCAGGCCGACGTCGAGGCCGCGCTCGTGCGTGACACCGGCGCCGCGTCGGCGGCCGAGGCGTTCGCGCTGCTCCAGGACAACGACGCCGCGCTCACCGTCAGCGCCTACGACCCCGCGTTCGCGAGCGCCACGACGGCCCGGGAGATGACGCGGCTGCTCGCGGCGATCTGGTCGGACGCCGTCGTGGAGCCGGCATGGTGCGCGTTCATGCGGCGGCTGCTCGGGTTGCAGGTGTGGCCGCACCGGGTGCGGGCCGGGTTCCCGTACGCGGGCGTGGTGGTCGCGGGGAAGACGGGCACGATCGGCGCGATCCGGAACGAGGTGGCGGTCGTCACGTTCCCGGGGGAGACGCCGATCGCGGTCGCGGTGTTCACGTTCGCGGCGCGGGCGGACGGGTTCCTGCCCGCGGTGGACGCGGCGATCGGAGAGTGCGCGCGGCTCGCGGTGACCGAGTTGCGGTCCGGGAGGTGGTGAGTTCTCAGGGCTTTGACCTGCGGTGATTCCAAAAGAATATCGGCTGTCGGCGGGTCTTCTATTGGCGCGCGGCGCGCGGGGTGTGCTTCCTTCGTGGTGATCCACAGCGGAAGGGGCACACATGGGGAACAGACGGCAAGCCGTGCTCGCGGGCCTGCTCGGCGTGGCGCTGGTGACGGGGTGCTCGGCCGCGCCCACCGCGCCCACCGAGGCCGCGGCGCCACCGCCGTCGACGACCTCGTCGGCGAGCACGGTGGCCGACCCGGCGCCGTTGCGCGACGTGGAGGAGCGCTACGGCATCCGGCTCGGCGTGTACGCCGTGAACGTCCACACCGGACGGACGTTGTCCTACCGGCAGGACGAGCCGTTCCCGGTGATGTCGACGTTCAAGACGTACGCGGCGGCCGCGCTGCTGCGGCTGCACCCGCTCGAGGAGGACTTCTTCGGCACCGTCGTGCGGTACACCGAGGACGACCTGGTGGTGAACTCGCCGGTGACGAGCGAGCGGGTGGCGACCGGGATGACCGTCGCCGAGCTGTGCGAGGCGGCGATCACGCGGTCGGACAACACGGCTGCGAACCTGCTGCTGCGCCTGCTCGGCGGCCCGGAGGCGATCACCGCGTTCGCTCGGGACATCAAGGACACGCGGACGCGGCTCGACCGCTGGGAGCCCGAGCTGAACACGGCCGTCCCCGGCGACCACCGCGACACGACGACCCCGGCGGCCATCGGCGAGGGCTACCGGTCGCTCGTGCTGGGCGACGTGCTTGGGGAGCCCGAGCGTGCGCGGCTGAAGAACTGGCTGCTGGCGAACAAGACCGGCGGCGAGCGCATCCGCGCGGGCCTGCCCGCGGACTGGACGACCGCGGACAAGACGGGCAGCGGTGCCTTCGGCTCGGCCAACGACGTCGCGATCACCTGGACCCCCGACGGCACCCCGGTCGTCATCGCGGTCCTGACCACCAAGGAGGTGGCGGACGCGGAGTACGACAACGCGGCCCTGGCCGCCGCGGCCGCCGTGGCGGCGGACGCGCTGGCGTGAGCGACGGCGGGGCCGGGCGAGCGGTCGTCGACCGCGTCGTGTGGCCCGCGGACGAGACACGTGCGCGGCCGCGGCGAACATCGCAGGTGTCACCCGTCCGGACACGCTCCGTCATCGCCGTCGAGTTGCCCCCGGTGGGACGGGGCGGTACGACAGGGGAGCACGCGAATCGGTCGGGGGCGGACCGGCCGGCTTGCCCCGGGCAGCCGGCCGGTCCGACGACATGTGCCCCGGCACCCGACCTACCATGAACCGGTAGCGGCGGGTGCCTCGGAGGTTCAATGGCGATCAGCGTGTTCGACCTGTTCTCGGTCGGTATCGGGCCGTCCAGTTCGCACACCGTCGGGCCGATGCGGGCCGCCCGCACGTTCGTGACGGGCCTCGCCGACGACGGGCTCCTGACCTCGGTGAACGCGGTCAAGGCCGAGCTGTTCGGCTCGCTCGGCGCGACCGGGCACGGGCACGGCAGCGGGCCCGCCGTGCTGCTGGGGCTCGAGGGCGAGCAGCCGGAGACCGTCGACACCGACACCGTCCAGGAGCGGGTCGAGCAGGTCCGAGTCACCAAGAAGCTGCGGCTGCTGGGCACGCACGAGATCACCTTCGACGACGACGCGCTCGTCCTGCACCGCAGGCGCAGCCTCCCGTTCCACCCCAACGGCATGACGTTCGAGGCCTTCGACGGGGACGGGAACTCCCTGCGCGCCCGCACGTACTACTCCGTCGGCGGCGGGTTCGTGGTCGACGAGGCCGCGCAGGGCGCCGACCGCATCAAGGTCGACGACACCGAGGTCGCCTACCCGTTCCGCACCGGTGCCGAGCTGCTCGCCCACTGCCGTCGCACGGGGCTGCCCGTGAGCGAGATCATGCTGGCCAACGAGACCGCGTGGCGGCCTGCCGCCGACGTGCACGCCGGGCTCAGCCACATCTGGGACGTCATGCAGGAGTGCGTCCGCCGCGGCTACACGCAGGACGGCACGCTCCCCGGCGGCCTGAAGGTCCGGCGCCGCGCACGCGAGATGTACGAGCACCTCTCGACCGACCCCTTCTCCACCGACCCGTTGCGCGTCATGGACTGGGTGAACCTGTTCGCGCTCGCCGTGAACGAGGAGAACGCGTCCGGTGGCCGCGTGGTCACCGCCCCCACCAACGGCGCGGCCGGGATCATCCCCGCCGTCCTGCACTACTACGCGCGGTTCGTGCCCGGCGCGACCGACGAGGGCGTCGTCCGGTTCCTGCTCACCGCGGGCGCGATCGGCGTCATCTACAAGGAGACCGCGTCGATCTCCGGCGCCGAGGTCGGCTGCCAGGGCGAGGTCGGCTCCGCCTGCTCGATGGCCGCCGGTGCGCTGTGCGAGGTGCTCGGCGGCACCCCCGAGCAGGTCGAGAACGCCGCCGAGATCGGCATGGAGCACAACCTCGGCCTCACCTGCGACCCGGTCGGCGGGCTGGTGCAGATCCCGTGCATCGAGCGCAACGCGATGGCGTCGGTGAAGGCCATCAACGCCGCCCGCATGGCGCTGCGCGGCGACGGCACCCACGTCGTCACGCTCGACAAGGTCATCAAGACCATGCGCGAGACCGGCGCCGACATGAAGGTCAAGTACAAGGAGACGGCGCGCGGCGGGCTCGCCGTGAACGTCATCGAGTGCTGATGTCGGATCGGGCGTGCCCCGTTCGTCGGTAGGTCGGCAGAACCCCCGACGGAAGGGAACGCACATGATCCGCGACACCATCGCCGCCGAGCGCGGCGAGCTGGCCGAGGTCCTGGCCGGGCTGACCGAGGAGCAGTGGGACGCGCCCAGCCTGTGCGCGGGCTGGCGCGTGCGCGAGGTGGTCGCGCACATGACCGCGCCGTTCCGGGAGCCCGACGCCCGGTTCCTGCGCGCCACGACCGCCGACGAGATCAACCGCGCCGCCGACGAACTCGCCCGCGCGGACGCCGGGCGGCTCACCAGCGCCGAGCTGACCGCCGCGCTGCGGGACAACACCCGGCACCCGTGGCGGCCGGGCAGCGACGTCGGCGCCCTGTGCCACGACGTCATCCACGGCCTCGACATCACCGTCGCGCTCGGGCTCGGCAGGCAGGTGCCGCCCGACCGGCTGCGGCTGGTCCTCGACCGGATCGTGCCGGACCAGGCCGGGTTCTTCGGCGTCGACCTCGCCGGGAAACGCCTGGTCGCGACCGATCTCGACTGGAGCCACGGCGACGGCGAGGAGGTGTCGGCCACCGCACAGGAACTGTTGCTCGTCGCCTGTGGTCGGATGTAGCACGACGACGCGGAGGTGCCGGTGACGGGAGGCTGGGACGGGCTCGCGCCGGCGTTCGCGTGGCGGAAGTCGCAGCGGCACCTGCTGGACCTGTGCGGGCACGTCACCGACCGCCGCTGGCACGTGTGCGCGCCGCCTGGCGCCGGCAAGACGCTCGTCGGGCTGGAGCTGGCACGCAGGCTCGGCGCCCGCACGCTCGTGCTGTCCCCGACCACCGCCATCCGCGACCAGTGGCGGGGCGCGGTCGCCTTGTTCGGGGCGGTGCCGGAGGAGTTCGCGAGCACCGGCCTCGACCGGCCCGCGCAGCTGTACTCGCTCACCTACCAGCTGCTCGGCAACCCCGGCGCCGCCGCCGACGACCTGCACGCCGCCGCGCGCAGGCTGTGGCTCGCCGAGGTCGCCGCGAAGGCGGGGGAGGACGCGGCGCGGGACCGGGTCGATGCGGTCGAGCGGCGCGACCCGGCACGGGCGCGCAAGGAACTGGGCAGGCACGTCCGGATCCTGCGCCGCTCGCTCGCCACCGGCGAGGACGTCGGCCTGCCCGCCGGGGAGCTGCTCGGCGCCCGCGCCGCGAAGCTGATCGACCGCATCGCCGGGCTCGGCATCGGCTGCGTCGTGCTCGACGAGTGCCACCACCTCCTGGACTGGTGGGCGCTCGTGGTGAACGCGCTGGTGACCCGGCTCGACGAGGTGGCCGTCATCGGCCTCACCGCCACCCTGCCGGAACTCGGCTCCGTCCAGGAGGGACTGAACTACGCCGGCCTGCTCGGCGACGTGGACGCCGAGCTGCACCTCGCCGCGATGGTCGCCGACGGCGGCGTCGCACCGTGGCGGGACGGGGTGCGGGTCGCCGAGCTGGCGCCGGAGGAGGCCGCGTTCCTCGGCACGTGGGCGACGTCGTTCGCCGCGCGGCTCGACGAGGTGCTGGTCGGGGAGCCGTTCATCGGGTGGGCGGTGGGCCGGGTCGAGTCCGAAGAGGACGGCTGGGAGCGGCTGGGGGAGGCCGATCCGCTCGTCGCCGTCGCGCTGGCGCGGTGGTTCGCGGCCCGCGGCATGGCCGTGGAGCCGGCGGGCGACCTGACGCTCGACGACCGGATCCTGCTGCTCGACGCGTGGTTGCACGACCCGCACGCGGACATCGAGCAGGAGCTGCGCGACGACGTGAAGCAGGAACTGCGCCGCCACGGCGTCGCGCTGTCCGCGTCCGGGGTGCGGTGGACCCGGTCGGTGGCGGACATCGTGTGCTCCCGGTCCACGGCGAAAGGCGTCGCCGCGGGCGAGGTCCTGCGGCAGGAAGAGGCCGTGCGCGGCGACGACCTGTGCGCGCTCGTCGTCGTGGAACGGGACCGCGCCACCAGCCCGCCCGCCGCCGCGCGGGCCGTGCTCGGCGCGGACGCCGGGACGGCCGCGCGGGTGCTGGCGGCGCTGTGCCGGGAGGGTGCCGTGGCCGCGCGCGGTGTGCTGTGCGTGACCGGCAGCGGCGCGTGGTGCGACGCGCTCGCCGCCGACCGGGTGACGCACGCGATCAACGTGGCCGCCACCGACGAGCGCTGGGTCACCACGCGGGGCAGCGACCTCCCGTCCGTGGTCGAGCTGGTCGGGCACGGACCGTCGTGGGACACGGCCCGGTGGCTCGCCGCGGCGGCCGCCGCGCTCACCGGCGGGGCCGCGCAAACGCTTGTCGCCACGCGGGGTCTGGTCGGCGAGGGCTGGAACCTGCCGCGGCTCAACGTGCTCGTCGACCTGAGCGAGGTCGCGAGCACGACGGCGATGACGCAGCTGCGGGGGCGGGCGCTGCGGATCGACCCGGAGCGGCCGGAGAAGGTGGCGTCGTTGTGGGACGTCGTGGTCGCGCACCCGACCGCGCACGGCGACTGGCGCCGGTTCCGCGGCAGGCACGCGCGGTGGTGGGGGCCGGACCGGGACGGCGCGCTCGTGACGGGTGCCGGCAAGGTGCACCCGAGGGCCGCCCTGCCCGTGCCGCCGTCGCCGGGCGAGCACGCGGTGCTCAACGCGGACAGCGCCGGGCTGATGTCCGACCACGCGGCGACGCGGCGGGTGTGGGCGGCGGTGGACGCCGCCGGGGTGGCGACGAGCGTGGTCCACGTGCGACGGCGGCGGGTGCGCAGGCAGGTGCGGACCCGGGGGCGCCGGTGGCGGACCGTCGGCGCCACGACCGGTGCGGTGTCGGGTGCGCTGGCCGGCGTGGGTGCCGCGGTCGTGGGGTGGCCGGTCGTGGCCGTGCTCGCGGTGGTCTGCGGGGTGGCGGTGCTCCCGCCCGCGCTGCTGGCCCGCGGCCGGTCGCGGTCGCACGACGTGTTCCTGCGGCAGCTCGGGGAGGCGGTCGCGGCCGGTCTCGCCGCGGCGGGGCACCCGGAGCTGGCGGACGCCCGCGTCACCACGCACGCCACCGCGGACGGCGCGGCGACGACGATCGACGGTGTGCCCGACGACGCGGCGACGCTGTGGGCGGACGCGTTCGAGGAGGTCGTCGGCCCGCTCGGCACACCGCGGTGGCTGCTGGCGAACGGCGACCACACGTGGCGCGTCCCGAGGGCGCTGGGCGCGACGCGGGACCGGGTGGAACTGTTCGCCGCGGCGGTCGCGAACGTGGTCCCGGGCACCGTCCTGCTGCGCGCGGGCTCCCCGGAAGCCACGGCCCGCACCCTGGCCGCGGCCCGCACCCGAGGCACCGACCCCCAACGAACCCTCCGATGGACATAACCCCGCCCCGCGAGTCACGTCGCCGGACATCGCGAGTCGCGCTCTCGCGCACACCGAGTTGCGTGTTTCGTGTACCTCCCGCCACGGCAGAGGTGCACGAAACGTACAACTCGATGTGCGTGAGCGCGCGACTCGCGGGTTCTGGGCGAGGGGCTTGCCGGGGTTAGGCTATGGGGGCTGCTTGGCCCAGCCAGCGTTCTCGCCAGGCCAGGCGTAGGCGAATGGCGCCTCGGGAGAGGTCGTCGGCCATCAGGTGGGCGATGGCTTCTCGTTGGGCCCACGGGCAGAGGTCGCTCAGTGCGGCCGGGACGTCTTCCTGGGTGATCGCCGGGGTGAGCGTCACCGCGATCTTCGCTCGGCCCGTCACGGTGCCGTTCGGGAGGACTCGGGCGCGGTAGTAGTCGATCCGGGCCGACGTCACGCGTTCCGTCGCCGTGCGCAGCAGCGTCGTGACGAGTTCGGCCACGTCCGGGAGTTTCCGGTCGCCGAGCGGCAGGCCCCACGACAGCCACAGCGGGTGGTCGTCGCCGACCGACTCCTTGATGGGCGGGCGCATCGGGCCCGTGCGCAGCACGCGGTAGTCGGTCGCGGCCGAGTCGGTGATGCGGCTCTTCGCGCGCACCGCCTGCCGGCGCGTCAGGCCGCACTCGCTCGCCGTCTGGCCAAGGCCGTCGGAGATCGACAGCGTGGTGCTCGACAGGCGTGCCCTGCCGATGCGGGCCGGGGCCAGCGGCACGACCATGTTGATGAACGCGATCTCCTGCATCGACGACTCGGACACCGCGAGCACGCCCACGTTGCGGGACATCAGGTCCGCCGCGATCGCCGCCGACGAGCCGGGGCGCGCGGGGCCCACGAACGTCAGCAGCTGCACCGCGGCGGGCACGGCGTCCGGCGCCCACCCGAACAGCTCCGCTTTCCGCGCCAGGTAACGCTTCCGGTCCGGCGGCAGCACCGACCACCACTCGCCGCGGACGCGGCCGAACCGGCGGTCGGCGACCTGCAGGCCGAAGCCGTTCCCGGCGGCCAGTTCCGCCAGCGCGCACATGAGCGCGATCCGCTTGCCGTGGTTGTCCTGCTCCAGCCCGACGATCATGCGCAGCGCCATGCCGTTCGCGAGCCGCGGCGCCTCGCCGGAGCCGTCCACGCGGAACTGGCGCCCCGGGTCGCGGAACGGCGCCACCGGCGACTGCAGGAACAGCACCGGGGCGCCGGGACCGCCCGCGGCCGCGGCCGTCATGCCCTGGTACGCCAACGTGATCATCAGCGAGTCCGCGTACGTCGGCCGCCACGGCTCGTGGTCGAGGGTCAGCAGGACCTCGACGCTGTGGTCGGTGTCGTACAGGAAGTCCGGGTTGATCACGACGCTGCCGGTGAACAGCCCGCGCGCCGGGCCGTGCCCGTTCGTCTCGTACCTGCGCACCGCGATCCGGCTCGTCGTGACGCCGTCCTGCTGCTTGCTCGGCGTGACCGGGGTCCACGTGTGCACCCCGAACCCGACACCGGCGACGTGGAACGCGAGCGTCTCCGTCGCGACCTGGTCCTGCGCGGTGGGCGGCACGAGGTCGGCGGGCGGCAGCCCGGTTTCCGGGCCGTCGTGGGTGATGTCGAACAGCACGGCGGGGCTGCCGGAGCTCGCGGCGCGGGCCGCGACCGACGCGAGCGCGGGATGGCGCAGTCCCGGGCTAGGCATGGTCGTACTCCGCGCCGATGGTGGAGAACTCGGCACGGCACCGTTTCCAGCGCCGCACCCGTTTGCCGCGGATCTCGTCCACCAGCCACGTCGGGCTGACCTGGTTCACCGGCACGCGCCGCCGCCGTTTCACGGCCTTGCCCATCCCGTCCAGCCCGACGAGCAGGAACAGCAGGAGCAGCGCGACCATCCCGATCAGGAACGGCACCCGCAGCGAGTGGGCGCGGCCGGACGCGACGAGCAGCGCGAGCGTGCCCGCGATGATCACCGACGTGTACGCGACGTAGCGCGGGAACGTCCGCAGCTGCCCCAGCACGGTCTTGTTCGACGGGATGTCCAGGCGGGACAGCAGGAGACCGGGCACCAGCAGCAGCATCGTCACGATCGCGTCCGCGGACGAGAACGGCCCGCCGTCGTCGACGCGCGGCCCGAACCACGACCCCAGCGTGCCGAGCACCGGCACCCCGGTGAAGAACCCGGGTTCGAGCACCGCGCCGAACCCGACGACGAGCAGCAGCACCGCGAGCAGCAGCTTGGCCACGTTGGAGGCGAGCGACGGCGGGTCGTCGACCAGTGCCATGTAGACGGTCGAGGTGACCGGTTCGGTCGAGCGCGGGTCACCGCCGAACGGCCGCTGCTGCCACTGCGCGTGGCCCGCGTTCTCCCTCGGGTCGTTGTCGGTGTGGACGTCCAGGTCCACCTCGGTCTCCTCCAGCTCGTCCGCGAGGCGCAGCAGGACGTCCCTGGTCATGAGCCCGTCGGCGAGCTTGCGGAACCAGTCGGCCTCGTAGAGGTTCGCGAACCGTTCCAGCCGCGCGACGATCGGCTCCGGGAGCGTGAGCCCGGTGCCGCTCTTCGGGGTCACCGTGTCCGGGCGGGCCGGGAAGCGCGGCGGTCTGGCCGCGAACGTGGCGTACCGCTCCTCGACGTAGGCGCGGAACTCGGCGAGGTCGCGCTGGCGGCGCCTGCCGAACTCGGCGAGCCTGCTGGCGATCCCCTGCAGTTCCAGCTCGAGCAGCTTCGGCGCGACCGTGCGGAGGTGGTCGTAGCTGTCGGCCACCGCGCGCATGTCGGCGACGAGCGACCGCAGCGCGGGGGAGTCGACGTCGGTGGTGAGGAAGAACCGCCGGACCTGGATCTCGGACGGCACCTCCGCGGTCACGTGGTAGGAGTTCACGGCACGCGGGATGAGCGTCGTGTACCGGACGGTGAACTCGTGGCGCACGCCGATCCACCGCTCGAGCACGTTGCCCGGGCGCAGGTGCTTGGACAGCGCGGGGATCACCGGCGCCTCGTAGCGGATGAACGTCTGCGCCCGGTGCGCGGGCATCGCCACCACGAGCAGGTACTCGGCCGACGCGATGTCCAGCAGCTGCAGGAACGGGCTGTCCGGTTCGAACAGCTGGGTGACGGCCGCCGCGGCCTTCTCGCGGATGATGTCGGAGTCGGTGGGGCGGGTGCTGTCGGCCGGTGGTGGTGGCAGCGGGCCGGGCCGGGGCCGCCCGCCGGTCACCATGGCGGCGATCGTGGCCTCGACGAGCCAGCGCGACCGGTTGAGGCTGTGCCGGATGCCGTGGAGCAGTTCCTTCGGGTCCTCCGTGCGCGGGTCGGAGGTGAGGAACATCCGGAACGCGCGGCACAGGCCGTGGATCAGCGCCCGCGCCGTCTCCACCTGGGTCTTCCTCGGCACGACGTCACCGGCGGCGTCCCGCACCACGAAGGACGCGTGTGCCATGCGGGAGTGGCGGGACACCGGCAGCCAGACCGAGTCGGGGCTCGCGGCGCCGGGGTCGGTGCGCAGGGCCCACCTCTGCTCCGCGGTCAGGGTGTTCATGGTGATGTCGATGGTGACCGTGCGGGCCATGTGGGTGGAGTCGGCGAGCGTCAGCGACTCGCTCATCCGGTTCACGTGCTCCAACCGCAGGCCGAGCGCGAGCAGGTTCAGCCCGAGCGCCTCCTGGTAGGCGTCGTGCGGCGACGGCGCGGTGGGGATGGGCGTGCGCCGCAGCGCGTAGAGAAAGCGTGTGAGCCGGTCTCCTTCGCCAGGACCGAGCACAGACATGGCCACCGCGATCTCCCAACACTGAGGGAGATTTCGACATTACCGACTGTCGCGGCGGTGTCCATGGGTATTTCGGGTGGCGTGTGCCGGCCCCGCGCACAGGGCCGGCACACGCGCCGGGTCACTCCTCGGCGCCGAAGTCCTCGCCACCGTCGAACAGCTCGCCGTCCATCATGTCGCCGATGATCATGCCGCCGACGAGACCGGCGGCGGCGCCACCGACGACGGCACCCATGCCGGAACCCCGCCTGCCGTGGTGCCCGTGGTGGCCGTGGTGCCCGCCGAAGGCCGGGTTCACCCGCGGCGCGCGGTCGGCGACGTCGGCGAGCCAGCCGCCGATGATCGCGGTCCAGTCGGCCTGCTCGGCCTCCTCGTGCGACATGTGGAACCGGCCGAACATGTCGCCGCCGGGGCGCAGCAGACCGCCGCGCTTGTCGGCCTCGAGCACGACCCACAGGTCGGCGTGGTTCGTGACGAAGGTCAGCTCGACCTGGTTGAGCCGACCCGCGAACCTCGGCGGCGGGAAGAACTCGATCTCCTGGTAGAAGCCCAGCTCCTGCGGCACGCCGGCGATCCGGCCGACCTCGACGTCGGCGGCGCGGAAGGTCGCGCCCAGCTCGCCGAACGCCTCGAGCACCCGGTCCTGCGACGGCAGCGGCCGCACCTGCACGGGGTCCAGGTCGCCCTTGTCGGGCGCGCCCTTGATCACCAGGTCGGTGCGCACGCCGACGACCATGCCCGGCAGCGCGACGTCCCCGACCGCGGTGACCGGCGTCTCCCACGGCAGCGAGAGCTGGAACGGGATGTCCAGCCGCTCGCCCGCGGGGACGCGGACGTCCCGCTGCACGACCAGGCGGAAGAACTCGCCGGTCCCGCGTGCCTCACCACCGTGGTGCTCGACCTCGACCCGCGTGACGAGCGAGAGCACCACCTGGTCGATGACGGCCTCGTTCGTACCGCCCTGGATCTGGACCCGCCCCCGCACCACCTCTCCCGCGGTGGCGACGGACGATTCGAGCACGGTGTCGACCGATGGCCCACCCACCCCGAAGGCGGAGAGCATTCGCTTGAACACAGACATCCCTTCCGTAAACACGAAGCGCGAGATCCCGCGTACGGAAATGGTGTCACGAACCCGGCAGACCGGACAATACGGGCGCACTGTCCATAATGGACATCAGGGGTCGCGTGGCCGGACCAGCAGCGCGAGCTGCTCGGCGAAGTGCTCCACGACATCGGGGGAGCTCCCGTCGTCGCCGAACACCCCCCGCGCGAGCTGCGGATACACGGTGAGCGCGTTCGCGGCGGCCGTCATGATCAGGTGCAGGGCGGCCGGGTCGAGCCGGTCGTCCAGCTGCCCCGCCTGCTGGCGCTCGCGGATCTGCGCCACCTCGTGTCGCAGGCGCGCGTCGCGTGCCTGTGCCTCCTCGGGGTCCTCGCCGTCGCGGCCGGGGTCGCCGAGCCCCTCCCATGCCAGCAGCCTGCTGCCGTGCCGGTTCTCGACGCTCACCCGCACGTAGCCCTTGATCAGCTCGTCGGCGTCCATGTCGTCGGGGAACGCCTCGGCCTCGAACTCGCGCCAGCGCCTGCCGAGCTCCCGGTAGAGCCCCTCCTTGCCGTCGAAGTAGTACGCGATGAGCTGCTGGTTCACCCCCGCGCGGCGGGCGATCTCGGAGACCCGCGCCCCCGCGAACCCCTTGGCGGAGAACTCCTCGACGGCGGCCTCGACGATCCGCGCCTTCGTGCGCTCGGGGTCGCGCTGCCGCTCGTTCTCCGCGGGTGCCCGCCGCGCTCGCCGCCCAACCTTCTCGGTGCTCATGACGTGATTGTGCCATCTATCCAGCGAGCTTAATCATCTATCTGTTTGACAAAGTCATACGCAAACATGACACTGCTCGGTGAACGGATGAGGAGGAGACATGACGACGACGGTGGCGCCGTACCGGCTCCGATGGGCGGCACTGGCCCTGCTGCTGACCGCGGTGTTCATGGACATGGTCGACAACCAGATCGTGACCATCGCCCTGCCGGTGATCCAGGACGACCTGCACGCGCCCGCCACGGCGCTGCAGTGGATCGCGACCGGCTACACGCTGGCGTTCGCGCTGACGCTGATCACCGGGGGCCGTCTCGGCGACCACTACGGCCACCGCGCGGTGTTCGTTGCGGGCACGGCGGGGTTCGGGATCAGCTCACTGCTGGCGGGTGTGGCCCCGAACATCACCGTGCTGCTGGTGGCCCGCGTGCTGCAGGGCGTGTCGGCGGGGCTGATGGTGCCGCAGGTGCTGAGCTTCATCCACGCCGAGTTCCCGGCCGCCGAACAGGGGAAGGCCATGGGCTTCTTCGGCATGACGTTCCCGATCGGCGGCCTGGCGGGCCCGCTGCTGGGCGGCCTCCTCACCCAGGCGGACCTGTTCGGCTGGCACTGGCGGACCATCTTCTTCGTCAACGTCCCGATCGCACTGGCCGCCGCGGTGGGCGCCCTGGTCGTGATGCCGGCGCGGCGCCCGGGCAAGGCGGTCGCCGACGTCAAGGGTGTGCTGGTGCTGGCGGCGGCACTGCTGGCCGTCCTCTACCCGCTGGTGCAGGGCAGGGAACTCGGGTGGCCGGCGTGGACCTTCGTGCTGATGGCGGCGGCGCTCCCGCTGGTGGCGTTGTTCGTGGCCTACCAGCGGGCGCGGGAACGCCAGGGGCGGGAACCGCTGATCAGCATGCGGTTGTTCCACAGCCGGGCCACGGCGCTGGGCCTGCTCATCATGCTGATCTTCTACTGCGGGATGGCCGCGTTCTTCGTGCTCACCCTGCACCTGCAGAACGGCCTGCACTACTCCCCGCTGAAGACGGCACTGGCGATGCTCCCGGCCACCGTGGGCATCGTGGCGGGCAACGGCATCGGCATGCCCATGGCGGCGAAGCTGGGCCGCACGCTTCCCATGATCGGTCTCGCGGTGCTGCTGGCCGGCGCGGCGTCCCTCGCGTACGTGGTGGCGGAACACGGCACGGACCTGTCCCCGTGGCACCTGGTCGTCCCGGTGGTCCTGTACGGCGGCGGGCTGGGGCTGGGCGCGTCGTCGCTGATGCTCATCACCCTGTCGGGGGCGAAGGAGTCGGACGCGGGCGCGGTCTCCGGTGTGGTGAACACGGTGGTGCAGCTGGGCATGGCCGCGGGCCCGGCGACCGTCGGCACGGTGTTCTTCACGAGCCTGGAGCACCACGGCTCGTCGACGGCGACGACCACCAGCCTGTGGGCCGGCATGGGCCTGTTCGCGGTCGCGTTGCTCGCGTGCTTCGCGCTGCCGCGCCGTCAGCGTGCCTGACCGGACCGCACGACGCCGGGCGGCGGGACGCGTCCCGCCGCCCGGGCATGCGCGGGATCAGAACACGGAGACGCCGTACCGGCTCAGTGCCTCGGTCACGGGCTGGAAGAACGTCGTGCCACCGGTGCGGCAGTTGCCGCTGCCGCCGGAGGTGAGGCCGAGCGCGGTCGTCCGGTCGTACAGCGGGCCGCCGCTGTCGCCGGGCTCGGCGCACACGTTGGTCTGGATCATGCCGCGCACCGTGCCGCCACCGGAGTAGTGGACGGTCGCGTTCAGCGCGGTCACCGTGCCGCTGTGCGTGCCGGTCGTGCTGCCGCGGCGGGTCACCGACTCGCCGACGAACGCGTTGCCTGCAGAGGTGATGTCCTGGCCGCCGACGGTGCCGTCGATGGACACCGACGTGGTGGAGTAGCGCACGATCCCGTAGTCGTTGCCGGGGAAGCTGGACCCGGTGGTGTCACCGAGCTTCGTGGACAGCGAGGAGTTCGAGAACCACGCGTCGGCCACGTCCGTGCAGTGCCCGGCGGTGAGGAACGAGTAGGTGCTGCCGCTGCGCACGTTGAACCCGAGCGAGCAGCGGTAGCCGCCGCCGTAGATCGCGTCACCGCCCGAGATCAACGCGGTGATCGGGCCGGAGCCGTTCGATCCGGACCGCCCCGTCCGAACCGGCCGCGGCCGACCGCAACGCGGCGAGGCGTGCGCCGCGCACATCGCTCGCGACGCTGACGACGACCTGGTTGCTGACGGGGTCGACGGCCCACGCGGTGCCCGCGACCCCCTTGTCCAATGTGGTCATGAGCCGGCCGAGCTGCGCGGCGCTGCGCTCGACGATGCGCGGCGTCGCACCCGCGGCCCGCACCGCGGCGGCGGCCGCGGCGTCGGTGACCGTGACGACGGTGCGCCCGGTCGCGTCGACGTACACCCCGGCGGTGCGGGCGTCGCCGAGCGAGCCCGCGAGGTCCTGCGCCGCGTGCGCCGACAGCGGGGCCGCGGTGGCGAACCCCGGTGCCATGGCGGCGATGCCGGCCGCGGCCAGCGCGGCGATGGCCGCCCGGGCGATGGTGCTTCTCTTCATGGTGAGCCTCCAGCAGGGGCCCGGTCACACTGGGTGTCCGGGATGGCACAGTGCCATGTGTCCCACCTAATGCGACGGGATTCGGTGCCCACAAGCCAGCAACGGGCTGATCCTGGGCGGCTGAACGGTGCCGTCAACTGCTCCGTTCAGCCGCTGACCAGCCCGTCACCGGCATCGCTGTCCGAAGTGGAGGCGGCACGCCGGTCACTCGGCGGGGAGGTCCACCAGTTCGCACGGGGCGACGGGCCCGCTCACGACGTAGTGGGCGATGACGAAGATCGGGGTGCCGTCGTGGCGGGCCGCAGCGTGATCGGGTCGTCGCCGCGGTCGACCCGGAGGGTGACCTCGTTGTCGGCGCGCTCGAAACGTTCGGGCACGGTCCGGCACATCTTTCCCGGCGGCGCGAAGGACACGTCGGCGGTGATGCCGTGCGCGGCCAGTTCCCGGTCGAGCCCTGCCGGGTCCTCGACGCGGTTGACGGTGGTGGTGACCGACCCGTCGTCGTTGCCGGTGACCGCGTACGCGGCGGGTACGTGCCCACCGCTCAGGGCGGGCACCCCGAACACGGGCCCGGCGGCGAGCGCCCCGCCCCCACGACGAAGCCCCGCCGCCGGTGGTTGTGCCACCACGACCTGACGAAGCTCAGTGAGCGGGTTCTCCTCGAAGTGCCCCAGCTTGTTCGCGGCGCGACCTCCGGTGCGACGACGATTCCGGTCAGGGTGGGCGGGGTGAGGTGATCACGAAGGGCGCGCTCGGCCCGGTGCAGCCGCACCCGGGCGGTGACCGGCTGGATGCGGAGCGCGTGCGCGGCTTCGGTGACGGGAAGACCGTCGAGCACCGCCAGTTCGAGCACGGCACGCGCACCCGCGCGGTCCGCCGCCGCTCGGCAGCGACAACGTTGTGCGCGACCCCGAAGAGCCACGCGACGGCACTGCCCCGATCGGGCCGGTACGTGTGATGACCGCGAGAAACACCTCAGCGGTGAGATCCGCGACGAGCTGTGGATCAGCCACCCGCCGAGCCAGGAACCGCTGCACGCCAACGACATGTTCGCGGTAGAACACCTCGAACAGATCGGGATCCCGCCCGATCTCGCGCACAACCACAGCCCGCTCGCTCACCGCGCCCTCCGTCCCTTTTCCCGTACTTGGGCGAGGTGAGGTGGGAAGGAAGACGACAAGCAACGGTCAGCAAGGCGACTCCACATGCGCAGGCCGGGCGAGTACGGCGAACCCACACGCCAGGGCTGGGATCGCGCTGCGGGGTTGGGCGGCAAGGCGGCCGCAGTCGTGAGGGGCTGGCGTGGTGCGGGACCGCAAGCGCGAGGGGTGGAAGAACGGCCGCAACGCGGGGCTGGCCGGTCAGGGGGCCGCAAGTGCCAGGCTGTGCGGCAAGGCGGCCGCGGTCGCGCGGGTTGGGGCGGCGATGCGACCGCAAGCACGAGGCGGCAAAGGGACCGCACGCGCCAGCGCTGGGCCACCACGCAAGGGGACCGCGAGCAAGGTGGTCTCAAACGCCAGGTGGCGACCGCGAGCCTCAAGGCTGGGCGACCCCAAGCGTCAAGGCATGCCAGCACGGTGGCCCTGAATGCCAAGGCAGGGGGCGGCCCGGACGCCGAGGTTGGTGAGCGAGGTGGCACACAGCACCGACCATCGGTGACCAGCGGCGGACCGACGTGGTGGTCGGTTCCTCGGTGAGATTGCTGTCGTTGCTGTTCCTGGTCGAATGCGGTGAACGCGCGAAACCACCCTCCGGCCAGGGAAAGAACACCTCGACCGGAAGGTCTGACCATCGCCGCTCGAAACGTGCCCGGTGTTCAGCACCGGACGTCCGCCGATCCTTGTTCATGGCCGATCAGGAGTTCTGTCCGGTCTGGGAATGGCCGAAGGCCGCCACCCCTGCCCGGGGTGGCGGCCTTCGGCGTGGGTGTTCTGTTGTTACTTCTTCTTCGCGGCGCTGGTGCGCTTGGCGGCCGTGGTCTTCTTCGCGGCCGTCGTCTTCGCCGGGGTGGCCTTGGCCGTGGTCCG
>NZ_BAAFVK010000028.1:0-36106 GCF_054661535.1 Actinophytocola sp. KF-1 | reverse complement strand
CAACAAGGTCGGCTCGGTCACCGGGATCGTCGGCGCCGCGGGCGGCCTCGGCGGATTCGTGCCACCGCTGGTGATGGGCGCCCTCTACGGCATGCTCGGATCCTACGCACTGGGCTTGGCCGCGCTGGCGCTGGTCGCCGCCCTGACGCTGGTGTTCACCGTGACCGTGGTCCGCCGCGCGGCAGCCGGCCGGGAGGTGGCACACGTGTGAGTCGCCGGCAGGTAGACCAGTCGTCCCGCGATGCCAGGAGGGCCCCGACATGAGCACCGACAGCGATCCCCAATCGGCCCGTGGCCGTACTGGCCTGGACACCGAACTCACCGAGGCGCTGATCCGCACCCGGCGGTTCTTCACGCGCGCCGAGGTCTCCCCCGACCTGCGCACGCTGCACAAGATCGGCGGCAGACAGGCGGACGAGTTCTACCGGGACCGCTGGAGCCACGACAAGGTCGTCCGCTCCACCCACGGCGTGAACTGCACGGGGTCGTGCTCGTGGAAGGTCTACGTCAAGGACGGGATCATCACCTGGGAGGCCCAGCAGACCGACTACCCGTCGGTGGGACCGGACCGGCCGGAGTACGAGCCGCGCGGCTGCCCTCGTGGCGCCGCGTTCTCCTGGTACACCTACTCGCCGACACGGATCCGCTACCCGTACGTGCGCGGGGTGCTACTGGAGCTGTACCGCGAGGCCAAGACGCAGCTCGGGGACCCGGTGCTGGCCTGGGAGTCGATCGTCGAGGACCCGGAGACGGCCCGGCGGTACAAGTCGGCGCGGGGCAAGGGCGGGCTGGTCCGGGCGGCGTGGGACGAGGCGGCGGAGCTGGTCGCGGCCGCGCACGTGCACACCATCAAGCGCTACGGGCCGGACCGGGTCGCGGGCTTCTCCCCCATCCCCGCGATGTCGATGGTCTCCCACGCGTCCGGCGCGCGGTTCGTGTCGCTGCTCGGCGGCACCATGCTGTCGTTCTACGACTGGTACGCCGACCTGCCGGTGGCGTCGCCGCAGGTGTTCGGCGACCAGACCGACGTGCCGGAGTCCGGTGACTGGTGGGACGCCGGCTACCTGATCATGTGGGGCTCGAATCTGCCGGTGACCCGCACCCCGGACGCGCATTGGATGGCGGAGGCCCGGTACCGGGGCCAGAAGGTCGTGGCGGTCGCGCCGGACTACGCCGACAACGTCAAGTTCGCCGACGAGTGGCTACCCGCGCGGCCCGGCACCGACGGCGCGCTCGCGATGGCCATGGGCCACGTGGTCCTCAAGGAGTTCTTCGTCGACAGGCAGGTGCCGTACTTCCTCGACTACGTGCAGCGCTACACCGACCTGCCGTTCCTGGTCCGGCTGGACCAGAAGGGCGACGGGTACACGCCCGGCAAGTTCCTGACCGCCGCCGACCTGGGCGAAGGCGGCGAGCACGCGGCGTTCAAGACCGTGCTGCTGGACGCCGACGGAGCGCCGGTCGTGCCGAACGGCTCGCTCGGGTTCCGCTACGGCGACGAAGGCGCGGGCCGGTGGAACCTGGACCTCGGCGACGTGGACCCGGCGCTGACCCTGTACGGCGGCGAGGCCGTCGAGGTCGCAGTGGTCGAGCTGCCGCGGTTCGACGGCGAGGCGGTGCTGCGCCGGGGCGTGCCGGTGCGGCGGGTCGGTGGGCACCTCGTGACCACGGTGTTCGACCTGCTGCTGGCCCAGTACGGCGTGCACCGGGACGGGCTGCCGGGTACCTGGCCGAGCGGTTACGACGACGCGAGCGAGCCCTGCACCCCGGCCTGGCAGGAACCCATCACCGGCGTCCCCGCGGCCGCGGCGGCCCGCATCGGCCGGGAGTTCGCGGCCAACGCCGAGGAGTCCCGCGGCCGGTCGATGATCATCATGGGTGCCGGCACCAACCACTGGTACCACTCCGACACCATCTACCGGGCGTTCCTCGCGCTGACCACGCTCACCGGCTGCCAGGGCGTCAACGGCGGCGGCTGGGCACACTACGTTGGCCAGGAGAAGTGCCGCCCCGTCACCGGCTGGTCGCAGCTCGCGTTCGGTCTGGACTGGTCGCGCCCGCCGCGGCAGATGATCCAGACCGCGTTCTGGTATCTGCACACCGACCAGCACCGCTACGACCGGTTCACCGGTCTGGGCGGGAAGACCACGGCCGAGCTGATCGCCCAGTCCGCGCGGCTGGGCTGGATGCCCTCGTACCCGACGTTCGACCGCAACCCGCTCGACCTGGCCGACGACGCGGAACGCGCGGGCATGCCCGCGCCGGACTACGTGGTCCAGGAGCTGAAGGCGGACCGGCTGCGGTTCGCGTGCGAGGCCCCGGACGAGCCGGAGAACTTCCCGCGCGTGCTGTCGGTGTGGCGGGCGAACCTGCTCGGGTCGTCGGCGAAGGGCAACGAGTACTTCCTCAAGCACCTGCTGGGCACCGACTCGTCGCTGCGGGAACAGGACGTGGGTGCGCCGACCGGCAAGCTGGACCTGTTGCTGTCGCTGGACTTCCGGATGACAAGCACCACACTGTTCTCCGACGTGGTGCTGCCCGCAGCGACCTGGTACGAGAAGCACGACCTGAACACCACCGACATGCACCCGTTCGTGCACTCGTTCAACCCGGCGATCGCCCCGCCCTGGCAGACCCGCACGGACTGGGTGGCGTTCCAGGCGATCGCGGAGGCATTCAGCGGGCTCGCGGAGGCCCACCTGGGCGTGCGCAAGGACGTGGTCGCGACGCCGTTGTTGCACGACACCCCGGACGAGCTGGCGACCCCGCACGGCGTGGTCCGCGACTGGCGGACTGGCGAGTGCGAGCCGGTGCCGGGTGTGACGATGCCGCGGATCACCGTGGTGGAACGGGACTACGGGGCGATCGCGGCGAAGATGGGTGCGCTCGGTCCACTCGTCGACAAGCTGGGCGCGACCACGAAGGGCGTCACGTTCCAGGTGGAACGCGAGGTCGAGTACCTCAAGCACAAGAACGGCACGATCCGCGGCGGCCCGGCGGACGGCCGCCCGTCGCTGCGGCGGGACGTGCATGCGTGCGAGGCGATACTGGCGTTGTCCGGCACCACCAACGGACACCTCGCCACCCAGGGCTTCCGCACCCTCGAACAACGCACCGGCACCCCGTTGGCGGACCTGGCCGCCGAACACGAGGGCAAGCAGATCACGTTCGCGGACACCCAGTCCGCGCCCGTGCCGGTGATCACCTCACCGGAGTGGTCCGGCAGTGAGACCGGGGGGAGGCGGTACTCGCCGTTCACCATCAACGTCGAGCGCCTCAAGCCCTGGCACACGCTCACCGGCCGCCAGCACTTCTACCTGGACCACGACTGGATGGCAGAGCTCGGCGAGAACCTGCCGGTCTTCCGGCCGCCGTTGGACATGACCGCGCTGTTCGACGAACCCCGCGTTGGCGAGCAGGGCGCGTCGGGCATCGCCGTGCGCTACCTCACCCCGCACTCGAAATGGTCGATCCACTCCGAGTACCAGGACAACCTGTTCATGCTCAGCCTCTCTCGCGGCGGCCAGACAATTTGGATGTCCACCCAGGACGCGAAGAAGATCGGCGTCGCGGACAACGACTGGATCGAGGCGGTCAACCGCAACGGCGTCGTCGTCGCCCGCGCGATCGTCTCGCATCGGATGCCCGAGGGCACCGTCTACATGCACCACGCCCAGGACCGGCTGATCGACGTGCCTCGCTCCGAGACGTCCGGCAAGCGCGGCGGGATCCACAACTCGCTGACCCGCCTGCTCATCAAGCCGTCGCACCTGATCGGCGGCTACGCACAGCTGTCGTTCGCGTTCAACTACCTGGGGCCCACCGGCAACCAGCGCGACGAGATCACGGTCATCCGCCGCCGCGGCCAGGAGGTGACGTACTGATGAAGGTCATGGCGCAGATGGCGATGGTCATGAACCTCGACAAGTGCATCGGCTGCCACACGTGCTCGGTGACCTGCAAACAGGCGTGGACCAACCGCTCGGGTGTCGAGTACGTGTGGTTCAACAACGTCGAGACGCGCCCCGGACAGGGCTACCCGCGCACCTACGAGGACCAGGAGCGCTGGCGCGGCGGGTGGACCCTCACCAGGCGTGGACGCCTGAAGCTCAAGGGCGGTGGCCGCCTGCGCAAGCTGCTCACCATCTTCTCCAACCCGAAACTCCCCAGCATCAACGACTACTACGAACCCTGGACCTACGACTACGACACCCTCACCACCGCGCCACAGCAGGAACACACACCCGTCGCCCGGCCCCGATCACTGATCAGCGGCGAACCCACCAAGATCACCTGGTCGGCGAACTGGGACGACAACCTCGGCGGCGCACCCGACATCGCGCACGCCGACCCGATGCTGAAAGGCATCGAGGACAAGGTCCGCTTCGAGTTCGAGCAGACCTTCATGTTCTACCTGCCACGGATCTGCGAGCACTGCCTCAACCCCTCCTGCGCCGCCTCGTGCCCGTCCGGCGCGATCTACAAACGCAGTGAGGACGGCATCGTGCTGGTCGACCAGGACCGGTGCCGCGGCTGGCGGATGTGCGTCTCCGGCTGCCCCTACAAGAAGGTCTACTTCAACCACCGCACCGGCAAGGCCGAGAAGTGCACCTTCTGCTTCCCGCGCATCGAGGTCGGCATCCCCACCGTCTGCGCGGAAACCTGCGTCGGCCGCCTGCGCTACATCGGCCTTGTCCTCTACGACGCCGACCGCGTCCTCGACGCCGCGTCCACACCGGACGACACCGACCTCTACGACGCACAACGCCGGGTGTTCCTCGACGCGCACGACCCGGCCGTGATCGCCGAAGCCGAACGCGCGGGCATCCCCCGTGACTGGATCGAGGCGGCTCAGCGGTCCCCGATCCACGCGTTGATCAACACCTACCGGGTGGCGCTGCCGCTGCACCCGGAGTACCGCACCATGCCCATGGTCTGGTACATCCCGCCCCTGTCCCCGGTCGTCGACGTGGTCCGGGACACCGGGCACGACGCCGAGGACCACGGCAACCTGTTCGCCGCCATCGACGCGCTGCGCATCCCCGTCGAGTACCTCGCCAACCTGTTCACGGCAGGCGACCCGGCGCCGGTCGACGGGGTGCTGCGCAGGCTCGCCGCGATGCGCTCGTACATGCGCGACATCAACCTCGGTCGCGAACCCCAGGAGGCGATCGCCGAACGCGTCGGGATGACCGGCGAACAGATCTACGACATGTACCGGCTGCTCGCGCTGGCCAAGTACGACGAGCGGTACGTCATCCCGCCCGCGCACGCCGAACAGGCCCACGGCCTCGAGGAGCTGGCAACCGAGTGCAGCCTCGACTACGAAGGCGGGCCCGGCATGGGCGGTTCCGGGCCGTTCGGCGAGAACTCCGGCGGGGCGTCGCCGATCGCGGTGGAGAACTTCCGCATGCTCCGCGACCGTCAGACCACCGACACCATGGCCGCCCCGGTCGACAAGGGCAACCGGGTCAACCTGCTCAACTGGGACGGCAAAGGCCGCCCCGAAGGCCTGTTCCCACCCTCGCCGACTCGCGACGACGGCAGCCCAGGGCCCACGGACCCAGGGGGCGACCCGGCCGGCGAGGTGGCGCCGAAGCCATGACCGTCACAGACCGGCAGCGCGCCACCGCCTGGCAGATCCAGTCCCTGCTGATCAGCTACCCGGACGAGGAGCTGATCGGTCGCGTCCCCCTGCTGCGGGCCGCGACCGCGACACTGCCCGCCCCGCTGGGCGCACCACTGCGGACGGTCCTCGACCACATCGACGCCACCCCGCTCGTCGAGCTGGCCGCCGACTACGTCGCGACGTTCGACCACCGCAAGCGGTTCAGTCCCTTCCTCACCTACTTCGCCTACGGCGACACCCGCAAACGCGGCATGGCGCTGCTGCGGTTCAAGCACGCCTACCGCGCCGCCGGCCTGGTGCTCGACGACGGTGAGATGCCGGACCACCTCGCGGTCGTGCTCGAGTTCGCCGCCACCGCGGACCCGGTCGTCGGGCAGCGGCTGCTCATCGAGCACCGCGCAGGCCTGGAAGTGCTGCGCCTGGGCCTGCACGAGATCGGGTCGCCATGGGCGGGCACGCTCGACTCGGTGTCGGCCACCTTGCCCGCGCTGAACGGGCGGGACGACGACGCCATCGCCCGCCTGATCGCCCAGGGCCCACCAGAGGAAGAGGTCGGGCTGGCCCCGTTCGCCCCACCCGAGTACATGCCCGCCGGAGGTCCGCGGTGAACCCTTCGAACACACTCGACGTCATGCTGTGGGTGGTCGTGCCCTACGTGGCGATCGCGATCTTCATCGTCGGGCACGCCTGGCGCTACCGCTACGACAAGTTCGGCTGGACCACGCGCTCCTCCCAGCTCTACGAGAACCGCCTCCTGCGGCTGGGCAGCCCGCTGTTCCACTTCGGCATCCTGCTCGTCGCCCTCGGCCACGTCGGCGGCCTGCTCATCCCCGAGTCCTGGACCGAGGCGGCCGGCATCGGCGAGACCGCCTACCACGCCGTGGCCGTCGCACTCGGTGTGCTCGCCGGCGTGTGCACGCTGGCAGGCGCGGCGATCCTGATCTACCGCCGACGCACCGTCGGCCCGGTCTTCTCCGCCACCACCCGCAACGACAAGATCATGTACGTGCTGCTGGTCGGCACCATCGTGCTCGGCCTGGGCACCACCGTGCTCGGTAACCTCACCAGTGAACCCCACAACTACCGGGAAACGGTGTCCCCGTGGTTCCGGTCCATCTTCTACTTCCAACCCCAGCCGGAACTGATGGCCGGCGCACCACTCGGCTTCCAGCTGCACGCACTGTCCGCGTGGGTGCTGTTCGCGTTCTGGCCGTTCAGCAGGCTCGTGCACGTGTTCTCCATGCCGCTCGGCTATCTCACCCGGCCCTACATCGTCTACCGGAGCCGGGACACCCAGCTGGGCAGCCGGACACCTCGACGAGGCTGGGAACGCATCCGCTGACACCTGCCACAGCGATACCTCCCGGCTCCGCAACAAGTCCTTCGTCGCATCGAGGTACCGCTCAGCGATCGTGCGGGCCACGAGAGTGGGCAGGGCGGCCCGGCGCAACCACGTCGCGATCGGACAGGCCGCCCGAGCACGACGAAAGCTTCCCCCGCACGCCGGTACGTGAGCAAACCCGTCCGAAACCGGCCGCCCGGTAATTGCGTGGCGGATGCAACCTTGTCCACGGCACACTCCCACAGGTCCACAGCGTAAATAGAACTGGTTTCAGTATATCCACTGATCACTTTCGCCGCCTTTTTCGATAGGCGTGTTCACTCGGTTACACAAAGACATCAGCGGACACCGCTGCGCCATTGGTCCAAGCGGGTGGATATTCCGCCCGTCCGACTGCGGTTCAGGCCGCGTTGTGTTTTACTCACACCGCTCGTCGTGCGGCCTTGGCCAATTCGGTGGCGTTGAGATGGGGCAACGTCGCCGCACGGTGAGCGTATGGTCAGTTCGGTGCACGAGAGGATTGCAGGCGCGGGGAGCAACGGGAGCGACGCGCCGAAATCTATTCCCGAGTCGATCACCAGATCTGGCCATGACCGGAGGCGGGCGAGACCTCGCAGAAACCGGGCTGCCGCCTCCCCGTCTCCGGTCTCCCCGGTGGTACTCGCCGAATTCGTGGAGGGTGCCAGATTCCCATGTACCTGAGCGTTCACATCGAACGCATCGGCGATCACCTGCTGGTGCGCGTTGCCGGGGACGTCGACCTGGAGACCGCCGGGATGCTCGCGGACGCGCTGGTCGAGGCCACCTCAGCAGCGGACATCACTGGGGTGATCATCGATGTCGCCGCTACCACGTTCTTCGGAGCGTCCGGACTGACCGCGCTGGTCAGCGTCGCCGGCCACGGGCAGCGCACGGGATTTTCGCTCGTGGTGGTGGCCCAACGGCACAGCATGGTCCGCCGAGTGATCACGCTGGCCTCCCTCACGGACGTCCTCCCCGTCGCCGGCACCGTCCGCGAGGCCCAGCACCTCCTGCGCGTCCATCTTTCCGCAGGAGGATGAGAACTCCATCGCAAGTGCCGACATTGTCGTTCGGCCGAACGCGCGTACTGTTCCCTTATCGCCGTAATCGGTCTTGGCGGATTCGGCTCAGCCACCGAACATGTCGAAAAAAACGCTCCACACCCGTCATGATCGCGATCCGTGTGCGTCATGAGGAACCGGAGAGGTGAGAACCATGCAATCCATCGTGGCGCGGTACACACGCGATGACAAAGAGTATTCAGTCGTCGTCTCCGGACGCGACAAGGAACTGAACGGCACCGCCCCAGACATCGTGGCGGCACGAAAACTCGCCGACAAGCTCGTCAAGAAGGTCGCGGGCGAGCCATCCAACGAGCCCGTCGTCGTGCACCTGCTCGACGACAGTGCCATCGAATTCACCCGCGCTTACCTCAACGCGACACTGTTCGGCCCCCGGGCCGGCAGCGAAACGGCTGCGCCACAATCACGGAAGCGGTCAGAGCGACGTCGCCACCGAGCACCGGCGCAAGAGACCGGAACCACGGACCGTGCGCGGAGGACGTCCACGGGCGTCGAGGCCGCCGAGGAGAAGTCGGCGGACAACACCGACAACGACACCGCGAACGACACAGGCTCATCGTCATCGTGACGGCTCCCGGTCAGGCAACCTCCACCGATAACGGCAAGCCCTCTGCCGCGGGTGACCCCGGCAGGCGCGGGTCAGGGTGGGAGACGCCCGCACCCACCGAGGTGCGCAAGACAGAACATCGTCCTACCCTCCATGACCTGCCGGATCTGTCGCATCAGCACGAAGGCGGCGCCGAAGTGCCCGGGCAGCACCGTCAGACGCCTCCCGACGACTGACGAGCGTCTATCGGAGCAGCAGTCACCTCCGGTCGAGTCGAGTCCGTACACGACGTCGAACTGCGTCTGGTTGCCTCTGCACTGTTTGGCGTTCACGGCCGGTCCCACGTCACAGCGCCCGGAAACTCTTCGGTGCTTCGCGTCACCGGCGCTCGACAGCTCGCGGCCGCGATCCGCAGACGGCCACAGACGGCGGTACGGGCGGCACCCCTCCGCGGTGCCACTGCGCCGACCCGGCTCAGGGCACAACATCCATGATACCGGCCACCCTTCCCGGCCCAGCAGTCATCGAAAGGCATGTGGGCCAGTCGCAAGGCCTGCGCTGGGCGAGCCATGGTTCGTGCACCCGGGACCCGTTTGGCGGAATCCCGGAAGCAGGACGCAACTGAATCCCCCGTTAGGGGAGCCATCCGCTCACCAATGGAGCATCTGATCCTCCAACGCAAAGCCTCTTGTTCTCTATTATCAGAGAATGACGAACGTCATTGACCGACCTCCGGAACGGTCGACCGGATCGAGGATCGCTTACTCCAGGCGGACGATGCCGAGGTCGTAGAAGTGGGGCAATTGTGAGCGTGCACAGGCATCTTCGCGTGCACCGGGTCACCGATGTCCAATAAATGTCCTTTACTTTCCGTGCCGCGCTTTCCTCCATTGGCGCACAAGACGCGCCGGGCGTGGATCGAGTGGAATCTTCCTGGCATACTTCGTTCTCGGCGAAGTATCACCGGCAACTGCCAGGGCCCAGCAGATGCTGAATTCGTCGAATCCCCGACAAACACTCATGAGGAGTTTTCTGCGAGAAAGGCACTCGGTTCGTTCGCTGCCGTTTTCGCGATGCTGGTCGCCCTGATCGCCGGAAGTGCTTCCGGCGCTCAGGCCACGGTCCCGCCGTCGCACTGCTACAACGGCACCTACCTCGGGATCGCGGCCGTCATCTGCGAGATCGACATCAACGACGACGGCGTGCTGAACAACAACGACGTCAAGGTGATCATCCCGGGCAAGATCCTGAGCAGCAACGAACTGAACATCCTGACCGCCGCGCTGGACGACGTCGTGGTGAACGTGCCGATCACGGTCGGCGACATCACCATCCTGAAGGACGTCACGGTCGACGTCCTCGAGGACTTCGACATCGTCATCCTCCCCGACGTGGTGGTCGTGCTCCCGTGCGGGTCCCGCACCAGTGACCGGGATGTTGTGATATCCCGCTGAATCAGCGGAACAGATTACCCACTGATTCGGCCTCGTCAGCTCGTTCCGAGCTGACGAGGCCGAACTATCGCTCGTCGTGCACATTTCTGTTCGGCCTCATTTATGACCGGATGCCGAACCACCTGCGGGAACACTGCCGGGAAGCCCGCGCATCACTCAGCATCCGCATAACGCGCAGCCTATGCTTTTCAAGCCCATCAGGTAGCTCATCCACCCTGGTGGCCGAGGCCATCTCAGGTCAGGTGTCCGGCCGACGGGCACCAGCTCGCTGCCCCAGCCGCCTCCACGCGTTGATCACCGTCGGCTACCCATCGTGACACAGAAGAGTCAGCCCTCGATGACCGGCAGGCCAAGGACTGGCTTCCTGTCGCCTCCCCCGCAGTCAGAGGTACTTGATCAGGCACGTGGGGAATCCGAATCCGGGGTCGGTGTAGCAGTAGGCCGATTCCCAGCTTCGAATTCTCGTCCACACACCCTCGGTCTGCCACGACAGTTTCCCGTGAAAGTCGATCAGATACTCCCGATCGGCATATGTGAAGGCGTCAACGTCAACGTAGTTGCCGCCCCTGCTCGACCCCGGGGCGAGTTCCACCTGGTAACAGCCCACCTTTCGGGTAGCCGGCGATGAGTTGCCCTCGCCATTCCACAGTTCGCACTCGTGCGGCGGGTCGTCCTTCCCGCCATCGCGAGCCTCATCCTCGTCGGCGTCGGGGAAGTCCAGCACCGTCGTGGTGTAGAGGGGCTTCGTGGATTGGTTGTACACACGGCCGCACAGCATGACCGTCGGCGATACCGAATTGATCACCTTGCAGCCGTCGGCGCTGGCCGTGGACGTCGGAACGATCAGCGCAGCAATCGTCAGCAGCGCGGCCGTTCCCAACCGGGCAAGGAATCGTCCTGGTTTTGTCCTTGACACTGCCTCCTCCTTCTGATTCGTCTGCGTCGGTGATATCAATGTCGCGACTACGGGATATTGGGGTCAAGCGAACCAGGCGTGGCGGGGACGCTGGGACAGCAACAACCTCCTAACCTGCGGTGACGCAGAGAATCCGGGACGTCGGGGACGGCTGCCGCGGTCCGCTGCCGGTCGGCGTCGTAACGAAATGCTCTCGGGAGTCGGATCACGTGAACTACGGTTGGTCGCTGTACGTGGTTGAGTTGACACAAATCAGTGTGGAGCGGCGATGCACGAGGTGCGGGGACCTGCGTCGCGACCGCTGTGAGCGAGGGATCGGACATCATGGTTGACGGTGGCACCGAGCTGGGGGACCTGCTGCAACAGCTGAAGACCAGGAGTGGCCGGAGCTACGCCTCCATCGGCCGGCACGTGCACCAGAGCAAGTCCGCCGTGCACCGGTACTGCACGGGCGCGATCGTCGCACGCGAGTTCGGGATCCTCGAACGCATCGCGATCACGTGTGGGGCGACTCGCGAGGAAATGGCCCTCCTGCACCGGTTGTGGTTGCGTACCACCGAACTCGCCGACACGGCCGACGTCGCCGAGTTCGATTCCCCTGGGGCGGACGCGGATTGGGGAGCGTCCCGCCACGTGCCAGGTGCCGCCGCACATGGGTCGCTGGTGCAGGCCACCGCGCCCGTCGCGCCGGTTCCGTTCTGGCGTCGTCGCGCGACGGCGTTGGTCGGCGTGCTGATGGTTCTGGTTTTAGTGGCAATGAGCACGAGCGACGGACCGCGGCACACGTCATCGGGCGATCCGCTGCGAGCGGTCGCCGGACCGGCCTGGACTCTGCCGCCCACCACCGTGCCCCGCACGTTGTTCGGGGTAACGATCAACAGCGGGACCGGGGCGATGCCCTCATTCCGGGTCGGCGCGGTCAGATTCTGGGATGGCGGCACGCGGTGGTCGGAGATCCAGCGCGAGCGGGGTGAGTTCGACTGGTCGGCGGCGGATCGACTTACCGATGGTGCGGAGACTGCCGGACTGCCGGTGCTGTTCGTGTTCGGCAACACGCCAAGGTGGGCCAGTCCGAACGGCCCCGCCGGACCGTACCCCGAGGGAACCCCCGCACCGCCGGTCGATCTCGCCGACTGGGACACCTACGTCCGAGCGGTGGTGGAGCGCTACCGAGGCCGAATCGAGGCGTACGAGTTGTGGGGGTTGGCCAATGACCGCCGGTTCTACGCGGGCGGCGTGGAGACACTGGTCGAGATGACCGAACGCGCCAGTGCCATCATTCGCTCGGTCGACGCCGCCGCGACGATCGTGTGCCCTGGCATGGGTCGGCTGTGGAAGCCCGATGGTGTCAAATTCCTGCAGCGTTTCGCTGAGCTCGGGGGGTACGACCACTGCGATGTGGCAGGCGTCAAGCTGTTTCAGCGGGACGCGTCGGATCCGCCGGAAACCATGTTGGAACTCACCAACACGATCGATCGGATCATGCACGAAGCGGGTGTTCACCCGAGGTTGTGGAACACGGGAACCACCTACTCCATCACGCTCCAGCGGCCCCTCGAGGAGCGAGAGGCCCGCAACCACGCGGTCCGCTTCTACCTTGTGGGTATCTACGCCCGCAAGATGAACCTCGAACGGATGTACTTCTACAACTGGGGCGGTACGAAGATCCCCATCGTGTTGCAACCGGTCGGCGGCGTGCCGACCACCGCCGCACTCGCCGTCGAGCAGCTGCAGCGGTGGCTCCAGCACGCCAGGAGCGAGTCGTGTGGCCACGGCATGCAGGTGAACCTCCGAACAACGTGTGGCAATGCCAGTTCACACTTACGGAATCCGAACACACCTTTGACGCGGTGATCCGCTGGACCGATGACGGCACCGCCGCGACTCCCGCTGGAGTCTCTGCTCGCGAGGTGCGCTACCTCGACAGGAGTGTCCGCAGGATCGAACCGGGTGACGACGTCGAGATCACCGAGGAACCCGTGATGATCGTCTCGGGTGGTCCGGTGGGCCGCTGAGGGGCGGCTGCCGTCCCAGGCCGTCGCAAACCTCCAGGTCAGGCCGTCTTTTCCGTCCCGCCGTCCCCGGGGACAGCCGCGGTGTTGACGGGAATGTCGACGTTGTCTGACGCTGGGTGCGGCCGCCTCCCCGAGCACAGCGGAGAGCCGAGGACACAAGTCCACGAGGCCACGGAATTCCGGCCGACACGTCGAAATGAGGGCGCGATGCGCTTTCACGAGGGCCCGCGTCGCTGCCACCGCGGGAACTATCTTCCTGACGTTGGTCGCGACGGTCGTGGCAACGCCGACCGCCGAGGCCGGCAACTGCACCGGATCGCTGTGCGGCGGTGCCCTGAACAGATCGGGACGGATCATGGGCATCGCCCGGTTGGGCGAGGGGAAGGAAAGTTGCCCGGTGTGGAACCGGCATGACGTGCCCGTCGAGTCGGTCACGACCTTCACCTGCAAACAGGAGCCGTTGCCCGCGGGGTACCGCAAAGGCGGGAACGGGACCGGCGACGACGTGGACGCGTTCAGCTTCAACTTCGAGGACTACTGGGTCCGCTTCACCACGGTTGGTGGGTGGATCGAACGGAAGAAGGGGATCTGGACGAAGATCGTGGACGGCTTGGCTGCCGTCTGCGGGCGTGGTGCACAGGGCCGGATCGAGTGCACGGTGCGCCCGTTCCACTCGCAGGACATGTCCTTCCCGTTGTCGCCCCCACCGTCCCTGGTGACACCGGGCGCGCCCACGTCATCCGGTCGGCTCGAACCAGCACCGTCCAGTCGGCTCGAACCAGCACCGTCGAGTCGGCTCGCACCGGCGCCGTCCGAACGACTCGAACCGGCACCGCCCGACCCTGTTTCAGGCGTCGTCCGTCTCCGCCCCGGTACTGGGGACATCCGGAGTGCAGAACTGGTTGCTGGGGAACATCCTCCCGCTGTCCCTGCTGGCGATCGCACTGCTGTTGCTGTGGATGGGCGGTGGCAGAGGCGACAACGCGGGTGTCATGCGGCGTGTTGGTGGTGTGGTCGTCGCGCTGGCCATCATCGGCCTGGCGGTGAGTGACGCCGGCGCGAACATCGGCGCGTGGTTGGCCGACCTGCTCGCCGAGTAGCCGTGCCGGTGAAGGTCACAACAGGCAAGTGTTGTTCCGGTCGGGAGTTCTGGACATGAGAGATGCCCAAGCGCCGAGTTGGCCGACCGCTTGTTCGCCAGGGAGGAGCGATGGTGCTGGGAGTACACGCCACCGAGGTCATGGGCCCGGAGTCCGGAGGCTTCCTCAACCCGGCGATCAGCGGGTGACGTTGACGATTCCATGGGCGCCGCGTTCCGCGTCGGTCATGACGTGGTTGACGAAGGGGTAGTGGCCGGGTTCCGGCAGGGTGAGTTCCACGAAGCCGCCCTGGGCGGGCAGCAGCGGCAGGACCTGTGCGCCGGTGTCGGTCGCGGGAGCGGCGGCGGAGCCGAGGAGCCACCGGCCTTCGGACCAGACGCGGTCGAACTGACCGCCGACGACGTGGAAGGACAGAGGCCGGACGGGGCCCGCGTCGAGCACCCACAGTCGGAGGCGTTCGCCGGCCCGGGCGGTCAGTGGCCGGTGGTCGTACTGGTCGGGATAGCCGTTGAAGACCACCGCGTCCGGTTGACCTGTCCGGAGGGCCGCGGTGTCGGGGGTGCCGCCCTGCGGACCCAGGTAGAGCTCGGACTGGATGAGGACGTAGGTCCGGTCCGCGGGCGGCAGGTCCGGTGGGTCGATGACGACGGCGCCGAACAGACCCGCCGCGATGTGGGCGGACATGGGCATGGAGGAGCAGTGGTACATCCAGATGCCCGCCCGGGTCGCGGTGAACCGGTAGACCAGGGACGCACCCGGGCTGATCGTGCGCATCGGCTGGTCGGGAGCGAGGGTGCCCGCGTGGAAGTCGATCGAGTGCCCGACCGTCCCGTCGTTGACGAGGGTGATCTCGAAGCGGTCGCCCACCCGCCCGTGGAGGACCGGGCCGGGTGTGGCGCCGTTGTAGGTCCATACGGTCTGACGTACCCCGGGGGCGACCTCCTGCTCGGTCTCGGTGACCACCAGCCGTACCCGGTGCACCCGCTCGGGAGGCGGTGCGGGGAGGCGGGCGTCACGGGCGGAGAAGTCCTCCCTCGGCACCGCGCCCGGTGTGTAGGTGGCGCGGGGCGCGACAGGTCCGGTGGTGGCCCGGTGGGTGGCGTGGTCGGCGGCGTCGCGCACGCGCACGGTCAGCACCATGCCCATCTGGCGGTGCCCCACCACCGAGCACCACCCGTCGAGGTCGCGGCCGACCACGCCGACGTCCACGGTGCCGGTGTCCCCGGGAGCGAGGCGGCCGGAGTCGGCCCCCGTGTCCAGGACGAGGTCGTGCACGTCACCATCGGATTCGTTGTGGACGGTGATGACCAGCCGGTCGCCGGCCGGGACCTCGATCGTGCCCGGGGTGAAGCGCATCCCGGACGCCGTGACCTCGGCCCTGGTCGTGTGCCCCGTCGGCGGGACACCACCGGCGGCGGACGCGGCGGGACCCCCCAGCGCCGCCGGGTCGAGTGCCACTCCCGTCGCCGCGGCGACCAGCACCGCGGCGAGCCCGGCGACCGCGAACCCGCTGCGCTGCCCGGCCCGCCGGGGGCGCTCCGTCGGCCGGGTGCCGGAACCCACTTCGTTCCGCGTGGCCGCCTTGGCGCGCCGTGCGGCATGCATGGCGGCGAACAGGATCGGCACGAAACTCGCCAAGGCAGCGAGCACGAGCGTGGAGACGGCGACCCGAACGAGGCTCGGTACCGGGAGCGCGCACACGAGCAGGCCGGCGTTGGTGACGACGAGGCGCAACGGCCCGCCCGCGTCGAACGTGCGGTTGGCGGCGCGGACAGGGCTCGGGCCACCGCCCAGCACGACCGGGATCAGGTAGGACGACGCCCCGACCAGCACCTGGGCGACGAACCCGGCCGCGAGGAGCGGGGTGACCTCGCTCAGCCCACGGTCCAGGTGTGTCCAGTCCCGGCTGGTGAGAGCGAGGGCCGTCAACAACAGCAGGCTGCCCGCCAACCAGACGACACCCGCCAGGATGGACCACGCCGCGAAGGATCCCGGCGGTTTCGCCCTGGCAGCCCGCAGCGCGGGCTTCGCCAGCAACGCGATCCCGGCCAGATAGCCCAGCAGTCCCACGACGATCCCCGGTCGCAGCCCGGCCAGCGCGCTGCCCGCGATCAGGCCGACGGCGGACACCAGCAGCGGCAGGGCGCGGCGGGCGGCTCGTTCCGCACCGTCGGCGATCCGGGTGCGGAGCACGGTCGGCCACAGGGTCACCAGGGTGCCGAGGACGGTGAGCCCGAGGAACCCGAGGACGTTGACGGCGATGTGGGCGAGCCGCGCACGATCGTGGAATACGCCGGCCTGGTCGTAGGCCATCCAGGTGCCGAGAGCGGCGCCGACCGGGAGGAACGCGCCTGCCACGACGTAGAAGCGGATGGTCGGGGTGAACCGGCTACCGAGAGCCCGGCGGACCTGGCGCGCCAGTACGCCCGCGTGCCAGACGACCGCCGTCGTGACGAGGACGGCGCCCGCCGTCGTGGCTGGCCACACGTCGCCGAGGATGCCGGCGACCACGACGGCCACCCCGGCGTTGAACAGGGCGAGCCGGAGGGTCTGCTCGCGGCGCGGGGTGGGTGGGCAGCGCAACAGCGTGTCGGCGAAGTAGCGGCTCCACACGAGGATCGCGTGTCCTGCGGCGCCCAGCACCAGCAGGTGGATCATCAGCCAGCGCGGTTCGGGGACGAACGAGTGGACGAGACTGGCCGCGCCCGCCGCGACGAGCCAGCCCACGGTGGGCAGGTCGCGCATGGGCCAGAACCCGCGGGTGCTCACGCGACACCTCCCGGCTCGGGCCGCCGGCGGATGAGCGACCACCCGACGACGACGAGGAAGCCGAGCAGCGCCAGCACGGTGAGCACACCACCGGTCTGCCAGGCGGCCCGGACACCCAGCGCGTCACCCAGCCAGAGCCGGACCACGAGACCGAGGTGCAGGAGCAGCAGCGGCACGTACGTGGCGCGGTGGAAGGACAGGGGCATCCCCGAAACGGCGGGCAGGATGACCGGAGCGTGCGCCATCACCATCGACATGGTGAAGCCGAGGAAGACGGCGTGCACGGACGCGTCGTAGGCAGGAGACGACCCGCCGGCGGTGTCGGCGACGAGCCAGACCGCGGCGGCCACTCCCAGCCAGGCCTGTGCGGCCAGCATGGACAGGGCCATGAAGCGTGCCGGGTCCTCAGCGCGCACCGTGTGGCGGGCGATGTCGTACCGGAAGAGCCACGACGTCACGCCACCGAGGGCGATGCCGAAGCCGACGGTGAACGACGGCCACAGCAGTGCGGTCAGGGCCGAGCACGCCACGGACGCGGCGAGCAGCAGCAAAGTCCGCTCGGCCATGGCCGGCATCCGCAGCCGCGCGAGTTCCAGCCTCTCCCCCGCGATGGTGAGCACCAGGAAACCCGCCAGCCACGGCACCAGCGACGCGAGCGGCACACCGCCGAGGGAACAGACGGTCGCGCCGAGGGCGAGCACCGCGCCGAGTCCCTGGACGAGCACGGCCGCGTCGTACCGGCGTCGCCAGAGCTGGACGTAGACGGCGACCAGCACCGCCGACCCGGCGACGAACAGCGCCGCGCCCGCTGTCCGCAGGTGCGGCGCGAGGAGCAGCAGCGCACCGGCCGCCAGACACGCGGGAGCGAGGTAGCCCGCACGCCTGCGCAGCGCCACGGCTCGTTCGAGCGCGACGAACGCGCCGACGAAGCCCAGTGTCATGAGGGTCCCGTGCACATCGGCCGTTCGCGTACCCGGTCCCGGCGACCACACTCCGAGCAGGGAGAGCGCTCCGTCGAGCCCGGCCAGCAGCGCCGCCGCCGCGGGGAGGGCGAGCAGTGCGCGCCGGGCCGGAACGCGCCGCGGTGTGCGGGTGGTCCGGGGCGGGTTCGCGACCTCGGCGGTCACGCCGGGTCCCCGACGCGCAGGAGGCAGGCGCCGACCTCGGCGAACGGCTCCAGTTCCACACCCGTCTCCGCGCCCGTGCGGTGCAGCAGCCCTTCGACCAGTCCGCGGTGGACACCGCACACCACGTCCGGCGCTGTGCGAGCGGCCGCCAGCAGTGGGCAGCGGGTCAACCGGAACACGGACACGTCAGCGGGGTCGGGTTGGGGGCTGAAGCCCATCCGCTCGAGCACGTCTCGCACGGCGGATCGCCTGCCGGGTTCCTCGGCCAGGCGCCTGCCCCACCCGCGTCCGGCTCGGCGAGCGTCCTCGGCCGGGCTCGGGCTCGCGTGCGTGACCGCCTCGGCCAACGCGATGGCCAGCCCGGTGACCTCGACGGCCGGACCAGGACGTGCTCCGGAGGTCGCGTAGCGGTGCGGGGGCCGGCCCCGCCCGCTGACCGGTTCCCGGGCGCGGATCACGGCGCCGCTCTCGACGAGCGGGTCCAAGTGGGACCGCAACGTGTTCGGGTGCAGCCCGCTGGCGTCGGCCAGCTCGGCGAGGGTGACCGGAGCGGGCAGGGAGTCCAGCACCGCGAGCAGCTTCGCCTGCCCGGCAGGCAGGGGGTGCTCGGCGGTCGTGCGGGGGCCGAGCGGGCCGATATTTTTCACGAGAAAATTGTAGTAAATTGTTGGGCGCAGGTCCAGGACCGCGATGGGCGGTGCCTGCGTGACCGAGAGATGAGGAGAGCGACGATGAGCGACGTCGTCATCGCCAGCGACCGGGAGGACGCCGAGGCGGCCGAACGGGTCGTACTGCACCACGCCGAACTGGCCGGCCGGCTGGCCACGCTGGTGCGGACCACGACCCGGGCCACGGACGCGGCGGAGGTCCTCGGTGGACGCGACCGGTTGGTGGACTGGGCACGCTCCGAGCTGCTGCCCCATGCGGAAGCCGAGGAGCGGTCCCTCTACCCGGCGGCCGCTCAGCGGCGTGAACTGGCGGTGCTGGTCCAGGAAATGGTGGCCGAGCACCACGCCATCCGTCGCCTCGTCGAGATGCTCGAGGGCGCGACCTCGACCGGCGACATCGTCGCCACGGCCGGCGGCCTGCAGGCTGTCCTGGACGTGCACCTCCACAAGGAGAACGAGGCCGTGCTGCCCGCTTTGGTCGCCTCCGCCGACCATTCCGTCGCCGGACTGCTCGACGGGATGCACGCCATCCTCGGTGAGACCCCGGCCACCGAAGCACCCACCGGACACGCGTGCACCTGCTCCGAGGACGAGGACGTCACACCCGAACTGGACGCGCGCTCGATCCCGCACGCGGTCAGGCACGCCACGGTCTTCGGCGCGCTCGGCACGGTCGCACCCGGGTCCGGCCTTGTCCTGCTGGCACCGCACGATCCCCTGCCGCTGCTGAACCAGCTGGCACAGCGCGAACCGGACGCGTTCGACGTCGACTACCTGGAGCGGGGCCCGGAGACCTGGCGACTGCGTTTCCGGCGCCGCTCGCCCGCCGAACCCTCCGCGGGCTGAGCAGGGGGCACCGGCCGTTGTGCGCGTCAAGCGGGCAGCACCCGTCCGTGTGCGAGGGATCGCCACACGTCCGGGAGCGTCCGGGGTGACGGCGACCGTGACACGTCCTGGGCGCGGCGTACCCCGTGGTCACCGCCGCTCTTCACCGTGACCGCGGTACAACCCGCGGCCGCTGATCGGGAGGTCGTACATGTGTGAGTACTGCGGATGCCAGGCGCTCGACGCGATCGCGGAACTGACCCGCGAGCACGATGAAGTGGTCGCGCTGATCAGCCATGTCCGGGACGCGCACACCCGCGGTGACGTGGCCGGGATGGCCGAACTCGCCGGTCGGATCGCCGGGGTGCTCGGCCCGCACACCGCGGTCGAGGAACAAGGGCTGTTCCCGGCTCTGGCCGCTGACTTCCCCGACCACGTCGCCGGCCTGACCGACGAACACCGACGCATCGAAGCCGTTCTCGTTGAAGCCGCAAGTGCCGTGCCCGCCGATCCGGCCTGGCCCAGCCGGTTCATCGACGCCCTCCATCTGCTGCGCGAGCACATCCTCGCCGAGCAGGACGGCGTTTTTCCCGCCGCACTGGCCACCCTCACCACCGCGGACTGGAAGACCGTCGACGACGTGCGGGAGCGCGTGCACGGCACAGCACCGCACGTCCGATGACTCGACGCACCGGCGGTCCTGCCGGACTGCGGCAGGCACCATCGCCTTGTGTGCAGCCGGTTACCTCACCCCGTGACGAGCGTCAGCCCGTACACGGCCAGCGGTTCGGCGACCGGCTGGACGTAGGTCGTGCCTCCCGAGGTGCAGTTGCCGGAGCCGCCGCTGACCAGGCCCACCGCCTGCGCCCTCGTACCCGCGCCGGGGTTGGTGACGACGGGGGCGCCGGAGCCGCCCGGTTCCGCGCACAAGGTGGTGCGGATCAACTGGTAGACGCACCCCTGCGCGTAGCACACCGTCGCGTTGATGGCCGTGACGCTGCCGCAACGCCACCCCGACACCGGGCTGGAGGAACACACGGACGCGCCAACGCCCGGGGTGGCGACGCCGGAGATGGTGACGTCACCGCTCGCGCGGTCGACCAGCGGGGTGGACACCGCGGCGACCGAGGTCACCTGGATGGCCCCGTAATCGTTGGTGGGGAAGGACGACCCCGCGCCCGGACCGATGTATCCCCCGACCCCGTACCACCCGGCGCCGCCACCACCCAGGCAGTGACCGGCGGCCAGGACATAGCGCGCGGTCGCCGAACGGGCGTTGAACCCGAGGGTGCACTGGACGCCGGTGTCGCTGCGGATCGGCTGCCCACCGACGAGGTCCCACAGTGGCCGCGGCAACTCCGCGACGTGCTCCACAGTGACCGCGCTCACCCCGTGGCCCCTCGCCCACTCGATGACACCATCGGCGGCGCCGTGCACCGACACCACCACCGACCGGGACGCAGTGTCGACGTACCAGCCGGTGACCGTGCCAGGCCGGGTGTCTGCCGCTTGGTCGAGAATCGTCACCGCGGCGGACAGGCTGACGGTGTCCCCTGCTCGGGCCGCGACGCCACTCGCCGGCGTGGCGACGGGAAGCGCGAGGCCTATCGTCAGCAATGCGGCTCCAACCTGGCGCCATGCGAATGCGCGTCTCATCGGTCCTCCTGTTCCCGGTGCGCCCCGCGTCGTATCCCGGCTTGGGTTGACGCTATGCGGGCTCGATGACCTGGCTCGGGCTGATGACGTAGGAACCGGACAGGAGCCTGGTGCGCTGGCCCGGGCTGATCAGCCCGAGGCAGCTGGCCTCGGTCACCGTGGCGGCCTCATGGAGCACCGTGAGGACGCTGGTGGCGTTGTCGAAGGACGCGCTGGCCTGTCCGTCCACCTTGTAGCGGCAGCCAGGACCGGTGACGGTCGCGGCCATGTCGGTCAGGTTGATGGTCGTCACGCCATTCGAGTACGCGGTGGCCGACATCGTCCACGGGACGTCGACGGAAACCGTGACCGCGAAAAAGCCCGAGCAGTTCTGGTAGGTGATGCCGTCGATGATTCCGAGTGGGGGGCCGGTCGAGGTGAACCGGCCGGTGACGCGACTGCTCCCGCAGTTGACCGGTGGCGCGTACACCGAACCACCCGTCCCCGTGAACAGCCCGCCCGGGGAGACCCGCAATTCCCCGGTAGCCGTGGCAGCGGGCACCGCCCCCACGCCGAGCACGAGCACGGTCAGTGCAGCGAGCAGGATTGGCAGTAGTCGTCCGCGCATGGTTGTCTCCCCGGTCGAAAACTCAACAGACACCAGGAAACCAGCCACAACGAGAACCCGCCAGAGCCGCGGAGAAATCTGCGCGCGAGGTACAGCGACAGGCTTTCAAGAGCCTCGTATTGCTCACGGCGGGAACAACTTCTCACCACCACCGTCATCGCGTGACCCGCACCGTCGCTGTGCTCACGTGTCCAGACTGGGCTCGTCCTCAAGCGGCTGACAAACTCGGCCGCACACATCCGGGACCACTATCCATCAGCGGACAGAAAAAGGCTTCATCGTATATGGCGTGCAACGCATCACGAGTGTCACATCCCTGTGCCAACCTCATCGTTTCGGGGCCGACCGTCGCGGACTGATGACGACCTCGGAAACAGCGCGGATCACCTCCGACAAAGGACACACGCGAGTACACTCTGGGTTCCGGACTGCCAGTTGGGGGCGTTGTTGGTGAGGTACGAGGGAATCGGTGGATCGATCACCGTCGAGGGGACGACGCTGACCGTCCTCCGGATGGACGGGAGGGGGATCGGCCCCAGAGTCCTTCCTTTCCAGGCACTGAGCGGTGTGGTCTTCAAGGACGCGACGAGGCTCCGCCGAGGACACATCCACTTGAGCTTCGGCGCCGGCGTTCAGCTGCCCGACGGGCCGGACGACGACCCGAACCTGATCAAGTTCGGTTACCAGGATCGCGAGCGGTTCCGGGAACTCCACGAGTATCTGCGGGGCGTTGTGCGGACGAACGAGTCCACCGGCACCGACACGGCGGCGGCGTACGAAGCCGCGAACGACCCGCTCAAGCGATGGCTCGCTGCCCAGGCGCAGCGACGACACGACGAGCACCGGCAGCAGATCGAGAAGCTGGCACGCGCCATCGGACCGGAGGCCGCGGCACGGCCGGACATCATGACCGCGGCGACCGCTTCGGCCTCGGGTGAGCGGTGCTGGCTCGTCCTCAAACGGCTTCCTGGTCTTCTGCTCGGCGGGGAGACGGTGTTCGTCGTCGCTGAGTGCCTTCTCGGCACCGAACTGGGCACGGTGGTGTTGACGAACCAGCGCGTCATGTTCGTCAGCACCAAGTTCACCCGAGACCAGGTGCATGTGCTGTCACTGACCGAGATCATCGCGGTGGCGGCATCACCGAAATTCCTCAAGGGCACACTTCAGGTGCAGACATCGACAGGTGTCGTGGCGTTCGACGGCCTCAGGATCGACGACCTGCAGCGACTCGACGAATCACTCCGCCTCGTCGTGGGAAACGCGGGAATGGCCGACCAGGTGGCGCCAGCCGGCGACCGGACCGTCCTGGGCCAGATCGCCCAGCTCGCCGAGCTGCACCGGAACGGCGTGCTGACCGACGCGGAGTTCGAGACGAAGAAACAGCAGTTGCTCGACAGGTTGTGATAACGCTGCCAGAACAAGGCGTATTGGGGAGTTGATGGCGCGGATCGTGTGTGTGCACGGGATCGCCCAGCAGTTGCGCGGCGAGCAGACCCTGCTGCAGGCTTGGTGGCCCGCGATGGCCGACGGTGTCGTCCGTGCCGGCGGTGGCCCGGTGGCGATCTCCGACGTGGCGATGGCGTTCTACGGAGATCTGTTCCGGCCGTCCGGCGAGCGGCTGGCTGTCGGTGATCCGATCTACGTCGCGGATGACGTGCGGCCGGGCTTCGAGCAGGAGCTGCTCCTGGCGTGGTGGCGGCAGGCCGCTCTGGTCGAGGACGCCGTACCGCCGATGGATGGGGATACCTTGGTCCGGGCGCCGCGATCGGTGCAGACGGCGTTGCGTGCGCTGTCCCGGTCGAGGTTCTTCGCCAGGGTCGCTGTGCGCGCGCTGATCTTCGACCTCAAGCAGGTCAGCGGCTACCTGCTCGATCCGGCGCTCCGCCAGGAGGCCCGTGCGCGTGTCGCCGCGGTGATCACGCCGGCGACCCGCGTGGTGGTGGCGCATTCGCTGGGGTCGGTGGTCGCGTACGAAGCCTTGTGCTCGTTACCCGATCACTCGGTGCGCGCGTTGGTCACCCTCGGCTCACCACTCGGGATCAGGAACCTGATCTTCGATCGCCTGGATCCCGCGCCACGGAACGGACGTGGCGTGTGGCCCGGCTCGGACGCCCTGGTGTGGACCAACATCGTCGACCGCGGCGACGTGGTCGCGTTGGAGAAGGACCTTCGGCCCCGGTTCGGTGACCGGGTCGACAACGCCGTGGTGCACAACGGGGCACATGCCCACGACGTGACCGCCTACCTCACCGACGCGTTGACCGGCCAGGCGATCCGCGGAGGGCTGGATGTCCGGTGAGGGCCGGTTTCTCATCGCCACAGCCGTCGCGCGCTACCGCAACGCACCGGAATGGGACCGGCCGGCGTTGGTGGACGCGTGCCAGGAGATCGTCGGCCTCTTCGCCGGGACGTTCGGGTACACCCACGTCGACGACCTCGGCATGGATCCGACGCGGCAGCAGCTGACCAAGGGCCTGCGTGCCTTCTGCCGCTCGCCTCTGCGGAAGCCGGACGACCTGCTCGCGATCTACCTCGCCTGCCACGGTGAGATCCACGACGACAGTGGCGAGCACTTCCTGCTGACCGGCGACAGCGACCCGGACGACATCGCCGACGCGCTGCCCACCGAGGAACTGGCACGGAAGATCCTGCTGGACACCCCGGTGCGGCGGGTGCTGCTGATGCTGGACACCTGCTACTCCGGCCGCGGCGGCCACGACTTCACCGCCGCGGCACTGACGCGGATGACCAAGCACTGGGACACCGATCGCGGCACCGCGCTGGTCGTCCTGACCTCGACCCAGCCGTTCGAACAGGCACAGACCGGGGCGTTCCCGTCCTTGTTCCGCCACGCGGTCGAGGGCTCGGCCGTGGCCGGGCACGCGCCGTCCGCGCTGGCTCTCGACGCGGTCGTGCAGGCCATGAACGACGACCCGGCCCGGCCGGGGTTCCAGACGATCACCTGCACCATGACCCATGTCACCGGGACGATGCCGCCGTTCCTGCCCAACCCCCGCCACGACCCCAGCACCAGCGAGGTCGAGCTGGCCGTCCAACGGGCCCGCGAATGGCGGTCCCACGCGGACAGGAGCAAGTCCGAGTTCCGCGCCACGATGCTGATCCAGGCCGTGGGCGGCCACGGCCCCGCCCACGGGTGGTGGTTCACCGGCCGGCGAGCCGCGATGACAGATCTCACCCGCTGGCTCCGCCATCCTGACCCGGCCGCACCGTTGTGCGCGGTGACCGCGGGCCCCGGCTCGGGCAAGACAGCCGTGCTCGGGCTGGTCGCAGCCCTGGCCGACCCCGAGTGGCGCCACACCGTCCCCGTGGACGGGCTGGGACTCCCAGATGACGCGATCCCCTCGGTCGGTTCGGTGGACGCGGTCGTCCACGCCCGGCAGGTCGCCACGGACCAGGTCCTCCAGGCCGTCGCGGCCGCCGCGCACCTGCGTGCGGACAGGCCCGACGACCTGCTCGACGGGCTCACCGGCCGCACCCACCCGTTCACCGTGATCATCGACGGCCTCGACGAGGCCGCGCGGCCCGAGCAACTCACGCAGGAGTTGCTGCGGCCACTCGCTCAGTTCGCCCGCGGCAGACTGCGTTTGCTGGTAGGCACTCGCCCGCACCTCCTGACGGGCCTCGGCCTACGCGCCGAGGACAGCATCGACCTGGACGCCCCCCGGTACGCCGATCCGGACGCAATTCACGAGTACACCGCCCGGTGCCTGCTCAGCGCGGTGCCCGACAGCCCGTACCTCGACCAGTCCCCCGCCGTGATCCACGCCGTCGCACAGGCGATCGCCGAGGCCGCGACCCCCTCCTTCCTCGTCGCCCGCATCGCCGCCGGCACCCTCGCCGGGACTCGAGCCATCCCCGATCCGGATGACGAGGCGTGGCGCCGGTCGCTGCCGCGGCTGCCCGGTGACGCGATACGGCACGACCTCGACAGCCGGCTCGGGCCGGCCGCCGCACGCGCACGTGATCTGCTGCGCCCCCTGGCCTACGCCGAGGGACAGGGCCTTCCGTGGGAGGACATCTGGCCGGCGCTGGCGTCCAGGATCGCCGGTGCCGACTACCGCGACGAGGACCTGTTCTGGCTCCGCCGCAACGCCGGCTCCTATGTCGTCGAGGCAGCCGAAGACGACCGCTCCGTCTACCGGCCGCACCACCAGGCACTCGCCGAACACCTCCGCGCCGGTGCGGGCGACCTCACGATTCAACACACGTTCGTCCAGGTCCTGCTGTCCCGTGTACCGCTCACCGTCGGCGGCGAACGGGACTGGTCCCGCGCCCACCCATACACCTTGCGCCACCTCGCCACCCACGCGGCCAAAGGCGGCGTCCTGGACCAGCTCATCACCGACACCGAGTACCTCGTGCACGCCAACCCCGACGAGCTTCTCGTCGCGATGCGGAGTCTGACCACAGAGGACGCCCGGCGCATCGCCGCCGTCTACCGGGCCTCGGTCGCCACGCACCGGCATCTCCCACCCGCCGGCCGACGCCAGGTCCTCGCCACCGACGCGGCTCGCTTGAACCTGTCGCACCAGCTGCACACCTTTGCCACCAGGGTCGAGTGGGCACCCCGCTGGGCGACAGGCGGGCAGGTCAGCACCGCACTGCGCGACACCCTCACCGGACACCAGGGCACCGTGACGGTGGTGGCATGCACCCACGTGAACGGCAAGGCCCTCGCCATCAGCGGCGGCGAGGACGGGACGGTGCGGATGTGGGACCTCGCCACCGGCACAGTGTCGTCCCGTCTCAGCGAACACCTCCACGGCGTGCAGGAGATCACCCCTGTCACGGTGAACGGACGACCGGCTGTCGTCACGTTGGGGAAGACCCTGGGGAATCCACTCGTCGAAGACCTGGCGACGGGCAGCGCGATGTACCACCTCGCACCCGAGGACACCTGGGTGAGCGCGGTCGCGTGTGTCCCGGCGGCCGAGGGACCCGTCGCGGTCATGGGCGTCGACGACGGCACGATCCGCGCGGTGGACATCACGACCAGAACACTCCTCGCGACCCTGTCCCCGGCCGACCACCCGCTGCGGTCCATAGCGCACGCCGAGGTGAACGGCCGTCATCTCCTCCTCGGGCTCGGGCCCTCGGGCAAGGTCACGGTGTGGGACGTAGCCACCGGTACCCGGCTCGCCTCCATCACCGGCGAGGACTGGACTGCGGCCGCGATCGCGTGCACCGACGTGGACGGTCGCCAGGTCGCCGCCCTCGCCTGCGACGACGGGAACCTGCGGGTCTGGGATCTGGCCACCGGGATGGTGCGTGCCACCTTGAGCGGCGACCTCGCGGTGTACGCCGTGGCGTGCACCACTGTGGACGGACGTACCGTCGCCGTGAGCGGAGGCGTCGACGCGACCGTGCGCGTGTGGGACCTGGCCACCGGCGCGCTCCGCGCGGCGGCTTCCGGCCACCTGGAACCGGTGACCGCGATCGCGTGCACCACGGTGGACGGACAGCCGATCGCGGTCACCGGCAGCGAGGACGGTTCGATACGGACCTGGCACCTCGGCGCCCTCGCCACCACTCATCCCTCGGTCACCGGCCACACCGGCGACATCACCGACGTCACCTGGTGCGAGGTGGACAACCGACCGGTTGTCGTCACCACGTCCGAGGACGCGACGGTGCGCATCTGGGACCTCGCCACCGGTGCCCCGCGTGGCACCATCACCGGCTACATCGGCCCGGTCTCCGCGGTGGCGTGCATCAACGTGCACGGCCGTCCGGTCGCCGTGACCGCGGGCTTCGACACGACGGTGTGGGTGTGGGACCTGATGTCCGGCACCCTGCGCCACGACCTGAGCAGCCAGGAAAGCCGCGCGCGACAGGCGAACTGGGTGAACACGGTGGCCTGCACGTACGTGGACGGCCGACCGGTCGCCATCACCGGCAGTTCGACGGTAGGAGTCTGGGACCTGACCACCGGCACGCTGCGCGGCACGCTCACCGGTCACAACGGACAGGTGCGACTGCTCGCTTGCACCGCGATGCGCAACCACCCGGCCCTGGTGACCACCACCGCCGAGGAAGCGCTGCGCGTTTGGGACCTCACGACCGGCGCACCGCTGGCCACCGTCGCGACAGGTGACAGGTGGCTGACCGCACTGACATGCACCACCGTGGACGGACTACCGATCGCGGTCACGGGCGACGAGAACGCGTCAGTACAGGTCTGGGACCTCACGACCGGCACCCTGCGTGCCGTCCTCACCGGCCACGAGGACGAGATCAGCGAGGTCGCCACCACCATCCTCGACAACGCTCCTGTGATCGTCACAGCGAGCAGGGACAAGACAGTACGGATATGGGACCTGATCACCCACGACCTGCTGACCACGCTCCACTTCCCCGCTCCGCTCACCGCGCTCTGCACCGAGCCGGCCGGCGAGATCATCACAGCGGTTGGCTGGGACCTGATGGCGATCGATCGACGCGCCGCCTCGCAAACCAGACCTTCGACGTCAGGAACAAGCACATCCTGGTGATACCGGCGCTGCTTGATGTGGTGGTGACAATCGTCGCCACGTGGAGCTCGCTGTCCCGGGCCGTTCACGAAGTGGGCAGCAAGCGCAACCGCCTCGACGCACTCCAACTCGGCGACGACGATCTCGATCTCCGGACGATCTTCGCGTGGTCCTACCGGAAGCTGTCACCACCCGCCCGCCGACTGTTCCGGCTGCTCGGCGCACACCCAGGACCGGACATCAGCCGGAACTTCTGCATCACGTCGTGCCAGGACATGAACACACGCCAGGCGCTCGACGAACTGCTCCGTTCGAACCTGACAACCGAACGCATCCCGGGGAGAATCGGCCGCCACGCTCTACTCCGAGCCTATGCAGCCGAGCGAGCTGCACACGATACAGGCTTGCGGAGCAGTCGCACGCATACGCGCACAACTCTCAACTCCCTTGCCCATCATGAAGGGGACTGTTCCAAGATCGGTTCTGTCCCGTATTCGATGGTGACGTGGAGTGGGTTGGGGTCACGTAGTGCGTGTTGTGCCAGACGGCACGCGCGCCGGAGTCGCCGATCCGCACGACCTGCACCACCGAGGCCGCCGCGAGCGCCACGACTGCCACCGCGAGTACGAGTGTCCCTGGCCGTGCCCAGCGGGGCTTGTCCGCCACCTTCGCGCCTGGTCCATCTGTCCGGCGCATGTGCCGGGTGAGCAGGACGAACCCGATCAGGGCGATGGTCATCGGGGCTACCAGGACGAGGAGTTGATCGCCAAGTTCGGCGTGTGTGGTGATGGCCGGGTCCGGTGCGAGCCGGTCGCGCAGGGCCTCGCCGGTGCTCGTGGCGACCGGGATGGCGGCGGTCGCCACGGTCGCCACGGCGACCGCCAGCCAGTCGAACCGGCGGCGTGCGGCGGGCCACACCGCGACCGCGACGGCCGCGAGCACGGCGAGCGGGACAAGGACGACGACAGCGTGCACGACGAGCGCGTGCAGGGGCAGACCGGCCAGGAATGTGGGCATGCGGATCGCCTTCCGGGACGTGCGCGGCCCCGGGTGGGCCGTGACGCGGCCGATGATCGTGTGCTCGTCTGGGAGAATTCTGGGGATCCGGACCGGTTCAGGTCGTTCGGTCCAGCGGCAGCGTCATCCGCAGCCGGGCTCCGCCACCCGGTACGTCAGCCGCGCCGACGTCTCCGCCGTGGCGGGCCGCGATGTCGCTCACCAGCGCGAGACCGAGTCCGTAACGTCGCCGTTCGGATCCACTCCCCCGCGGCTGCCGGGTCGTGGTGAACCGGTCGAACAGGCGAGGCAGGATGTCGGGGTCGATGCCCGGGCCGTCGTCGGTGACGTCGAGAACCGCGTTGCGTCCCTCGGTCGCCACCGTCACGGTGACCGTCGTGGTCGCATGGCGGATCGCGTTGTCCAGCAACGCCGTCACCGCGCGGTGTACCGCGGTCGGCGCGCCACGTACCGGCACCGGCGTGTCCGGGCGGGAGATGGTGAGCGCGACACCGTCGATCGGCTTCCCCGCCCGGTGGGTGTTGACGACATCCGCGGTGAGAGCGGCCAGGTCGAAGGGCACGGCGCCACCGGTGCCCGGGTCTGCGGCGAGCAGCAGGTCGTCGAGGATGGCGGTGAGATGGCGTGTGTCGGCGACCGTCCCGTCGGCCTCGTCGAGGAGGTCCTCGGCCACACCGGCGCTCCTCAGGTGCCGGCGCAGGAGCTGCACCCGCGTGGACAGCAGCGTCAGCGGCGTGCGCAGCTCATGGCTCGCGTCGGACACGAACTGCCGCTGCACGGCCAGCGCGGTCGCCATCGGCCGCACCGCGCGGCGGGCGAGTGCCATTCCCGCCACGGCCGCGAGTACGAGCCCGAAACCACCCGTGAGCACGAGGGCGGAGGCGAGCCGGGCGCGTTCCGCGTGGTTGGCGGTGAGGTCCAGCGCGGCCTGCACGGTGACGCCGTTCCTGCGGGCGGTCAGCACCCGGTACTCGACGCCGTCGCGGCGATAGTCGCCGATCACCGGGACTCCGCTGTCAGTGACCCGCACCATCGCGACCTCGTCGGGGAGCCCATCCGGCAGTCCGGGCGTCGCCGCGGTGCCGCGGTGGCCCCGCACCACGAGCCACACGCCTGCGGGCGGGTCGGTCACGTCGTCCGCACGCGCCACCGTCTGGTCGAGCAGTGTGTCGGCGGCACGGTGCTGGCCCTGCACCACGACCAGCACCGCCAGCCCGGACAGGACCACCACGATCACAGCGGTGAACAACCCGATGCGCAGTCCGAGGCCGAGCGTCGCGCGGCGCAGCCGTTCGGCGTCAGGACCGGTCATCGGCCGGGCGGCGCGGCGCGTCACGGGGCGCCGAGCTGGTATCCGCGGCCGTGCACGGTCGCGACGACCCGTTTGCCGAGCTTGCGACGCAGGTAGCTCACGTAGGTGTCCACCACGCCCTCGCTCTCGGCGTCGGGGAACACCAGGGTCAGCAGATCGCGGCGGCTGAACATCCGCTTGGGGTTGCGGGCGAGTACCTCGAGCAGGTCGCATTCCCGCTCCGACAGCCGCACCGGCCGGCCTTCCGGCCCATGCACCAGCCGGGTGCCGACCTCGAGCGACCCGCAGGCGGTCGGCAGTGACTCGGCGGTGTCCAGGTGCCTGCGACGCAGCGCACGCAGCCTGGCGAGCAACTCGTCCACGTCGAACGGTTTGCCCAGGTAGTCCTCGGCGCCGGCGTCCAGGCCCGCGACCCGGTCGGCCGGGTTCGCGAGCGCGGACAGCACCAGCACCGGCGTGGTGACGGCACGGGAGCGGAGCCGGCCGAGCAGGTCGAGACCGTCGACGGCGGGCAGCCCCCGGTCCACGACCAGCACGTCGTAACGGCGAGTGAGGGCGAGGTGCAGGGCCCGCTGCCCGTCGAGCGCGATGTCGACGGCGTAGCCCGCCTCGGTGAGCAGTGTGGACAGCATGCCGACGAGTTGCTGGTCGTCTTCGACGACGAGTACCCGGGCCGGGTGGCCGACTTCCATGTACACATCCTGCCCGCACCGGAAACGCACGCGCTGTGCACAGAATTCTCCCAGGGTTCACGGCGAGACTCGGACCGGTACCGGGATGGCGAGAGAAGGGAGCATCCCGTGGACCGACGGCTGTACGACCGGCAGGTACGCAGGGCTGACGGACGGAACCGGGTGGCGGCCGTGACGAGCATCGTCACCGTCGGCGCGACCGCCGTCGCCATACTCCTGGGCTTCGTTTTCGCGAACGGAACGCCGCAGGCCACCACCGTTGAGGGCACAACCGGCTCGAACGGCTCCGATTCCTACTCCGGTACGCAACCGGGCACGGACTCGGACTCCGACGGCGGGTGGCAGGCGCCCGGCCTCGTGCCGGGCGATTCGGGTCCCGCGCACGGCTCGTCAGGTGGCTCGTGAAAACGGCCACGGCGAGCTTCGCCGCGATCGGAACCACCGCGCAGGTCGTCGTGACCGACCCGCGGCGACTGCCCGAGGCGGAACGGACGCTGCGGGTCCGGCTCGCCGAACTCGACGCTGCGTGCAGTCGCTTCCGGGACGACTCGGAGATCGCGCTGCTGCACCGGCGGGCCGGCGCCGCCGTTACCGTTGGCTCGCTCCTGTTCGACGCACTGGACGTCGCCCTGGGAGCCGCCGCACGAACAGGTGGTCTCGTCGACCCGACCGTCGCACAGGCGGTGTGCCTGCTCGGTTACGACCGGGATTTCGCGGCGGTCGATGCCGACGATCCCGCACCCGCCCCTCCCGGCAGGGCCGCACCGGGCTGGTGGCGGATCGGGCTCGACCGTGCCACGCGTCGAGTGGTACTGCCCCGAGGAGTGTGCCTCGACCTCGGTGCGACCGCGAAAGCGTTCGCCGCGGACCGAGTGGCCGTCGAACTGGCAGAAGACCTCGGCTGCGGAGTGCTCGTCAACCTCGGCGGCGACCTCACCTCGGCTGGTGATCCGCCCGCGGGCGGCTGGCGGATCAGCGTCGGCGACGACCACAGAACCACCGACCCCGAACGGGACCAGACAGTCGCGGTGCACGGCGGTGGACTCGCCACCTCCAGCACGACCGGGCGGAAGTGGCGGCGGGGCGGCCGGACCGTGCATCACATCGTCGACCCGAGGACCGGCACCGTGCCCGCCCCGGTGTGGCGCACGGTGAGCGTGGCGGCCGCGTCCTGCGTGGCCGCGAACACCGCGTCGACAGCGGCGATCGTGCTCGGGCCGGCCGCACCGACGTGGCTCGCCGAGCGAGCTCTGCCTGCCCGGCTGGTCGCGACCGACGGCACGGTGACCGCGGTAGGCGGCTGGCCCGCAGCCGAACGGAGAGCGGCGTCATGATCGCCCTCTGGTACGTCAGCCGGGCCACGGGGATGCTCGCGCTGCTGCTGCTCACCGGCACGGTGGTGCTCGGTGCCCTGACCGGCGGCCGGGCCGTCTCGCCTCGCTGGCCTCGGTTCGCGGTCGCCGCTCTGCACCGCAACCTGTCGCTGCTGACACTCGCCTTCGTGGCCGTGCACGTCGCGACAGCCGTCATCGACGACTACGCCGGCATCGCATGGCTCGACGCCGTGCTGCCGTTCGTGTCGGCCTACCACCCGTTCTGGCTCGGGCTCGGCGCCGCGGCGTTCGACCTGCTGCTCGCGCTCCTCGCCACGAGCCTCCTGCGCACCCGGATCGCGCCGCGATCGTGGCGGATCGTGCACTGGACGGCATACCTGTGCTGGCCCGTCGCGGTGCTGCACGGCTTCGGCATCGGTGAGGGCGACACGCAGACCGGATGGGGCGTCGCCGTCGTTCTCGCGTGCGTGGTGGCCGTCGCCGCCGCCGTTCTGTGGCGAGTGAGCACCACCCATCCCGATTCAGAAGCACGAAGGGCGCTGCGATGACCAGTGCGCTGCTACCGGCACCACGACTGCTCGCCGCACCCGCGGACCCCGCACCGTTCGCGGCATATGCCGGTGCCGACGGGAGGGAACTGTTCATCCGAGCCGTGGAGCGGTCCGGGCTGCGCGGTCGCGGCGGTGCCGGGTTCCCCACGGGACGCAAGCTGCGGGCGGTGGCCGCGGCCCACGGACGGTGCACGGTGGTCGTGAACGCCTGCGAGAGCGAACCGGTGAGCCACAAGGACCGCACACTGCTCGCCCAGTCCCCCCACCTCGTGCTCGACGGCGCTCTCCTCGTAGCGCAGGCAGTACGGGCGAGCGAGGTCGTGGTGTGCGGGCACGGCACGAACCCGTTTCCCACGGTGAGCCGCGGCCACCCTGTGCCGGTGCGCTGGCAGACCGTGCCGCGTCGCTACGTCGCGAGTGAGGAGTCGGCGCTCGTGAGACTGCTCGCGACGGGCGACGCGCGGCCGACGACCAAGCCACCACGCCCCGTCGACCAGGGCGTGCTCGTCAGCAACGTCGAGACGTTCGCGCACATCGCCCTCATCGCACGACGTGGCCCGGACTGGTTCCGGTCCGTGGGCACCCCGCAGTCGCCGGGTACGACGCTCGTCACGGTCAGCGGCGCCGTGCGGACACCCGGGGTGTGGGAGGTCGCGTGCGGCGCGCCTCTCGGACACGCGCTTGACCTGGCCGGCGCCGCACCGCGTGCACAGGCGGTGCTCGTCGGCGGCGTGGCGGGCGCGTGGCTGCCGCTACCGCTGGCCGCGCCGGTGGCACTGACCTCCGAGGCGCTCGCCGCGGTGGGCGCACCACCGGGTGTGGGTGCGTTGTACGTCTTGGCACCCGACGTGTGCGGCCTCGCCGAGACCTCCCGCATCCTCCGGTACCTCGCCGCCGAGACCGCGGCCCAGTGCGGCCCGTGCATGTTCGGCCTGCCCAGCCTCGCGGACGACCTGAGCCGTCTGGCACAGGGCGCCGTCGACCCCGACCTCCCCGCCCGGCTGCGCCGCAGACTCGTGGTCGTCGAAGGCCGGGGCGCCTGCCGCCACCCTGACGGCGCCGTCCGCGTCGCACGCAGCGCCCTTCGCGTCTTCGCCGACGACCTACAGCAGCACAGGACCGGACAGCCGTGCCGTCACATCGGCAAGACACTGCTGCCCTGGCTGACCGGAGACCACCGATGACCGAGCTACGCGTCAACCCCATTGCCTGCCGAGCACACGGCCTGTGCGCGGAACTGCTCCCAGAACTGGTGAACCTCGACGAATGGGGATATCCGCTCCTCGCCGAAGGCCCGATCCCCCCGGCGCTCATCCGCACCGCCCGAACCGCAGCCGCCGCATGCCCGACTCTGGCCCTCCGGCTACGTCCTCCGTCCTCCGGTGGCTGACACCAGCGTTGAGTGCCCGTCCGTCGGCACCAGCGGAACGACACCGTCCTCCACGCGCGCCGCCGACGGCCGCGCGTCGAGCCGAGCAGCAGACCACGAATCGCGCCCCTGCCCCGGCTGGCAACCATCACCAGGCCCGCGTCCTCGGCATGCCGCTCACGTTCCGGATGACCCCGGACCTCCGGGTACTTCTCCTGCCGGCCGGTGAGCCGTCGCCGAGCGCGATGGCGGCCTCGCCCACCGGCGGGCCGTCCACTCCCAGGCCACGGGACGATCTGCTCGAAACCGCCGATGACCCGGCGACATCCGCACGAGCGTGGAGATGACTTCGCGCCCCGTCCGAGTCGGCGGCGAGGAGACAGTGTGACTACGCGTCGACCCAGCGCGGTCGACTGCACGATGTGCTGCTCCAGCGACGTGCGAACCCCGGCTGACGACCCCATCGACTGTCACTGTCCACACAAGACACGATGACGCACGGACCGGGGACCAAAGTCACGGTCGGGCCTGGACGCCGCGAAGGACGAACGCTGCGCGACGCGGGACCTTGGACCCCAGAACTCGTGCTCTCCTCGCTCGACACTGGTTGCGAACCAATCGAGAAGGAGGCCGTGATGGCCGTCAGGGACCACCCGACGCGGCGGAGCGTGCCAGCCACCGAGACCGTGACCGTGACCGCGCCCACCGCGATCGGTCGGATCGCGGCGACCGTGCGGATCGTGACGGGGCTGGTGTTCGGATGGGCGTTCGTCGACAAGGTCTTCGGGCTCGGCTACGCCACCGCGGGTGACAACGCCTGGATCAACGGGGGTTCGCCGACCCAGGGCTTCCTCGGGCACATCGACCACGGCCCGTTCGCGGAGATGTTCCGCGGCTGGGCCGGTGCGTGGTGGGCGGACTGGCTGTTCATGCTCGGCCTCGCCGGAATCGCCATCGCGCTGCTGACCGGGATCGGCCTGCGGGTGACCGCCGTGGCGGGCACCCTGATGATGCTGCTCATGTGGGCCGCCGAATGGCCACTCGACAGGTTCACCGACGCTGGTGCACCCACCATGTCGACCAATCCCGTCGTGGACTACCACATCGTCTACGCCCTCGTGTTGATCGGCCTCGCCATCGCCGCCGCGGGCAACACCTGGGGCCTGGGCAAGGCCTGGAGCGACCTCACCATCGTCAAGAAGCACCCGTGGCTGCGCTGACCACGGATTCGAACCAGCCAGGTCCTGCCAGCCATCCCCCAGAGGTGGCCGGCAGAACCACGCGTAGCCCCGCCCACGAAGGGCACCCGGAAGCCACAGGCAACGACAGGGAGACGAACCGGTGACCGAGACGACCACCGAGACGACCACGCTGGACCAGGACGAACTGCGGCTGCTGGACGCGTACTGGCGGGCGGCCAACTACCTGTCCGTCGGACAGATCTACCTGCTGGACAACGCGCTGCTGACCGAGCCGCTGCGCCGTGAGCACGTCAAGCCGCGCCTGCTCGGGCACTGGGGCACCACGCCGGGCCTGAACTTCCTGTACGCGCACCTCAACCGGGTGATCCGCGGCCGGGACC
>NZ_BAAFVK010000027.1:0-50675 GCF_054661535.1 Actinophytocola sp. KF-1 | reverse complement strand
AGATCCCGCCAGGCGATCCCGGTCTTGGCCTTGTAAAGCATCCCGTTGATCACCCGACGGTCATCTACCCGAGGACGCCCCTTCACACCTGAGAGCGGCAACAACGGCTCGATCACAGCCCACTGCTCATCGGTTAACTCATGCCTGCGCACCACGGCTGAAGATCAAACCAGGTTATCCTCACCAACTTTGAGGACGCTCCCTAGTGCCACCATCACGCCGGAGGCGTGTGGGAACCTGGGCGAGCATGTTGCGCGGAAGTGCACCCGGCAACGTTCCCAGGCCGCCGCCGAGCGCCAGGCTGGCCATGGCCTGCTTGAGGCCGGTGTGCGCGTCGGAGACAACCAGCCGTCCTCCACCCAGCCAGCTGCGGAGTCGCCCCGCGACCAGGTCGCGAAGCCGCCAGGACTCCACACGATCGGCACGGCTCGCGACACCTTCGCCAGCGATGCACCGGGAGGCGCTGCGTATCACGGCCGCGGGCGCATCCATCGGAGCACGTCCGCCCACGCCTAGAACCTGTTTCATTGGCGTAGCCACTCGTTGATGGCGGCCCTATGGATTGGACTGTGAGTTTGTCGAACCTGGTGGCCACGGCCCGGTTGTGTTGAGTCGGTTGATCTCGCACTTGACCGCGTGTCGCAGCTGGTAGGGAGTTGAACGCTGGTGGTCGCCCGCCGGTTCGGACGCCCCGAATCGCGGCTGGCGCTGTCTGGAACTGTGGTGAGTCGCCGCGTTGCCCGGCGGTGATCAGCAACGGCAACGGTCTGTGGCCTTGCTCGGTGGCCAGATGCAGCTTGGTGGTTCAGCCACCCCGCGACCGCCCTCACGTGTGATCGGCCGGTCTGGGTTCGCCAACACCACCCGGTGGTTGTTTCTGCCCTCTGCTGTCGTTGCGGGCACCAGCCGCGTTCTGATGCACCCGGTTGATCGTGGAATCCACACCCACCTCCCAGGTGATCAACCCCGCGATCTGTTACTCGATCAGCTTGGTCGTTGATCGCTCCACCGGAGACCTCATCCCATTTTGATCCACGACACGCCGAGCCCGCAGTCTCGACGTCCCTAGGCGGTGACCAGCAGCGACCATCAGTGGCAACGTCGGCGTCCTTGCTCGCAGGCCCGGTGCAGCTTGCTGGTCCACCCGCCCGCAACTGCCCCAAAAGCGTGATTCGACGCGCACCAGCGGCATGCTGATGCGCGGGCCTCCATCCGGTCAGGATCGCTCGCCACGTTCTGGTGCGCTGCCAACGGCGGAACCGGAGGCCCCGGCGATGCGGTGGATCAGGCGTGGGCCAGGGCCGAACCGTAAAGCCGGGTGCCTGTGCCGGTGGTGATGCTCGCTTCGCCCCAGGTGGCCGAGTCGCCGAACTCGTCTCCGTGACGGCGAGGCCGTTCCATGACGCCGGGCGGTCCAGGAGCTGTGTCCTGTCTCCAACGCCACCACGATCGAAAAGGGCGGGCACCGTGACGAGTGTCGGAGCCGACCCGCTGGTCAGGCGCTCGGCAGGATGCGGCGGGGGAGGCCGTGCGGACGGGTCCTGGGCTGCCACTCCCTCGGGTAACCCAGGGACACCTCCTCGAACGGCACGCCGTCGTACACCGTGCTCCTCGGGATGTGCAGGTGCCCGTACACCATGGCGGCGGTGTTGAACCGGGTGTGCCAGTCGGCGGTCAGCTCGGTGCCGCACCACTGGGCGAACTCCGGGTACCGCAGGACGCGCGTCGGTTCGCGGACCAGGGGGTAGTGGTTGACCATGACCAGCGGCACCGCCGGGTCGCACTCCTTGAGGCGCTGCTCGGTCTCCGCGACGCGGGCGCGGCACCAGTCGTCGCGGGTGGGGTACGGGTCCGGGTGCAGCATGTACTCGTCGGTGCACACGACGCCGGTCTTGTGCGCGTAGGCGAGGCCGGCCTCCTTGGTGTCGCAGCCGTCCGGGCGCCAGGTGTAGTCGTAGCCGAGGAACAGCGGGGCCACCGTCACCGGGCCTGCCGGGCCGTGCCACGTCGGGTACGGGTCCTCGGGCGTCAGCACGCCGAGGCCGCGGCACATCTCGACCAGTGCCTCGTACCGGGCGACGCCGCGGCGGGTGTCCGGGTCGTCGGGCATCGTCCACAGTTCGTGGTTGCCGGGGACCCACACGACCTGCGCGAAGCGCTCCTTGAGCACCGACAGGGCCCACTCCACGTCGGTGACGCGTTCGCCCACGTCACCGGCCACGAGCAGCCAGTCCTGGGGCGTCCGCGGCTGTAGTTGCTCCACGACCTCGCGGTTCTCCTTGTAGGACACGTGCAGGTCGGAGGCGGCCACGAGGTTGCTCACGTGATCCACCCTAACGGTCGTGTTATGTCCGCTGCCCTAGCGTGCAGACGTTGGTGCCCGCTTCGCGGGATTCGGGTGGTGATCCGCGATCTTTGTTGAACAATGGACACCGACGACCGAACGAGAGGGGAGCTCGGGTGCGTGCACTGCCCGCATCGCTGGCCGGCATCGGGGCCGCGGTGCTGCTGACCGCGACGCTCGTCGTCGCGCCCGCGTCCGCGCAGCCGACGACCGTCGCGGGGCTCCTCGCGCACTACTACGACCTCTCCGCCGAGGCCGAGCTCGTCAACGAGGAGCTGCTGGTCGTCCAGGAGGAGCTCGCCGCCCACAAGAAGGCGTCCGCCGCCGCCGTCAAGGCCGCCGCCGACGCCAAGGCGGCCGCGGACGCGCTCCGTGACAAGGCCACCGCCGCGCAGGACCTCGACCGGGTCGCCGACGCGCTCTCCGCCCGCCGCGACCTCGACGGGCTCACCGCGCTCGCCACCAGCACCAGCCCCGACGACCTGGTCGGCAAGCTGGAGGCGGCGACCCTCGCCGCGCACCTCACCGGCGGGCCCCGCCAGGGCGACGCCGCCCTCGAGGCCGCCGAGGCGGCCGAGGACAAGGCGGTCGCCGCCGAGTCACGCGCCCACACCCTCGAGGCGAAGGCCGCGAGCACCGCCTCCGAGGTGCGGCAGCGCCGCTCCGCGCTCGACGCCCAGATCGCGGAGGTGCGGGCCGCGCTCGACAACCTCACCCCCGAACAGCGGTCCCTGCTCGAGGGCATCGAGGACTACGACAGCGACGTCGTCCTCCCCGGCGGCAACGCGGGGGAGATGCTGCGGTTCGCGCTCACGCAGATGGGCAAGCCGTACCTGTGGGGCGCGGTCGGCCCCAGCGCCTACGACTGCTCCGGGCTCGTGCAGACCGCGTTCCGGACCATCGGCGTCGCCATGCCGAGGGTGTCCCGCCAGCAGGCGCTCGTCGGCAGGCAGGTCGCGCGTGCCAACGTGCGGGCAGGCGACCTGATCTTCTACGGCAACCCGGTCCACCACGTGGCCATCGCCGTCGACGGTGTGCGCGCGGTGCACGCGCCGAGCTTCGGCGAGACCGTCAAGATCAGCGGCATCGACAGCATCGGCACGATCGCGGTCATCCGGCGCGTCGTCGAGTGAACCAAGGGGGTGCGGCCCCGGAGAAGCCGCACCCCGGCCGGTCACCTGCGGCCGATGCGGAACCCGTGACGGCGCAGCTCGCCGACGTCGGCCGCCCGCAGGGCCTTCAACATCTCGTTCTCCTGGACGATCAGCGGGTCGGTCCGCAGGTCCTTCCACAGCGACCAGCACAGCCCCACCATGACGAGCGCGAACGGCGCCGCCACGATGATCGTCAGGTTCTGCAAGCCGGACAACGCGTTCCCGCCGCCGTCACCCACCAACAGCATCACGATCGCGACCGCGCCCATCAGCACGCCCCAGAAGATCACCACCGGCTTCCTCGGGTGCACCGAGCCGCCCTGGGACAGCGTGCCCATCACGACCGACGCCGCGTCCGCACCGGACACGAAGAAGATCGACACCAGCACGATCACCAGTATCGCGGCCACTGTGGACAGTGGCAGGTGGGTGAGGAACGAGAACGTCATCGCCTCGGACGTCGCCGCCGGGTCGTAGACCCACCTGCTCGCGTCGAAGAAGTCCGCGAGCGACCCGCCCGCCAGGTCCTGCGACGAGACCCCTTGCGCGGCAAGGGCTTCCCGCTGCGTCTGGATCGCCGCACCACCGAAGATCGCGAACCAGAACAGGCTCACCACGCTCGGCACGAGGATCACGCCCGCCACGAACTGCCGGATCGACCGGCCGCGGCTGATCCGCGCGATGAACATGCCGACGAACGGCGTCCACGAGATCCACCACGCCCAGTAGAAGATCGTCCAGCTGCCGAGCCAGCCGCGCATCTCGTCGCCGCCGGTCGCGCCGGTGCGGCCGGACATCTCCGCGAACTCCCGCACGTAGTCGCCGATCGCGCCCGGCACGAGGTTCAGGATCAGCACGGTCGGGCCGACGATGAAGACGAACGCGGCCAGCACGAGCGCGAGCACCATGTTGATGTTCGACAGCCACTGGATGCCCTTGGCCACCCCCGACACGGCCGAGGCCACGAACGCGATCGTCAGCACCGCGATCACCGCCACCAGCAGGACCGTGCCCGCCTCACCGACCCACCCGACGTAGGCCATGCCCTCACCGACCTGCAGCGCGCCGAGCCCCAGCGACGCCGCCGACCCGAACAGCGTGGCGAAGATCGCCATGATGTCGATCGCCCGGCCGATCGGGCCCTCGCTGCGGCGCTTGCCGAGCAGCGGCGCGAACACCGAGCTGAACAGCTGCGTGCGGCCGCGGCGGAACGTGCTGTACGCGATCGCGAGGCCCACCACCGCGTAGATCGCCCACGGGTGCACGGTCCAGTGGAACAACGTGGTCGCCATCGCCTGGTGCACGGCCTCGTCCGACGCGGGACCGGCGGTCCCCGGCGGCGGCGACATGAAATGCGTGAGCGGTTCGACGACCCCGAAGAACATCAGGCCGATGCCCATGCCCGCGCTGAACATCATCGCGACCCACGACGCGGTGCGGAACTCCGGTTTCTCCTTGTCCGCACCCAGCGGGATCCGGCCGTAGCGGCTGATCGCGAGACCGATGGCGAACAACACGAACCCGCTCGCCACGAGCACGAACGCCCAGCCGCCGTAGGGGATGACCCCCTCGTTGAGCACCGTGCTCGCGACCGTGATCATCGAGTCGGTGCCGAACACGCCCCAGCCGAGGAAAGCGACCGTCAGCGCCGCCGAGATACCGAAGACCCACTTGTCGGTCCGAGGTGGCCGGTCAGCGGCCACCTCGATTCTTTCTCCCGTGTCTTTCAGGACTTCCGTATCTTGCCGCGGACCTGTCTCCGCCAATTCTCGAGCGTCCGTATCCATACCAGCGCATGCTAACCGCTTGGTCAATGTGGACACGCGTCACGGGACGCCCGCGAGCAACGGTTCGGTATCGACTCGGTCGCTCCGGGTGCGCTCCGCCCAGCGCACGGCCGGTCCGAACGCGACGCCCGCCGTGACGAAGACACCACCGAGGAGCAGCCAGCCCGCGGTGCCCCAGCCGAGCACGACGGTGGTCACGAGCAGCGGGCCGAGCATCCTGGCCACGGTGAAACCGGACCCGAAGAACCCCTGGTACTGGCCGTGCTTGCCCTCCGGCGCGAGCCCGAAGCTCAGTTCCCACGCGCCGCTCGCCTGCATCATCTCGGCGGCGGCCTGCAGAGCGGCCGCCACGACGAGCACCGCGATGGCGGCCCACGCGGGCGCACCGAGGCCGGACAAGGCGAACACGACGCACGCCGCGAGGAGCGTCACACCCGCGAACCGCATGAATCGTAAGGCGCTCGCAAGGTTGGTGACCTTGCCCGCCACCCGCACCTGGAACAGCACGACGGACACGGTGTTGAGCACCAGCAGCAGCGAGACCGTCCACCCGGGCGCGTTCGTCCGCTCGACGATCCACAGTGGAATGGCGAGCGTGATCAGCGGGATGTGCAGCTGCAGCACCATGTTCAGCGTGGCGACGAGCGCGTAGGGTCGGTCGCGCAGCACCGACAGCATCGGCTCGCCGCGACCGGTGGCCGTGCTCGGCGCGACAGCGGGCAGGCGCAGCAGCACGAGCGCCGAGAGCACGAGGCTGAGCGCGTCGAAGGCGAGCACGGTGAGGTATGCCACCTCGGTGTCGACCTGCAGCGCGAGCCCGCCCATCCCGGCGCCCACCGCGATGCCGCCGTTGATCGCCGTCGCCAGCACGGCACGGACCGTCGTCCGCTCCGCCGCGGACACCAGCCCGGCGAGCAGCGCCTGCCGCGCGGCGGTGAGTCCACAGAGGGCACTCGAGTACAGGCACGCGACGACCACGAACGGCACGAAGTCACGCACGAACAGGAACAGCACGAGCGCGGCCGCCGTGCACAACGCCAGCAGCACCGCGATCCCGCGCGGCCCGCGCCGGTCCGCCAGGTGTCCCAGCGGCACCCCGGCGAGGAACCCGGCCGCCCAGCCGACCGTGAGGCCCAGCCCGACCTGCGCGGGCGACAGACCGACCACGCGGGTGAAGTACAGGGCGGAGCACACGAGGTACCCGCCGAGTCCGATCGAGTCGGCCAGCTGCGCCGCGGCCAGGCCGCGAGCCGGGCCGGGTGGTGGGACGAAGCGTGTCATGACCTCAACCTAGGAAGCGGATTGGCCGCATGGAAGAGCCAATGGTGACCAGTTTGATTGGGCCAATGTAGGGTGGACCGGTGGAGTTCCACGTCAGCCTGGCCGGGCGCGGCGACCTGTCCGCCCGGATCTACCGGCAGCTGCACGACGCGGTCATCGACGGCCGCCTGCGCTCCGGTGAGAAACTGCCGCCGACCAGGGAACTCGCCCGCCAGCTCGCCGTCTCCCGCAACACCGTCGCGCTGGCCTACGAGCGGCTGACCGCGGAGGGCTTCCTCGTCGGCCGGGTCGGCGCGGGCACGTTCGTGTGCGCCACGCCGCCCGCGCCCGCCACCGCGACGACGACCGGCGCGGGCGCGGTGCCGCCGAGGCCGGTGTGGCAGGAACTGGCCACCCCACCCGCCCGGGCCGCGGAACCGCCGCCGTACGACTTCGGTGTCGGCGTGCCGGACACGAGCCGCTTCCCGATGGCCGCGTGGCGCAGGCAGGTCACCCGCCAGCTCCGCGACCTCACCGCCGCCGACACGCTGTACGGCGACCCGGCCGGGCACCCCGGGCTGCGCGCCGAGATCGCGCGGCACATCGGCCTGTCCCGGTCCGTGCGCGTGCCCGCCGAGCAGGTGCTGATCACGAACGGCACCCAGCAGGCGCTCGACCTCGTCGCGCGCGTGCTCCTCGCGCCGGGCGACCGGGTGGCGGTCGAGGAGCCGGGCTACGCACCCGCGCGCGAGCTGTTCGCGTCGCACGGCGCACGGTTGACCGGCGTACCCGTCGACGCCGAAGGCCTTGTGGTGCGGGCACTTCCGGCAGACACCCGCCTGGTGTACACGACGCCGTCGCACCAGTTCCCGCTCGGCCCGCCGATGTCGCTCGACCGGCGGACGGCGCTGCTCGAGTGGGCCCGCGACGCGGGTGCGGTGGTCATCGAGGACGACTACGACAGCGAGTTCCGCTTCGCCGACCGGCCACTCGAACCCCTGCACAGCCTCGACCGCGGCGACCGCGTGCTCTACGTGGGGTCGTTCTCCAAGACCATGCTGCCCATGCTGCGGCTCGGCTTCCTGGTCGCACCGCCCGCACTGCTCGACGCGCTGCGTGCGGCGAAACGGCTCTCGGACCTGCAGACCGAAACCACGAGCCAGGGCGCCATGGCGGGGTTCATGGCGGAAGGGCTGTTCGTGCGCCACCTGAGGCGCGCGACCCGCGAGTACGCTGCCCGGCGCGCGCGGATCCTGACCGTGCTGCGGCGCGACTTCGCGGACCGGCTCGAGGTGGTGCCGTCGACGGCCGGGCTGCACCTCGCGGCGTGGCCGAAGGGCGACGTGGACGTGGCGGGCCTGGTCGACCGGGCCGCCGCGGCCGGGGTCGGGATGGCGGACCTGGCCGAGTACCACGGTTTCGGCCCCGGCAGACCGGGTATCGCGCTCGGCTACGGCCGGATCGGCCAGGACCGGATCGACGAAGGCTTGCGATTGCTGGATGAGGTGTGGTGAGCGGAGCGTGCGGAGCGAACAGGAAAACACAGGGAACGTGGCAGTGGAGACCGTGCTGAGCGGAGCGGCGGCCGCGCGGGCGCCGTTCGCGGCGACGTCGGCGGAGCTGCGCGCCACGGCGCTGCGGCGCGTGGCCGACGTGCTGGACGCGGCGGCGGGTGAGCTGGTGGCGCTCGCGCACCGGGAGACGAACCTGCCCGAGAAACCCCGGCTGTACGCCGAGCTGGAGCGCACCACGTTCCAGCTCCGGCTGTTCGCGGAGACGATCGTCGAGGGCGGCTACCTGTCGGTCACCCTCGACTCGCCCGACACCTGCTGGCCCGCAGGCGGGCGCCCCGACCTGCGGCGAATGCTGGTCCCGGTCGGGCCGGTCGCGGTGTTCGCCGCGTCGAACTTCCCGTTCGCGTTCAGCGTCGCCGGTGGCGACACGGCCGCCGCGCTCGCCGTCGGCTGCCCGGTCGTGCTCAAGGCCAACCCCGGGCACCCGCTGCTGAGCGACCGGGTCGGCGAGCTGGTGACCGACGCGCTGGCCGCGGCGGGCCTGCCGGACGGCGTGTTCGGGGTGGTGCACGGGCTGGCGGAGGGCCGCGCGCTCGTGCTCGACCCGCGGATCAAGGCGGGCGCCTTCACGGGCTCGCTGGAGGGTGGCCGCGCCCTGTACGACCTGGCCTGCTCGCGGCCGGAACCCATCCCGTTCCACGCGGAGATGGGCAGCGTGAACCCGGTGTTCGTGACCGCGTCGGCGGCGCGGGAGCGGGTCGAGGGGATCGCGGAGGGCTACGTCGCCTCCTACACGCTCGGCGCGGGCCAGTTCTGCACGAAGCCGGGCCTGGTGTTCGTGCCCACGTCCGCCGCGGCGGACTTCGAGGCGTGGGTCGTGCAGGCGTTGTCCGGGTACGTCGCCGAGCCGCTGCTGAACGACGCCGTCGCTGCCAGGTACGCGTCGAGTCTCGACACGCTGCGGTCCCACCCGGCGGTGCGGGTGATGGAGGCGGGGTCGGGCGTCGCGCCGACACTGCTCGGCTGTGCCGCGGCGGACTTCCTCGCCGCGCGGGACGAACTGCTCGTCGAGTGCTTCGGGCCGACGTCGATGATGGTGTGGTATTCGTCGATTGAGGAGCTGATGGCGTGCGCGGCGGCGTTCACCGGCGAGCTGGCCGCCGCCGTGCACGGCTCGCTCGAGGACGAGGAGGTCGAGCCGCTGATCGCGCTGCTGACCGAACGCGTCGGCCGGGTGCTGTGGAACGGCTGGCCGACGGGCGTGTCCGTGACCTACGCGATGCAGCACGGCGGCCCGTACCCGGCGACCACCATGCCGGGCCACACGTCGGTGGGCACCACGTCGCTGCGGCGGTTCCTGCGGCCGGTCGTCTACCAGAACATGCCGCAGGCGCTGCTGCCCGAGGTGCTGCGCGACGGCAACCCGCTCGGCGTGCCGCGCCGCGTCGACGGGGTGCTGGGCCGCTAGCGGCCCACCGCGTAGCCCTGCATGCCGCGCGGGTTGGCGGCCGCGCGGAGCAGGCCGGTCTCGGTGTCGCGGGCGATCGCGGACATGCGGCCGAGCGACCAGCCGTCGACGACCTCGACGTCGTGGCCGCGCCGCCGCAGCTCGTCGGCCGCACCGGCGGCACGCGCCTCCAGCAGCAGCTGGGTGCCGGTCTGCCGCGGGTAGAACGACGACGCGAACGACGAGGTGTGCCAGCTCGGCGAGTCGATCGCGGCCTGCAGGTCCATCCCGTGCACGGCGTGGTTGAGGAAGAACACCAGCTGCCACTGGTCCTGCTGGTCACCGCCCGGGGTGCCGAACGACAGCTGCACGCCGTCCCGCGTCGCGAACGACGGGGACAGGGTGGTGCGCGGCCGCTTGCCGGGCGCGAGCGTGGCGGACAGGCCGTCCTCCAGCCAGAACATCTGGGCGCGGGTGCCCAGGCAGAAGCCCAGCTCGGGGATGGTCGGCGAACTCTGCAGCCAGCCGCCGGACGGGGTCGCGGAGATGATGTTGCCCCACCGGTCGGCCACGTCGAGGTGGCACGTGTCGCCGCGGGTCGTGCCCTGCGGGGAGACCGCGAGCGTGGGTTCACCGATGCCGGCGCCGGCCGGGGCGGCGGGTTCGGCGCGGTCGAGGACGTAGCGGGGGAGCCGCCCGAGACCGTTGCGCCCGGCGGCACCGGCCTGGCCGGTGACGAGCCGGGCCCGCTCGGCGACGTACGCGGGGTCGAGCAGTGCGGTGAGGTCGGCGCCGTCGCCGAAGTTGGCGTCCCGGTCGGCGAAGGCGAGTTTGGCGACCTCGACGACGCGGTGGATCTCGTCGGCGGAGGCCGCGTCCGGGTGGTCGCCGAACGACTCCAGCATCGCGAGCTGCTGCAACAGGACCGGTCCCTGGCTCCAGGCGCCGACCTTGTGCACCTGCCAGCCGAACACGTCGTGGCTCACGGTCGGCTCGTAGCTCGGGCGCCACGCGGCGAGATCGGCGCCCGTGAGCAGCCCGCTGTGCGGCCTGCCGGACTCGTCGACGACCGCGGTGCGGCAGAACGCGTCGATGGCCTCGGCGACGAACCCCTCGTACCAGGCGGTGATGGCGGCGTCGAGCTGTCGTTCGCGGTCCCCGCCCGCGGCCTCGGCCTCCTCGACCAGGCGCCGGTAGGTGGCGGCGAGCGCCGGGTTGCGGATCAGCCCGCCCGCGGTGGGCACGGGCAGCCACAGGTCGGCGGAGGTGGGCCAGTGGGTGCGGAACAGCTGCTCGACGACGGTGATCACGTCGACGACCGCGGGGGCCACGGGGTGCCCGTGCTCGGCGTACCCGATGGCGTAGCTGAGGACGTCGCGCAGCGGCATGGTGCCGTGGTCGCGCAGCAGCGTCAGCCAGGCCCCGACCGCACCCGGCACGGTGGCGGCGAGCAGCCCCGTGCCCGGCACGAGGTCCAGCCCCAGCTCACGGAACCGCTCCGGCGTCGCCGCCCCCGGCGCGACCCCCTGTCCACACAGGACGCGCGGGGTGGGGTCGGCGGCGGTGGCGAAGATCGCGGGGACCTCGCCGCCGGGCCCGTTCATGTGCGGTTCGCAGACGTGCAGCGTGAAGGCGGCGGCCGCGGCCGCGTCGAAGGCGTTGCCGCCGCGCTCGAGGACCGCCATGCCCGAGGAGGACGCGAGCCAGTGGGTGGAGGCAACCATGCCGAAGGTGCCGGCGAGCTCCGGCCGCGTGGTGAACACGGGGCCACGGTAGCGGGGCCCCGGGGGCGGAAGGCAAGGACGTGCGAGTGCGATTCATGCCTCGCGTGGGACTCTGCGCAGGTTAGGCTGACGAGCGACACATCGACGCCGGTACCCCCTGCGGGTATGCTTGGTGGTCGGACCGGGTCACAGCGGAAAGGGTACGGCGGATGCGGGGCTACACCAGCGACAAGGACGGCTACCTCAAGCGCCTCCGCCGCATCGAGGGCCAGATCCGCGGCCTGCAGCGCATGGTCGAGAACGACGAGTACTGCATCGACGTGCTGACCCAGATCTCGGCCGCCACGAAGGCCCTGCAGGCGGTCTCGCTGGGCCTGATGGACGAGCACCTCAAGCACTGCGTGGCCCAGGCACTGGCCGACGGCGGCAAGGACGCGGACGAGAAGGTCCGCGAAGCGAGTGAGGCCATCGCCCGCCTGGTCCGCTCGTAGCGGCCGCGTCGAATCCGCTGCGCCGACGACCCGTCAGGACCAACCGGCGGCGAGGATGATCGCGGTGCCGACGGCGTGGAACTCCACATCGGACGGCGGATCGCCGGTCATGCCCCCCGAGCGCGTAGCAGGCCCGGTAGCGGGTGCACGCGCACATCGCGTCATCGGCGCGGTTCTACCACCAGAAAGTGCACGCGGACATGACGGCCGAACCGGCCACCGTGCCGCTCGGGCTCGTCACGTTCGCCGACACGTCCGTCCGCCGGTTCGTCGACCGTGACCACAAGAACGTGGTGTGGTGGCACGGATACACCGTCGACGGGCACCACGTGCCGCGCCAGGCGACGGACGTGCTCGTCGCCGACCTGCGCGGGTTCTGCGGAGACCTGCGCGCCGGAACCCCGTGACGGGGCGCGTGGTTCCGGGACGCCAGCGCCACACGTCAGCGGTGGGACGTGGCCCACCCGCGCGTCAGCGGACGCCACGTGGCCGGAACTGGATGCTGATCCTCGGCCCGACCGGTTTGGCCGTTTTCGGCACCGCGTGTTCCCACGTGCGCTGGCACGAGCCGCCCATGACGATCAGGTCGCCGAGCCCGAGCGCGTAGCGGAGGGTCTTGCCGCCTCCGCGCGGCCGGAGTAACAGCGCCCTGGGCGCGCCGACGGAGACGATCGCGACCATCGTGTCCTCGGTGCTCCCGCGGCCGATCCGGTCGCCGTGCCACGCGACGGAATCCCGGCCGTCGCGGTAGTAGCACAGGCCGGCGGTGCGGAACGGCTCGCCGAGTTCGGCCGCGTAGTGCCTGCTCAGCTCGGCCCGGGCCCTGGTCAGCACCGGATCGGGCAGCGTGGCGTCCTCGTCGTAGAAGCAGAGCAGCCGCGGCACGTCGACGCGCCGGTCGTACATGCGCCTGCGCTCCGCCCGCCACGGCACGCCGGCGGCCAGCCGCTCGAACAACGTCCCCGCGCCCGTCAACCACCCCGGCCGCACGTCCACCCACGCACCGTCGGACAGTTCGGTGCGGCGGATCGGGGACAGGGAGCGGAGCCCGACCTCGTCGAGGTCGTCGAGCAGAGAGCCTTGGAGCGCGGACATGCCGACCACAGTACACCGCTTTCGAACACGTGAGCGAGATGATTAACCCGAAGGTGGCGGGGTAGCCGCGTGGTCGGGGACGAACACCGGACGAAAGGGTGAGTGAGCATGCCTGCGATAGAAGGCAAGAGGGTTGCCTTCCTGGCCACTGACGGCGTCGAACAGGTCGAACTGGACCGGCCCTGGCAGGCGATCACCGAGGCGGGCGGGCAGCCTGAGCTGGTGTCGCTCGCGGCGGGTGACATCCAGGCCTTCAACCACCTCGACAAGGGCGACAAGAAGCACGTGGACAAGGTCGTCGACGACGCGAGCCCGGACGCCTACGACGCGCTCGTGCTGCCCGGCGGTGTCGCCAACGGCGACTTCGTCCGCGGCGACGAGCGGGCCGTGCGGTTCGTCCGCCAGTTCGTCGACGCGGGCAAGCCGATCGCGGTGATCTGCCACGGTGGGTGGGTCCTGGCCGAGGCCGACGCGGTGCGCGGGAAGACCATGACCTCGTGGCCGTCGCTGAAGACCGACCTGCGCAACGCGGGCGCCACGTGGGTCGACCAGGAGGTCGTGACCGACAACGGCCTGGTCTCCAGCCGCAAGCCCGACGACCTCGACGCGTTCTGCGCCAAGGCCGTCGAGGAGATCGCCGAGGGTGTGCACGTCTGATGGCCCGCTTCGGCTACACGCTCATGACCGAGCAGGCCGGGCCCCGTGCGCTGGTGCGCCACGCGCACGGGGCCGAGCGGGCCGGCTTCGACTTCGAGGTGATGAGCGACCACTACTTCCCGTGGCTGGACGAACAGGGCCACGCCCCGAACGCGTGGGCGACGCTCGGGGCTGTCACCCAGTCGACGGAACGGGTCGAGCTCATGACCTACGTGACGTGCCCGATCATGCGTTACCACCCGGCCGTGGTCGCCCAGCAGGCGGCGACCGTGCAGCTGTTGTCGGACGGGCGGTTCACGCTCGGGCTCGGCGCGGGGGAGAACCTGAACGAGCACGTCGTCGGCCGTGGCTGGCCGCCCGTGAACATCCGGCACGAGATGCTCACCGAGGCCGTGGAGATCATCTCCGCGCTGTTCGACGGCGGGTACGTCAACTTCACGGGTGACCACTTCCGGGTGGACTCCGCGAAGCTGTGGGACCTGCCGGAGGTGCGCGTGCCGATCGCGGTCGCGGTGTCCGGCGACCAGTCCGTGCACCGGTTCGCGCCGCTCGCCGACGCGATGATCGCCGTCGAGCCGGCCGCCGAGCTGTGCGAGGAGTGGGACCGCACGGCCTCGGAGGGCACGCGCAAGATCGCTCAGCTGCCGGTCTGCTGGGACGAGGACCGGGACGCCGCCATCACCCGCGCGCACGAGCAGTTCCGCTGGTTCGCGGGTGGCTGGAAGGTCAATGCCGAGCTGCCGGGGCCCGCGGGCTTCGCCGCGGCCACCCAGTTCGTGACCAAGGACGACGTCGCGGAGAACATCCCGTGCGGCGCCGACCCGGACGCGGTCGCGTCGGCCGTGAAGCCCTTCCTCGACGCCGGGTTCACCGACGTCGCGCTGGTCCAGATCGGCGGCGAGCACCAGGAACCGTTCCTCGCCGCGGCGAAGGAACGGATCCTGCCCGCGCTGCGTGCCCTCGGTTAGACCGACTCGGCGAACTCGATCCGGTCGGTGGTCCACACGCGGGAGCGCTCGCTCAGCGTGAGGCCGATGCCGGGCTGGCCGGGGACGAGCACCGCGCCGTTCTCGACGGTCAGGTTCTCGTTGAACAGCGGCGCCACCCAGTCGACGTGCTCGACCCACGCGGGGCCGGGGTAGGCGGCGGCGAGGTGGACGTGCAGCTCCGTCGTGAAGTGCGGGGCGAGCGTCAGGTGGTGCTGGTCGGCGAGCGCCGCGACGCGCAGGAACGGCGTGATGCCGCCGACCGCGGCCGCGTCGGGCTGGAGCACGCCCGCGGCCCCGGCCGACATCAGCTGCCAGTGCTCGTCGACGCCGGTGAGCGCGGCGCCCGCCGCGACCGGGGTGGCGAGCGCGGCGGCGAGCGCCGCGTGGCCCCGGGTGTCCCGCGGGTCGAGCGGGTCGGCGAGCCACGCCAGGCCCACCTCGTCGAGGAGGCGACCTGCCCGGGCGGCCTGGCCGCGGGTCCAGTGGTGGTCCGCGCTCGCCATGAGCGGCACCTCGTCACCCACCGCGTCGCGGACCGCGCGGACCTTCTCGACGTCCGAGGCCGCGCCGGGGGCGCCGACGGCGATCCGCAGGCCGCCCGCGCCCTGCGCGAGCAAGCGCCGCGCGTTCTCGACGACCTGGTCGACCGGCACCGAAAGAGATCCGCCGGTCGTGGCATAACACGGCACGGCGTCGCGGTGCGTGCCCAGCAGCTTGGCCAGCGACAGGTTGGCGCGCTTGGCCTTCAGGTCCCACAGGCCGACGTCGACGGCGCCGATCGCCTGCGCGGCGAGCCCGGTGCGGCCCGCCGACGACCCGGCGGCGACGAGCTTCTCCCGCACGCGGCCGATGTCGTTCGGGTCCTCGCCCAGCAGCAGCGGCACGATCTCCTTGGCGTGCGCGTACAGGCCGGGCCCGCCCGCCCGGGTGGCGTAGCTGAAGCCGAGGCCGGCGTGACCGTCGGTGGTCCCCAGCTCGGCGAAGAGGAACGCCACCTCGGTCACCGGCTGGCGGCGGCCCGACGGCACGTGCTCGTCGCTGATGGGGGAGGACAGCGGCAGATACACCAGTGATAGGCGGACTCGATCTATTCGGTCTCCTGTGCGCACCCGGCTAAGCCTATCGTGGTGTACATTCGTACTAGTACAGATGTACACCACTGGGAGTAGCACCGATGCCGTACGTGTTCCTGCTCGCCGCGATCAGCTTCGAGGTCGTCGCGACGAGCCTGCTCAAGTCCACCGAGGGGTTCACGAGGCTGTGGCCCACCGTGCTGTGCCTGACCGGCTACGCGGCCTCGTTCGCGTCGCTGGCGTGGGCGGTCAAGCAGGAGCTGCCGGTCGGCGTCGCCTACGCCATGTGGTCCGGCCTGGGCACCGCCGCGATCGTGGCGATCGGCGCGGTGTTCCTGAACGAGCCGGTCACGGTGCAGAAGATCGCGGGCGTGCTGCTCGTCGTCGGCGGTGTCGTGGTGCTCAACCTGGGTGGTGCGCAGTGACCGCGCGGCGCGACCCGGAGGCGCGGCGCCGCACGATCGTGACCGCAGCGGTGCGGGCGATCGCGGAGGTCGGCGTCGGCAACGTGACCCACCGCAGGATCGCCCAGCTCGCCGGGGTGCCGCTCGGGTCGACCACCTACTACTTCCCGACCCTCGACGACCTCGTCGCCGCCGCCCTGCGGGAGGCGATCGAGTACGCGCGGGCCGACCTCGAGGCGTGGGCCGAGGAACTGACCGTGAGCGGGGACGTGACCGGCACGTTCGTCGACCTGACCGCCCGCTGCCTGGACGACCGGGAGCAGGTGCTGCTCGCGTACGAGCTCTACCTCGCGGCGGCCCGTTCGCCGGAGCTGCTGCCGGTGGCCCGGCTGTGGATCGACGGGCTGCGCGGCATCTGCGCCCGGTTCGCGGGCAAGGACCGCGGGTTCGCACTCGCCGCCCTGATCGACGGCCACCTCATGCAGGCGCTCGTGACCGGGGAACCGCTCGACGCCGTGGCGTTGCGCGCCGGCGTCGAGCGGCTCGTCGGCTCGGTGCGCTAGCCGCCGAACAGGGGCAGGATCGACTTGATGGTCTGGTACAGGGCGTAGACGATCGGGATCCCCACCACCAGCCAGGAGATCACCAGGCGCGGGGTCTGGTTCTGTGCCTCGGGCATCGCGTCATCCCTTCGGTTCCGGGGGAGTCACTTGTCCGCCTCCGCGAACGCGTCGGTGTGCTCGGCCTCGTGGAACCTCGCCGCCACCGGGCGGACCAGCAGGTTGGCGACGAAGCCGACCGCGAGCACGCCGATCATGGTGAACAGTGCGGGCCGGTAGTCGCTGTAGACCAGCTCGCCCGGTTTGCCCTGCGCGTCGAGGAAGCCGTTGATGATGAGCGGCCCCGCGATGCCCGCGGCCGACCACGCGGTCAGCAGCCTGCCGTGGATGGCGCCGACCTGGTAGGTGCCGAACAGGTCGCGCAGGTACGCCGGGACGGTGGCGAAACCGCCGCCGTAGAAGGAGATGATGACGCCGGCCAGCAGGACGAACACGGCGGTGGCGCTGTGCCCGGCCACGGCGAGCAGGAAGTACAGGACCATGCCGACGCCGAGGTACATCACGTACGTCGGCTTGCGGCCGATGAAGTCCGATGTGGACGACCACGCGAACCGGCCGGCCATGTTGAAGATGGAGAGCAGGCCGACGAACGCGGTCGCCGCCGTCGTGGCCACCGAGGACGTGCCGCCCTCGCGGAAGAAGTCCTGGATCATCGGGCTGGCCTGCTCGAGGATGCCGATGCCCGCGGTCACGTTGCAGAACAGGACCGTCCACAGGAGCCAGAACTGCGGGGTCTTGATCGCGTTGGCCGCCGACACGTGCGAGGTGGTGACGAGCGGCTTCGCCTTGAGCTTCGACGGGTCGAAGCCCTCCGGCCGCCAGCCCGGCGCCGGCACGCGCACGTTGAAGACGCCGAACATCATCACGATGAAGTAGACGATGCCGAGCGTCAGGAACAGCAGCGCCACCGCGCTGCCGGAGGCCACCGACTTCGAGTCGGACGGGTGGTAACCGCTGTCGTACAACGACATCAGCTGCCGCGACAGCGGGGACGCGACGAGCGCGCCACCGCCGAAGCCCATGATCGCCATGCCGGTCGCGAGGCCGGGGCGGTCCGGGAACCACTTGATCAGTGTGGACACCGGCGAGATGTAGCCGATGCCCAGGCCGATGCCGCCGATGAAGCCGTAGCCGACGTACACCAGCCACAGCTGCGTGGTGGCGATGCCGAGCGAGCCGATGAGGAAGCCGGACGCCCAGAAGCAGGCGGACGTGAACATCGCGGCGCGCGGGCCGACCCGCTCCACCCACGTGCCCATGACCGCGGCGGAAACGCCGAGCATCACGATCGCGATGGAGAAGATGATGCCGACGGCCGTCAGGCTCGTGTCGAAGTGCTTGACGAGGGCGGTCTTGTAGACGCTGGTCGCGTAGGCCTGCCCGATGCAGAGGTGGATCGCCAGCGCAGCGGGCGGGATCAGCCATCTGCTGTAGCCGGGCTTCGCCACGGTGTGTTCGCGGTCGAGGAACGACAAGGCAGCCAAGACGCACCTCCGTGTGCCGTCTGGACGATCGTGGCGAAACCTACTGACGAAAGTGATTGAAGGTCAAAGTAATCTGATTGATGGGCCGATAATTCACATCTATCGAACGTACCTGGTGAGTAGTTGGTCCAATTTGTCCTGGAGGTCGACGCGGCTCGTGGCGTCGAGCAGCGCGCGGGCCAGCATCGGTTCCGGGTCGCGGTCGGCCAGCACGAGCCCGACCTGGTTGGTGACGTGAGGTCGGTCGAGCGGCACCACCTTCAGTCCTTCGGGGACCCCGAACAGGTGAAGCCACGCGTGCGCGATCACGCTCGACCACCGGCCGGTGGCGACGTGCCCGTAGATCGCCGAGACCGTGTCCGCCTCCACCGACGGGGTCACCGCCACCCCCGCCTCCGCGAAGTTGCGGTCGAGGATCCGCCGGTTCTGCATCACCGACGACAGCAGGCACAGCGGGGTCTCGACCAGCTCGCCCCACCCGACCGAGTCCCGCCCGGCGAACGGCCCGTCGGCGGGGGTCAGCAGCAGGTAGCGCTCGCGGTAGAGCGGCACCACGCGCACCGTGCCGAGCGGTTCACCGTCCACATAGGTCAGGCCGATGTCGAGGTCGAACTCCGCGAGCCGGTGCACGATCTCCCGCGACGACAGCGACTCGATCGACACCCGCACCTGCGGGTGGTCCTCGAACATCGGTGTGGTCAGCAGGGACGCGATGGTCTGCGCGGTCGGGATCGCGCCGATGCGCAGCACGCCGGACAGGCCGCCGCGCATGCTGGCGAGCTCGTGGCGCAGCGCGTCCTGCTCGGCGAGGATGCGGTGCGCCCAGAGCAGCACCTGCTTGCCCTCGGGCGTGAACCCCTCGAACCGCTGGCCGCGCTGCACGATCTGGACGTCCAGCTCGGCCTCCAGCTTGCGGATCGCCGCCGACAACGCGGGCTGGGACACGTGGCACGCCTCCGCCGCCCGCCCGAAGTGCCCTTCGCGTGCGAGCGCGCTCAGGTACTCCAGCTGGCGCAGCAACATGACCAAAGCGTAGCCGTGTCCGTTGTGGGTTGAACGACCGTCGTGACCGGATGCGGTGCCGTCCTAGCGTGGTCGCACGGACGGGAAATCGTGGACCAGGGGAGATCGCCATGGAGCCGGACCTGCTCATACCACCGGTCGTCTACGTCGCGTGCGACATCGCCGACGAGAAGTCGTTCGTCCCGGATCTGCTGCGCACCGCGGACGGGCGCGTCGCGATCCTGGCGTACTCGGCGCTCGACCGGCTGATCGAGTGCTGCGGAGAACACCAGCCGTGGGCGGTGATGCCGACGTCGGGGCTCGAGGCGGTACGTGCCGAGGTGGCGTTCGACGTCGTCGCGCTCGACGTGGCGATGCCGGAGGCGCGTCGCAGGACGGTGGTGTGAGCCATGCCGGACGGCTTCCGGATCGACCCGGAGACGGTGGCGCAGGCGGGTTCCGCGCTGACCAAGGCGGGCACCGAGCTCTCCACCGCGAAGGCGGGGCCCGAAGGGGTCGACGCGGGCAACCTGACCGATGTGTTCCAGCGCCTGGCCGGGAAGCTCGCCGTCGACGCCAACCAGGTGGCCATCGGGCTCGAAGCGGCGGGCGCGGAGCTCGCGAAGACGAGCAGGGACTACGTCACCCAGGACCAGCGCGAGAAGAACCGGTACCCGGACTAGGGGGAGACGATGCTCGACACGAAGATCAAGGGGAACCCGGGCAGCCTCCACGCGCTCGCGGACTGGCTCCGGGACACGCTCGCCGACGAGGTGCACACCGCCGTCACCCAGGCCTTCCGCGCCCGCACCAACACCGAGGCCGACTGGACGGGGCCCGCCGCGGAGGCGTTCCGGGGCCGGATGACCACCGGCGGCAAGAAGGCGGACGAGGTCGCCGACGACGCCAAGACCGGGTTCAAGTGGGCCGAGCGGGCGGCGGCGGACCTCGAGTCGCACAAGCGGCGGATGGACGCCGTCCGCGCCGACGCGCAGAAGGCCGGTCTCACCGTCGTCGCCGACGGCATCGTCGAGCCCGGCGCGGCGCCTGCCAAGCCGCAGGCGGGCGCCACGCAGCAACAGGTGCAGGACTACAACACCGCGGCCGCCGCGCACGGCAGGCAGGTCGCCGCCTACAATAAGGCCAAGGCCGACATCGACAAGATCAGGAACGACATGTCCGCCAAGGAGATGACCGTCCGCAACTTCCTCGACGACCTGATCGGCAAGGCCCCGTTCAACGCCGCCGCGCTCGCCAACGACAGCTACATCGGTTACGTCATGGGCAAGCGGGCGCAGAAGTACCTCGGCAGGCAGCAGAGCCTCATGAACATGGCCGAGAAGTACGCGCGGTCGCACCCGACCAACGGCAGCACATACCGCGGCCACGGCGGCGACCTGCAGCGCGACATCCGCGTCAAGCAGGGGCTCGCCCACCAGGTGCGGAACGCGGGGGGCAAGGCCATCCGGGCGGGCCGGGTCGTGCCGGTCGTCGGCGCGGCCATCAGCGCGGGCGTGCTGTGGTGGGACCTCGAACACGGCAAGCCGCCCACCAAGGCGATCACCTCGGCCGTGGTGAGCACCGCGGCCGGGATGGGCGGCGGCGCCATCATCGGCGGCGCGGTCGGCGGCACCTTCGGCAACGTCCCCGGCGCCATCGCAGGCGGCGTCGGCGGCATGGTCGTCGGCCTCGGCGCCGGCGCTCTCTACGACACGTGGTGGGACAAGAACGTCAAGGGCAGCGACTTCGAGAAGTCGTCGGACAAGTGGATCAAGGACACGTGGCACAAGATCTTCTGAGGGCGGCGCGGTCGCGGCCGTGCACAACACGAAGAACCCGACCTCGTTGGCGCGCATGGTGATGAGCGGTCCCGGCGTGCCCTACACGACCCAGGACTACTTCTTCACCCAGCGGCGGTGGGACGCGTTGATCGACGCCAAGGAGAACGCGACCGTGGACAGCGGTGGCACGGTCGGGGCCGTCGCCGTCGATCGCGGTCGTGGGTCACCGCCGCCACCTCCACCGGTGGGCTCACCGACAAACTCGTCGGCCGGGTCGGGGACTCGCCGGTCGTGAGTGCGGGCACGTACGCGAACAACCGGACCGTCGCCGTGTCCTGCACCGGCGCCGGTGCAGCGGGCCGCGGCCACCGTGATCAACGAGAAGATCCCCGCGCTGGGCGCCACCGGCGGCACGATCGCCCTGGACCCCAAGGGGGAACCTCGCCACGCCGCACAGCACGGCCGGGCTCATCAACGGTTACGTCACCCATCTGTACAACGACGAGACACCTACTGGGTGAGTCTGATCGGGTTCACGATGTCGGCGGTGACGGTCAGCAGGAGGACCGCGCCGCCGATAATCACCAGTACCATCGTGATGCCGGAGAGCCTGGTGTAGTCGACCGGTGCGGCGGCGGTCTTGCCGCGCCGGTCGCGCAGGCGGTTGCGGACGTGCTCGAACCACGTGACCGCGATGTGCCCGCCGTCCAGTGGCAGCAGTGGCAGCAGGTTGAACACGCCCATGAAGAAGTTCAGGCCCGCCAGCAGCAGCAGGAACACCTGCCACAGCCCGGCCTCGACCGCCTCGCCGCCGATGCGGCTCGCGCCGACCACGCTCACCGGGGTGTCCGGGTCGCGTTCGCCGCCGAAGATCGCTTCCACGACCGACGGGATGCGTTGCGGGAACTCGATCAGCTTCTGGAAGGTCTGGGCGAACATGTCACCGGCGAACGTGGCCGTGCCGCCGACCGCCGACCACGCGCCGTACTCGAACGACCGGGTCGCCATCACCCCGGCCACGCCGACCTGTGCCACGGCCGCCTCGCCGTCGGTGTTCGTGACCGGCCGGTCCACGCGGGGCACGTCGACGGTCAGCCGCACGGTCTCGTCACCGCGCTGCACCACGAACGGTGTCGGCCCGTCGGCGCGCTGGATCTCCTCGACCATCGCGGTCCACGTCGGTGTCGGCACCCCGCCGACGGACAGCACCTCGTCGCCGGGCCGCAGCCCCGCCGCCTGCGCGGGGCCGGTCTCGCCCGGGGCGCACGCCGGGTTCGCGAGCTGTTCGGTGGTCGTCGCGTCGTGCACGCAGGACGACACCTGCGACACCACCGGCTTCTCGGCGAGGTTCGGCAGCCCGAACGTCACCGCCATGACGTACAGCACGACGAAGCCGAGCAGGAAGTGCGTGAACGGGCCGGTCGCCATCACGACCGTCCGCTGCCACGTCTTCTGCCGCCACATGGCGCGCGGCTCGTCCTCGGGGTCGACCTCGTCGAGCGCGGTCATGCCCGCGATCTCGCAGAACCCGCCGACGGGGATGGCCTTGAGCCCGTACTCGGTCTCACCACGGCGGAACGACCAGATGCGGGGACCCATGCCGACGAAGTAGCGGCGCACCTTCATGCCGAACGCCTTCGCGGTCAGCAGGTGCCCGGCCTCGTGCAAGGCCAGCGAAACGCCCACGCACAACGCGAAGAGCACCACGCCGATGATGTACGCGAGCACATCAGCCCCTCTCACCTGTCGTTCCGGCGACTCTACGCAGGACAGGTAAAGCGGCCGTTCAGGCCGGGCGCCGCAGGCAGACCAGCCCTGGGCGGGGGTCCCACGGCTCGACCTCGGCGAACCCGAGCCGCGCGTACAGCGCCAGCGCGGCGGTGCGCCACCGCCACACCGACAGGCGGACCGGGCGGCCACCCGCCTCGGCGACGGCCGCGAGCACGAGCGCCCTGGCGATGCCACGGCCGCGGTGCGCCGGGCCGACCCACAGGCGCTTCAGCTCGACCTCGTCGTCGCGCCGGGTGAGCACGGCGCAGCCCGCGAGCGCGCCGGCGACCGGCGCCACCAGCACGACGTCGTCCGCGAACGCGGTCTGCGGGTCGTCGACCTCCGCGCGGTAGCGGTCCGGCAGCTCGGCCGCGGTGGCGACCGGTGCGCCCTTCTCCGCTTCCGTCGCGAGGTGGTACGCGGTGAGCAGAGCGGCCAGCTCCGGCTCACCCGCCCACCGGGTCACCGTGGTCATCCGGCGAGGGTGTCCAGCACCTGCTGGCCGAACTTCGCGAGCTTGTTCTCGCCGACGCCGCTGATGCGGCCCAGTTCCGCCAGCGTGGCCGGGCCTTCCGTGGCGATCTGCCGCAGCGTGGCGTCGTGGAAGATGACGTAGGCGGGGACGCCCTGTTCCTTCGCCGTCGCCGCGCGCCAGGCGCGGAGCTTCTCGAAGACCGGCTGGGTCTCCGGCGACAGTTCCTGTTGCGGTGCCTTGGCCTTGGTGGTCCTGGGGGCTGCCGCCCGCTTGGGTTCCTGGCGCAGCCGGACCTCGCGCCTGCGGGCCAGCACCTCGCCGCTCGCCTCCGTGAGCACCAGCGTGCCGTGGTCGCCCTCCACGGTCAGCAGTCCCTGGGCCAGCAGCTGGCGGATGACACCGCGCCACACCGGCTCGGCGAGGTCGGTGCCGACCCCGAACACGGACAGCGAGTCGTGGCCGAACTGCTGGACCTTCGCCGTCTGCTTGCCGAGCAGGATGTCCACGATGTGGCCGACGCCGAACTTCTGGCGGCGTTCGCGGTCCAGCCGGTACACCGCGGACAGCACCTTCTGCGCCGGGATCGTGCCGTCCCACGCCTCCGGCGGGCTCAGGCACGTGTCGCAGTTGCCGCACGGCTGAGCTTCCTGACCGAAGTAGTTGAGCAGCTGCACCCGGCGGCACTCGACCGTCTCACACAGCGCCAGCATCGCGTCGAGGTGGATGCCGAGGCGGCGGCGGTGCGCGTCGTCGCCCTCCGACGTCTGGATCATCTTGCGCTGCTGCACCACGTCCTGCAGCCCGTAGGCGAGCCACGCCGTCGACGGCAGGCCGTCGCGACCGGCACGCCCGGTCTCCTGGTAGTAGCCCTCCACCGACTTCGGCAGGTCGAGGTGCGCGACGAACCGCACGTCCGGCTTGTCGATGCCCATGCCGAACGCGATCGTCGCGACCACCACGAGGCCGTCCTCGCGCAGGAACCGCGCCTGGTTGCGGGCGCGGGTGCCCGCGTCGAGGCCGGCGTGGTACGGCAGCGCCTCGATCCCGTTGCTGCTCAGGAACTGCGCGGTGCGTTCCGTCGACGCCCGCGACAGGCAGTAGACGATGCCCGCGTCGCCCTTGTGCTCGGTGGTGAGCAGTTCCAGCAACTGCTGTTCCGGGCGGTTCTTCGCCACGATCCGGTACTGGATGTTGGGCCGGTCGAAGCTCGACACGAAGTGCCGGGCGTCCTCGAGGTTCAGCCGGTGCGCGATCTCCCTGCGGGTCGCGGCCGTCGCGGTCGCGGTCAGCGCGATCCTCGGCACGTCGGGCCACCGCTCGTGCAGCCGCGACAGTTCCAGGTAGTCCGGGCGGAAGTCGTGGCCCCACTGCGCGACACAGTGCGCCTCGTCGATGGCGAACAGGGCGATCTTCCCCCGGTCCAGCAGCCGCAGCGTGGACTCGACCTTCAGCCGTTCCGGCGCCAGGTACAGCAGGTCGAGGTCGCCCGACAGGAACGCCTCCTCGACCTCGTGGCGCTGGCCGAAGTCCTGCGTCGAGTTGAGGAAACCGGCGCGCACGCCGAGCGCCCTGAGCGCGTCGACCTGGTCCTGCATCAGGGCGATCAGCGGCGACACCACGATGCCGGTGCCGGAGCGCACCAGCGCGGGGATCTGGTAGCACAGCGACTTGCCGCCGCCGGTCGGCATCAGCACGAGCGCGTCCCCGCCCGCGACGACGTGCTCGATGATGTCCTGCTGGTTCCCCCGGAACGCGTCGTAGCCGAACACGCGGCGCAGCGTGTCCAGCGCGGGCTGGGTGGCGGTCTCCGGGAGGGTCACGCGGCGATTCTAGGGGCGACGGCCGACAACGCCGGGGAGTTGTCCACAGGCTAGGCGTGTCCACCCACCGTGACCTCGCCGATCGTGAGGTCCGGCGTGGCGCCGAGGATCGTGCCGACCCGCTCGGCCTGCTCGTCGAGTTCCGCGCGCCGGGCCCGCGTCATGCGGACGAACGGCTCCACGGTCAGCACCACGCGCCTGCCCGACCGCTTCTGGTGCCACAGGCCGCCGACCACCCCGTCGGCGAGCAGCACCTGGAAGTTGCCCTTGGCGCGGGTGGCCGCGACGCCGGGGTTGAGGCGGGCGCGGTCGTTGCCGACGGCGTAGGCGTAGGTGTCGAAGTAGGGGAGGAGCCGCAGGCCGCTCGGCGGCTCCTCGGGCACCGCGGTGTCGCCCGCCGAGACCCACGCCTCCTCGCCGTCGACCACCACCGGTGACAAGTCAGCTGACTGGAAAACCTGGCGGGCCCACGCGTCGGGGACGTTCAGCCAGTTCGCGAACCGCGCGGGGGTCGACGGGCCGAACGCGTGCAGGTAGCGGCCCAGCAGCCACGTGACCGGGTCGGCGGGTGGGCGGCCCCCGGGCGGCGGTGCGGTGTAGGTGACCGTCCTGCCGCGGTTGGGGCCGAAGCAGACGAGGCCGCGCATCCCGGCGAGCGGCAGCGCCTGCCGCCACCGCGGCCACTTCCCCTGGAACGCCTCCATCACCGGGTCACCCGCCCACGACCCGGTCGCGGCGACCACCGCGTCCGACAGCTCGTCGATCGTCAGCTCCGCGGCGCGGACCGCGTCCTCGACGGCGGCGAGCACCTGCTCGGTCTGTTCGCAGGTCATGTGTATGGGATCCGACGCCGCGGGTGACCGCACCGGTACCGCCGTCAGCGCCGCGGTCCACGCGGGCAGTTCGGCGGCGGGCAGCAGGTGCACGGTGCCGCGCGGACCGAACGTCTTCACCAGCTCACGGGTCTCCCACAGGGCGGACTGGACGGTCGCGCGGGTCGCGTCCGGCAGCCGCAGCGCGATCGACAGCTCCGCCGCCGACAGCACCTGCCCGTGCGTGCCCGCCACCGCCGACACGACGTCCGCCGGGCCACCGGCCAGGGGTGCCGAGAGGCCGTGCCGGCCGAGTCGTCGTGCGCACACCTGCGCCCAGGTCATCTCCGTCATGCCACCACGCTAACGACGAACTAGGTCAGGATTGGTCCCATATGCTCGCGGCATGAGCGCCGCCCGTCTCCTCGCGTTGCTGTCCCTGCTCCAGACCCCGAGGGAGTGGCCGGGCAGCGAGCTGGCCCGCAGGCTGGAGGTCAGCCCGAGGACGGTCCGGCGCGACGTGGAGCGGCTCCGCGACCTCGGTTACCCGGTCGAGGCGACGATGGGCGCCGAGGGCGGCTACCGCCTCGTGGCGGGCTCCGCGATCCCGCCGCTCCTGCTCGACGACGACGAGGCCGTCGCCATGGCGGTCGGGCTGCGCGCCGCCGCGGGCCAGGCCGTCCAGGGCATCGAGGAGGCGGCGGTCCGCGCGCTCACCAAGCTCGAACGGGTCCTGCCGTCGCGGCTGCGGTACCGCGTCGGCGCGCTCTCCTCGGCGACCGTCCCGCTCGTCACCGGTGTGCAGGACACCGTGGATCCAGGTCAGCTGACCGGCCTTGCGGGCGCGATCACCAACACCGAGCGCCTGCGGTTCGTGTACCGGGACGGCGCGGACGCGGAGACCAGGCGGCACGTCGAGCCGTACCGCCTCGTCGCGGCGGGCAGGCGGTGGTACCTCGCGGCGTTCGACCTCGACCGCGACGACTGGCGGCTGTTCCGGGTCGACCGTATTGCCAACGCCCAGGCGACCGGTGCCCGGTACCGGCCGCGGGAACTGCCGGAAGGCGACCCGGCGGCGTTCACCACCAGTAGGCTCTACTCCCTCGCGCCCACCTACGAGGCCGTGGTCGTCGTCGACCTGCCCGCCGACCGGGTGCCGCCGCACCTCGGTGCGGTCGAACCGGTCGACGACCACCGCAGCCGCGTCCGCGCGGGTGCGGACACCCTCGAATGGCTCGCGTTCCGGTTCGCCACCGCGGGCTGCGAGTTCACCGTCGAGGAACCACCGGAACTGATCGACTACCTGGGGAGGATGGCGGGCCGGGTGGCGCGGGCGACGGGAGCCGGATGAGATGTCGAATCCCGGCGCCGTCGTTCGACGCGTAGTCGGCGGCCGGCCCCGGCACGAGCTCGACCAGCGAGGAACGGAAGGACTGCAGGGATGCGTTTCATGCTCATCCGCAAAGCCGACGAGGAAACCGAGGCAGGCGTGCTGCCGAGCCCCGAGCTCGTCGAAGCCATGGGCCGCTACAACGAAGAACTGGTCAGGGCGGGCGTCATGGTAACTGGCGCCGGGCTGATGGCCTCGGCCAAGGGGGCCCGGGTGCACTTCTCGGGCACCGGCAGGACCACGGTCGTCGACGGTCCCTTCACCGAGGCGAAGGAGCTCATCGCGGGGTTCACGATGATCGAGGTCGACTCGCTCGCGGACGCCATCGAATGGGTGAAGAAGTGGCCGGTCGAGGACGGCCACGGCAACGCCGAGATCGAGATCCGCCAGATCGCCGAGGTCGACGACTTCGGCGACGCGATGACGGACGAGAACCGCGAGCACACCGTGCGCCTCCGCGAACTGACCGACAGCACTGCGAAGGAGTGACGAGATGCGTTTCATGGTGTTGGTCAAGACCGACGGGGCGTCGGAGGAGGACGCCAGCCCGTCGGCGGAGGCGCTGGCGGAGATGGGCCGCTACAACGACGAGCTGATCAAGGCGGGCGTGCTGCTCGCCGGTGAGGGCCTGCTCCCGTCGGCGAACGGCGCGCGGGTGAAGTTCACCGGCGGCGAGCCGACCGTCATCGACGGCCCGTTCACCGAGGCCAAGGAGCTGGTCGCCGGGTTCTGGCTGCTCGACGTCAAATCCAAGGAGGAGGCGGTCGAGTGGGTGAAGCGGGTCCCGTGCACCGAGGGGGCCGAGTCGCACATCGAGATCCGCCAGGTCTTCGAACCCGGCGACTTCACCGCGTCCGCGACGGCGGAGGCGCGGGAGTAGCTGCTTTGATAGGCGCATGCCGACGCTGGAGACCCACCGCGCGATAGACGCCGTATGGCGCATCGAGTCGGCCCGGCTCATCGCCGGGCTGACCAGGATGGTGCACGACGTCGGTCTCGCCGAGGAGCTCGCGCAGGACGCGCTGGTCGCCGCGCTGGAACAGTGGCCGGAGTCGGGCGTCCCGGAGAACCCGGGCGCCTGGCTCATGGCCATCGCCAAGCGCCGTGCCATCGACATGTTCCGCCGCCGCGAGACGCTCGACCGCAAGGTCACCGAGATCGGCCGCGACCTGGAGACGCGCGAGCTGCCGACCGCGGAGCCCGACTTCGACGCGATCCACTCCAACATCTCCGACGACCTGCTGCGCCTGGTCTTCATCTCCTGCCACCCGGTCCTGTCCACCGAGGCCAGGGTGGCGCTCACGCTGCGCCTGCTCGGCGGGCTGACCACCGAGGAGATCGCCCGCGCGTTCCTCACCCCAGAGCCCACGATCGCGCAGCGGATCGTGCGGGCCAAGAAGACCCTCGCCCAGAAGAAGATCCCGTTCGAGGTGCCTGCGGCGAGCGAGCTGAAGGAGCGGCTGGAGTCCGTGCTCGAGGTCGTCTACCTCGTCTTCAACGAGGGCTACGCGGCCACCGGCGGCGACGACTGGATGCGCCCCGCGCTGTGCGAGGACGCGATGCGGCTCGGCCGGATCCTCGCCGAGCTGGTGCCGGACGAGCCGGAGGCGCACGGGCTGATCGCGCTGATGGAGATCCAGGCGTCCCGGTCCCGGGCCAGGACCGCGCCGGACGGTACACCTGTATTGCTCTACGACCAGGACCGCGGGAAGTGGGACCAGCTGCTGATCCGGCGGGGTCTCGCGGCGCTGGCGCGGGCGGCCCGTCTCGAGCAGCCGATGGGCCCCTACGTCCTCCAGGCGGAGATCGCCGCCTGCCACGCACGGGCGCGCACACCCGAGGACACCGACTGGGTGCGGATCGCGGCGCTGTACGCCCGGCTCGTGCAGCTCGTGCCGTCGCCGGTCATCGAGCTGAACCGGGGGGTCGCGGTGTCGATGGCGTTCGGCCCGCGGGCCGGGCTCGAGATCGTCGACGAACTCCTCGACGAGCCGTCGCTGAAGAAGTACCACCTGCTGCCGAGCGTGCGCGGTGACCTGCTCGCCAAGCTCGGCCGGACCGAGGAGGCGCGCGCGGAGTTCGAACGGGCCGCCGACCTGACCCGCAACGAGCGGGAGCGGGCCCTGCTGCTGAAGCGGGCGGCGGAATGACCGACAGCACCCCCGGGATGAAGGACGTCGCCGCGGTCGCCGGCGTGTCCATCGGCACCGTGTCCAACGTGCTGAACCGCCCGCACCTGGTCAGCGAGGCGACCCGGCTGCGGGTGCAGGCCGCGATCGTCGAGCTGGGCTTCGTCCGCAACGAGACCGCCCGCCAGCTGCGTGCCGGGCAGAGCAGGACCATCGCGTACGTGGTCATGGACGCGGCGAACCCGTTCTTCAACGACGTCGCGCGCGGCGTGGAGGAGGCGGCCCGCGCCGAGGGCATGGTCGTCTACCTGTGCAACTCCAACCAGGACGGCAGCCGCGAGCGCGAGTACCTCGAGCGGCTGCGCGAGCAGCGGGTGCAGGGCGTGCTGATCACCCCGATCGACCCGGGCGGCGAGCGGCTCGCGGAGATGCCCGGCCGCGGCATGCCGGTCGTGCTGGTCGACTGCCAGTCGGTCGACGAGCAGCAGTGCTCGGTCGCGGTCGACGACGTGCTCGGCGGCGAGCTGGCCATGACGCACCTGCTGGAGACCGGGCACGAGCGGATCGCGTTCGTCGGCGGGCCGACGAGCGTGCAGCAGGTCCGCGACCGCCACCACGGCGCGCAGCAGGCCGCGCTCGCCGCGGACCGGCCGATCGAGCTGGTGCGGATGGAGACCGAGGCGCTGACGGTGGCCGAGGGCAGGCGCGCGGGGGAGCGGCTCGTCGGCCTGCCCGCCTCGCGGCGCCCGACCGCCGCGTTCTGCGCCAACGACCTGCTCGCGCTCGGGTTGCTGCAGGCCATGGTGCGCCAGGGCCTGTCGGTGCCGGACGACCTCGCGGTGGTCGGCTACGACGACATCGAGTTCGCCGAGGCCGCCGCCGTGCCGCTCACGTCGGTGCGCCAGCCGAGGGAGCTGCTCGGCCGCACGGCCGCGCGGTTGCTGCTGGAGGAGGCGTCCGGCGAGGCGTCCCACAAGCACCAGCAGGTCCGGTTCCGGCCGGAGCTGGTCGTGCGGGCGTCGACCCGGATCCAGCGCTGAGTCCTTGACACCCTTTCGCCGCTCCACCATGCTGAAGCCCGAATTGAAACGTTTAACTCCAACGGCTGAGGGCAGCATGACGGACCAGGTCGAGGCGTTGTTGCGGCGGAGCAACCGGCTCGGAGCCGACCCCCGCAACACCAACTACGCGGGCGGCAACACGTCCGCCAAGACCACCGCCACCGACCCGGTCACGGGCACCGACGTCGACCTCCTGTACGTCAAGGGGTCCGGCGGCGACCTCGGCACGCTGACCGCGGACGGGCTCGCCGTGCTGCGGCTCGACCGGCTGCGCGCGCTGACCGGCGGGTACCCCGGGGTCGAGCGCGAGGACGAGATGGTCGCCGCGTTCGACTACTGCCTGCACGGCAGGGGTGGCGCGGCGCCGTCCATCGACACCGCCATGCACGGGCTCGTCGAGCAGGCGCACGTCGACCACCTGCACCCGGACGCAGGCATCGCGTTCGCGACCGCCGTGGACGGGCCGGAGCTGACCCGCCGCTGCTTCGGCGACCGGGTCGTCTGGGTGCCGTGGCGGCGGCCGGGGTTCCAGCTGGGACTGGACATCGCGGCGGTGCAACGGGAGAACCCGCGGGCCATCGGTGTGATCCTCGGCGGGCACGGCATCACCGCGTGGGGCGCCACGAGCGACGAGTGCGAGGCCAACTCGCTGGAGATCATCGCCACCGCGCAGCGCTACCTCGACGAGCACGGCAGGCCCGACCCGTTCGGCGCCGTCGTCGTCGAGCCGCTCGCCCCCGCCGACCGAGCGGTGCTCGCCGCCCGCATCGCCCCCGCGGTCCGCGGTCTCGCGTCCACCGATCACCCGCAGGTCGGGCACTTCACCGACACCGCGGGCGTGCTGGACTTCCTGTCCCGCGAACGGCTCGGCGAGCTGGCCGCCAAGGGCACCAGCTGCCCCGACCACTTCCTGCGCACCAAGGTCCGCCCGCTCGTCCTCGACGTGCCGCCGACCACGCCGCTGGACCAGCTGCTCGCCCGCCTCAAGGAACTCCACGAGGCCTACCGGGCCGACTACCGCGCCTACTACGAGCGCCACGCCGACGCCGGCAGCCCGCCCATGCGCGGCGCCGACCCGGCGATCGTGCTCGTGCCGGGCGTCGGCATGTTCAGCTTCGGCGCCGACAAGCAGACCGCGCGCGTCGCCGGCGAGTTCTACGTCAACGCCATCAACGTCATGCGTGGCGCCGAGTCGGTGTCGCGCTACGAGCCGATCGAGGAACGCGAGAAGTTCCGCATCGAGTACTGGGCGCTCGAGGAGGCGAAGCTCCAGCGGCGCCCCAAGCCCAAACCTCTCGCCACCCGCGTCGCGTTCGTGACCGGCGGCGGCTCGGGCATCGGCCGCGCCACCGCGCTGCGGCTCGCCGCCGAGGGCGCGTGCGTGGTCGTCGCCGACCGTGACCCCGACTCCGCGAAACAGGTCGCGGAGGAGATCGGCGAGACGGCCGTCGCGGTGACCGTCGACGTGACCGACGAGAACGCCGTCGCCGAGGCTTTCCGTACCGCTGTATTGGCATTCGGCGGGGTCGACCTCGTGGTCAACAACGCGGGCCTGTCGATCTCGAAGCCGTTGCTGGAAACCACGGAGGCCGACTGGGACCGCCAGCACGACGTGATGGCGAAGGGTTCCTTCCTCGTCTCCCGCGAGGCCGCGCGGATCATGGTGGAGCAGGGCATCGGCGGCGACATCGTCTACATCTCCAGCAAGAACTCCGTGTTCGCGGGCCCCAACAACGTGGCGTACGGCGCGGCGAAGGCCGACCAGGCGCACCAGGTCCGGTTGCTCGCCGCCGAACTGGGGGAGCACGGCATCCGCGTCAACGGCATCAACCCCGACGGCGTGGTCCGCGGGTCGGGAATCTTCGCCGGTGGCTGGGGTGCCCAGCGGGCGGCCGTGTACGGGGTGCCGGAGGAGGAACTGGGTGCCTTCTACGCCAAGCGCACGCTGCTGAAGCGCGAGGTGCTGCCGGAGCACGTGGCGGCCGCGGTCGTCGCGTTGTGCGCCGGGGACCTGTCGCTCACCACGGGGCTGCACGTGCCGGTGGACGCCGGGGTGGCAGCGGCCTTCCTCCGGTGACGCCGACACAGCGGGTCGCGGCCGCGGACCTCGGCGCCGCGAGCGGGCGGGTGATCGTCGGCGAGGTCGGCGCGGACACCCTGGAACTGCGGGAGTGCCACCGGTTCCCCAACCGTCCCGTGCGGACGGCCGGCACCCTGCACTGGGACATCCTGGCGCTCTACCAGGGAGTTCTCGACGGGCTGCGGGCGGCGGGGCCGGTCGACGGCATCGGCATCGACTCGTGGGCGGTCGACTACGGGCTCCTCGACGCCGACGGTGCGCTGCTCGGCAACCCCGTGCACTACCGCGACGAGCGCACCGCCGGGGCGAAGGACAACCTCGAACGCCTCGGCGCGCGGGAGCTGTACGCCACGACCGGCCTGCAGTTCCTGCCGTTCAACACCATCCACCAGCTGGCCGCCGAGCCGCGGCTGCGCCTCGCGCACCGGTTGCTGCTGATCCCGGACCTGATCGGGTACTGGCTGACCAGCGAACAGGGCGCGGAGGTCACGAACGCGTCCACCACGCAGCTCCTCGACGTGACGAAGCGCGCCTGGGCGACGGACCTGATGGCGAAGGCGGACATCGACGCGGCGCTGTTCCCGGAACTGCGGGAACCCGGCACGGTGATCGGGGAGACGGACGGCACCCCGGTCATCGCGGTCGGTTCGCACGACACGGCGTCCGCGGTCGTCGGGGTGCCGGCGGCGCACGAGCGGTTCGCGTACATCTCGTGCGGCACCTGGTCGCTCGTCGGGGTGGAACTCGGCGCCCCCGTGCTCACGGAAGCGAGCAGGGCGGCCAACTTCACCAACGAACTCGGTGTCGACGGCACGGTCCGCTACCTGCGCAACGTGATGGGCCTGTGGCTGCTGCAGGAGTGCGTCCGCGAGTGGGGTGCGGACGTCGCGTCGCTCCTCGCCGGGGCGGCGAAGCTGCCGAAGGGCGCGGTGATCGACCCGGACGACCCGGTGTTCCTGCCGCCCGGCGACATGCCGGCCCGCATCGTCGCCGCGTGCGAGCGGGCGGGCGGCCCCGTGCCAGGAGACCGCGCGGCCATCGTCCGGTGCATTGTGGACAGTCTCGCCGACGCGCACCGCCGGGCCGTCGAGGACGCGCAGCGGCTGTCCGGCACGGCGGTCGACGTCGTGCACATCGTGGGCGGCGGGGCGCGGAACGCGCTGCTGTGCCAGCTGACCGCGGACGCGTGCGGTCTGCCGGTGGTGGCGGGCCCGGTCGAGGCGACCGCGATCGGGAACGTGCTCGTGCAGGCCAGGACCCTCGGCGCACTGGACGGCGACCTGACCCGGCTGCGAGCCCTGATCCGGGCCACGCAGCCGGTCACCCGCTATCAGCCGAGCGCGTAGCCCCGGGCCGGACGGCCGCGCTGGGCAGCGCCAGGGCGGGGGCTCCTACCGGAGGCGCAGGCACACCCGAGGCAGGCCGAGGTCGGCCAGGATGGACGACCACCCCGCCTCCGAGACGCGCGCGGCGGCAGCGTCCCCGGCCGCCTCCTGTGCGCGGGCCAGGCGGGCCAGCAGCCGTGCCTCCTCCAGCGGGGCACGGAGCTGGTGCCACGTCTCGAGCGCCGCCCGCAGTGGTTCGACCGCCGCGTCCGGGGAGCCACTGGCCATGGCCAGCTCGCCGAGCGTGCGGTGTGCCTCGGCCGACCCGTCGGCGTTGCCGAGTGCGGTGAACACCGGCAGCGCGCGGTCGAGCCTGCGCCGGGCCGCCGCGAACCGGCCGCGGCGGACGTCCACGTCGGCGAGGGTCTGCTCGACGTACGCCGCGTGCAGCTCGTCGTCGATCGCCTCGGTCAGGCGGCCCGCCTCGGTGAGCGCGGCCTCGGCGTCGTCGAGGCGGTCGGAGTCGATGAGCGCGTACGCGTAGATGATCAGGTTCATCGCCTGCAGGCGGCGGTTGCCCTGCACGCGGCGGATCGCGAGGGCCTCCTCGACCAGCGGCAGCGCGCGGGCGGGCGCGCCGAGGTCGCGGTGCACCTCGGCGCGGTTGATCAGCAGCGACGGCAGCGCGGATCCGGGCGCGTCCGGGTCGCACTCGCGGATGGCCTCGTCGAGCATCTCGGCGGCCTCGCGCAGCCTGCCGAGCCTGCGTGCGGCGACCCCGGCGTGCAGCAGCGCGCGCATGGTGCGGTCGTGGTCGCCGAGCTTCGTCGCGAGCGCCAGCGCCTCGGCCGCCAGCGCCGGCATCTCGCCGCAGCGGGCCCGTTGCGCGTACACCGCGAACAGCGCCTGCAGGATCTTCAGCAGCAGGTCGTCGGGGCCGGTGGTGCGCAGCGCGTTCGCCGCCACCTCGAGCGCGTGCTCACGCTCGTCGTCGTAGGCGCGCAGCGCGAGGAACCCGGACATGCGCAGCGCGAGCAGGCCCGCCAGCTCGGCGTGCCCCTGCGCGCTGGCCTGCTCCAGCGCGCTCGTCAGGTTCGCGCGTTCGACCTCCAGCCACGCCCTCGGCCGGTCGCGGGTCGCCCGTACCGCGACCTGCGGCGCGGCGACGGCCTCCAGCCCGCTGGAGTAGATGGTGTGGTGGTCGGCGCGCTGGTCGGCCTCGGTGGCGAGCGCGAGCCACGACGACAGGACCTTCCCGACGGCCTCCGCCCGCTCGTCGGCCGGGTCCTCCGCCTCGGCGCGTTCCGCCGCGAACGCGTGGATCAGGTCGTGCAGCCGGTAGCGGTACTGGCCGACGGCGTCACGGCCGAGCGGCTCGATGAGGTGCGTCTCGACCAGCCGCTCCAGCATCCGCTCCACGCGCGCGGTCGACGGTTCACCGGTCAGCTCCTGCGCCACCCACGTCGGCCAGTCGGGGGTGAGCAGCAGCCCGAGCCTGCGCAGCAGCAGCCGCAGGGGCTCGTCGAGCGCCTGGTAGCTCAGCTCGATGCTGGCGCGCACGTCGAGGTCGCCGACGGACAGCTCGTCGAGGCGGCCGACCTGGTCCGCGAGCCTGCCGCGGAACTCCTCGAGTGTCCACTCGGGATGGACGGCGAGCCGGGCCGCGGCCACGCACACCGCGAGCGGCAGCCGCCCGCACAGCTCGACCACCGCCTCCGCGGCCGCGGGCGCGCCGCCGACCCGCTGCTCGCCGATCACCGCGGCCAGCAGCGCGACCGCGTCCTCGGGGGACAGGACGGGCACCGACCACCGCGTGGCGCCGAGCAGCGCGTCGAGCCGCCGTCGCGACGTGACCAGCGTCTGGCTGCCGGGCGTGCCGGGCAGCAGCGGGCGGACCTGCTCCTCGCCGGCCGCGTCGTCCAGCACGACGAGGACGCGCCTGCCCGCGAGGTGGCTGCGGTACAGCGCGATCCGCTCGTCCCGGTCGTCGGGCACCTGCGCGCCGCGCACCCCGAGCGTGCGCAGGAACCGGCCGATGACCACGTGCGGGTCGGCGGGCGCCCGCTGCGCGCCACGCAGGTCGGCGTAGAGCTGCCCGTCGGGGAACGCGTGGCCCGCCCGCCGCGCCGCGGCCAGCGCCAGGGACGTCTTGCCGACCCCGCCCGGCCCGACGAGCACGCGGACCTGCCCCGCCTGGTCGGCGCGGGCCAGGTCGGCGGCGATCTCCTCGATCAGCTCGTCGCGGCCGGTGAGGATGGGGGAGCTGGCGGGCAGCTGCCTCGGCACGGTCACCGGCGGGGGCGCCGCGACCGGGGCGGGCTGCTCGCCGCGCAGGATCCGTTGTTCGAGGTCGCGGAGCGCGGGGCCCGGCTCGACCCCGAGGTCGTCGGAGAACAGCCGGTAGAGCTTGCGGTACGCGGCGAGCGCGTCGGCGCGGCGGCCGGACGCGGCGAGCGCGGCCATGCGGATCTCGTGCAGCCGTTCCCGGTACGGGTGGTCGGCGAGCACCGGCTCCAGCTCGATGAGCACGTCGTCGTAGCGGCCGAGCGCGACCTGCGCCTCCAGCCGCGCCTCCGCGGCGCTCACCCGTTCCTCGCCGAGCAGCGCCCTGGTGGTGGCGGCGAGGTCGTCGGACACGTCGGCGAGCGCGGGCCCGCGCCACAGCGCGAGCGCGTCGGCGAACAGGCCTGCCGCGCGGCCGTGGTCGCCGCCGGAACCCGCCTGCCTGCCCTGCACGACCAGCTCGCGGAACCGGACGAGGTCCAGCCCGTGCTCGCCGAGGTGCAGCTCGTAACCGGTGGGACGGGTGACGATCAGCCCGTCACCCGCGGCGCGGAGCCTGCGGCGGATGTTGCTGATGACGTTGTGCAGCTGGGGCCGGGCGGTCGACGGCGGGTCGTCCCACAGCGCGTCGACGAGCCGGTCGGTGCTGGTGAGGCGGCCCGCGTTGAGCAGCAGCGTGGCGAGCACGAACCGCTGCCTGCCGCTGCCGATGGCGATCGGGTGCCCGTCGTCCCAGACCACCACCGGACCCAGCACGCCGAACTCCACCCGGGAATTCTGGCAGAGCTCGGCGGCCGGGCACCGGGGGTGGTAGGGCGAGTGGGTCAGTGCTTGGCGTCCAAGCGGGTGAACTCCTCGGTGGTCAGCTCCAGGTGCACCGCGGCGGCCGAGTCGCGGATGGTCGCGGGGCGCGACGAGCCCGGGATCGGGATCACGACGGGCGACTTGGCGAGCAGCCACGCGAGGCACACCTGCTGCGGGCTGACGCCCCGGTCCTTCGCGACCTCGGCGAACGCGTGGAAGTGCGAGCCAAGCTCGCCCGCCTTCGCGATGCCGCCGAGCGGGCTCCACGGCAGGAACGCGATGCCGAGTTCGTCGCAGAGGTCCAGTTCCGGCTCGCTGGAGCGGAAGCGGGGCGAGAACTCGTTCTGCACGCTCACGAGGCGGCCGCCGAGGATCTCGTTGGCGAGCTTGATCTGGTCGGGGTTCGCGTTGGAGATGCCGGCGTACCGGATCTTGCCCGCGTCGAGCAGGTCGCGGATGGCGCCGACCGACTCGGCGTAGTCGACGCGCGGGTCCGGCCGGTGGAACTGGTACAGGCCGATGGCCTCCACGCCGAGCCGCTTCAGCGACGCCTCGCACGCCTGCTTGAGGTACTCCGGCGAGCCGTTGAGGCCCCAGCCGCCGCCCTCGGTGCGGGTGTGGCCGCCCTTGGTCGCGATCAGCACGTCGGACGTGTCGCCGCCGTAGCTCGCGACGGCCCTGGCGATGAGCGACTCGTTGTGCCCGATGTCCGTGTTGTCCAGCGAGTAGGCGTCGGCGGTGTCGAACAGCGTGACGCCGGCCTCGAGCGCGGCGTGGATCGTGTCGACGGACTGCTGCTCGTCCTCGGGCCTGCCCTCGATGGACATCGGCATGCCACCGAGCCCGATGGCGCTGACCTGCGTGTCGCCGATGCGACGGGACTGCATCTTCGATGCCTCCTTGGTAGACCTTGTGCGCTTCCAGCTTCCCGCGCGGTGATTAAGCTGTCCAACAGAAGTCTTCGATCGGGTTAATCGGTCAGGGTGATTAATCGTGGAGCTGCGGCAGCTGTCCTACTTCGTCGCGGTCGCGGAGGAGTGCCACTTCACGCGGGCCGCGAAACGGTTGCACGTGGCACAGTCCGGACTGTCCGCGTCCGTGCGCGCGCTGGAGCGGGAACTGGGCGCGGAGCTGTTCGTGCGGAACACCCGCCAGGTGCGGCTCACCCCGGCCGGCAACGCGCTGCTCGCCGAGGCCAGGCGGACCCTCGCCGCGTCCGACGCCTGCGCGGCCGCCGTCGCCGCCGTGCAGGGGCTCCTGCGCGGCACCCTCGCGATCGGGTCGCTGCAGTGCCTGCACGTCGTGCACCTGCCCGCCGTGCTCGCCGGCTTCGTGTCGGCCCACCCCGGGCTGGACGTGGAGCTGCGGCAGGGCGGGTCGGGCGAGCTGACCTCGTCGGTGGCGCAGGGAAAGCTCGACGTGGCGTTCGTGTCCCGGCCCGCCGTGCGCCCCGACGAGGTGGTGGTGACCTCGCTCGCCACCGAGCCGCTGGTGCTCGCGTGCGCGCCCGACCACCCGCTTGCCCGTGCGGACCGGGTGACGCCGTCGGCGTTGACCGGCGAGCGGTTCGTCGACTTCGCGCCCGACTGGGGGACCCGGGACCTGGTGGACTCGGTGGTGGGGGCGCGGCACGTCGCGCTGGAGGTGACCGACGTGCACTCGCTGCTCGACCTCGTCGCGTGCGGGCTCGGCGTCGCGCTGGTGCCGCAGTCGTTCTCGGTGAAGACCGACCGGGTGCGGTTCGTCGGCCTCGCCGACCCGGTGCCCCGGTGGGAGACCGTCACGGTGACCGCGAACCCGCCGAGCGCGGCCGCGGTGGCACTGGTCGCGGACGTGCGCCGCGCGGCGGGCTTGACCTCCAGCTAGGTCGAGGTTGTTGACTCGCGGGCGTCGGAGCGTCGAGTGAGAGGCCCTGCCGTGATCCTTGTCGTCGGAGCCACCGGGAACGTCGGGCGCGCACTGGTGTCCGAGCTGGTGGCGGGCGGGCACCGCGTCCGCGCGGTGAGCCGGGATCCCGGCAGGGCCCGTGCCGTCCTGCCGTCCGGAGTGGACGTCCAGGCGGCACCCGGCTTCGCGGAGGTGCGTGCGCTGTTCCTGTTGCAGGGCATCGTGGACACCGAGACCGTGCTCGCGGCCGCCGCTCGTCGAGGGGTCGAGCGGGTCGTGTACGTGTCGTCGATGGTGGCCGCCGCCTACCCGGGAGTCCGACATCGGGCGGCAGATCCTGGCGGGGGAGCGGGCCGTGCGCGAGAGCGGGCTCGACTGGACGCTCGTGCGGCCGTGGGAGTTCCAGTCGAACACCCTCGACTGGGCGCCCTCGGTGCGGGCCGGCGGCGTGGTGCGGGTGCCGGCGCTGGGCAAGCCGTCCCCGGCGGTGGCGCCCGCCGACATCGCGGCCGTGTCCGCCCGGGCGCTCGTCGAGGACGGGCACGCCGGCGCCGTGTATCCGCTGACCGGGCCCGCCGAGCTGACCGTCGAGGACAAGGTGCGCGTGCTGGGCGAGGTGCTCGGGCGGCCGGTGTCGCTCGTGGTCGCGGGGGAGGTGCCCGCGCACGACGACCCGGTGGTGCGGGCCGCGCTCGTGTCCGGCGTGTGCGGCATGGACTCCCCGGGCGTCCTGCCGACGGTCGCCGAGGTGACCGGCCGCCCGGCCCACGCCTACGTGCGGTGGGCGATGGCGAACGCGGCCGCGTTCAGCCCTGCTTGATCCCCGCCAGCTGTTCGAGCACCAGCAGCAGCGCCGAGTGGTCGAGGTCGCCGTGCCCCTGGGCGCGGGCCGCGGCCATCAGCTGTGCGACGACCGCGCCGATGGGCAGCGGCACCCCCGCGTCCCTGGCCGAGCCGAGGACGATGCCGAGGTCCTTGTGGTGCAGGTCGACGCGGAAGCTCGGCGTGAAGTCGTGGGTCAGCATCGCGCCCGCCTTGCGGTCCAGCACCGTGCTGCCCGCGAGCCCGCCCGACAGCACCTCGACGGCCGGTGCGAGGTCGACGCCCTGTGCCCGCAGCATCGTCAGCGCCTCCGCCACGAGGCCGATGGTGCCGGCGACGATCAGCTGGTTCGCGGCCTTCACCGTCTGCCCGGCCCCGGCCGGTCCGACGTGGACGATCGTCTTCCCGAGCACGTCGAGCACCGGCCGCGCCGCGTCGACGTCCGCCGCCGCGCCACCGACCATGATCGACAGGGTGCCGTCGACCGCGCCCTTCTCGCCGCCGCTGACCGGCGCGTCGAGCGCACGCAGCCCGGCCTCGTGCGCGCGTGCGGCGACGGCCCGCGCGGTGGCGGGCGCGATCGTGCTCATGTCGATCCACAGCGCACCGGCGGCGGTCAGCACGTCGTCGGCGACCGCCTCGACGTCCGGCGAGTCGGGCAGCATCGTGAGCACGACCTCGGCGCCGTCCACCGCCGCTCGCGCGCTGTCGGCGGCCGTGCCGCCCTGCTCGGCGAGGCGGGCGGTCTTGCCGGGACTCCGGTTGAAGCCGGTGACGTCGTGCCCGGCACGGACGAGGTTGACGGCCATGGGCAAGCCCATGATCCCGAGCCCGATGAACGCGATCCTCGCCATGGCCCGACCCTACCCACCCCGCGGGGCGCGGCCCGGCGCCGCCGGGTGCGTCAGGCCACGCCGAGACCGCCGACGATGTCCACCTCCTGCCCGGTGAACTCGCCGGTGAGCAACGGCATGGTCGTCGCGATCGCGGCCTTCACCTCGGGTAACCGCAGGGACGCGTCGTGCGCCTCCTTGCTGACCCAGATCTCGTTGACCCAGATCAGGTCCTTGTCGCTGTCGGACACCCCGACCGCGTACAGGTCGCACCCCGCCGCCTTCAGGCCCTCCTGCCCGCTGACGAGCGCCGCCACCACCTCGTCCCGGTGTCCCGGCTTCACGCGCATGGTGCCGAAGTATCCGTACCGCACTGTTCCTCCTGGTCGATCGCTGTGGCCGGGATACTCGCACGGACCACCGACAATTCCGCCGGACGAACGCGACAGCGTGCCCGCCGCCTGGCAATCTCACGTTCCGTGGGGTCGCGGCGTCTTCCTGGTGTGAGACCTTTCGAGCGGATCGTGGACCAGTACGGGGCCATGGTGCTGCGGGTGTGCCGCGCGGCGCTGGGGCCCGTCGACGCCGAGGACGCGTGGTCGGAGACCTTCCTCGCGGCGCTGCGGGCGTACCCCGGTCTGCCCGCCGACGCGAACGTCGAGGCCTGGCTCGTGACCATCGCGCACCGCAAGGCGCTCGACGGCTGGCGGGCGGGGCGGCGGCGGCCGGTCGCGGTCGCCGAGGTGCCCGACCGCGGCACGACCGACGCCTGGCACGGCGACCTGTGGGCCGCGCTGGAGCGGCTGCCGCACAAGCAGCGGCTGGCCGTCGCCTACCACCACCTGGCCGGGCTGCCGTACCGCGAGATCGCGGCCATCACCGGTGGCACCGAGGCCGCCGCCCGCCGCGCCGCCGCCGACGGCATGAAACGTCTCCGCGAGCTCTACACGGAGGAGGAGACCGCATGAACTTCGACGCGCTACCCCTGGAGGAACCCGGCGCGCGGCTGCGTGCCCGGCTCGTCGCGGACGCCGAGCGGGACGGCCTGCTCGACGTCGCCTACCGCACCGTCGACACCCCCGTCGGGTCGCTGCTGCTGGCCGCGACCCCGGTCGGGCTGGTGCGGGTGGTGTACGAGAACGTCGGTCACGACGCGGAGCTGGCGCGGCTCGCCGAGGCCGTCAGCCCCCGGGTCCTGCACGCACCCGCCCGGCTCGACGCCGTTGCGCGGCAGCTCGACGAGTACTTCGCCGGGCGCAGGACCGCGTTCGACGTGCCGCTCGACCTGCGGCTCGCCCGCGGGTTCCGGCGGGCCGTGATCGACCACCTGCCCGCGATCCAATACGGCCGTACTGAAACGTACGCCCAGGTCGCGGCGGCTGCCGGCAGCCCGAAGGCGGTGCGGGCGGTGGGCACCGCGTGCGCCATGAACCCCGTGCCGGTCGTCGTCCCGTGCCACCGGGTCGTGCGCACCGACGGGTCGTTCGGCGGGTACGCGGGCGGCCCGGACGCCAAGCGGACCCTGCTCACCATGGAGGCGGCGTGACCATCGACTGGACGGCGGTCGCCGAGGAGGTCGACGAGTACGGCTGCGCGCTCCTGCCCCGCCTGCTGACGAAGCGGGAGTGCCAGGACCTCGCCGCGCTCTACGACGAGCCGGACCGGTTCCGCGCCACGATCGACATGGCGCGGCACCGGTTCGGGCGCGGCCAGTACCGCTACTTCCGCGAACCGTTCCCCGAACCCGTCGCCCGGCTGCGGGGCGAGCTGTACCCGCACCTGCTGCCGATCGCCCGCGACTGGGCGGCGCGGCTGCGCCGCGACGAGCGCTGGCCGGACACGCTCGACGAGTGGCTCGCCGAGTGCCACGCCGCGGGCCAGACCCGGCCCACGCCGATCCTCCTGCGCTACGAGGAGGGCGACTGGAACGCGCTGCACCGGGACCTCTACGGCGACAAGGTGTTCCCGCTGCAGGTGGTGATCAACCTGAACGAGCCGGGCGTCGACCACACGGGCGGCGAGTTCCTGCTGGTCGAGCAGCGGCCACGCGCGCAGTCCCGGGGGACGGCGACGTTGCTGCCCCAGGGGCACGGGCTGGTGTTCACCACGCGTGACCGGCCGGTCCGGTCCGCGCGTGGCTGGTCGGCGTCGCCGGTGCGGCACGGGGTGTCGGTGATCAGATCCGGACGACGGCACACTTTGGGCTTGGTGTTCCACGACGCGGCATGAGGCCATGTGATTAAGTCCCACCATGGTGCGTGCAGCGGTGCTGACCAAGCAGGGTGGCAGGCTCGAGGTCCGGGACATCTCCCTCGGTGAGCCGGGTCCGGGACAGGTGAAGGTGCGGGTCGCGGCGGCGGGGGTCTGCCACTCCGACCTGTCGCTGGCCAACGGCACCCTCATGCAGGAGGTCCCCGCGGTGCTCGGGCACGAGGGCGCGGGCGTGGTGCTCGCGGTCGGCGACGGCGTCGACCGGGTCGCCGTCGGTGACCACGTGGTGCTGAACTGGGCGCCGGCGTGCCGCGAGTGCTGGTTCTGCCTGCAGGGCGAGCCGTGGCTGTGCGTGCACGCCGAGGAGACCGCACGCGCGCCGTACGCGTTCCTCGACGACGGCACCCCGGTCTACCCGGGCCTGGGCACGGCCGCGTTCGCGGAGGAGACCATCGTGCCGGCCGCCGGGGTCGTGAAGGTGCCGGACACGGTGCCGATGGAGCAGGCCGCCGTGCTGGGGTGCGCCGTGCAGACCGGCGCCGGTGCCGTGCTCAACACGGCCCGCGTGCAACCGGGCGAGTCCGTGGTGGTCGTCGGCCTCGGCGGCGTCGGCCTGTCGGCGCTGCAGGCCGCGCGCGCGGTCGGCGCGGGCCCGATCATCGGCGTCGACGTCAGCGAGGCCAAGGCGGACCTGGCGGCCCGGCACGGCGCGACGGACTTCATCGTGTCCGGCGAGACCACCAGCAAGGCGATCCGCAAGCTGACCGGCGGGCGGGGCGCCGACCACGCCTTCGACTGCGTCGGCCTGCCCGCGACCATCCGCACCGCGTGGTCGGCGAGCCGCCGCGGCGGCGCCGTGACCGTCGTCGGCGTCGGCAGCAAGGCCAACATCGTCGAGTTCAACGCGCTGGAGCTGTACTGGTTCGGCCGCACGCTGCACGGGTGCGTGTTCGGGTCGAGCGACCCGGACGTCGAGATCCCGCGCCTGCTCGGCCTCGTCGAGGAGGGCAGGCTCGACCTCGCCGCCCTGGCCACGGCGACCACCGACCTCGACGGCGTCAACGACGCGTTCGAACAACTCGGCCAGGGCGCGCGGACGATCGTCACCTTCTAGCGGTCACCGGCCTGGTTCGCCCGCGCCACGGAGACACCAGCGGTTGCAACGGGAGGCCGCCGAACTCGGCGAGGTGTCCCCGCTCCGGCCCCGCCGCCGGCGGACCGGGTGAGAGCGGACCCGGAGAAGGCCGCGGTGGAACTGCAGGCCATGAGTGTCGACCAAGCAGCACGGGCGCTCGAGGCGATTGCCTGGCACCGGGACGGGCGGCGACCCGCGGCGATTGTGGTCGCCTGCCTGCCGGCCGACTTCGCCGCGCAACTGCTCGACCGGGTGCCGACCATGGAGGCTGCCCGAATTCTCGCTGAATGCCGAACGCCGGGAAAGACGGCGGCAACACTGCCGGCCATGACGCGGCGCCGGGCCGTCGCGGTGATGAGCGACACCAGCGTCGGCGGCAGGTGGTGGTATGGGCCGATAACACAGGACCTGGAATCCGCCACCGCTGTCGCCTTTCTGGAGGATGTCGGACTGGTCGAACCGGTGACCCACGTTCTCGGCCTGCTCGAACCGGCCGCGGTCGTGGCGATCGTGTGCACCTTGGCCCCGCAACGCCAGAAGGACATCCGGGCCCATTTCGCCGCGCGCAAGCAATACGACCCGCACGCCAAGAGCATCCACGTCGCGCTGCGGAGGGCGCGTCAGGGGTGGGCGGTCACCAGCTGACCGGGAGGCTGTGCAGGCCGTACACGGTGGCGTCGTCCTTGAACGGCAACTCCGCCACCGGCACGTCGACGCGCAGTGTGGGGACCCGGGCGAAGAGGGTGTCGAACACGATGCGCAGTTCCACGCGCGCCAGGTTCTGGCCGAGGCACTGGTGGGCGCCGTAGCCGAAGGCGATGTGGTTGCGCGCGCCGCGGGTGACGTCGAGGCGGTCCGGGTCGGGGAAGACGGCCGGGTCGTGGTTGGCGGCGTTCCCCAGCGTGAGCACGCCCTCGCCCGCGCGCACGGTCACGCCGCCGACCTCGGTGTCCGCGACGGCCACCCGGGACGTCACGAACTCGGCGATCGTGAACTGCCGCAGCAGTTCCTCGACGGCGTCCGGGGTCCGCGCCGGGTCCGCCTTGATCAGCGCGAGCTGGTCGGGGTGCTCGAGCAGCGCGACCGTGCCCAGCGAGATCATGTTCGCGGTCGTCTCGTGCCCGGCGATCAGCAGCAGCACGGCGAGGCTCACGAGCGCGTCGTGGTCGTAGGTGCCGTCGGCGCGGTGCTTGGCGATCTGCCTGCCGATGAGGTCGTCGGTCGGTGCCGGTTCCTTCTCACTGACGAGCTTGTCCATGTACGCGCGCAGCTCGTCGGCCGCGGCGCGGATCTCCTCGACGGCCGCGGACCGGGACAGCAGCGTGCGGGACCGGGACTGGAAGAACTCGTGGTCGTCGTACGGGACGCCGAGCTGCTCGCAGATCACGAGCGACGGCACCGGCTGCGCGAGCGCCTCGACCAGGTCGGCGGTGCGGGACGGCGCCGCGAGCATCGCGTCGAGGTGCTCGTCGACGATCTGCTGGATGCGCGGGCGCAGCGCGGCGAGCCGCTTGACGGTGAACTCGCCGAGCACCGCGCGGCGGGCGGGGCCGTGCTCCGGCGGGTCGAGGGTGATCAGCGACGGCTTGAGCCTGCGGTCCTGCTGGACCCGGCGGCCGGTCGGGTTCGGGAAGTGCGGGTTGGCGCGGTCGGCGGAGAACGCCGGGTCGGTGAGCACGGCCCGGACGTCGGCGTGCCGGGACGCCGCCCACACCTCCTGGCCGCTGCGCGGGAGCGTCACCTTCGTCATCGGCCCCGGCGAGGTGATCGAGGCGTCGCCGTGGAACGGGCAGGCGCGGGGCGGGAAGGCGTCGGGCATCGGTCGAACCCCCAAGATGATCTGGAAGAAAGTCGTCCACTTGTCATCGACCGTAGTCATCCGGACGCGCTCCGTCCACTTTCGGGCGAATGTGATAATTCGCGGGTGACGAAAGCCCTGCGTGCGGACGCCCGCCGCAACCGCGACCAGATCCTGGTGGCGGCGCGGGACATCTTCGCCGAGCGCGGCGCCGACGTGCCGATGGAGGAGATCGCGCGCCGCGCCTCGGTCGGCGTCGGCACCCTCTACCGGCGCTTCGTGGACCGCGAGACGCTGATCCGCGCGGTCTTCCGCGACACCTTCCAGGCGGTCGCCGACGAGACCAGGGCCGCGCTCGCCGAGGAACCGACCGCGTGGGCGGCCCTGATGCGGATCATGCGGCAGTCGGCGTGGCTGCACGTGAGCGTGCAGGCCAAGTCGCCGCGGGTCACGGCGGTCGTGCGGGCCGACGAGGAGACCTCCCGCGTGCGCGACGAGCTGCTCGACATGCTCGACCAGGTGGTCCGCCGCGCGCAGGACGAGGGCACCCTGCGCCGCGACGTCGGCGTCGGCGACCTCGCGATGCTGTTCATCTCGGTCGTGCACCAGACACAGGCGGTCACCCCGGACGTCGCCGGGCTCGTCCCCGGTCGCGTGCTGGCGATCATGATGGACGGCCTGCGCGCCCCCGCACCCGGCGAACTTCCGGGTCGCCCGCTGACCCGCACCGACCTCGAGTTCGACTGATCCGTCCTCAGTGGACGGTCGCGCGCCCTGGCCCCCACGACCACGGCGTGCCGGTGGTGCGGGCAGGCCGAAAGTCCCGGTGGGACGGGGACTTCGAGCGGGACGTTGGTCCGGCCGGTCCGGTGCCTCGGCCTCTGATCACGCGCGCCGTGCCGGGGAATGCTGGCGGTACGGGGATCGCAGAGGAGGAACCGAGATGACAACAGCGGTGCGCGCACCGACGGTCGCGGACGTGATGACCCGGTGCCCGCTGTCGGTCCGCCGCGACACGCCGTTCCGCGCGATCGCCGCGCTCCTGGCCGGCAGCCAGGTCAGTGCGGTGCCCGTGGTCGACGACCGCGGCGCGCCCGTCGGCGTCGTCTCCGAGATCGACCTGATCGACGCCCGGCCGCGGGCCGGGCACGGGCTGACCGCGCGTGCGCTGATGTCCAGCCCCGTCGTGACGGTGACGGCCGACGAGTCGGTGGCGTCGGCGACGCGGCGGCTGACGCGCACCGGGGTGCGGCGGCTGTTCGTCGTCGCGGACGGCAAGCTCGTCGGCGTGCTCGCGCGGCGGGACCTGCTGCGCGGCTACCTGTGCCCGGACGACGTGCTCGCCGGCCGCGTCGAGGACGCCGTCGCCCCGCTCGCCGCCGGGCGCGGCGAGTTCGTGAACGTGACCGTGGCGGACGGTGTCGTGACGCTGCTCGGCCGGGTCCAGTGGCGCAGTGCCGTCGCGCCGGTCGGTGCCGCGGCCGCCGCCGTGCCCGGCGTGGTCGAGGTCCGCAACCGGCTCGGCTGCTTCTGGTACGACAAACCCAGGCGGGCCGGGAGAACACGTCCCGGCGATTCCTGACAGTGTTCGCCGCGCCGGATACCCTGAGTTCGTTCAGCGGTGGCCGAACTGCCCGGCGGCCGCCGGATCGCAGAGCGGAGTGTGTGGATGCCGGACGGCACAGGGGCAGCGAGACCGAAGCGTTCGGCCGTCGGTGTGTCGCTCGCCGGGTTGCGCCTCGACGAGCTGCTGAACGAACTGCAGGACCGGCTGACCGAGATCGGCAAGACCCGCGACCGCCTCCAGGGGCTCCTGGACGCGGTCGTCGCCGTGGGTGCCGGTCTCGAGCTGGCCGGCACGCTGCAGCGGATCGTGCAGACCGCCGTCGAGCTGGTTGACGCCCGCTACGGCGCGCTGGGCGTGCTGGGGGACGAGGGCCTGTCCGAGTTCGTGTACGTCGGCATCGACCCGGAGATCCGCGCGCGGATGGGGCACCTGCCCGAGGGCAAGGGCCTGCTCGGGCACCTGATCGAACACCCGTTCCCGATCCGGTTGCCGGACCTCACCGAGCACCCGTCGTCGGTCGGCTTCCCGGCCAACCACCCGCCGATGCGCAGCTTCCTCGGCACGCCGGTCCGGGTGCGCGACGAGGTGTTCGGCAACATCTACCTGACCGAGAAGAAGGGCGAGACCGAGTTCAACGACGACGACGTGGTCGTGCTCGAGGCACTCGCCGCCGCGGCCGGTGTGGCCGTGGAGAACGCCCGCCTGTTCGAGCAGGCCAGGCTGCGGGAACGGTGGCAGCACGCGTCGGCGGAGGTCAACGGTCTGCTGCTGGGCGGCGGGACGAGCGAGGAGGCGCTGGCGCTGATCGCGCAGCGCACCCGTGAACTGTCCGGATCGGACTCCGCGCTGATCCTGCTGGCCGACGAGGCGGGCGAGACGCTCACCGTCGAGGCGGGCGCGGGCGCGCGTGGCGAGGAGATGATCGGCCACCGCCTGTCGGCGACCACACCGGCGGTCGCGTCGGTCATCAACGACCGCGAGCCGACCGTGTACGTGGACTTCGCGCAGACACTCGGTTCCGAGGCCGACATCTTCGGCGAGTTCGGTCCCGCGGACGCCGTGCCGTTCGGGTCGGCCGCAGGGGTCAGCGGCCTGCTGCTGGCGCTGCGCAACAAGGGCGACATCCAGTTCGGCCACGACCAGCTGCCGATGCTCGCGTCGTTCGCGGCGCAGGCCGCGCTGGCGCTGGAGCTGGCGGACAAGCAGCGGCAGCAACGGATGCTCGACCTGCTGGCCGACCGCGACCGGATCGCGGGGGACCTGCACGACCACGTGATCCAGCGGCTGTTCGCGGCGGGCATGAGCCTGCAGGCCATCGTCGGCCGCATCGCCGACGGCGAGGCGCGGGGTCGCGTGACCCGCGTGGTCGGCCAGCTGGACGAGACGATGCGCGAGATCCGCACGTCGATCTTCGACCTCCACACGGCGGGGGAGGAGAGCTCGACCAGCCTGCGCAGGCGCATGCTGGACCTGGTCGCCGAGGCGAGCGCGAACACCGACATGTCCCCGTCCGTGCGCATCTCCGGGGCGGTGGACACCCTGGTGCCACAGCACGTGGCGGAGCATGCGCTGGCTGCGCTGCGCGAGGGCGTGAGCAACGCCGTCCGGCACGCACACGCGTCGGACATCGTGGTGACGGTCGAGGCGGGCCCGGACCTGGTGGTCGGGGTGACCGACAACGGGGTGGGCATGCCCCCGGACGTGGCGCGAAGCGGACTGCTCAACCTCGAACGCCGGGCAACAGAATGCGGCGGCGCGGTGTCGGTGTCCCCCAACCCGGACGGCGGCACCCGATTGGTGTGGCGGGTTCCCCTGGCGACGGCCTGACCGCGGCGACGAACCTTCATACGCCCGAAGTGATGAAGGACGCCCGCATCAACTGGGCAGCCGCCTCGTCGAGAAGCCGAACCTGCGGGATGCCCCGGAAAGGTTCGGTGGTGGCGGCGGGCAATGGGGTGGGCAGGTGTCAGCCTGCCCGTGAGGGCCTGTCTTGGGGGAGGTTCGCGGGTAAAGGGTTTGGCGGCGCCGGCCGGTCAGATCCCGCGTCCAGGCCCGGCGCCGGATCATGCAGATGCCACCGCAGCTGACAGATCGCCGCATGGCCCGGCCGTCTTCCACCGCCCACCGCCGCGCCCCGGACCTGGCCGGGCGGACACACCTCAGTCGAGTTGATGGAACGCGTCTCGTCCACGCTTCTGTTATGTCACGCCCAGCCGGTCCGGGCCTTCGGCCACGCTGGACAGTTCGTTGCCAAACCAACCCATAAAACACACACGTGGCCGCGCCCGCCCGCGCAATCCGCCGCCACCACCTAACGGGAACCCCGGAAACCACGGCACCCCGTGCCCAAGATCAACCACTGCCTCCGTCCCCCGGAATCCAGCCTACAAGCGGCCACCGGCACAACAGACCGCGCGAAGCGACCTGTCCACAGCCTCACCCGTCCTGCCGGCGGGAGCGAAGCTCCGCGGCGAGGACAGCGGCCTGCGTGCGCCGCTGCATGCCGAGCTTGTTCAGCAGGTGCGACACGTAGTTCTTGATCGTCTTCTCGGCGAGGAACAGCTTCTCCCCGATCTGCCGGTTCGTCAGCCCCTCCCCGATGAGGTCGAACACGGCCCGCTCCTGCTCCGTCAGCGCGTTGAGCGGGTTCTGCTCCTCCCGCTCGCGCCGGATGCGGTTCATCAGCGCGGCCGTCGTCTTGGGGTCGAGCAGTGAGCCGCCCGCCCCGACGGTGCGAATCGCGTCGAGCAGGTCCAGGCCCAGCACCTGCTTCAGCACGAACCCCGACGCGCCGGCCATGATCGCGTCGAACAGGGCGTCGTCGTCCGCGTAGGACGTCAGCATGAGACAGTTCAGCTCGGGTAGGCGCGACTTCAGCTCACGGCACAGCTCGATGCCGTTCCCGTCCGGCATGCGGACGTCCAGCACCGCCACGTCCGGCGCCGCCTGCGGGGTTCGCGCCAGCGCCTCCTCGACCCCCGCCGCCTCGCCGACGACCTCCAGGTCGTCAGCCGTGCCGATGAGGTCGGCGATGCCGCGCCGCACGATCTCGTGATCGTCCACCAACATGACCCGGATGGTCACCACGCCTCCTCGGCACAGTTGTTTCTCGCTCAACCAACCGTAGGCCCTCGGATAAGGGGAACGCCCCGGGATCTGGTCACCGGTCACCAGGGACGAAAGTCCCTCGGACCTGGCGGGCGATCTCGACGTCCTCGCGCGCCGTGAGCACGAACGTCCGCACCGCGGCGCCCGGCGCGGTGATCTCCGCGTCGCCGTCGACCGGGACGTCGGGGTCCACGGCGACGCCGAGGAAGGCGAGGCCTGCCGCGGCCTCCGCCCGGACCACCGGCTGGTGCTCGCCGACGCCGCCGGTGAACACCAGCACGTCGAGGCCGTTGATGGCCGCCGCCATCGCCGCGATCTCCGTGCGGAGCCGGTGGAGGTACACGTCCAGCGCGGGCCGCGACCCCGGGTCGTCGACGATGTCGCGCAGGTCGCCGCTGCCGCTGGTCAGCCCAGCGAGCCCGCTGTGGTGCTCGAGCACGTCGGACAGCTCGTCGGGGGACACGCCGCCGTGGTGCAGCAGCCACAGCACCAGGCCGGGATCGACGTCACCGGATCTGGTGGCCATGACGAGCCCCGCC
>NZ_BAAFVK010000026.1:0-60799 GCF_054661535.1 Actinophytocola sp. KF-1 | reverse complement strand
CGACCTACCGCTCGTCTGGACGTCGCTGCTCGTGGGCGCGATCCCGCGCCAGGGCAAAACGTTCGCCGCCCGGCTCGCCGCAGTCGGCCTGATCCTCGACCCCCACACCCGGCTGTATGTGGCCGACTTCAAGGCGGGCAAGGACTGGGACGCTGCCGCGAAGGTCGCTCACCGGTTCATGTCCGGCGACGAAACCGAACACGTGCTCGCGCTCGTCGGCTGGCTGGTCGAACTCGTCGGCGAAGTCCAGGGCCGCTACCGGCGCATGCGCGACCTCGACGACACCATCTGCCCGGAATCGAAGATCACACCTGCCATGTCCCGCGACACGGTGCTGAACATGCCGGTCACGGCCGTGTTCCTCGACGAGGTGCAGGTGCCGCTAGAGGACCGGACACCGGTCGAGGTCGAGGGCAAGAAGCTCACGGCAGGCGAGTACGTGGGCGAGTTGCTCACCTGGTTGGCGAAGAAGGGACCGGCGGCCGGGATCGTGCTGGTGCTCGCGACGCAGCGGCCGGACTCGAAGACCATCCCGTCCGGTCTCCGGGCCGTTCTGGGGTCGAGGTTCGCGTTGCGGGTGATGGACTGGCGAGACAGCAACATCGTGCTCGGCGAGCAGATGAACACGCGCGGCTACGACAGCAGTCGCCTGCTCGCCTCGCACAAGGGCGTGGGCATCCTCCGACCGGACGGCGAGACGCAAGCCGGGGCGGATGTGCTGGCGCTGACCGTACGGACGTACTACATGCCGAACCAGGACTGGCACGAACTCTGCCGACGCGGGCGCGCACTCCGCGAGGCAGCCGGGACACTGACCGGGCACGCGGCCGGACAGGACACCACGCCCGAGCTGGATCACGCGAGCGTGGTGCGGGCGATCGGTACCGGCCAGAGTCCGTCCGAGCGTCGGCCGGTGCTGCCGGAGCCGCTCGCGTCCGTGGTCGCCTACCTCGGCGAGGACCTCGACGAACGCGAGTTCATCCCAACGGCTGAACTCGTCGAGGCACTCGACGTGGAACCGAACTCATTCGGCCGCGCGATGGCTGACCTCGACTGCCCGTCCACACGAGACCGCGTCACCGACGACGACGGCGAGACGCGTCGGGTCCGGGGCTACCGGACAGCCAACATCAAGGCAGCCATGACCGACCAGCAGCAGCAGTGACAGCCGTCCCAGATGCCGTCCCAGCGGTCGGATGCCGTCCCACCCGCTGCGTCAGCATCGGATGGCGAATACCTGCGGAAATGTCGATGTGGACGGCTGGGACGGCGTGCACGAATGCCGTCCCAGCCGTCCATCAAACGACCTGATGAGGGCCATATGAAAGGGCGGCTGCGGTGCCGTCCCAGTCACGCCGTCGTCGACCTCGGCTGGCCCGTCTGGGCCGACACGGTGTCGGGGGTGAACCGGGCGAGGTACACCGCAAGCTCCTCATGCCCGCAGCCGATGAAATCGGCCAGCTCGACCACCGAAGCCGGAGACAGCTCCGCCACCCCATCCGGATGCCGGTTCAACTTGTTCCGCGCCCACTGGTGCATAGGCCGGAACTTCTGGTTCCCACTGTCAAGCAACGCCCGCAGGTCGATGCGCAGGACCAGGTTCGCGAGGAACAGGTTCACCCGCTGCAAGGCGTTGGACAGGACAGCCGTCGCAGGGACCCCAAGTCCCTGGCACAGCTCCAACAGTCTCAGCACCGTCAGGGCGCGCAAGCCATGCTCGTACGAGAGCAAAGTCCGGTCACCAATCCCGGACGGCAAGCGGGCCACGAACTGAGCACGTGACCACCCCACTGCCTCACGCGCACGGCGCAACTCATCACCAAGCGCTCTTGCGATAGCTGTCGTTGTCTTCTCGTCCCGGATGTCGATGGGACGGTGCTCAGTCGCGTTCGCATCCATGGGTCAGCAGACAGAGGCACTCGACGTTGGGCCACCGGCGGCGAGCGCTGCGTCCATCTTTTCGAGCGCGTCAGTGCCGAGTTCCACAAAGGCTCGCAGTGCCTCGCGATGCATGACGAAGTCGAACGATCGCTGTGGCGGCCAGCCGCAGACGATCTCCACCTGATCGGGATTGAGCACAGAGAGCGCCAACGGGCACCCGTCTTTGATGATCACGTACGCGTTCACGAGCAGACTCGTTCCGAGCATCACGCCTCCTCGTTCGTGGATGAGGCGACGTGTTCCTGACGCTCGCGCCGTGCCGCGCGGGCGCGGATGGCTTCCGCTGCCGTCGTCACGCTGTCGGCAAGCGCCCGTTCTTCGGCGATGGTGACCGGCTCGGCTCGACCGGCGTCCGCGTCGTAGTGCTTCAGCACGTACTGCCCGAGGTGGTAGTTCAGCGTGCTCAATTCGTGCATCAGCAGCCCGTCGAGGTGCGCGGCCTCGTCGGGCGGCGGAACCCTGCTGTCCGCTGTTGACGGCAGAGCGCGAAGGGGTGCGCGCTCGCCGCCACCCCGCTCTGTTCGATCAGCACCCATCGTGTGTCGCCTTTCCTAGATGCCTGCCCCGATGTCCTTGAGGCAGGGATGTGCAAGACTGAAATCAGTCTTCTGTCGGCACAACATCGGTGGAATGACACGCGGGTGCCACAAAGGTGACATTGCGGAGGCGGCAGATGGAGCCCTGGAAAGCGGGGTCAGTGGGACGCGGCGTGCCTGGTCGTCCGGCTCGCACGCTCCTCGAACAACTGATTCGAGACGAACGAGGCGAGACCTTCGAGGAGTTCGTGTCCTTCGCCGAGGACTTCGCGCGCCGTCATCGCCTGCCCGGCACACTCAGCCTGCGTCATCTGCTGCGCCTGGCATCCGGCAGGAAGACAGACGGGAGTTCGCTCGGAACGCCTCGACCGGCGACGACGAAACTGTTGGAACAGATCTTCGGCGTGTCGGTAGATGAGCTGCTCTCAGTGCCGAGGAGTGAGCCTGCGGACCTGGCAACCGTTGACCTTCGCCAGCGACTCAATGCCGCGCGACACGTCGACATGGCCGTGATCGACCTGCTGCGTGAGCAACTCGACTCGCTCCGCAAGCTCGACCGACAGATGGGCGCGATCGTTGCCTATGGCGAGGTGCGGGAGAAGGCTGAACAGGTGCGCGACTTGCACGCGTACAGCCTGACGCCGGACGTTCGCGTCCAGCTGGCACGACTGCTGTCAGAACTCAGTGCGCTTGCTGGGTGGGAAGCCCTCGACCGGTACGAGATCGGTCGCGCGTGGGAGCACCATGAATCCGCCAAACAGGCCGCACGCGATGCGGACGCCCCGGATTTGCTTGGTCACGCTGTCGCCCAACAGGCGTTTATCCTCGCCGAACTCGGCGAGCATCGGGCCGCTGTCGAGCAACTCACCGCGGCCCAAGCCCTGGTTCGGCGGTCCGCGCCGCGACTGCTCCGAGCGTGGCTAGCAGCTGCTCGCGGAGAGGGCCTGGCCGCCGCCGGTCGCCGAGACGAAGCATTGCGCGCATTCGATACGGCTGATTCGCTCCTCCCCGCCGATCCCGTAGATCCGACCCTGCCGTTTCTATTCCTGGGGAGCGTTCACCTCGACCGATGGCGCGGACATGCGCTCGCCACCATCGGTGAGAGTGAGGCCGTGCGCGTGCTCACGGGCGCGCTCGAACGGCTCGATCCAACGTTCAGCCGCGCCGAGACATCGCTTCGCGTAGATCTTTCGCTGGCGCTTGTGGTGATGGGAGATCGAAACAGCGCGTACACGCAAATTGAGCGCGCGGAACGGTTGGCTGTCAAGATCGGTTCGGTTCGACAACAGCGACGAATGCGAATGCTGGAGCAGTGCTAGCTGTTTGGACTGCTCGCAGGATTGGGCTGTGGTGCGGCGCTGCTCTCCTGCCAACCGTGATCGTCCATTGGGATCTTTCATCGCGCAGTTGTAATAGATCGGCAGTGTCGTTCCGCTCGTTGATCACCTTAGACGTGAGCGAGTGAGGAAAGTGTTAAACCTGGTCGTCACTGAGGCGAAGAAGGGACTCAAGGTAAGTTTCTGGAACGTTGAGAATGAGTGACAGTTCCCGAAGTTCCCAAGTCTGCACGTGCACGAAATGTATAGGATCTGACAAAATGTAACTGGCGCGAGTCGGGGTTAATTGCTTGTGCTGAAAAGATCGAGTTGTCGTGTTCTCAAGCTTAAGCGAGAGTTTCTTCAGTGGCTCACGTGCTCGCTGGGCGTGAACTAGCTGACTATGTCTCGCTAGGATCTGCCGCCGATTGATGGAGCAAAATCTTGTGACGTGGGTGACCAGGTCGCAGGCGTCATCATAGTTTAGTTCGGTACGCCTGGAGATACTGCCTCCGTAAATGCGTGCGAAACCATCGAACTCGCCATGAGTGAGCAACAGGGTAGGGGCGCCCATGTCCTCCGCGCGGCGGACAGCGTACCCCATTCCCCTTCGGCCCTTTTCAACGCATATCGCTATAAACCCGCTAGCATATGCCAGTGCCGAGTCCGCTTGTTCGTCCCGCGTTTGTCGATCTATTTCAATCAAATCGCCCGGCTGGATATATCGCCCCGGGAGGTCAACTTGCCATCCGAATTTTTTGGTGATGGTAGCCGCAGCAATCAGGCTTAAGTGGACGAGTTCGCTGTGGGCTGTATGCGCGATAGCGCTTATTGGAGTGGCTATGTAAATAATTGGCGCGTGGAGTTCTGTCGGGCGCGGACGGAGCAGATGTCGAGTGACCTTGATGTCGTGGCAAAGTTGGAGAATCGCCTGATGTTCTGCCTCACTATTTAGATCCGCATGGACAAGATGAGCAATAAGTTCACTGGATGGAAAGCCGGTAATCGAAACTCCGGACCGTCGCATCAACAATTCGGTACATAAAATAGCAGCTCCAACTGTCCAGCTTCGCTCGTTCGTACTCGATGTTGGTGAGCGCGGCGCAGTGAAATCGAGTATTGGTGCGCGGGTAATCGCAATCATCGAGTGCGCAATGATCTCGTGGACAGAAGCACAATGCGACACCCCCTCTGCAAGGCTGGTCGCAAGTTTTTTCAACTCTCGATCGTTGACGACTGGAGGGGAGATCGCCAAAGTCGGAGCCGGATCTGCCGCAGGAGGCAACTGGCCACTTGCACACGATATTAGAGTTTCGAGTACACCCCTCAGGTCCGCGGCCGTTAGAGATTTCATCGCCGGGGCCTCACACTTCTGGACCTGTCATTCGAACTCTAGACTTCAGGTTCTGGCTTCACTGATTCTGCGTGCGTGCTGCCAAAATAGAATCCCGTTGCCGCACTCACCAGTGCAATGAGTGGACTAAAGAGTACGTCGTACAGGGATCGGATATCCGCGGTGTTAACCCCTGTCCAATGTTGTATCGCGAGGAGAAGCAGACCTATAGCTAAGACGCCGGCCAGCAGTGCGACGAGGCGTTTTGCGAGGAACTCGCGCACGTTCTCTCTCTGTTCGGCTAAACTTAGACCGCGAACATTTTTCGCGAGATTGCTGGAGAGTACTTTTTCCCTAACTTCCTCCCCCGCGTGCGCTCCGGAGGGGCGCCTTTTGGGCGGCGCCCCTCCGGCTTTTTGGCCGCGTTCATTCGAGGGCGACGGCTGCGGTAGTTTCTTATCCGACACGTCTCCTCCTGTCGAACGCAGAATCTTGGGGTTAGGCTACTTCAGAACTAGCTGGCGGACTGTGTTCTTTTCTGGGTCCTCGATCAAGATGTTCTTGCCCTCGTCCTGCTCGTCAGCGAGGTACTTTTGAACCGCAATTGCTCGACGCAGCACCTCGGTCATCGTCGTTCCTTCGCGGTCGGCGAGGTCTCGCAAAATGTCTACGACTTCTTGTGAGAGATTCACGGTCAGCTTAGTGGTCGACTTACTACTGGGCATGGTCGCTCCTCGAGGACTCCGTTTGAGGCAGTTCGGGTACGACACAAGCCACGGAGCAGCCGCCGCGAGGCTGCGCAGCGGCTGACTGTAGCCCAAGCCATACAGCTGCCATACCGATGCTAGACGTATGTCGTCTGTATGTCAACCGTACATTATACGTACGGCCATGTGCCTCGGGAGCGGAGAAGTTGACCGGCTGGTTGTCGATCTTCGGATCGCGGCTCCGCTTGGACGGCTCGTCGATCTGGCGTGTTGCCATGGAGCTCCTGGCGCTCGACGCCAGGAGCGGAGGTCTGGGCGAGTCCGGCAGGAGACGAGATGCCTGGGCCTCTGGGGGCATCACGACCTCCCTGCTGTCTTGTAGGAGTGTCTCGCTCACCGGTCTCGGTGAGCGGTGGTTCACGAGCTTGTGTTGCTGGACGTCGCCTGCGATCAATGCCTCGTTACGTACGTACGGGGTTCGGTATGATTCGTAACATTTCTGGAGTCCCTGTCACAGCGCCGTCTCGAACAAGGGGCTATCCCTCAGTTAACTTCGCCGACGCTGCAGTAGGTTTATGGCTTGCGGTTGGGTAGTCGCCGCGGTTGGAGTAGTCACGAGGGTCCCTTGCCCCTGCCTGTTCTGATGGACAGGTCGTGCATGCCCTGGTGACGCAGTCAGCTTCCCGCTCAGTGAGGCGTTACAGATCAACCTTAGGGTCCGAAACTCTGCGGTGGCGGGGTGCTTCCCCACGATCCCGTCAGCTGCACAACCAGTGCTCATCCCTCGTCGATCCGGCACGCGACGCAGTGCGATCTTGGAGCCAATGGCCTCGTTCGTGAGCTGCCAGCCGGAGCAGAGGTCAAGGATGTGCAGTTGGGTGCGAGTTTGGGTGCGAACATGCCGCCATCCATGCCTCTGGATCTACAGGCTTGTCCTCTGATTGCGGCGTTCTCCCCAGTCGCCGAGCGTGCCACGACTTGTAGTCGATTTAGGTTCCAGCCAGTGAGGGTTCGACTCCCTTCGGCCCCACTAGCTCTGAACAGCGAACCTGTCACTGTGCCGCCATCACGCCCACCCCGTGGGGCGAAACGGGTACCTACATTCGACCCAAATGCGGTGGGTCGAGTGTGTCCTTGAGGCATCGAGCGGCTGATCTCACTGACCACGTCGTACCGCGACTGGACGCCTCCACCGGAGCGTGAGGTTGTCGGATGGTCCTCCGCACTGCGCTATGAGAGGGCGTTGGGGGCGAGTCGTGTGGCGGGTCTGTGGCGTTCGTACGCTGGTATCGACCAGAGATCTATTCTCTGGTGCAGTGAGCCGAGTAGCCGTGGACTGCTACCGCATCCACGCGCGATGCAACTAAGGTTCGTGTGATGATCGTTCCAGCTCCCGATGACGTGCATCAGGTCCTTGAGGAAGCCATCCGTCGTACTTACGAGAAGGAACGGTCTCTGTTCGACGATTGCGCGCACGAACGATCGATAGTTGCTCAGATCTGCCGGCACCTCGCCGGATTCGTCGAGGCACGAGACGGCTGGGAATCGAGGTGGTCAGTTGATGTCGAGTACAATCGCCACCACATTTACCCGTACCGTGGGCGGTACACCTCGAAGCAGTTGCCCGGCTTCAGCGAGAATGCTGTGTTTCCGGATTTGATCATTCACGACCGGCAGGCCTCGACACGGGACCACAACCTGCTTGTTCTGGAAGCCAAGCACAACCCAAGCCTCGTAGACCGGCGGAGGGAACGCCGGAAGCTCGAAGCGTTCCTGGGCGATTACGAATATCGCCATGCGGTCTTCCTCGAGTTCCCGCGGAGGGAACGGCCGCGGTGGGTGTGCATCGCGGACAGAACATCGGGTCGCGTCTAGAGTTACTCCTATCTGTTGGAATGCCGGCGCGCGACGGGAAGACACGGCGGTCGCCGGTGTTCGCATTCGAAGACCTGGCGCGGCGGCATGGTCCTCAAGCCACGTTGTGGTATCGACCATCGGTAACGATGGAAGTGTCTCCAGTGACATACGGTTCGTCATTCCAAGCCATGTCAGGAGATCTTATGGCCGAGGACATTCAGTCGGGCCAAGAGGATATCCCTGTGTCCGATGCCTTGGACCGGGTGCTGTCGGCACCTACCGCGGCGCGTGGGAGTCGTACTGATCGAATCCGCGCCTACGGGGCAGTCGTCATTTTTTACGGAACAGCCGAGCTGGTCGCGCTGTTTTGGAAAAGTCTTCAGCGGTTTGGGTTGACCGACACCCAGGGGGTGTGGATTTCGATAGGTTGCGGCATCTCGGGATCGCGATACTTCTCATCGCGCAGAGGTTCGGCGCATTATCCAAGCGAAGACATGCAACGGGTCCGCCGTTGAGCTACTCGATGGGTGCGATAGGTGCTACCGCATTCCATTCAATACGGTGGCCGAACGTGCCCGTGCGGCATCAAGCGGTTGATGTCGTGACGTCGCTAGCCATGTCGCACCCCCACCGAGCGCGAAGTCATTGGGCGATCGACCTCGCTGCGGCATGAGAGTGCCATCGTTGGAGGTCGATTCGGGGCGGAACATCAGAGGTGCGACGAGAGGCATGTTGAGCACGGCGACTCAGTTGGCCAAGCTTAAAGCAAGCGCACCGAGTGATACCAACAGGCTGAACCAGGCAGCCAAAGGGTAAAAATAGTCCTTTGTCACGGTCCAGCGATTTTGGTTTCGCATCGGATCAAGAAACAACGCATCTCTTTCCGGGATCTCGTCCAGGGAGCCGGTCGACTCACGTCGCGCTAATGAGTACCTGTCAGCGTAGTGTTGTCGAAGAGTAGGAAGCAGATCGTGACGCCTCACGGCCACCAGTGCGCTCGCGAAGTAGAGGAAACTAACGTAAACATGGAGCTTTCGTTGGAGTGAGCTTGCGCTTCCATGTTGCGACAGTTGTACGTCGATAAGTGGGTACGACTGGGCGAGTGCAAAGTCGGCCACGGCGGGCGGAGACTTCCACGTCCGTCGCCGTTGTTGCACAAGGCAAAACAAATTTCTGGCAGCTTTGCCCGCGAAGTTGACGCATTCTACCGCCTTGTATTGCTCGGCCGTGCCCTCCCTGGCAATTCTTAGAATGCGTGCTATCTCCCGGAAGAAACGGACTTCCCAGCCACCCTCGCTCCACAGCCAGAAGGATCCCACAACGGCTAACATAACCTGACCTGCAGCCAAGATGAAGGGAAAAAGTTCATCGGGTTCGTTTGTTGCGTCCTGCATGCCAGAGATCAAGAATGGCAGCGCGACCGTGCCGCTGATCAGCATCATTGCGCCAATAAATCTTGGTAAGATTCGCCACAGGATCATACTTGGTAAGCCCATGTGGAACAAGTGTCCGGAGAGTCGATGCTGGCACTCATCGAAGGACGTCGCGTTCTGCGCTTGATCGATCTTCCTTATGCAGGCATATACAGCATTCGTATCGAACAACGGGCGGAATCGTGGATGTCTCCGACTCAGGTCGATCAGAGAGTTCCAGGTTGATTCTTGCTCGTTCGTGGCTGACATCCAGATAGCTCCTGTTGTTGTCACGTGACGGCTGGCGACGCGGTTGTATCGCGCAAGAAAGAGACGGACGGACAGGTGCACGATCGTAGTCGCGGCACGGCGATCCGCCACCGGCTCTACGTCAACCTACAGCGTTAACCAGACCTCTGGCAGTCGACGGTAATACGCCTGCAAACGTCGGCTGAACCTCACGCCGACCTGACGATCACGGCAGGAAGATGCCCCGAGCTGGTGGTGCCCGATCAAGTCTTCGGGCGCCGGGCCAGGCGTCAAAAGGTGAACGCTCGCTCCTCGCATGTAAGTGCGTTCAGGATCTACGCACGTTGGCAGGACAACGACCTACGCCGATCTCGTCTATGAGGTCCCGTTGTGGCTCTCTACTCCCGGCGTCCTACGGCCTTGATGCGAGCCGGCGCAGTGTCCGGTGGGGCCGCGGCGCTGGATCGGCTGTCGACGAAGTCGGGACGTTCACTACTGGCCCTCTAAATATGCGTACGCCCAGGTCAGACGTTGTGACCGCGGGTTGTAGCCGATCTAGGTTCCAGCCAGTGAGGGATTGGCTCCCTTCGGCCCCACAGGGCCTCGCTGTGCGACGTGGATCAGTTCATGGCGGGCATCCGAAGATCGATCTGGAAGCCTCGGCTGCCGTGTGTGATCACTGCTTCGCAGTATGCGTGCCCGGATTGGTTCACGGCGGCGCTGATGAGGTGCTCGTAGCGCGCGCTCATCGTTGCCGTGAGTTCGCCTACGCGGTCGCCGTTCAGGCGTACCTCGATCGCGTAGGCGCCCTTGTGTTTGCCGGACGACACCGTGGATGACACCAGCTGTGCGGCCACCCGGGTCAGGGCCCGGGATGGCGAATGGTGACGAGACAGCACCGCCTGGTGGTTCTCCTCCTTTGTCACCGTCACCTGGCGTGCCGGATCGAGTAGGTCGATCTCCTCCGCGAGGTTCTCGAGCAGCAAGGTGTCCGCTCCTGCCAGGTGCAGGTACATGCCGTAGCGCCGGCTGTGGCCTCCGCCCGTGATTCGTGCCGGGCAGGTTCCCACGTAGCCGTCGTTCTTGAGTGCGAGAAGGACTGCCTGATAGGCAGGGGCGTCGTAGCGGCTGAGGTAACCGACGGTCACCGCGCCGGTGTCAGTGGCGACATCAACCCGCACGGCATTGTTGTCGTGAGGGTTCTCGGTTTCGGGTACGAGGATGGCGACGACCTGCTGATGTTGGCTGAAGTCGGTCCCGATTTCCGCTCCATTGGCCAGCCTGTGCAACGCCGGCTGGTAGTGCGACTCCCCGACGACCGGGACGCGTCCTTCGGCGGAGAGACGGCGTCGGCGCGGATGCGACGGGAGCGGAGCGCGGTATTGGTCGGAATCGTGTCCGGCGGCCGGTATCTGTGCCGCCGACGCGGTCCGCGAGGACGGCGGACGCCGCGCCGGCGCGGCGTTCTGGGGGCGAACTTGCCGGGTCTTCGACATGTCCGTCACTGCGCTGGCCAGTGCAGCACTCGCGGTCGTGGTGGAGAAGTCAAAGATCGCCTGGTAATTCGCTGTTCCGGTGAGTGTCAACCGCCCGTATCGGAGGATCGGCAGCTGTCGGTTGTCCTTGAAGCGGCGGTCCGGGCCGCCTTTCACGTTGACGTACCGCCACGTCTGTCCGACGACCTCGGAGTCCGACGGCACCGCCCCGTCCTCGATGAATTGCTGTGGCGCTGCTTCGGCGCGCGCGTCGTCGTACGCGACATCCGCGTAGTGCTTGCCGTCCCTGATCAGGATCCGGTCCGGCAGGAAATACACGGAGCGATGAGAGGTGGAGAGCGAAGGAATGGAGATGTTCGCCGACAGGTTCGGCGGCCCGCCGATATCCCTTGTCAAGGACAGCCGCTTCACCAGCGACGACGCGCCGGCGTTGACCTTGTGTTGATGGGTTGTCGACACCGCTCCCGCCGCGACGACGTGCCAGGCGCGCTGGGCCTGAGCGGCCTGGCCGAACGCGTCGACGAGCCGTTGGAAGCGCTGTGCCTCTTCCTCGCCGTGCACGTCGTAGAACACCACCACCTTCCTGCGGATCTCGTCCTTCCAGAACAGCCACACCGTCAGCGGCAGCCCGGCCAATAACACCAGTGGTGTCACGAACGCGAGCGCGACGGTCAGCGCAAGGCACCATGGCCAGAAACGCGGCGACCTCGCCGCGTCGTTGAGTTGGGCGACCAGATCGCTCGACCCGACTTCGGTCATTTCGAGGGCCGTCGCGCCCGACACATCGGACAGCACAACCTCACTCGGGGAGGGTGAGCCAGGAGTAGGCGTCCGCAAGCTTGCCGGAATGCGTGCCTTTCCCTGAGACGAACGGACGGTGGCGCGATATGACGCCAGGCCGCCGCCGAGTGAGACGTAAGTACCGCGTGGCCCGGTACCGAGCCGGAATCCGGGAACACCGATCGACGCTCCCAGCCCTGTGCGCGACATGTTCACTCGCACCGGGCCGACCTTGACGCTCGTGCGCAGATAAAACGACATGACCGACCTTCGACGGAGGAGTTGCTCGGACGTTCGTCGCGGATCGGCACGACCGCGTTACGAAGTGGACGCGATCTCTCTGTATTTCTGTTCGAGGCCAGTGCCTCTGGGAGGGCAGTAGCGGCTGTTCTCGACGAGGAGGCTCCTGATGACACAGTCTGCGCAGAAGGCCCACCCACAGAAGCCCGGCTTCGCCGAGGGCTCCGAGGTTCGGGTGCACCAGGTGACCGACACGAACTGGGAGACGCTCTCGCCGCTGGAGTACTTCACCGGCGCGTGTGTGCTCGAGGTCAAGGCCGGGCAGGACACGGACTTCGCCTCGGTGCCGCGGGTGTTTGTGTGGTTCCTGCCTCGTTACGGGCGCTACACGAAGGCCGCGATCCTGCACGACTACCTGTGCCGGGGGCCTGTCGCGACCGGTGAGCTGCCGAGGGCCGACGCTGACCGGATCTTCCGGCAGGCGATGCGCGAATTGGACGTCGCGTTTCTGCGGCGGTGGATCATGTGGGCGGCGGTGCGGCTCGGTGCGCTGACGACCGAACAGGGACGGCGGGGTTGGTTCCGGTCCTGTTGGCAGGTGTTCCCGATCGTGCTCGTCGCCCTGTTGGTCGTTGCCTTGCCCGCGTTGGTGATCGTCGGGGCGTTGTTCCTCTTCTACCTGGTGGAGCTGGTCGTGTGGCTGGTTCTGGTGGTGAACCGGCACGTGCGGGGTGGTGACGCCGAGCGCGTCAACGTGCCCAGCTTCTTGTTCTGGCTTTGAGAACCCGGGTTCGGCGGCTGGGACCGTCGAACCCGGAATCCTCACCTTTCCAGCAACCCGTACGCGCCGACGCCGGCGTGTTCGTGGGGCTTGTCGGCCAGCATGCGGTCCGCCACCTCGAAGGCCGTGCCCTGACCCTCGGCCACCGCGTTGGCGATGAGGCCGCCGAAGGTCGCTGCCGCGAACGACGTGCCGCTCCACGTGGCGCCGCCGTGGAACTCGCCTGGGTCGGTCGGCAGGGGGAGGTCGCCTGCCTTCTTGTACGTCACGTGCCCCTCGACGAAGAGGCTGGTCACCTCGTCGCCGGGGGCCACGACCTGCACCCAGAGCACGTCGGGGCTGAACTCCGCGCGCACGAAACCGTCGCCCGCGTTGCCGACGGCGCCGACGGCGATCGCGCCATCGCAGGCCGCGGGGAACGCCGGCAGGCGGTTGACGTCCCGCCCGTTCTCCGGCTTGGCGTCGCCGTGGTTGCCCGCGGCCGCCACGACCACCACCTTGTTGCGCAGCACGTTCACCGCCCGCTGCAACGCCAGCGGCGCCTCACCGTCGTCGGTGAAGCACACCAGCGGCAGCACGAGGACGCTGACGTTCTGGTCGACGAACTGGGCCATCGCCGTGGCGACGTCCCACACGCTCGCCGTGGCGAAGCGGTCGTGCAGCACGCCCTTCGCGATCACCACCGCGCCCGGCGCCGCCTCGAGGATCAGGCCCGTGGTGAACGTGGCGTGGCCGCTGAGTTGGGTGAACGGGAAGTCGCGCGCGAACAACGAGTCGCCGAGGGTGATCACCCGGCCGGTGAATTGCTCACTCGGGTACAGCTTCGTGTCGATCAGGCCGACCCGGACCTTGTCGCCGGTGCCCTTCGCCAGCACGGGCGAATTGTTCGTCGCCGCCGGGTAGCCGGAGCCGCCGATGTGCGGGGCGCCGTGCACGCCGTGCATCGTTCGATTCTTGCCGATCTCCGGGCACCAGCCGTCGGTGGAATTCCGGAAATGCTGGCGCAGTGCGATGAGTACCACGTCGAGATTCGACGTGGGTGCGCCCCGCAGCGGGAACCGGCCCGGCGCCGTCTTGCCGTTGGCGACGAGCAGGTCGGCGGACGTCTTGACGTCCTCGATGGTGATCAGCCCCAGGTCGAGCGTCCGGTCCACCTGCTTCGAGCCCTCTCGGACCGGCACGTTCATGGTGGCGAGCGCGTCCTCCACCAGCGGCAGGTACGGCAGGTCGACGACGATGTCCTCGGGGCCGTCGTCGACGAACGATTCCAGATTTATGACGGTCTCAGTCATTTTCCACCTCGGTCTCCAAGGGCCGTGGCCGGCCTACGTCGGTGTGGAGAACTGGTACGAGGGAGTAGATACAGATCAATATCCGGAATTTTGATGAACCGGTCCAGGAATGCGACTCGTCGTGACGCCGCGGTCACGCGTTGTTCGACAAGACCGGTGACAAGATCTCAGCAAGGTTTTCCCTGCACCCGTGCGCGAGCCTGATTTCGCCAGTCGTGGTTCGCCAGAGGGGTGGGAAATCATGGATGACACGACCGCCATCGGAACTCTCGTCGGGTGCGCGGCGGAGGGGGACGAGTCCGCGTGGGGCGACATCGTCCGGTCCTACACGCCGCTGCTGTCGGCCGTGTGCCGGCGGCACGGCCTGTCCAGAGTGGACGCCGACGACGTCGGTGGCCGGGTCTGGCTGCACCTGCTCATCAACATCTCCCGGCTCCGGGAACCCGCCGCCCTGCCCGGGTGGCTGCGGACGACCACCCGCCGGGAGTGCCAGGCCGTGCTGCGCCACCGCGGACAGCAACCGCACGCGCCGCTCGACGACCACGAGCCCGCCGACGTCGCCGGACAGTCCGTCGACGCCCGCCTGCTCGCCGCGGAACGCCGGATGGCGCTCGAGACGGCCGTCGCCGGCCTGTCCGCCGCCGACCGGCGGCTGCTCGCCCTGCTGTTCTCCGACCCGCCGACCCCCTACGCCGAGATCAGCCGCAGGCTCGGCATGCCGGTCGGCGCCATCGGGCCGACCCGCCAGCGGATCCTGAAGCGGCTGCGCCAGGCACACGTCCTGCGCTACTACAGGCCCACCGCGTGATCGGCGCCGTCGAGCGCGGCCAGCCGGACGCGGACGTCCTCCGCGTCCGGCACGGCCAGGTCGGCGTACACCGCCAGCGCCTCCTGCCACCGCACCCGGGCCTGCTTGAGGTCACCCAGTGACTCGTTGACGGCGGCGATGCCCGCGTGCGCACTCGCCTGCTCGTAGCGGTCGCCGATCTCGACGGCCACGGTCAGCGCCGCGGTGTGCCGCGCGGCCGCCTCGTCCCGGGCACCCGACTCGGCGAACGCGCGGCCGAGGCCGTTGAGCGCCTCCGCCTCGCCCGCCCGCTCGCCGATCTCCTGGAAGCGGGTCAGCGCGCACTGCAGCTCGTCGATCGCCACGTCCGCCTGCCCCAGCCGCAGGTGCACGTTGCCCAGGTCGTTCAACGCGTACGCCTCGCCGACCCGGTAGCCGGCCGCGCGGAACAGCCCCAGCGCCCGCTGGTGGTGGTCGACGGCCAGGTCGAGCCGGTCCTGCCGCTGGTACACGAGCCCGAGGTTGCCGAGCGCCTCCGCCTGCCCGACCTGGTCGCCGAGCCGTTCGTACGTGCCGAGCGCCAGCTCCAGGTGCCGGGCGGACTCGCACAGGTTCCCCTGCCGCCACTGGATGACGCCGAGGTTGCTGTGCGCGCTCGCCTGCCCCACCTCGTCGCCGATCTCCACGTACCGGTCCAGCGCCCGGCGCAGGTGGTCCTCCGCGTGCCCCAGCAGCCCCTGGTGCCAGTACACGAGACCCAGGTTGAGCAGCGCCCGCGCCTCACCGGCGCCGTCGCCGATGCGCGCGGCCGCCTCGCACGCGAGGCCGTGGATGGTGAAGGCGTCCGCGTTCAGGCCCGCCGCGTCGAGGTAGCGGAACAGCGTGTTCGCGAGGCCCACGGTGTGGGCGGGCCAGCCGTGTGCCTCGGCGTGCACGGCCGCGGCGACCAGGTTGGCGCGTTCGGCGTCCAGCCACGCCTTCGCCGCGTCGGCGGTGGGGAAGTGGCGGGGCGGCACCCTCGGCGCGGTGACGTGCGGTCGGCGGTGGCGCTCGGCCGGGTGCAGGACGTCCATGGCCGCGCCGGCGGTCGCCAGGTAGAAGTCGAACAGCCGGTCCAGCGCCGCACGCCGCTCGCTCGCCGAGTTCTGCTCGGTCGCGAGCTGGTTCGCGTACGCGCGCAGCAGGTCGTGCATCGCGTACCGGCCCGGCCGGCCTGTCTGGATGAGATGGGCGCGGGCGAGGACGTCCAGCAGCCGGCCTGCCTGCGCGACGTCGGTGTCGCCGAGGGCGGCGGCCGCCGACGGGTCGAGGTCCGGCCCGGGGTGCAGGCCGAGCAGCCGGAACGCGGCCGCGGCCTCGTCGGTCAGGTGCTGGTAGGACCAGGAGAACACGGCCCGGACCGCGGTGCGGGGGTCGAGCCCGGCGTCGAGCAGGTCCAGCCGTCGCTGCTCGTCGGCCAGCTCCTCGACCAGCGCCGACAGCGACGTCGCGGGCCGGGCCGCGGCCAGCTCGGCCGCGATGCGCAGCGCCAGCGGCAGGCGCGCGCACTCCTCGGCCAGCGCCTCGGCGGCGTAGGGCTCGGCGGTGACCCGGTGCCCGATCAAGCAGCTGAGCAGGTGCACGGCGTCGCGGAGCGGCAGCAGGTCCAGGTCGAGGCGGCGGGCGCCGTGCCGGACCACCAACCCGGCCAGCGAGTCCCGGCTCGTCACCACCACCAGGCAGCCGGGGGCGCCCGGCAGCAGCGGGCGGACCTGGTCGGCGGTCGCGGCGTTGTCCAGCAGGACGAGCATCCGCCGGTCGCTCAGCTCCGTGCGGTAGCGGGCCGCGCGCTCGTCGGTGTCCAGGGGGATCTCGCTGCCGACGAGGCCGAGCGCGGACAGGAAGCGCGCCAGCGCGTCGGACACCGGCATCGGCTGCTCGGAGTCGAAACCGCGGAGATCCACGTAGAGCTGGCCGTCGGGAAACCGGTCCCGCACCCGGTGCGCCCAGCGCAGCGCCAGCGACGTCTTGCCGACCCCCGCGGTGCCCGACACCGCCGACACCACGACCGCCGTCGAACCGCTCTCCTCCTCGCCGAGCAGGTCGTCCAACGCGGCGAGCTCACGCTCCCGCCCGGTGAAGGCGTAGACGTCCGCGGGCAGCTGCGCGGGCACCGGGCGCGCAGGCACGATCCGCCGCGGCACCGCAGGCTCGGGACGCGGGTCGAGCTCGCCGCGCAGCACCGCTTCGTGGACCGCGCGCAGCTCCTGTCCCGGGTCGGTGCCGAGCTCGTCGGCGAGCCGCGCGCCGGTGGTGGCGAACAGCTCGAGTGCCTCGGCCTCCCGGCCCGACACGGCCAGCGCCCGCATCAGCAGGGCCACCAGCGGCTCCGCCAGCGGGTGGTCGATGAGGAGCGCGCGCACGACGGTGACCACCTCGTCGGGGCGGCCGAGCCGCAACGTGCCCCGCGCCCACGACGCGACGACGTCCAGCCGCTCTTTCACGAGGCTGTCGCGAATTCGCTCCGCCCACCCGCCGGACGTCCCGCCCAGGGGAATTCCGCGCCAGAGATCAATAGCGGAACGCAAGGTCGAGACGCGCTCGTCGTCGGATTTTCCCGCGTCCCGCGCGGCCCTGGCGAGACGGCGAAAACGGTGGAGGTCCACCCGGTCGAGGTCGACGCGCAATATGTAGCCACCCGCGCCGCGCGCAAGGCTCGCCCGGGATTCCTCGACGATGTGCCGGACCCGGGTCAGGTGCGCGTACAGCGACGCCCTGGCGCTGGCCGGCCGGTTGTCGCCCCACACCCGTTCGGCCAGCGTCTGCAGTGATACCGGACGCCCCGCGTCGACGAGGAGGCTCGCCAGGACGGTCCGTTGCTGGGGCGGACCGAGCTCGACCGGCCGGTCAGCGCCATTGACCTCGACGACGCCGAGCAGTCGAAACATGATCGGGGAATTCGGCATGGTCATCGCGCGTACCTCGGCCCCTATGGGATGACCTTTCCAAGATAACGCGCACGGCAAGTGCTTTTGACGACGCGCACGGAGTGGAATCGCGGCGCTCTGGTGCGTCGCGGGCGGCGGCAGACCGGTCAGGAATCGAGAAGCGCTGGTTACCAGGGCGCCCCTAGCGTCACGGGCATGACGGAGAAACAACAGGCCACGCGCACACCCGGCACGCCAGGGGCCTTCTCGCGGTGGATGCAGCGGAAGGCGAACGCCAGGATGGCACGCAAGATCCGGAGTGGACGGGGCTCGTTCATGGGGATGGACGTCCTCATCCTGAACACGGTCGGCAGGCGGTCGGGGGCGCGTCGCGAGACGCCGGTGGCGTGGTTCGCCGACGCGGACGGGGCGCGGTTGATCGTCGCGTCGGGAGGGGGGAGCCGCCATCCGGACTGGCATGCCAACCTCGTCGCGCATCCCGGTGACGTGACGGTCGAGCTGCCCGGGGAGGGGCCCGTGCCGGTGACGCCACAGTGGCTTGACGGTGCGGAGCGGGACGCCGCATGGCAGCGGATCGTCGCTGCTCAACCCCGGTTGGGGAAGTACCAGAGCAAGTCGGCGCGGCGGTACCCGGTCATCCGGCTCTCGCCGCGCTGACCGTCCACAGTCGCTACCAGGTCAGCTCCGCCTCGTACGGGGCCGGGTCGAGGCCCTTGGCGGTCAGCCACTCCCTGTTCAGGTGTGTCGTCCGGTACGGGGCGCCGCTGTCGGTGATCAGTGTCGCCACAGGACCGTGCTCGCCCATCGTCGTCGTGAGGTGGTGGATGCCCCACAGGCTCGTGCCTGTCGCCGGGCCCGCGTCGATCCAGCGGTCGTGCAGCCACAGCAGGGCCGCCGCTGACGCCGCGTCCGGCACCGGGATCGCCAGGTCCAGCACCCCCGGGTGGAAGCCGGGCTCGACGCGGGGGCGGCCTATGCCAGGAATGCGGGACGGCATGCCGGTGCCGTAGTCGCGGGCGCCGGTGGCCCACGCCGGGAAGTACGCGGAGTTCTCCGGGTCCACCAGGGCGAGCTTGGTCGGCAGTCCTTCCCTGCGGATGTGACGGCCGATCGCGGTGGCCGTGGCGGCCGTGCCAGCGCCGACGACGATCCACTGTGGAGGTTCCGGAAGCTGGGCGAACAGCTCGTCCGCGATGGTCGGCGGCCACGCGGTCACAGCGGGTTCGGCGGCGGAGAAGTGGTCGAGGAAGTGGCCGCCCCAGCGGTCCGCCAGTGCGCGGGCCTCCTGTTGCAGTGCGGCGGGCGGGTGTTCCGCCCGCTGCCAGCGGCCACCTTCCTCGTCGATGCGGGCCAGCACGCCCTCCGCGGCCTTCGCGGGGACCAGCGCGGTGGACGTGAGGTTCAGCATGCCGGCGAAGTGGGCGGCCGCGATCGCCACCGGGCCCGCGGTCGCCGTGATCACCTCGGTGGAGTCCGTGATGTCGCCGCTCGCGATGGCGTGGCAGAACATGGCGGCCACGGTGCGGTGTTTGGTGCTGCCCGTGGGGAGCGCGGATTCGTCCTTCATGACGATCTCGACGCCGCCCGCCCGCAGCGTGCGCAGCGGGGTCGGGACGTGCCGCGCCCGGATCGTGCGGATCGCCTCGGCCGCCCACGTGGTCATGGGTCGAATCTAGATCGACCGCGGGGCGGCCGGGGTTCGCTCGTGGCTTACAAAGTCCAGCTCGGCGTCCACGCGTCCGGGACCTCGACCCGTCTGCTCTCGAGGTAGCGGCGGAGCCCGCCGAGCGCGGGGTGGGGGTTGTCGGCGCGCCAGATCAGCGACATCGGGTAGACCGGGGTCGGATCGCGCAGCGGGATGCGCCGCAGGTCGTAGCTGTCGGGCCACAGGTACCGCGTGCCCGCCCCGACGAGCGTCGCCAGCTCCGCCGAGTCCGCCAGCTCGTCGAGCAGGGCTTCGTTGCCGAAGGTGGGGCCGACGACGTCGATCGTGAGGCCGAACGTGGCCGCGAGGTCCTCGTAGTACGCGAACCACTCGGACCCGGGCGCCATGCCGGGCATCCAGATCCGGTGCCCGGCGAGCTGGGCCGGCGTGACCGAGGGCGCGTTCGCGAGCGGGTGGGCCGGGCCGACCAGCAACTGGTGCTGGTCGTCGAGCACGCGGGCGGTCCTGATCGCGTCCGGCAGCCGCCCCGCGGGCACGGCGTGGAAGGTGGCGTCGACGGTTCCCGCCGCCACGGCGGCGATCGCGGCGTGGACGTCGGCGTTCATGGTCACGACGTCCAGCTCGACCTCGGGATGGGTGCGGTAGAAGTCGTGCAGGAGCCCGGCCGGTGCGATCCGCTTGCTGAGGACGTCGACGCGCAGCGCCCGCTTTCCCGGGCGCACGGACGCGTCGGCGCGGGCCGCCACCCGCAGGAGCTCCCTGGCGTGGGGCAGGAACGCCTGCCCGTCCACCGTGAGCCGCGCGCCGCGAGGCGTGCGCGTGAACAGCCGCACGTCGAGGTCCTTCTCCAGCGCGGCGATGCGTTTGGACACCGCCTGCTGCGTGATCGACAGCGCGTCGGCGGCGTCCTGGAACCGGCCAGCGTCCGCGACGGCGACGAAGGTGTGCACGGCGTCGAGATCCATCCGGCCACCGTACGCCCACAACGGACGGTTGTGGCTCGCCGGTGATCCGGTTGTTTGACCTGCGATCCGTTGCTCGACTTCGATCACCGCAGGCAAAGAGAGGTTGTGACGTGGTCCGGAGATCGCTGGGTCGGCAGTTCGGGTGGTTGTGGGCGGCGTACGCGGTCAGCGCGTACGGCTCCGGGTTGGGTTTCGGCGCGTTGCCACTGATCGCCGTGCTGGTGTTGCACGCCGGCCCCGCAGAGGTGTCCCTGCTGTCCGCCGTGGGACCCGCCGTGGGCGCGCTGATCGCGTTGCCGCTCGGACCGTGGGTGGAGTTCCGCCGCAAGCGACCCGTGATGATCGCGATGGACCTCGTCCGGTTCGGGGTCATGATCACGATCCCGGTCACGTACGCGGCCGGGCTGCTCGGGTTCGGGCAGTTGCTGGCCGTCGCCGCGGTCGTGGCGGCGGCCAAGATCGCGTTCGGCGCGGCGAGCGGCGCCCACCTCAAGGCCCTGGTCCCGCGGGAGGACCTGCTCGTCGCCAACGCCCGCTTCGAGTCGACGACGTGGAGTGCCACCGCGATCGGCCCGCCGTTGGGTGGCGCGGCCATCGGCCTGTTCGGACCGGTGACGACCCTGGTCGCCGACGCGGTCAGCTACCTGTTGTCCGCGCTGGGCATCGCCATGATCGGCGGGAAGGAAGCGCCGCCGCGGCGCACCGGCACGAGCCGGGTGCGGGCCGGTGCGGTACTCGACGGCTGGCGGCACCTCCTGACCCACCCCGGCCTGCGGGCGCTCTACCTCAACCAGCTGCTCGTCGCCGGGCTGATCATGGCGACCGAGCCGCTGCTGGCCGTCGTCATGCTCCGCGACCTCGACTTCCCGCCGTGGCAGTACGGGCTCGCGTTCGCGCTGCCCTGCCTCGGCGGGCTGGCCGGCGCCCGCATGGCCCGCCGCGTGGTGGCACGGCACGGCACGCACCGGGTCCTGCGGGTCGCGGGCACATTGCGCGCGGTCTGGCTGATCGGGCTCGCGTTCGTGCAGCCGGTGTCGTCGGGCTCGTCACCGTGATCGGGGTCGAACTCGCGATCATCGTCTGCATGAGCCTGTACAACCCGGTGCTGGCCACGTGCCGTCTCGAGCACACTCCCTCCGACCGGCTCGCCCGCACGCTGACGGCGTGGTCGGTCAGCAGCAGCGCCGCCATCGCGGTTCTCAGCGCGCTCGCCGGGCTGCTCGCCGAGGTCACCAGCCCCCGCACGGCGATCACCGTGGCAGGACTGGTGATCCTCGCGAGCCCGCTGCTGCTGCCGCGTCCCGCGGACGTCGCCGCTCAGAAGGAGACGCGCTCCACGCTGTCCGCGCGCAGCACCGACTCCTGATCGAACTGTGCCTTGTAGTCGGTGCGGATCTCCTCCAGCTCCCGGTTCGCGTCGCGGTCGCCGAACGGGTACAGGATGATCAGGACGTACGAGTCCTCCTTGCCGCCCATCCACTGGCCGTGCGCCTCCAGCCAGGTGAGGCCGTCCGGGAACGCGGGGGTGACCTCCTTGTCCAGGAACAGCTCGAAGTCCGCCGGGGTGATGGGCGTGCCGTCCGGGCGGCTGCCGCCGAAGTACAGCTCGGTGCGGCGGTACGACTCGCCCGGCGTGGGGACGGAAGTGGCCGCCCCTCGCGAGTCCGAGGCAGCGGTGGTGGTCGCGCCTGCCGTCGTCAAACCCAGGAACAGGGCGGCCAGCATGCCGGCCACCGCGGTGCGTCGTGTCGTCATGCGCCCATCCAACCGCCGGGAACGGGATTTCCCACCTGGTGGTTAGGGTCTTGTCCGTGAGAGCAGAAGGCACCTTCACCACGCACGAGTTCACGCCGGTCGACGCCAAGCCGGCCTTCGAGGTGCGCACGGGCACCGACGTCGGGATCGCGACCATGGAGAAGCGGTACGCGGGCCAGGTCGACGGCCGCTCCGCCACCTTCTTCACCGCCGCGTTCGACCAGGCGACCGGCGTCGGCACCTACGTCGCCATGGAGTCCTTCGACGGGTCGCTCGACGGCGTGGCCGGCACCTTCAACTTCGCGCACCTCGCGTCCACCCGCGGCGGCGACCGCGTCGACGAGGCGTTCGTGATCGTCCCCGGCAGCGGCACCGGCGGGCTCGCGGGCATCGCCGGGTCCGGCGGGCTGACCGTCGACGCCGACGGCACGCACCGGGTCTGGTTCGACTACACGCTCGAGAAGTAGCGCTTCACCAGCTCGTCGCGAACGCGGCCAGGTCCGCCGCCGCGCCCGTGATCATCGGCGGTGCACGTGACAGGTCCTCACTTCGACTGCGGCAGCTTCACCGTTCCTTTCCTGGCGCGGGCCGCGGACGGCGGTGGGACGACCGGGCCGATGTCCCCGTCCGGCGCCTCGTCGAGGTCGACGATCACCGGCGCGTGGTCGCTCGGCCCCGTGCCCTTGCGCGCGTGCCGGTCCACCCACGCCGCCCGCACCCGGCCCGCCACCGGCGCGGACGCCAGCACCAGGTCGATCCGCATGCCCAGGTCCTGGTGGAACATGCCGGCCCGGTAGTCCCAGTAGGTGAAGACGCGCTCGTCCGGCCAGCGGTCCCGCACCACGTCCCGCAAACCGAGGTCGGTCAGCGCGGTCAGCGCCGCCCGCTCCGGCGGCGTGACGTGGGTCTGGCCGACGTACGCCGCCGGGTCGAACACGTCCGCGTCGGTCGGCGCGATGTTCATGTCCCCGCAGAGCATCACCGCGTCGGGCCCCGCCGACACGACCTCGCGCAGCGCCGCCAGCCACGCGAGCTTGTACCGGTAGTGGTCCGAGTCGGGTTCCCTGCCGTTCGGGACGTACAGCGAGTGCACCCGCACCCCGCCGCACGTGGCCGCGATCGCGCGGGCCTCGGGGTGCGGGAACCCCGGCGCCCCGGCCACCCCGGTCGTCACGTCGTCGAGGCCGACCCTCGACAGGATCGCGACGCCGTTCCACCGCGCCTCGCCCGCCGCCGCGTACTCGTACCCGCGCTCGGCCAGTTCCGCGCTCAGTAACGCGGCGAAGGCGTCGTCGGCCAGCTTGGTTTCCTGCAGGCACACCACGTCCGGCCGCCGCTGGTCGAGCCAGGGCAGCAACCTCGGCATCCGCTGCTTGACGGAGTTCACGTTCCATGTCGCCACTCGCACGCCACAGACGCTAGCCCCACCCACCGACAATTCACGCGACGGCGGCGGCGATCGTCCCCATCGCCGCGCGCATCTGCGCCCCGGTCGGCACGGATGCCGGGTCGACCAGCCACTGCGCGGCGAGCCCGCCGATCAGTGCCTGGAACACCGCGCCGACGGCCTCGCCCCGGATCCCGAACAGCTCGGCCAGCGCCGCCTGCGCTTGCTCGTTGGCCTGCGCGAACGCGGCTTTCAGCGCCGGTTTCCGGTCCAGGAACCCCAGCAGTTCGAACTGGACCGCCCACAGCCGGTGGTTCTCCGCGAACGACCGGATCACCTGCGTCCACATCGCCTCGAACCGCGCCGCCGGGTCCGCCTGGCCGGTCGTCGCCAAGGCCTTGCCCAGGTCGTCGCCCCAGTCGGCCAGTGCCTGGTAGAGGGCGGCGTTCAGCAGGTCGTCCTTGGTGCCGTAGTGGTAGCCGATCGCCGCCAGGCTCACCCCGGCCGCCGCCGCGATGTCGCGCGCGGTCGTCCGCGCGTAGCCCTTCTCGTACAGGCACTGGATGGCGCCGGTCAGGAGATCCTCGCGATTACCCATGACACAACTGTACAACACAAACGTCTTGCACAAGTGTCTGACACAGACGTACAGTTCTGTCCATGACGAATCGCACCGTTCTCGTTTCCGGCGCCGGCATCGCGGGCCTCACCCTCGCCCACTGGCTGCGGCGGCACGGCTTCTCGCCGACCGTCGTGGAGCGGGCTCCCGGTCCGCGCACCGGCGGCTACAAGATCGACATCCGGGGTGCGGCCCTGCGGGTCGTCGAGCGGATGGGCCTGCTCGACGACGTCCGCGCCCGCGTGACCGGCGTGCGCGTGGGCTCCGTGGTGGACGCCCGCGGCAGACGCGTCGCGAGCATGGACGGCGACACCTTCGGCGGCCGCGAGCACGGTGACGCCGAGATCCTGCGCGGCGACCTGCAGCGCCTGATCCTCGACGCCACGCAGGACGTCGAGTACCTGTGGGGCGACGCCATCGCGGGCCTCGAGCAGACCGGTGACGCCGTCGCCGTGACCTTCGCGAGCGGCGTGACCAGGGCGTTCGACCTGGTCGTCGGCGCGGACGGGCTGCACTCGGCCACTCGACGGCTGGTGTTCGGCGACGGCCACGTCCGCGACCTCGGCCACCGGGTGGCGATCTTCAGCGTGCCCGGACACCTCGGGCTGGACCGCGAGGAGACGACCTACGTGAGCCCCGGCCGCACCGCGCTCGTGTACTCGACCGCGCAGGACGCCGGGGCCAAGGCCATGTTCCTGTTCGCCGACGACGCCCCCGTGCCCGAGGACGGCCGCGCCTACCTCGCCGAGAAGTACCGGGACGAGGGCTGGGTCGTGCCCGCCCTGCTGACGGCCATGGACACCGCGGACGACTTCTACCTGGACTCCCTCAGCCAGGTCCACCTGGACCGCTGGTCGTCGGGGCGGGTCGCGCTCGTCGGCGACGCCGCGCACTGCGCCTCCGTGGCGTCCGGGCAGGGCACGAGCCTCGCGCTGGTCGGCGCGTACGTCCTCGCGGGCGAACTGGCCGCGGCGGACGGCGACCACGTGGCGGGGTTCGCGAACTACGAGGCCGCGCTGCGCGACTTCGTCGCCGCCAACCAGAAGCTCGGGCCGGCGAACGTCAAGCGCATGGTGCTGTCGACCCGGGCAGGCGTGTGGGCCTCGATGACGTTCCTGGCGCTGCTGTCGAAGCTGCCCGGCAAGGACCGCCTGATGGCGAAGGCCGTCGAGCCCATCCACCGGGCGGCCTGCGCGATCACGCTCAGGGAGTACGCGACCACCCTGTCTTGATCTCCCCGGGCGCGTCGGTGAATGCTCACCCGCAACGCTTCGACACCGCGAGGGCAGAGCATTGAACGAGCCACGCAGCCGGTGGTCCATGGTCGCGGTGTTCGCGCTGCTGGGGGCCGTCACGCAGGTCCTGTGGGTCACCTACGCGCCGGTCACCGACGCGGCGGGCCGCCACTACGACGTCGGCGACACGGCCGTCGGCTGGCTCGCGAACGTGTTCCCCCTGCTCTACGTGGTCCTCGCGATCCCCGCGGGGATCGTGCTCGACCGGCGGTTCCGCGGCGGGCTCGCGGCCGGGGCGCTGCTCACCGCGGCGGGCGCGGTGATCCGGGTCCTGGGGGACACCTACGTGTTCGCGCTGGCCGGGCAGCTCGTCGTGGGCGTCGCGCAGCCGCTGGTGCTCAACGCCATCACCGGGATCGCCGGGCGCTACCTGGCCGAACGGGACCGGCCGACGGGCATCGCGATCGGGTCGGCCAGCACGTTCGCCGGGTTGATCGCCGGGTTCGGGCTCGGGGCCGTGTTCACCGAGGACATCCGCACGTTGCTGCTGGTGCAGGCCGGACTCGCGGTGGTCGCGGCCGTCGCCGTGCTGTCGGTGCTGCGCACGCCCGCCGAACACCGCGCCGAGACCGCGCCCGCCGGGCTGGGGGCGCTGCGGAACGCGTGGGGCGACCCGTTCATCCGCCGCCTGTGTGCGCTGGTCTTCGTCCCGTTCGGGGTGTTCGTCGCCATGTCGACGTTCGCGCAGCCGCTGCTCGAACCCGCGGGCGTGCCGGAGGAGACCGCCGGGCTGATCCTCGTCGCGAACGTGGTCGCCGGGGTCCTCGGATGTGCCGTCGTGCCGGTCTGGGTCAACCGCCGCGGCCGCGAGCTGCCCGTCCTGGCGACGTCGGTGCTGGTCACGGTGGTCGCGTGCGTGGTGCTCGCGTTCGCGCCCGGGGTGGTGACGGGGTTCGCGGCGCTCGCGCTCATCGGGTTCGGTCTGCTCCCCGCGTTGCCGATCGTGCTGGCGCTGACCGAGCGGCGGGCGGGCAGCAGCGAGAGCACGGCGGCCGGGCTGATGTGGCTGGCCGGCAACCTGGGCGGGCTGGTCGTGGCGGCCGCGGTCGGTGCGCTCGTGGGGGAACCGCTGCTCGCGTTCTTGTTGCTGGCTGTGCTGAGCCTGCTGACGTTGCCCCTGTTGTGGTCCTTCAGCCGGGTGAGTACGTCCGGGACAGTGCCATCACCGACTCCGTGATCCGGTCCCGCAGTTCGGCGGGCGCCAGCACCTCGACGTCCGCGCCGAAGCCGAGGAACAGGCGGTGCGCGTGCGCCATCTTCTCGATCGGCACGGTCGCGGTCACCCAGCCGTCGGCGTCCGGCGCCGACGCGGTCTCCTCGACGGCGCGGTGGATCGCGGGCTCGACCGCGTCGACCAGTTGTGCCCGCAGCTCGGGGGAGACGCGGATGGTCGCGGTGCCGACGTGGCGGCGCGCGTCGAAGTCGTCGAGGTAGGTCTGCCAGAACGCGGCGAGGTCGAAGTCCGCGGGTCGCTGGAAGCCATCGCCGAGCACCGTCAGCGCGCGGATCTGGGACACCCGGTACGTGCTGACGCGCCTGCCCGCCGCCACGAGGTACCAGCGCCCTGCCTTGAGCACCAGTCCGTATGGGTCCAACGTCCGGGTGACCTCGGTCGGGGCACGCCAGCGGTGGTACTCGATGTGGATCCGGCGTTCGCGCCAGACCGCGTCGGCCGCGGCCGCGAGCGCGGGCGTGTCGTCCGGCTCCGCGTACCAGCTGGGGGCGTCGAGGTGGAAGCGCTGCTGGATGCGGGTGGCGCGGTCGCGCAGCTCCGGCGGGAGGGACGCGGTGAGCTTCAGCCAGGCCGCGGCCACTTCCGCGCCCAGCCCCAGCTCCTGTGCGGGACCGGGGAGGCCCGTGAGGAAGAGGGATTCCGCCTCGTTCTCGGTGAGCCCGGTCAGGCGCGTCCGGTAGCCGTCGAGCAGCTGGTAGCCGCCCGCGTGCCCGGCCTCGCCGTACAGGGGGACGCCCGCCGCGTGCAGTGCGTCGACGTCGCGGTAGACGGTGCGGACGGAGACCTCCAGCTCGCCGGCGAGCTGGGCGGCCGTCATCCGGCCCCTGGTCTGCAACAGGAGCAGCAGCTGGACGATCCGGGACGCGCGCACGGGAAGAAACCCTAGATCAGCTGACATTCGTTGTCAGTGGATGCGCCATAGCGTGCGCCCCATGACGAACAACTTCGACTTCCTCGTCGGCACCTGGCAGACGAAACAGCGCAAGACCACGCCGTTCGCGGGCACCGACGAGTGGGAGACCACCGACGGGACCATGGTCAACCACAGCCTGTTCGACGGCGCCGCGAACGTCGACGAGGTGGACCTGCCGGGCTTCGGCTTCCGGGGAATCTCGCTCCGGCTACAGGACCCGGTCACCCAGGACTGGTCCATCTACTGGGTGAACTCCCGTGACGGGAAGTTGGCACTGCCGCCGGTCGTGGGGCGCTTCGACGACGCCGGTGTCGGCGAGTTCTTCAGCGACGAGGAGTGGGAAGGCAGGCAGATCCGCGTGCGCTACCGGTGGTCGGGGATCACCGGGACGACCGCGCGGTGGGAGCAGGCGTTCTCCACCGATGGTGGCGAGACCTGGGAAACCAACTGGGTGGCGGACTTCAACCGCGCGTAGCCGTCGTCGCGGCGCGGACCCGAGGGGCGTCCGCGCCGCGGCAGGCAAAGAGTGTGGATGTCCACACCCCAACACTGTGGTTCACCCCATGGCGCGGCAGCCGCGGATCGCCGATCGTTGACCCGTGAGGATTTCCACGAACACGGGAGCAGGTCATGCGTTTTCTGGTCGGGATGCTGTCCGCCGCGGCGTTGACCGCCGGGGTGACCACGCAGGCAGCGGCACGGGACGACGTGCTGAAGGCGGCGGTCGAGTCCTTGGTGGACGCCGGTGCCCCGGGGGCGATCGGGTACACGCGCACGGGCGACAGCCGCCGGTACGCGGCCGCCGGATACGCCGACGTAGTACGGCGAGAGCCCGCCGACGCACGGATGCGGTTCCGAATAGCCAGTAACACCAAGGCGTTCACGGCGGCCGTCGTGCTGCAGCTCGTGGGGGAGAGACGCCTGTCGCTGGACGCGCCGGTGGCCACGTGGTTACCGCGGATGCCGAGCGACATCACCGTGCGGCAACTGCTCAACCACACGAGCGGCCTGTACGACCCGACGGAGGAACCGTCGTTCTGGACGCCGTACCTGTCCGGCGACCGGGGCTACGTGTACCGGCCGCGCGACCTCGTCGCCCCGGGCACTGGCCCACGATCGCGTGCCCGGCTACTCGAACACGAACTACCTGGTGGCCGGAATGCTGATCGAGGAGGTGACCGGCCGGAGCGCGACATGGGAGATGTACCGGCGGATCCTGGTGCCCCTGCACCTGGTGCACACGTCGTTTCCCACCGCGGACCCGAGAATGCACGGCCGGTACTTACACGGCTATGCGCTCGACGGCACGGACCTGACGGTCTTCAGCCCGTCATACGACTGGACAGCGGGAGCGTTGGTGTCCACTGTGGACGACCTGGCGAAGTTCCACCGTTCCTTGTTCGACGGCACGTTGCTTCGGCCCGCCGAGATCGCGGAGATGAAACGGACCGTGGTCGTGGACAGGGTGTCGATGGGACTGGGCGTGGACCGCATCGACGTGCCGTGTGGCAACGGCGAGACGCGAACTGTCTGGGGCAACTCCGGAGGAGGCCCGGGCTACAACAGCTACTCACTGATCTCGGAGGACGGTGCCCGCCAACTGGTGATCGCCATGAACGTGTTCGACATCGCGGAGGACGTGGCAGACCGCCCCGCGGTCCCGGAAGGCGCGTCCCTGCTACCGGCGATGAAGGGGGTGTTCTGCTGAACCAACCCGGCGAGCGCGGTGGGCCGGATCAGCTCCACCCGGAACCGGTTGCCCTCGTTGAGCGGGAGCACGCCGGTGTCGCCGTCGGCACCGCGGATCAGGCCCGCCTTCCCAACGTGACGAAGACGGTCATCTGGTCGGTGCCGAACATGGCGTCCGGGTCGCCCTCCACCAGGAACGACGGCAGCTTGTGCTCGTCGTCGTCCTCGCCTTCGCCGCGCCTGCCGCCGAGCGCCAGCCGCCCATGCCACCATGGCCGAGCGCACCCGCGGTACCGCCACGCACTGGACCACCCTCGGCCATCGCGCCGCCACTGGCACCGAGGCCGCCGACACCGGGCCCGGAACCAGCGGCACGCTGCCGCCACGGGTACCCAGAAGTGGAGCAACGGCAACTGATCGACAGCATCCGGTGGCGGACCGTGCCGGGTTCCCGTGGGACACCGTGCCGATGGCTTGTGGGAATAGGTCCATGGCTCGCTCGCCGCGGACAGCGAGCCGAGAACGGGCGGTCGGCCCTGCCACCGCTGCCGTGTTCGGGGTGGCAGTAGTGGGTGCCGTTGCGGACCATGGCGTAGAGGACGTCGCAGCGTCGGCGGGCTAGGCAGATCAGAGCGGCGGTTCTTGCCCCGGGGCATTTGCGGTCGTAGTAGGCGCGCCTGGTCTGGTCATGCAAGGCGGCGAACACGGTGAGGAGGATGCCGTTTGAGCTTCCGGGTCCCGGTCCGGGCTGGATGTTCGCCTGTGGTTGATGTTCCGGAGCGGCGGGTGAGGGGGCGATGCCGGAGGGCGGTCCTCAAGCTGTCCGCGAGTCGCCGCAGGACAGTGTCGGCGGCGGTGACGCCCAGACTGTGACGGGTTGCTCGTCCACTGCGGTCATGATCACCTCAACCAGTCGGTCGCCCCTGCGGGGCGCGTGAGCTTTGGCGATAGCGGTCGGGCCGCCGCAGTGGGAGAGGATTTCCAGCGCCGCGGATCCGGGTTGGACAGTCGGATGGCCTCGCGGGCAGGTCGTCGTCGAACCCGACCAGCACCTCTGGCTCGGCCAGGGTTTCGTCGCCGACGTCGACCGGGCGCAGCGTGTGGGTCAGGGCGCGAGCGGTGTCGGCGATGCGGCGCATCGCCGACACCAGGCAGACAGGCGACCCGGTGCCCGCTTGCGCGGGCCGACCGACTGGCAAAGCCGCGATCGTCGCGGGCTGGTCGACCACGACCAGCAGCGGTCCGTGCTGGACGAGGGTTGGTGAACGAAGCCCGCGGATGCGGTTGTGGTCCTGACGCCGTTGCCGGGCATCGAGGTCAGGACCCGCGAGAGGGGTATCGACGGCTTTGCGTTGTGGGAGAACGGCCTTCATGCCAGGCGGTCGCCTATGCGCAGTGCGTGAACCTTCGCGATCGCGGGCGGCGGGCTGTGGCGATGTCCGTCGTGGCCGGGTTCGGTCACAGGTCGTTGAAGGGGGCCGCGTAGGCGAACGGTCCCTGGATCCGGGAGTCGTAGGTGGACAGTGGGCGGGCCTGGAAGTGGTCGCCCCATTCGAGGACGGGAGGGGTGATGCCGAAGCGGGTGGCTGGTTCGAAGCCGAAGCGTGGGTAGTAGTCGGTGTGGCCGAGCAGTACGACCACCGGTTCGTCCAAGGCGTCCGCGGCGCCGAGGACGGCGTGCATCAGCGCGCTGCCGATGCCGGACTTCTGCACCGACGGGTCGACACCGAGCGGGCCCAGGCCCAGCGCGGGTGTCTCGGCGACGTGGGCTCGCGTGCACACCACGTGGCCCACCACCCGGCCGTCGACCTCCGCGACCAGGGACAGCGGTGGTAGCCACGCGTCGGACGCGCGCAAGGCGGTCACCAGGTTCGCCTCGATCTCCCCGTCGAAGGCGGCTCGGTGGATCTCGGTGATCCTGGGCAGGTCCGTGGTCTCTTCTCGTCTCACCAGCACGGCGGTCACTGTCGCACACCGAGCCGGATTCGGTGAGCCAATAATTCCGGCGCCAGCACCACGACGGCGCCCGGTTCCACGCGGACCAGGCCCTCGTCGGCCAGTCTGCGCAGCGCGCGGTTCACCGACACCCTCGTCAGGCCGAGCGTCTCCGCGAGTCCTTGCTGTGCACCGGGCAGCGGCACGCTGGCTGCGGCAGCACGTACCAGCCACGTCGCCACCCTGGTCGTGGCGTCCGCGTAGCTGGTCAGCACCGCGTCCTCCTGGCTGCGGCGCAGCTGGCTCGCCAGGTGGCGGAACACGTGCCTGCGCACCGACGGGACGTCGACCAGTGCCAGGAACTCGGCTGCCGGGATCAGGCGCACGCGGCTGCGGGTGGTGGTCAGCCAGGTCGCCGTGTGGCCGCCGCCGTCCAGCACCGCTGCCTTGTCGACCGCGCACGGGGCCGGGAACTCGCCCAGCCTGCGGCGGTGACCGTCCTCGGTCTCGTGGACGGCGGTCAGCGCGCCCGTCTCCACGACGATCAGGTGCCTGGCCGGCTCGCCGCGGACCGCCACCACCGTGCCGGGTGCCAGGTCGCGGGTCGGGGACACCGCCGCGAGGTGGTCCAGGTGGGCGGGCGCCACCTGGGCGAGCAACGGAACGTCGGCCAGCACGGTTCGCAGTATCGCGTGATACAGCGTCCGGCACCGGCACCGGCCTAGCGTGGCCCGCATGGTCGTGCTCGAACTCGCCTTCGACGACAACCCCGCCCGGCTCGCCGCCCGGCCCGCGCACCGGCGGCGGCTCGCCGAGCTGCACGCGGCCGGCGTCCTGGTGATGGCCGGGCCGTTCGCCGACGACTCCGGGGCCCTGCTGGTGTTCGACGCCGAGCGGTCCGAAGTGGACCGGGTGCTGGCCGGCGACCCCTACTACGCCACGGAGGGGGTGCGGGTCGTGGGGTTACGGGAGTGGTCGCCCGTCGTCCAGTAGGCGCGGCGCCGTGTCGCGGATCAACGACAGAAGGGTGGTGCTCAGCATCAGGTGCACCTGGTCGCGGGTGAGGTCACCGCGCACCAGCCACTCCCGGGCCGCGGACTTCACCATGCCGCCGTAGGACCGGACCATCGCCCGCAGCTCCGGGGGCGTCGCCGACAGGCGGGCCGCCTCCAGCACGCGGTCGGCGGCCAGCTCGTCGGCATCGGCGAGGATCGCCTCGACCTCCGGGTCCTGGCCGATGGCACCCGTGGCGGCCAGCCACGTCTTGCTGTTGCGGGCCACGCCCTCCAGGAACCAGTCCACGGCCGCCCGCACGCGGGTGTCGAGCGGGCCCTCCGGCAACTGCTCGATCGCGAACCTCGGGATGGTCACCATGCGGCGGACCACCTCGAGGTACAGGTCACGCTTGGTGCCGAAGTAGTGGTTGATCAGCCCGCGCGCCACCCCGGCACGCGCGGCCAGCTCCGTCGTCGACACCGCCGCGTACGGGCGTTCGCCGAACAGGTGCATCGCGCACGCCAGGATCTGTTCGCGGCGCTCGTCTGGTTCCAGCCTGCGCCTGCGTGGTGCCGCGGTCACTCGTCACCGATCTGTTGGCGGACGGTCAACAACCGGGAGTATAGGAGTGCCTGCCATAGTTCAACCTGGTGAACGTAGCATCGGCGGCCGCGAGTTCGTCCTCGGCGAGCAGCCGCGGCGTGCCGAGCGCCGCCGCGCGGGCGTACACGTCCGACAGCCACTCGACCAGTTCGAGCCGCTCGCACGCCTGCTCGACCGTGTCGCCGTGGGCGACCGAGCCGTGGTTGCGCATCAGCACCGCCGACCGGTCCGCGAGCGCGTCCACCACCGAGCGCGCCAGCTCGGGCGACCCGAACGTCGCGTAGTCCGCCACCCGCACCACCCCGCCCAGCCGCACGGTCAGGTAGTGCACGGGCGGCAGCACGTCGTGGGTGAGCCCGACCGCGATCGACGCGGGTGAGTGGGCGTGCGCGACCGCGCCGACGGACGGGAACGCCTGGTAGACCGCCAGGTGCAGGGGCAGCTCGGACGTCGGCGGCAGCTCCCCGGTCAGCACCTCGCCGGCCGCCGACACGAGCGTCAGGTCGGCCGGGGTCAGCGCGCCGAGCACGGTGCCGGAGCCGGTCACCAGCACGTCCTCGCCCACCCGCATGGACAGGTTGCCGGACGTGCCCGTCACGAGCCCGCCCGCCGCGAGCCTGCGGCCCGCCGCGACGAGCCGGTCAGTCGCGGGCACCGGGGCTCCCGACGAGCGTCCGCAGCCGGGACAGCAACTCGCTGCGGCTGGACGCGCCCAGCCGCTGCCGCATCCGTGCCACGTGGTGCTCCACCGTCTTCGCCGAGATGAACAACCGGTCCCCGACATCCTTGTACGTCATCCCCGACACCACCAGCTCGGCGACCTGCAGTTCGCGCTCCGACAGGCTCACCTCGGGCAGCGCCGCCGACGGCTCGTCCGACACCCGCCGCGCCGCGACCGGCTTGCCCTGCAGCAGCCGCGCGCAGTCCAGCAGCCGCACCATCGCCTTGCGGTCGGTGGTCTTGGTGGCGGCCCGGCCCGCGAGGCGGGCGCCGTCCCACGTGAAACCGGCCGCGTGCAGGCCGCGGGCCGCGTCCTCGACGGCGTCCGGGTCGACCTTGCCCGCCATCAGCTCCGCCCAGCACCGGCCCGCCGCGGCGACCATGCCGAACTGCTCGTCCTGCGCGGCGGCCCGCGCCATGGCCTCGGCGTGCTCCTCCGCCACCTCGACCTGGTTGGCGATCACGGCCGCGTGCAGCCCGCCCCACCACAGCGGGGTCGCCCACAGCGGCGGGTCGCCCAGCCCCTTGAGCAGCGTGCGGGCCTGCTCCAGGTGCGCGGCGAGCCTGCTCTCCTCGCGCAACCGCGCCGCGGCCACCATCAGCTCGCCGAGCGGGAGGATCGTGAACAGGTCCATGGGGTGGCGCAGCAGCGCCTCACCGGCCTGCACCCACGCCCGGCCCAACGTGTCCGTGTCGCCCGCGCGGCGGGCCACGCCCAGCTCGACGGCCACCGCGAACAGCCAGTCGCGGGGCTCCAGGTGGTTGCTCCGCAGGGCGTTGAACTGCTCGGCGGCCGCCGTGAGATCGCCGCGCACCATGGCGATCCACGTGCGCATCAGCTGGTGGCGCGTGGCGAGCGGCGCGCCGCCCGTCCCGGCCGCGATGGCCCGTTCCACCAGCGACGACGCGGTGCTGAGCTCACCGTGGTGCAGTGCGAGCAGCGCACCGAGCGCGGCCGGGCTGTCCGGCAGCAGCACGCCCCGGCCGACCGGTTCGAGCAGCCCCGCCGCGCGCACCATCATCGACAGCGCGGTCGTCGGCGTCCCGGACACCGACTCGTGCAACCCGTTCGCCATCAGGGTCAGCGCGCTGGACAGCGAGGTCGGTGGCCCGTCGGACGACGTCTGCGACCGCAGCTCCCGCGCGTCGGCGAGGTCACCGACGCCGAGCAGGCCGAGCGCGGCCAGCTGCTTGCCCTCGTCCGTGCCCGCCCACCGGTACAGCTGCGCGCTGCGGAACAGCTGACCGCGGTGCGCGAGCGCGGCCGCCGCCACCCCGGCCGCGTGGCGCCGCTCCGCGGCGGACTCCGTGGTGATCACCTCGTCGGCCAGCCGCAGCGCCCCGTCCAGGTCCCCGGCCAGCGCGAGCGCCTCCGCACGCCGTGCCGCGACCTGCAGGGGCGGGCGGCCCGCCGTCACCGCGGCCTCGTACAGCCGCGCCGACAACGCCGGGTCGGTGGGCAGTGCCTCGGCGGCCGCCGCCTCGAACGCCCGTGCCGCCGCGGCACCGCCGATGCCCGTGCCCAGCAGCGGCCGGACCAGCGCCAGCACCTGGCCGCCCCGCGCGAGCCGCAGTTCGGCGAGCCGCTGCCGCATCCACGCCCGCCGCTCCACCGGGACGAGCGCGCGGATGGCGCGCCGCGCGATCGGCAGCAACGCGCCCGCGGTGCCGAAGAGCCCTGTCGACCGCGCGGCCTCCGCGATCTCGCCGACCGCCGCCGCGTCCCGGTCGAGCAGCTCCGCCAGCAGGTCGAGGTGCAGGCCGACCCCGGCGTCGGCGGCCAGCACGAACCGCAGCACGTCCTCGTCGAGCCGGGCCAGCTCGGGGCGGAACTCGGCGAGCGCGGCGGCGGGCACCTCGGGTCGCTGCCCGTCGAGCGCCCGGACGAGCCGGTCGACGAACCCGGGCACCCCGCCGGTCTCGGTGTGCACGAACTCGGCGAGCTGGTCGGCCCGCCGGCCGGCGGGCAGGCAGGCCTTGACCTGCTCCCGCGTGAACGGGGCGGGTATGAGCTGCTCCGGCGCGAGGTCGAGCACCTCGGCCAGCGCGGCGGGCCGCGGCCACGGCCTGGCCGCCACGACCAGGCGGGTCCGCGTCGCGGCCGCACGCAGCAGCGCGAGGTCGGCGTCGTCGAGGAGGTGGGCGTCGTCGACCAGGAGCACGTCGCCGGTGACCTGGTCGAACGGGCCGCTGTGGACGGGCGCGCCGAGCGTGGCGCCGATGTGGTGGAGCAGGGTGGTCTTGCCGTACCCGCCGGGCGCGACCACGGACACGTGTGCCCGGGTGTCGGCGGCCAGCGCCTCGAGGTGCCGCCGCGCGGCGTCGTCCAGGATCGGCGTCACTCAGAGTCCTTGTCTTCAGCCCTCGTCGGGGTCGACGCGGCGGCGTCGCCGGGGCGGGTCGTCGGTGGCCAGTACGCGGTCGTCGTCCGCGAAGTCCCAGGACCGCTGGTCGCGGTCCAGCTCGTCGACCTCGGCGCCGCCGCGCACGCGGCGGGTCAGGCGGGCGAGGCCGCGGGCGGGCGGGTCCAGCGCGGGGATCTCGACCGGCGGCCGGGGCGGCGGTGGCCCGATGTCGGCGACCTCGGAGTCGATGTCGTCGAACCGCATGAGGTCGGTGTGCTGGGTGACCGAGCCCGTGACGGTCGGGGAGACCTGGACGGGCCGCGCCTGCACGGTCGGTTTGGCGACCCGGCCACCCGCGAGCGCCGCGCCGCGGGCGATCGTCGTGGTCGGGTCCTCGGCCGCGACCACGCGCACCCGCACCGCGGCCGACACCAGCTCGGCGATCAGCGGCACCTGCGCGCAGCCGCCGACCAGCACGACGGCGCGGAGCGCGTCCGGTCCGGCGCCCTGGATCGCGCGCCGCAGGATCTGCACGGTGTGCTCGACGACCGGCCGGATCATGCCGTCGAAGTCGGTGCGGTTGACCATCACGGTCGCCTTCTTCGCCCCCGGCGGCGCGGGGACGGTCACCGCGACGGCCGTGGACAGCCGTTCCTTCGCCTCGGCGCACGCGGCGCGCAGTGCGGCGAGCGCGGCAGGCGAGTCGGGCAGTTCGCCCAGCTCGGCGGCCACGTGCTCGGCGAGCAGGTCGTCGAAGAGGTCGCCGCCGAGCACGTCCGCGCTGTCCGCGTGCGCACGCAGCTCGAACCCGAACGCGCCCCGCCGCAGCACGGCCGCCTCGAAGCGGCCCGCGCCGAGCGAGTACACCGCGATCTCCTGCCCGACCTCGACGCGGTCGGTCGCCGCGTAGGCCTCCGCGGCCGCGACCGGCCGGGGGAGCATGGTCAGCTCGGGCAGGTTCAGCTCGCGCAGCGCCGCCTGCAGCACGGACCGGCGGTGTGCACCCCAGCCCACCGGGTGGGTGACCACCAACCGGCTGGCGGGCATGCCCTCGTGCGCCTCCACGCGGTCCACCACCCCCGCGACGAACGCGGCCGCGAGCGACTCGGCCGGGTAGTGCCGTCCCCCTAGGGCGATGGGGACCTCGTCACCGATCCGGTCGAGGAAGTCGCGGGCGACCCGGTCCGGTGCCGCGGCCGCGCCACGACGCGCGGCCGCGCCGACCTCCACAGCGTCGTCGCTGGTCAGGAGCAGTACGGACGCGACACCCTGGTCGGCGCCGTCATCGAGGGGCACGACCGTGGGCTCGCTCCAGCTGTCGTGCCGGTTGTGGCTGACCGCCGCCGTGGTGCGCGCGGTGCCGAGGTCGATCCCGAGGGCGTAGGGCATTGCGGGCGTTACCTCCGTCCGTGCGGGCGGGCTATGTCGTACCAGGGTGCGGGACCCCGTAGGGCAACCCCCAGTGGGGCGGTGGGCGAGCCCCTAACCCCCTAACGAGTGAGTCATTGTTAGCCCTATGGGGCGAAACGACAACTCGGAGTGATCCCCGATGTCCCCCGCGCCCGGCGTCCCTAGGTTGATCTCCGCACGGCGCCGCGGCGTTGTCGAGCCGCACCGTCCCCACCTGGCCACCGCCGCGCGCCAGTTCGAATCCGCTAGGAGAAATTCGTTGTCTTTCTCAGCAGAGACCCTGCACGACTTCGCGTTGAGGCTGCTCAACGACGAGGCCGCGAGGGCTGCCTACGCCGCCGATCCGGTGGGCGTGCTCGGGGAGGCGGGGTTCTCCGACTTGACACCCGCAGACATGCAGGAGGTTCTGACCTTGGTTCGCGACGACATGCCCGTGGCCGCACCGGCCGAGGCCAACGCATCGGCCGAGGCCGAGGCGACGGCCGCGGCTGACGGCTCGGCCGCCCCGATGGACGGCGAGTGCGCCACCGAGGCCCCTGCCGAGGCGCCCGCCCTCCCGGGCCTCGGCGACCTGCCGGTGCTGGGCGACCTCCCGGCGGGGCTGCCCGCCCTGCCCGAGCTGGGTGACCTGGCCGCGGGCGTGCCGGGCCTGGGTGCCCTGCCCGCGCTGGGTGACCTGCCGGTGGACGTCCCCGCCGGCCTGCCCGCCCTGGGTGACCTGCCCGTCGACGTCCCGGCCGGCCTGCCCGCGCTCCCCGAGCTGGGCGACCTGCCCGGCCTCGGCGCCCTGCCCGCGCTGGGTGACCTGCCGGTGGACGTTCCCGCCGGCCTGCCCGCCCTGGGTGACCTGCCCGTCGACGTCCCGGCCGGCCTCCCCGCCCTGCCGGAGCTGGGCGACCTGCCCACCGGCCTCCCGACCGGTCTCCCGGGCCTCGGCGACCTGTCGACCCCGCTCGGCGACCTGACCGCGGGCCTCGACACGGACACCACCCGCCTCGGCGCGGACGTGGACGGCGACCTGGTCGACACCGCGGTCGCCGGCTTCCTGTCGAACCCGTACAACTCCGACGCCCCGACGATCTCGAGCTCGACCAGCACCGCGCTGGGTGACCTCGCGGGCGGCGCGAAGCTCGACCCGGAGGAGTTCGGCGGCTCGGTCCAGGGTTCGTCGGACCTCGTCGACCTCGACGCGGGCCTGGTCGGCCACGCCAGCGGCGACGTCGCCGCCTGGGGCGCGGTGGACACGCCCGCCGGTGGTCTCGCGGGCGGCCTGCACGCCAGCACCGAGGGCTTCGCGGTCGCCGCGCAGTCCCCGCTCGGCAGCATCTCGGCCAACTCGGACGGCGACTTCACCATCGACCCGGCGAACCCGGCCGACCTGCTGGACGTCGACCACCTCGGCACCACCGGCGACGCCGTCGCCGGGACGGTCGCGCACGTCGCGTCGACCGGCGCCGCCGCGGTCACCGACGGCCTCGAGGCGGGCAGCGACCAGCTCGCGGGCTTCCTCACCGGCCCGGCCGCCCCGGTCGCGGACGTCCTGGACACCGCGACCAGCACGGTGACCGACGGCATCGAGCAGGGTGGCGACACCGTCACCGACCACGTGTCGACCCTGCCCGCCGTCGACGACCTGCCGCAGCTCCCCGAGCTGCCCGCGCTGCCGGACGTGCCGACGATCGACTCGGCCGCGCTGCCCGCGGTCGGTGACGTCACCGGTGCGGTCTCCGACACGGTGGCAGGCGTGACCAGCCACCTGCCGGCCGACACCTCGTCGCTGCCGGTCGACACGAGCGCCGTCACCGGCCTCGTGTCCAGCAACCCGGTGACCGATGCCGTCCACGACAGCCCGGTGGGTGGGCTCGTCTCGGGTGTCACCGATCACCTCCCGCAGGACGCCCCGCTGCTGGGCGACCTGGATCTGGGTCTGTAACGCGCCTTTTCAGCCCAGTGGGAAAACGGGGTTAGCCCCAACCCCGAGGAGCCGGGGTCCGTACGCAGTACGGGCCCCGGCCCCCCTTTCACCCAGATGGGGGAGCACGGCACACTCGACCGGGTGAGGACTCAGCCCTGGCTCAGCGTTCTCGACGACACCATCGCGGCGTGCATCACGCATCACCGCACTGACCTGGCAGGAAAGCTGGAGAAGCGCCGTTCGCTGCTCCTCGAACCGACGCTCCGGGTGCCCGTGATCGGCGAGCTGAACCAGGGCAAAAGTCAGTTGGTCAACGCCCTCGTGACGGCGAATGTGTGTGCCGTGGGTGACGATGTGACCACAATCACGCCAACGACTGTAACGCATTCGGCGACCCCCACCGCGGCGCTCGTGACCGAGGCGCCGACGTCCGGGCGGCGCGCGATCGGCCCGTCGAACGAGCCGACGCGGGTGCCCGTGCCGGTGGACGAGGTCGCCCAGCGGGCGCTGGTCAGCCCGCCGGACGTGCACGCCGAGGTCGGCCTGCCGCGGGAGCTGCTCGCCGCCGGGCTCGTGCTGATCGACACGCCCGCGCTCAACTCCACCGGCCCGCAGCGCACCAAGTCCACGTTCGCCGCGCTCGCCACCGCCGACGCCGTGCTCATGATCAGCGACGCCACCGGGGAGCTGTGCGCCTCCGAGCTGGACCTGCTCAAGGAGGTCACGTCGCTCTGCCCCGTCGTCACGGTCGTGCTCACGAAGATCGACATCGTGCCGCGGTGGCGCAAGGTCGCCGAGCGCAACCGCGCCCGCCTCGCCGCCGCCGGCCTGCGGGTGAAGGTCGTGCCGGTGTCGGCGACCGTCCGGCTGGCCGCCGCGCAGACCGGGGACAAGCAGCTCAACGAGGAGTCCGGCTTCGCCGACCTCGTGCGCACCCTGTCCCAGGACGTGCTGCGCAACGGCGACGCGATCGCCCGCGGCGCCACCGCCGTGCTGGCCGCGCAGGCCACCAAGGAGCTGATCGGCCCGCTGACCACCGCGCTGACCGAGACCCGCACCGGTGAGCAGGGCCGCGCCCAGACGCAGTACCGCGCCGCGCAGCACCGGCTCGACGAGCTGCGCAGGCGCACGACCCGCTGGCAGACCATGCTCTCCGACGAGGTCGCCGACCTCATCTCCGACGTGGAGTACGACCTGCGCGACCGCACCCGCAAGATCGTCCGCGTCGCCGACGAGTTCTTCGACACCGCCGACCCGGCCAGGACGTGGGAGGACTTCGGCGACTGGCTGCGGGACGCGCTCGTGGACACCGCCGAGGTCAACTTCGCCTGGCTCGTCGAGCGCTTCCAGTGGGTGGCCGAGAAGATCGCCCGGCAGGTGGCGCTGGAGGAGGCCGTGCCGGAGGAGGTCGCGACCGACGGCCTGCTCGACCACGTCGGCGGGCTGGAGCCGCCGAGGATCGAGAAGTTCACGGTCGGCCAGCAGCTGTTCGTCGGTCTGCGCGGCTCGTACGGCGGCCTGCTCATGTTCGGCCTCGCCACCACGATCGCGGGCATGCCGCTGATCAACCCGATCTCGCTGTCCGCGGGTGCCGCGTTCGGCGCGAAGAGCATCTGGGACGAGCGGACCGGCAGGCTGAAGCGGCGGCAGGCCCTCGCCAAGCAGACGGCACAGCGCCACGTGGACGACTTCTTCCTCTCCTACGGCAAGGCCAGCAAGGACACCGCCCGCCAGGTGCAGAGAAGGCTGCGCGACCACTTCCAGTCGGTCGTGGAGCGGCTGCAGTCGGGCATCGCCGAACAGGCGACCGCCGCCAAGCGGGCCGCGGAGGCGGAGCTGGCCGAGCGGCGGCGCCGCAGCCAGGAGATCGCCGCCGAGATCGACCGGCTCGCCGGGCTGCACAAGCGGATCCAGGCCCTGACCGGGCCGGCCACGCCCCGGGAGCTGACAGCGTGAGCGGAGCTTGCGGAGTGAACCGGTCGGGCACGGCAGCACGGCGTCCCGGAGCCTGCGAGGGGGCGGCGTGACCCTGGCAGACCGCGCGCACTCGATGGTGCGCGACGCACTCGAGCTGTACCGGGACAGCCCGCGCGCCACCAACTGGCTGCGCCGCCACCTCGACCGGCTCGCCGAGCCGCTGCGGGTCGCGGTCGCCGGGCAGCCGGAGACGGGCAAGTCGACGCTGGTGAACTCGCTCGTCGGCGAGGAGATCGCGCCGCTGTCGGTGGAGGAGGGCAGGCAGGTCCTCGCCTGGTACCGAGGGGGCATGCACCCGAGGGCGCAGGTGTACCCGGTACAGGCGCCGCCACGGGACGTGCCCGCCGCGCGGATGGGCGGGCGCCTCCACATCGACCTGGAGGGGTGGCGGGCCGACCAACTCGATCGGGTGGTCGTGGACTGGCCGTCGCGCACGCTGCGTGGTCTCACGCTGATCGACACGCCGGGCATCGACTCCTCGGCGGTCGGCTCGCGGATCTCGCTGGACGCGGACGCCGTGCTCTACCTCATGCGGCAGCCGCACGCCACGGACGTCGGGTTCCTGCAGTCGCTGCAGGACCACCCCATCGCGCGGGAGGCGCCGGTCAACTCGATCGTCGTGCTGTCGCGGGCCGACGAGGTCGGCGGTGGCCGGATCGACGCGCTGACCTCGGCGAAGCGGCTGGCCCGCAGGTACCGCACGGACGTCGGGCTGACCGGCCTGTGCCAGAACGTGATCGCCGTGTCCGGCCTGCTGGCGCAGGCGGGTCGCACGCTGACCGACGAGGAGATGGCGTCGCTCGGTGTGCTGGCCGAGGCGCCCCGCAGGCAGCTGGAGATCGCGATGGTCTCGGCGGACCGGTTCGTCGGCGACGGCGTGGCGCTGCGCCTGGACGCGCGCACCCGGCTCGCGCTGCTCGAACGGTTCGGGATGTTCGGCATCCGCCTGGTCACCACGTTGATCCGCCAGGGCTTCACCACCGTGGACGCGCTGTCGGCGGAGCTCGTGGACCGCAGCGGGCTCACCGAGCTGCGCGAGTCGATCCGGCAGTGCTTCACCGACCGGCACGACGTGCTGAAGGCGCGGTCGGCGCTGCTGGCGCTGGAGGTCGTGCTGCGGATGGAGCCCCGGCCCGCCGCGCGCAGGCTGGTGTCGGCGCTGGAGGCCCTGGTGGTCAGCGCACACGACTTCCGCGAGCTGCGGCTGCTGGCCGCGCTGCACGGCGGGCGGACCACGCTGCCGGACCCGCTGGCCGACGAGGCGCGCAGGCTCGTCGGCGGCGTCGGCACGGAACTGGCCGCGCGGCTGGGTTTCGAGCGCGAGGCGGCGGGGCACGAACTGCACGACGCGGTGTCCGACGCGCTGCGCCGCTGGCAGGAGCAGGCGGAGAACCACGCGCTCGGGTCGGTGCAGCGCCGGGCCGCGCGGGTGGTGGTGCGCAGCTGCGAGGGCATGGTGGCGCAGCTCGCCAGGTACTGACCGGTGGGTCGCACAGCCGTGCACCCGGCGGTGCTCTAGGTTTGTCGGCCTGACAGAACGTTCTTCCGAGGAGGAATCCCGTGGCGCGCGACCCCGACACCATCCAGCGGGAGATCGAGCAGGCGCGGGACGCGCTCGCGTCCACGCTGGACCAGCTCGGCACGAAGGCCAACCCGAAGAAGCTGGTGACCGAGGCCAAGGCGGGCGCGGCGAGCACGCTGAACTCCCCGAAGGTCAAGTACCCGCTGATCGGCGTCGGCGCGCTGATCCTGCTGCTGCTGATCCGCAAGCTCTTCCGCTGACCGCGATGCGGTGAAGGACCCCTTCGTCACCCGACAGCGTGACGAAGGGGTCCCCCATCGGGTCAGCTGCCCGAGGCGGCTGGTTCTTCCTTCTGCGATTCCCCGGCCTTCTCGGCGTCGGACTCCGCGCGCGGAGTCGGGGCCGGCTTCCGCTCCTGCTGCCCGGACTCCTCCGGCTCGGCCGGAGCGGGGACCTCGGCGGGCTGCTCCGGCTCGGTCTTCGCGAGGCGGGCCGTCAGGTACGCCGTGGTGAACTCGACCGCGTCGCCGTTCAGCAGGTGCACCACGGTCTTGTGGCCGGGCTCGTCCGGCGCGATCTTCTCCACCAGCTGGTCCGCGCGATCGCGGGCCGCGATGAGGCCCGGCGCGCGGGCCGTCAGGGTCTGGCCTCTTCCCGTGACCGCGACCGCCCAGTCGTCGCCGTCCGGTGTGTAGTTCACTTCGATCGGGTCAGCCATCTCGTACTCCCGCCCTCCTCGGTCCTCCCCGCCCCCGTGGGGAAGACACGTTCCGCTGACCATAATCGATCGGCGGTCACCGTGCGTGCTCAATTCGGCCGTAGACCGAACCAGACCAACCGCATGACAAGTTCGGCGGCGTCGGCGGCCGACACGTCACGGTGGACATACCACGTGGCCAGCCGTTCACACGCGCCGACGACGATCTCCGCGTACGCCTCCAGCTCGGCGTGCGGCACGTCCGGCAGGAACGACGAGAACAGCGTGACGTTGATCTCCGTCTGCTGCTGGCGGCCCGCCTCGATCTCGTCGACGGCCTGCTGGCCCGCGACCGTCGCCTCGGCCTGGATGATCTTCCACGACTGCCGGTGCGAGTCGATGAACTCGAAGAACGCGGTCAGCCCGCGCCGCAGCGCCTCCTCCGCGGACTCGACGCCCTCGACGGAGGCGATCGTCGCCGCGAGCAGCTCGGCGCGCGCCGTCCTGATGCAGGCGACGAGCAGGCCCTCCTTGGACCCGAAGTACTCGTAGATCATCGGTTTGGAGACGCCGACGCGCTCGGCGATCTCGTCCATGGACGTGTCGCGGTAGCCGCGCTCGGCGAAGATCTCCTCCGCGACCCGCAGCATCTGCTGCTCGCGCTCCGCGCGCGGCATCCGCTTCCTCGGCTGTTCCCTCACAGGCCCCACGGCGTTACTCTACCGGAAGTAACCTACTCCGAGTAAGGTAGGGCGGCATGGAGTTCCACACCGTGGTGATCGGCACCGGCTTCTCCGGTCTGGGCATGGCCATCCAGCTCAAGAAGGACGGCCGCGAGGACTTCGTCGTGCTCGAGAAGGCCGCCGACGTCGGCGGCACGTGGCGCGACAACACCTACCCGGGCTGCGCCTGTGACATCCAGTCGCACATGTACTCGTTCTCCTTCGAGCAGAACCCGCGCTGGTCGCGGTCCTTCTCGCCGCAGCCGGAGATCTGGCAGTACCTGCGCGACGTCACCGACCGGTACGGCCTGCGCCGCCACATCCGGTTCGGCGTCGAGGTCACCGGCGCCCGCTGGGACGCCGACGAGCACCGCTGGCACGTCACCACCAGCAAGGGCGACTTCACCGCGAAGTTCCTGGTCTCCGGCATCGGCGGCCTGCACATCCCGAACATCCCCAAGCTGCCGGGCGCGGAGCGGTTCCGCGGGAAGGCGTTCCACTCCGCCCGGTGGGACCACGACTACGACCTCACCGGCAAGCGGGTGGCGGTCGTCGGCACGGGTGCGAGCGCGATCCAGTTCGTCCCGCGCATCCAGCCGGACGTCGCGAAGCTGACGCTCTTCCAGCGCACCCCGCCGTGGATCATGCCCAAGCCCGACCACGCGATGCCGGAATGGGTGAAGACCCTGTTCCGCCTGGTCCCGGGCACGCAGCGGCTCTACCGCGACGCCATCTACTGGCTGCTGGAGGCGCGTGCGATCGGCTTCAACGGCAGGCCCACGCTGATGAGGCTCGCGTCGCGGATCGCGAAGGCGCACATGCACAAGGCGGTCAAGGACCCGGAACTGCGCCGCAAGCTCACGCCCGACTACGTGATGGGCTGCAAGCGGGTGCTCATCGCCAACGACTACTACCCGGCGCTCACGAAAGCCAACGTCGAGGTCAACACCGACGGCATCCGCGAGGTCACCGAGCACGGGATCGTCGACGACAAGGGCGTCGAGCACGAGGTCGACGCGATCATCTACGGCACCGGCTTCCACGTCACCGACGCCTTCGACTACCTGGACATCACCGGTCTCGACGGGCGTGACCTGTCCAAGGACTGGCGGGACAACGGCATCCAGACCCACCTCGGGATCACCGTCGCGGGCTACCCCAACCTCTTCTTCCTGCTCGGCCCGAACACCGCGCTCGGCCACAACTCGGTCGTGTTCATGATCGAGTCGCAGATCAGGTACGTGTCGCAGGCGATGGCGCTGGTCGAGGAGCACGGCGCCCAGGGGCTGGACACGAAGGAGAGCGCGCAGGCGCGGTTCCAGTCCGACATGCAGCGCAGGCTGGTCAAGGGCGTGTGGACGCAGGGCGGCTGCAAGAGCTGGTACCTGGACTCGCGCGGCGTGAACCGCACCATCTGGCCGGGCTTCACCTGGCGGTACTGGCTGCGCACCCGCAAGATCGAGCCTGCCGACTTCGACCTGGTCGGCTAGCCCAGGCGTGCACTGCGCCTGCACCGCTGTGCACTGGCGCTGGCGGCGGCACCGCCGTGCCCGCGACGCTTCTCCCCGAACGAACACGTGAGGGGAGACGTCCGTGGCCAAGCTGTCGCCTGCGCAGATCGCCGAGTACGCCCACGACGCCGGGTTCCGCGGTCAGGACCTGACGGTGGCGGTCGCCGTGGCGATGGCCGAGTCCGGCGGGGACACCCGCGCGCACAACCCGGTGCCGCCGGACGACTCGTACGGGCTGTGGCAGATCAACATGATCGGCTCGCTCGGGCCGGCCCGGCGCGACCAGTTCGACATCGACAGCAACCGCGAGCTGTTCGACCCGGAGGAGAACGCCAAGGCCGCGTGGGCCATCTCCGGCCACGGCGACTCGTTCCGGCCGTGGACCACCTACACGAGCGGCGCGTACAAGAAGTACCTCGACGACGCCCGCCGTGGCATCCGGGCCATGAAGAAGAAGGACGACGACCGGAAGCCCGGCAAGGATCACGGTCGCGGGCAGGGGCGCGACCGGGACGGGTTCGCCGTCGACCCGGACGCGCTGTCCGGCTACGCCCGCACGACCCGCCACATCGCCGACGACCTGCGGGACCTCTCGACCCACCAGCTCAGGAACGTCCGCGGCCTCGCCGACGACAGCTTCGGCAGGATCGGGAAGGAAACCGGGTTCGCCGCCGCGCTGGACCACTTCGGCGCGGCACTGCAACAGCAGGTCAAGGGCCTCGGCGGGAAGGCCGACCGGATCGCGCACTCGGTGTCGCGGACGGCCCGGGACTACCGCGAGGAGGAGCAGGACATCGAGCAGGTGCTGCTCGGTTTGCTGAAAGACCGGTAGGTCTGTCGCGAAAGCCGCGTTTCACCTGCTTAAACTGTCGAACGTGTACACCGTCCGGGGCATATCTGGTATCTGGGAACAGCGTGGGACCATCGACCGATGCCCACGGTTCTCACAGAGGCCGGTACTCTGAGCTACGTGGTGATGACCCAAGAGCATCAACCACTGACTCGAGATGTAGCTGACCGGGCACCGCAAGTGTCGAGAAGCCTTGCGGTCAGCGGATCGCCAGGCGGCGTGGTCCTCTTAGACCATGGCGGGATCTGCGGACGAAGGTCGACACGGGGGTTGACACGTTGAGCCAACGAGCGCCGGGGATGTCCGCCGTGCTGGCGGTCACCGAGTTCCGCGCGCTCTGGTTCGCCGAGGCGCAGTCGATCTTCGGCGACCAGCTGGCCAAGGTCGCGCTCACGATCCTCGTCTACGACCGCACCGAGTCGGCGCTGTTCGCCGCGCTCGTCTACGCGTTGTCGTACGTGTCCGCGCTGGCGGGCGGCCTCGGGCTGTCCCAGCTGGCCGACCGGTTCCCGCGCCGGTCGCTGATGGTCACGTGCACCTCGGTCCAGGCCGTGCTGGTCGGGTTGATGGCCATCCCGGGCATGCACATAGCGGCGCTCTGCGCCCTCGTACTGGGCGTCGGGCTCGCGCAGGCACCCGCACTCGCCGCGCAGAACGCCGTGACCAGGGAGATCTTCACCGACGACGAGCTGTACCTGCGCAGCCAGGACCTGCGCGGCATCACCACGAACACGCTGATGCTGCTCGGCCTTGCGCTCGGCGGCGTCCTGGTCGTCGCGATCGGCACCACGTGGGCGCTGTCGATCAACGCGGTCACGTTCCTGGTCAGCGCGGTCGTCATCCGCCGCTTCCTGCGCAACCGCCGCGCGGCGGGCCGCAAGGAGGACGGCTGGTTCGGCGCCGCGAAGTGGGTGTTCGGCAACAACCGCATGCGGGTGCTGCTGACGCTGTCCTGGCTCGTCGGGTTCGTCGTGATCCCCGAGGGCCTGGTCGCGCCGCTCGCGAAGGAGCTGAACGCCCCGGACGCCGCCGTCGGCTGGCTGCTCGCCGCCGACCCGCTCGGCTTCGTCTTCGGCACGTACGTGCTGTCCAGGTTCGTCTCGGCCGAGCACCGCGTGCGGATCGTGGGCGCGCTCGCGACGGCGTCGTGCGCGTGCCTCATCGCGTTCGCGCTCGAGCCGCACGTGGTGTTCGCGCTGGTGCTGCTGGCGCTGGCAGGCGCGTTCGGCGCCTACCAGATCACCGTCAGCGCCACGTTCAACACACTCGTCCCCAACGAGATCCGGGGCGGTGCGTTCGGCGTGATCCGTGCCGGGCTCCGGGTGTCCCAGGGCATCGGCGTGGCGATCGGGGGCGCGGTGGCCGAAGGGATTGGCTCCGCGTCCACCACGATCGCGCTCGCCGGTGCGGTCGGTGTGGTGATCGCCGTGCCTGCCACCATCGCGTGGGCCAGGCAGAACCGCGCCGAGAACGCGGTCTACGCGGCCGGGGCGAGGAGCGACAAGGCGAAGAACCGGACCGGGGGGCGGCCGGAGACGTCACGGGCGTGACGAACCGTCGAATTCGTCCGGGGACGGTGTTGGCAGATCAGTACTCGCGGTCCGACATCACGAATTCACCTCCCGCCGACGGGCTGCGATCAGTGACCCGAGCCGTCACTGACAGCGAACCTACGGAGGTGGCGCATAACTCACAGTGGGAACTCATCAGGGGGACCTCCCGCCCGGGGGCTGGCAGCAGGTGTCGTCAATCCGCCTACACCGGGTCAACGACTGAGAGAATAGTAACCGGTCGGTGTGCATCGCGGTTTTCCCACCGTTCCGCACACATTGGTGAGCGATGTTGATGCAGGATGTAGGCCCATGTCGTTCACCGCTCGAGAGGGAGCCAGGCCGGTGGCACCTGACGACGCGAGTACGCCGGCGGAGCCGGTGGCACTGTCGTCCACCAGTGTGAACGACGAACGCGCCGCGAAGAAGAGCGAGCGCAAACTGAACATCGTCCATCCCCGCGAGTGGGCGTTGTGGAGCCAGCCGCGGCGGATCGTCACCTACCACCTCGGCTTCGAGGCCGTGGCACTGGCCGCGATGATCTGGGCCTGTGTCACCGCGCCCGCGCCCGGCCGGGCGGACTGGTTCCGGTTCGTGGCACTGGCGTTGTGCGCGACACTGCACATCCAGTTGTCACGGCGGCAGGAGGAGCGGCGCCGGAGCAAGCGCACGAAGCCCCAGGTCTATGTGGACCTGACCGGCATCTGGTCCTTCCCCGGCGTGCTGGTGCTGCCCATCCACCTGGCGTTGCTGCTGATCGTCGTCAGCCGTGCCCAGCGCTGGTTCGTCGCGCGCAGGCAGCCGCACCGGTTCGTGTTCGCGGCGTTCTCGATGATGCTCGCCGCGACCATCGCCCACGAGGTCGTCGACGTGCTCGGCGACCGGGGGTGGGTGTCGTTCGGCGCGATGGGCTCGCTGAGCTCCTTCAAGGAGTTCGCGGTGATGGTCGTCGCCGGGTTGATCTACGGCGGTCTGCAGGCGCTGTTCATCGGCATCGTCCTCGCGCTCGCGGACAGCCAGGCGACCGTGCGGACCCTGTTGGGCAGCAAGGAGGACAACGAGCTCGAGGCGGTCACCATCGCGCTGGGCGTCGTGGCCGCGGTGCTCGCCGTCAACCTCCCCGCCGCGCTGGTGATCATGGTGGCCATCGGCGTGATCGGCAACCGGATCGCCGAGGTCCGTCAGTTGCAGGTGGACGTTCGAACGGATCCCAAGACGGGGTTGCTCAACATGCGAGGCTGGCGCGAGGTCGCCGAGCGGGAGATGAACCGGGCGAGCCGCGACGACCTGCCGTGCGCGTTGCTCATGGTCGACCTCGACCACTTCAAGTCGATCAACGACACGTGGGGGCACCCGGCGGGCGACGACGTGCTCGAGTACGTCGCGCACGCGCTGCGCAGCGCGACCCGCCCGAGCGACGTGATCGGCAGGTTCGGCGGCGAGGAGTTCGTCCTCCTGTTGCCCGACGCCGACTCCGCCGAGGCCGAGGCGGCCGGGGAACGAATCCGCCAGACGATTTCCGAACTGCACGTGCCGACCACGGACAAACGCGGTGGTCCGGTGGCCATCTCGAATCGGACCACCTCGATCGGGGTCGCTGTATACCCCGTTCACGCGACCGCCTTGGACTCTCTGCTGCAGGCCGCCGACGCCGCCGTTTACGAAGCCAAAGAAGGCGGCAGAAACCAGGTCCGTCTCGCGGGCTGACGAGAGCGCACACCCCGAGTTGCGATTTCGCAGAGATTTCGGATTCGAGGTTTGGAACGCGGATACCCGTTTCGATCACCCTGGGGAACCACGCGGACCCTCTCTGTAGTACCGGGGTAGGGGGCAGAGATCAGGGTCAATCCGGATGGCCGAGGTGATCTCGGCGAGTAGCCTTCGGGCCATGGGGAAACCAGGACGGTTGCCCCGGTTCAGCGCACTGGTGGCGATCGTGCTGGCGGCGGCCGGCTTCGCGGTGATCGCCTCCCGGCCGGACCCGCCGAGGTACGAGCCGCCGACGGGGGACGTCGCCAAGGCGGCACAAGCGATCGAGGACCAGCTCGACCCCGAGTCGGGGCGGGACCCGATCGCGGACCTCCCGGCGGACTTCGAAGAGGTCAGCGGGCGCGAACCGGTGCACATGACAGCGCCTGACGGCACGACACGTGCCGTGCACCCGGACGGGGGGTGCTCGTCGCCGTGGGGGGCGACGCAGTGGGACTACAGCGTGGGGTGCAAGGCGCACGACCTGGGCTACGACCTGCTCCGCTACGCCGAGGCCAAGGGGCAGCCGCTGTCGCCCGAGCTGCGGGAACGGCTCGACGACCGGCTCTCCGCCGACATGCACGCGCAGTGCCGCTACAACCCGCTCGGCTCGCCGGGCACCTGCGAGGTCGTCGCGTCCATCTACACCGCGGGCCTCGTCGTCAACTCCTGGCACCAGCGGTGGGGGCCGCCGCGCAACGAGCCGGTCGGCGTGTGGTCGATCGCGATGATCGTGATCATGTTGCTGATCATGGCGCGGGCGCCGGCCATCGCGCGCAAGGGCGCGCCGAAGGTCCGCTCGGTACACCACCGGCCCGTGCTGACCGAGACCGAGCAGGCACAGGCGCACAGCATGAGCCTGCTGCGCATCCTCAGCCTGACCGGCATCGTCCTCGGCGAGTCGCTGCTGGCGTTCACCATGCGCGGCGACTCGGAACCGGCGTGGGCCTGGCCGCTCACCTGGTTGCTGCAGCTGGTGCCGCTGTTCTTCCTCGCGGGCGGTCATTCGAACCTGCTGGCGTGGCGGGCCGTGGAGGGCCACTACGTCACCTATCTCGTCAGCCGGGTCGGCTGGCTGATCCGGCCGGTGCTCGCGTTCGTGATCGCGTGGCTGGTCATCCCGCTGTCGCTCGAACTGCTGCGGGTCCCGGAGAGCGGGGTCGCCGCGTTCAGCAGGATCATCGTCCAGCCGCTGTGGCTGCTCGGCCTGTACGTGCTGGTCGTGGCGCTCACCCCGCTCATGCACCGGTTGCACACGGCGTTCCCGGTGGTCACGCCGCTGGTGCTGCTGGCGGCGGTGGCCGGGCTGAGCTTCGTCGGCGGCTCGGTGGCCGCGCACGCGGGCGGCGTGCTGGTCGCGCTGCTGTTCGCCCAGCTGGCCTTCCACTACGCCGACCGGACGCTCTGGCGGATCCCGCGGCGGGTGCTGCTCGCGGCCGCCGCGGCCGCGTTCGCCGGGCTGGTGCTGCTCACGGTGTTCGGCGCGCAGCCGAAGCTGCAGCTCGCCGAGCCGACCGGGTACGCGGCGTTCGCGCCGTCCCTCGCCGGCGTGCTGCTCATCGGCATCGTGCAGACCGCGCTGGTGGCGCTGCCCCGCGAGGCAGGCCTGCGTGCGCTCACCACCAGCGCCCCGGCGCGCGTCGCCGCCGTGGTCAGGGCCGCGCCCATGACCGTCTACCTGGTGTACCTGTGCGCGATGCTCGTGCTGGAGGGCCTGCTCGGGGTGGTGAGCAAGGCGGGTGTCGGCTGGCTCACCGAACCGCGCATGATCTTCGCCGTCGGGCTGATCGCCATGCCGACGCTGCTCGCGTTCCTGTGGTTCGAGCGCCGCCCGCCCGCACCAGCCGAACCGGCGACCGGCCCGCCGCCCGTACGGGGCCGGCAGGACACCCTCGCCGCGGTCCTCGGCGTCGCGTACGGCGCGCTCGGCGTGGTCGGCTTCGCCGTCGCGGGGCTGTCCGGGTGGGACGGGTCGGCCGACGTGCTGGGCCTGCCCGTCGACCCGATGGCGAACCTGATCCACCTGCTCATGGGCTGGTACCTGCTGCACTGCGTCCACCTGCACACCAGCGCGCGGCCGGGGCCGTGGCTGGTGACGGCCATCGCATGCGTGCCGCCCATGCTGACGACCGTCAGCGGGCCCGGCACCGTGGTGCACGGCGTGACAATGGCCGGGGCACTGGTCGTCGCCCTGGTGTGTACGCCCGTGCTGACCCGGGCAACCAGTCCTGGACCGGCACCCGCCGGACGCTGACCCGGGGCGAAATCCCGCGTCGGTGCGATCACGTTCGGCGACGTATGCCACCCTACGGGACAACCGTGCGGGGTCCGGGCGCGTCTCTAGTCCGGGAGAGCGGTTTCAGCGGGAGCGGGAGGGAACAGGGGTGAGTTATCGGCCGCCGAGGTCAGAAGGGCCACGGCCCGGGCGTGGCCGGCAGCAGCCGCCGTCGCGTGACGGCAGGCGCACGCCTCCACCCGTGAACTCCGGGCGCGTGGTCGCGGGTCGTACCGGCGGCATCGCCGACCGGCGTGAGCGTGCCCGCGCCGAAGCCCCGACCGAGCGCAGCAAGCCCGCGCCGAGGACGTCGGACGCGCGCTGGCAGCCCAAGCCGCCGCCCGCGCCGAGGCCCCGGCCGAGGAAGTCCCGCAGGCCCGGCCTGATCGGCGCCAAGACGCTCGTCGCGCTGCTGTCCGCGGTCGTGCTGGTCGGCACCGGCTACTACGCGAACCGGCTCGACGAGTTCGCCGACGGGCTCGCCACCCGGGACGTCATCGACCAGCCGCAGGTCGAGAAGCCCGCGGACGGCGCGATCGACATCCTGATGGTCGGCATGGACAGCCGTACCGACGCGCAGGGCCACCCGCTGTCCGACGAGCAGCTCGCCATGCTGAACGCGGGCGTCTCGGACGGCGAGCAGAACACCGACACGCTGATCATGATCCGGATCCCGAATGACGGCGGTCCCGCGGTCGGCGTGTCCATGCCGCGCGACTCCTACGTCGAGATCCCCGGCTACGGCCAGCACAAGATCAACTCCGCGTACGCGCGCGCCAAGAACGAGGCCATGGCCAGGCTGCGCGAGGAGGGCGTCGCCGACGAGGCCGAGCTGCAGGTGCGCTCCAACCAGGAGGGCGCGAAGAAGCTGATCGAGACGATCCAGAACCTGACCGGCGCGGGCATCGACCACTACGCCGAGATCAACCTGCTCGGCTTCTACGACATCACCAAGGCCATCGGCGGCATCGAGGTGTGCCTGAACCGGGCCGTCAAGGACGAGTACTCCGGCGCGGACTTCATCAAGGGGCGGCAGACGATCGCGGGCCGGAAGGCGCTCGCGTTCGTGCGGCAGCGCCACGGCCTGCCCAACGGCGATCTGGACCGCATCGTGCGCCAGCAGGTGTTCATGTCCGGGATGGCCAAGAAGATGCTCTCCGGCGACATGCTCGCGCCGGGCTCGGAGACGCTCGACAAGCTGCAGGCGGCGATCCAGAAGTCGGTCGTGCTGGACCAGGACTGGAACATCATGCAGTTCGCCCAGCAGATGATGGGCATCACCGGCGGCAAGGTGGAGTTCAAGACCATCCCGCACGGCACGATCGACCTGCAGACCGACAGCGACGGCTCCGCGGTCGAGGTCGACCCGGACGAGGTGAAGGCGTTCGTCGACGGCCTGATCGGCAAAAAGGACGACAAGGGCGGAACGGGCGCGCAGACGGACGACAGCACCCAGGACAACAGCAAGACGACCGTCAACGTGCGTAACGCGTCGAACGTCGGCGGTCTCGCCAAGTCCGTCGCCGACGAACTGGGTGCCAGGGGCTTCACCAAGGGGGACGTCGGCAACGCCGACAACCGTGACTCCACTGTGGTCCGGTACCCCGCCGGCGAGAAGGCCGCCGGCGACCGGGTGGCCGCCGCGCTGGGCGGGAACATGCAGGTCGAGGAGGACGCGAACCTCCCGGCCGGCACCGTGACCGTCCTCCTGGGAGCCGACTACGCCGGCCCCGGTGCGTCCGGTTCGGACAGTGCGGCCGGGAACGGCGACGGGCTCGCGGGCGACCGGCTCCTCGACCTGTCGGGCAGCGGCGCGGCGCACGCCCAGCAGCCCAAGCAGAACACCGGTGGCTGCGTCAACTGACGTAGCCGAATCCTGCTGTTCGGACGTAGGAGTTCACCCGAAAGGGGTACTCGCAAAAGCAAATACTGAAAACCCGCGTAATCGGTCGCGGGTTGGTCGCTTCCTCATATGTCGGCAGGCCGGTCGGGGACCGGGGTGCCACGGAGAGAGGGGCGATCGTGCAGCTGGACACAGCGAACTACCAGCGGATTCTCGGCGACGAGCTGCGCCGTCTGCGCAAGCAGCGCGGGTGGACGCGGCGAGATCTCAACCGTCGGCTGCAGAGCGACATCTCCCTCCAGACCCTCGCCACGTACGAGCTCGGCACGAGACAGTGTTCGGTCGTGCGGCTCGTGGAGATCTGCCTCGCGCTCGACGAGGTGCCCCACGAGCTGATGGCGCGGGTCCACCAGCGGGTGTTCAGCGACTCCCCGGTCGGTCGCATCCGCATCGACCTGCACAAGGTCGTCCGCGACGCGCAGCCGGAGCTGCTGCCGCTGCGGCGGTGGGCGAAGGGGCGGCTCAGCGAGCTGAACGGCACGCCGGGGCCCGCGGACGTGAGCCTGGACATCTCCGCGCTGGAGCGGATGGCCGAGCTGTGCGGGCTGGAGACGGTGGAGCTGATCGCCCGGCTCCGCGCCATCTCCGGGACACCCGGTCCGGGCTAGCGCTGTCGCGCCGCCGGTTTTTGTCGGTGCACCGGTTTACTCTCCTTCGCATGGCCCGACCAGAGAACGCGGTGGCGACGGCCGCCGAGCGCCCGATGCTGGAAGTGTGGCTGGACACCTTCCGCGCCGCCGTCGTCGACAAGATCACCGGTCTGTCCGAAGTGGACATCCGGCGCAGGCTGGTGCCGTCGCTCACCACCGTCGGCGGCGTGGTGAAGCACCTGCGATGGGTGGAGACCGGCTGGTTCGAGTACTTACTCGGCGCGCGCTCCGGCGACAACCGGCGCGCGCACCCTCGGGACTGGGAGTTCACCGTCCAGCCCGATGACACCGCCGCCTCGCTGATCGAGGAGTACCGGGCCGCGTGCGCCCGCTCGCGCGAGGTGGCGAAGGACTTCGCACTCGACGACGTCGTACCGCACCACGAGATGGGCAGCGTGTCCGTGCGCTGGATCTACGTGCACCTGATCGAGGAGACCGCGCGGCACGCCGGGCACCTGGACATCCTGCGGGAGCAGATCGAGGTTTTGTAGTCACCCCGCCGGGTAGTTCTGGTGTGTACCGGACTCCAGTCGGGAGGTGCAGAACGATGCCGGACAGGAGTGGCCCAGCCGAGGGCGTCAAGGGCGTCGTCGAGGACATCAAGGGCAGGTTCAAGGAAGCGGCCGGCGCGATCACGGGGGATGACTCCAAGGTCCGTGAAGGTCAGGCCCAGCAGGACAAGGCCGGGGCACAACGCGAGGTGGCGGAGAAGGAAGCCGCCGCGGAGCGCGCGAGGGCCGAAGCGGACATGCATGAGGCGCGCGAAAGGTCCCACCAGGACCGATGAGCGCACCATGCCCACGGCGCCGGTGACGACACGTCCCGGCGCCGTGGATTGTCTCGATGCCGACGGTGGCGCCGGGGATGCTCCTCGGCGCCACCGTGCGTCCCGCTACCTGCGGACCGCCGCGACCGCCTCGAGTAGACGGTCCACATCGGACTTGCTGGTGTACGGGGCGATACCCGCGCGCACCGCGCCGCCGTTCTCGATGCCCAGCACCTTCGCGCACTCGTAGGCGTAGAACGTGCCCGCCGGTGCGTTCACGCCGCGGTCCGCCAGCGCGCGGTACGTCTCCGCCGGTGCCACGCCGGTCACCGTGAACAGCGTGGTAGGCGTGCGCTGCCGGTCCGGGTCGCCGTAGCGCTCGACGCCGGACAGGTCCGCGAGTCCGTTGTCCAACTGGGACAGCAGCACCTGCTCGTGGTGCTCCAGCGCCTCCATCGACGCGGCAAGGCGGTCGCGGCGCGAGCCCGTGCCGGGGACCAGGTCCGCCAGGAAGTCGACCGCGGCCGTCGTGCCCGCCAGCGACTCGTAGGGCAGGGTGCCGTACTCGAAGCGCTCCGGCACGATGTCCGACGACGGCAGCAGCTTGTCCGGGCGCAGTTCCTCCAGCAACGCGGGCGCGGCGGCGAGCATGCCCAGGTGCGGGCCGAGGAACTTGTACGGTGAGCACGCGTAGAAGTCCGCGCCCAGCGCGGCCACGTCGACGAACGCGTGCGGGGTGTAGTGCACGCCGTCGACGTACACCAGCGCACCGACGGCGTGCGCCGTCGCCGCGATCGTCGGGATGTCGGGGCGGCTGCCCAGCAGGTTGGACGCCGCGGTCACCGCCACGAGCCGGGTGCGCGCGGAGATCACGGTCGCCACGTCGTCGGCGGTCAGCACGCCGGTGGCGGGGTCGAACGTGGCCCACCGCACGGTGGCGCCGGCGGCCTGCGCGGCCTGGACCCACGGGCGGACGTTCGCGTCGTGGTCCAGCCGGGTCACCACCACCTCGTCGCCGGGGCCCCACGTCTTCGCGAGCGTCCGGGCGAAGTCGTAGGTGAGCTGGGTCATGCTGCGGCCGAACACGATGCCCGCCGGGTCGCCCCCGACGAGATCGGCGCCCGCCGCACGGGCGGCGTCGACGATCTCGGTGGCCCTGCGCTCCGCCGCGGTGACCGTCCCCTTGTTCGCGACCGCCGACCGCAGCACGCCGGCGACCGCGTCGGCGACCTGTGCCGGTGACTGCGAGCCACCCGGCCCGTCGAAGTGGGCGGCACCCTCGTCGAGTGCGGGGAAGTGTGCCCGCACCGCGGTCACGTCGTAGGACATGCAGACCTCCGGCCAGCCGTCGAAGTGGTACGCCACCTACATTAGGCATGGCAGACGACCGGCCGACGACGGCCAGGACACCGCGAGTCTCGCTCTCACGCATACCGAGTTGTACGTTTCGTGCAGAAGGTCGCCGGCGCGGGCGCCGGCGATGTGCATGAAACCGGCAACTCGGTGTGCGCGAGAGCGCGACTCGCGATGGTGGGCGCGGCGCGTGCTAGAGGTCCAGCTCCACCACCACGGCGGCGTGGTCGGACGCCTGCTGGTTGTGGTTCCGCATCTCCGGGTACGTGTACCAGTCGGTCGGGCGCGTGGTCCTGGTGCCCCACAGGCCGTGCCGGAACACGTGACCGGACCGGAAGCGGCGTTTCAGCGACTTCGACACCAGCACGTAGTCGAGCCGGTTGCGGATGCCGCACGCGTCGAACGTGCCGGGCCGCTTGCCGACGTCGAACCCGGGGAGGTCGTAGCACGACAGCAGCGGCCCGTCGAACAGGTCCTTCAGGTTCGCGGGCGGCTGGGTCAGCGACGGCTGGCCCTCGTTCAGGTCGCCGAGCACGACCACGTTCTTCCGCGCGGCCACCAGCTCGTCCGCGATGCGGCGGACCTCCTGCGCCTGCCGCCTGCGTTTCGCGCCACCGCCGCCCGACTGCGACTTGAAGTGGTTGACCAGCACGTGCAGCACCGCGCCGGACGGGGTGCGGATCTCGTACTGCGGGCAGTCGCGGGAGAACACCGGGTCGTCGCCGTCCTTGATGTCCACATTGGACCTGATGGACCGGATGTCGTAGCCCGCCTTGGTCATGATGCCGACGTCGATGCCGCGGTCGTCGTTGCCGTCCACCAGCATCACGTGCTCGTACCGGCCGCCGAGCAGTTCCTTGTTGAGCCGCACCAGCGACGGGCGGTCCTCCACCTCGACGAGCGCGAGCACGTCCGCGTCGATGTCGGCGATCACACGGGCCGTGGTGCGGGTGCCGATCTCGTCGACCGGCTCCTTCGCCAGCTCCACCCAGCCGATCCAGTCGGCGCGGCCCTTCGCGATGATCTCGACGTCCTTGGCGGGGTCCTGCGGCTCGCGGTCGAACGTGCCGCGGTTCTTGCGCAGCCACGCCCACCTCGGGTCGCGGGCCTGGTTGCGGCGCACCACGCCGTTCCGGACCGTGTAGATCTCCAGCACCACCAGGAGTTCCCGCATCCGGTCGCGGGCCGCGGGGGTGTACTCCTCGGCCGCGGCGAGCTCGTTGAACTCGGAGTAGGCGGCCAGGATCGGCGCGCCTGCCGACCGGTCGGACGTGTCGAACGCCTTCGGTCGCGCGAACAGGTTCTCGACGTTGAACGACGCCACTCTCATACCGGAGAGGTCGTGGCGGCCGACCTACCGATACGTCCACTGGGGATGCCGGCCCAGAAGGGCGACCAGCCGGTCGCCGGGCGCTGCCCAGAAGGGCGTGCCGACCACCGCCGCGAACCGCGCGGGCCGGTCCTCGGGCGACACCAGCAGTGGTACCAGGTCGAGCATCTCGCTCGCCAGCTCGTCCGGCACCGTCCCGTCCGCGCCGCACGCGCGCGCCACGTCCCACCCGTGCACCGCCACCTCCAGCGCACCGGTGGTGGTGACGATCGCGGTCGTCAGCGCCAGCTCGCCGAGGTCGACCTCCTTGCGGGGCACGGGCGGTGTCCACGCGCCGACCAACCGGGTGGCCCGGTCCCGCAGCATCGCGATCGGGTCGCTGCCCGTGTAGTCGCCGGAGTCGGGGAACACCCGGCCGAGCGTGGCCGCCTCGTGCAGGGCCAGCAGCGAGTCGTTGACGTGGTCCAGCAGGGTCCGCAGGTCCCAGCCCGCGCACGGGGTCGGGCGGCCGAGGTCCACGCCGTCGGCGGCGTCGAGGCAGGTCAGGGCGTGGTCGACGGCGCGTGCCAGCAGGCCGACGCCGCCGAGCAGCGGCCTCATGCCGTGCTCGGCAGGCCGAACGTGTCGAACAGGCGCAGGTCGAAGAACGACACCACGTGCGTGAACCGGTCGCCGCGCACCGTGAACGTCTGCAGCGTGAACGGCCGGAACACGCCGTCGTCGCCGCGCAGGTACATGCCGAGCGCGGGCTCGCCGTTGGCCTCGGTGTGCGCGAACCGGAAGTCGCCCGGACCGCCGGGGCACTGGCGGGCCAGGTGCCGTGCCACCTGTTCGGGGCCCTGGAACCAGGTGGTGAACGGCGGCATCTCCCACACCGCGTCCTCGGCCAGCAGGGCCACGATCGCGTCGACGTCCTTGCGTTCGAACGCCTCGACGTACCGGGCCAGCAGCCGCCGCTTGTCCTCGGTGCTCGGCTCGACCACGTCGTCCGGCGTCGGCGCGACCGCCTCGAGCTGGGCGCGGGCCCGCTGCAACGCCGAGTTCACGGCCGCGGTCGTGGTGCCGAGTAGTTCCGCGACCTCGGCGGCCCGCCACGCGAGCACGTCCCGCAGGATCAGCACGGCCCGCTGCCTGGCGGGCAGGTGCTGCAGCGCGGCGACGAACGCGAGCCGCGTGCTCTCCTGCGTGGTGACGATCGCGGCCGGGTCCTCGTCGTCGTCGCTCGGCATCGGCTCGAGCCACGGCACCTCGTCGCGCTTCTCGAGCGGCAGGCCGCCGGTGTCGCTGGGGCCGCCGAGCCCGGTGGGCAGCGGACGCCGGCCGCGGCTCTCCAGCGCGGTCAGGCACTGGGTGGTCGCGATCCGGTACAGCCAGGTGCGCAGCGTGGAGCGGCCCTCGAACTTGTCGTAGCCGCGCCACGCGCGGAGCATGGTCTCCTGGACCAGGTCCTCGGCGTCGTGCACCGAGCCGAGCATGCGGTAGCAGTGCGCGAGCAGCTCCCTGCGGTACGGGTCCGCCTGGCTCAGGAAGTCCGGCTCCGTCTCGACGGTCATGCGCCCGGTCCTTTCTCCTCGTACCGGTACAGACCTCCGCTGGGTGGGAAACTCATCGGCCGGCCGCCGACGAGTTTCCCACGGGCCGTCAGTGCAGCACCCGAAACCGCAGGTGCGTGGCCGCCGGGGTGGCGATCGCGCTGACCCGCTCCAGTCGCATGCCCGAGGGCAGCGTCTCGAACAGGCGGGTGCCGCCGCCGATCAGGATCGGGACCACGTGCACGGACAGCTCGTCGACCAGCCCGAGCGGCAGCCCCTGCTGCATGACGGTCGCGCCGTGCAGGCCGACCACCTTGTCCCCGGCCACCGCCTTGGCCTGCTCGATGGCGCTCTTCACCCCGTCGGTGACGAACGTGTACACGGGCGGGTAGGCCTTGGCCGGCGCGTGGTGGGTGACCACGAAGACGGGGACGTCGCCCATCGGGCCGCCGTCACCCCAGCCGCCGTCACCCTCGTTCTTGTCGAACGACTTGCGCCCCATCACGACCGCGCCGCAGGACGCCATCGCCTCCTCGATGATCGCCTTGTCGTCGTCGGTCGGGTCCTTGAACAACCAGTCGTGCAGGGTGTCGGCGCCGTCGCCGAACGGGTTCTCGCGGCTGTCGTTGGGGCCGGTGACGTAGCCGTCGAGGGACATGGACATGTCGCAGATGACGCGTGCCATTTCGGTTTCCTCCTACGCTGCGGTGGATGCGGTGAGACTCGCCTCGCACGCGGCGACCAGTTGGGCGTCGGCCCTGGTCCGCGCACCGCGCCCGCACCTGGGACAGCGCACCGCCACGGTGCGGGCGACCTCGTCGACCGCGACCTCGAGCGCCCGCCCGCACGGCCGGCACCAGCGGTGCCCGGTGATCCGGCTGACGTGCAGGTCGCTGTGGCAGCACTGGTGGATCCAGCGCCGGTGGGCGGGGCAGGTGACGCGGTCGAGCGGGTCGAGCCAGCCGGTCTCCTCGGCCGTGTCCTCGGCCATGAGCGCGTCGGCCAGTGCGTTCCTGGTGACCAGGGTGGTTGTCATGGCGCTGTCCTCTCCGCTCGGCGTGTCTCACCGACGCGTCGGACGGGGGGAGCGGTTTTCGACAGGGTCTGTGAAGATTTTTTGGACGCGGGGTCGGGGGTGGGGTTTTGGGTTGTGCGGGGGGTGCCCGCCTGGTCCGTTTCGCGGGGGGTGCCCGCCAGGCCCGCTCCGCGGGCGGAGCCCGCCAGGCCCGCTCCGCGGGCGGAGCCCGCCAGGCCCGCTCCGCGGGCGGAGCCCGCCAGGCCCGCTCCGCGGGCGGAGCCCGCCAGGCCCGC
>NZ_BAAFVK010000025.1:0-64504 GCF_054661535.1 Actinophytocola sp. KF-1 | reverse complement strand
CCAGCAGCGCCTGCTGGAAAGCACTCAGCCCCAGGTCCTCCTTGAACAACGGACCCAACGGGCTGAGCAATGCCCACGCCCAAAAGTTCACGGCGAAGCCCACCATCGCCAGCACCAGCATCAACACCCGCCTGCGGACCGGCGGCGAGGAGTCCTCGCGGGTGGGGCCGGCCGTGGACGCGCCCGGCCGTGTCGCGTGTGTCGTCATGCCGTCCAGGATGTGGCGCGGCGCGACCGACCGGCAGGGATCAACGCCCCGACGTCCGCGGGACGAAGGTCCCCGACCCGCGGGTCGTTCGCCTGCGGAGCGGCGGGGCGTTCTCGGCGAACCTTGTGAACGTGTCCACTCAACCTGTCCCCGGGAACGACCGTGTCCCCGGCCACAGCGCTCTGCTCGGCGTGCGGCGTTTTCTGACCAAGGAGACGGTCGGCGACCACGGGCGAACCCTGCACCAGATCGACTCCGGTGCCTGGGAGTCGTTCTACCGCGACCGGTGGAGCTACGACCGGGTCGTGCGCTCCACGCACGGTGTGAACTGCACCGGGTCCTGCTCCTGGAACGTCTTCGTCAAGGACGATCTGATCACGTGGGAGCACCAGGCGACGGACTACCCGACCACGGGACCGGACAGCCCCGACTACGAGCCCCGCGGCTGCCCGCGGGGTGCCTCGTTCTCCTGGTACGAGTACTCGCCGTCGCGGGTGCGGCACCCGTACGTGCGCGGCTCGCTGATCACCATGTTCCGGGCCGGTCTCCGGCGGTTCGGCGACCCGGTGGCGGCGTGGGCGGACATCGTCGAGGACCCGGCGAAGTCGGCCGTCTACAAGGGACAGCGTGGGCGGGGCGGGTTCGTGCGGGCCACGCACGACGAGGTGACCACCATGGTGGCCGCCGCGCACGTGTACACCACCAAGGCCTACGGGCCGGACCGCGTCGTCGGGTTCTCACCGATCCCGGCGATGTCGATGGCGTCGTTCGCGGCGGGCACCCGCTACCACGCGTTGCTCGGCGGCACGCTGCTGTCGTTCTACGACTGGTACGCCGACCTGCCGATCGCGTCGCCGCAGGTGTGGGGTGACCAGACCGACGTGCCGGAGGCGGGCGACTGGTGGAACGCCACGTACCTGGTCATGTGGGGCTCGAACATCCCGGTCACCCGCACCCCGGACGCGCACTTCCTCGCCGAGGCCCGCTACCGCGGCACGAAGGTCGTCGCGGTCAGCCCCGACTACGCCGACAACGTCAAGTTCGCCGACGACTGGCTGGCCCCGCACCCCGGCACGGACGGCGCGCTCGCGATGGCCATGGGCCACGTGGTGCTCACCGAGTTCTTCCGCGACCGGCAGGTCCCCTACTTCACCGACTACGTGCGTTCCTACACCGACCTGCCGTTCCTGGTGACACTGCGCGAGCGCGAGCCGGGTGTGTACGCCACCGACCGGTTCCTCACCGCGGCCGACCTGGGTGACGAGAGCACCGGTGCGCACCACAAGACCGTCCTGATCGACGACGCGACCGGGAACCGGTGGCGCCCAACGGTTCCCTCGGCTTCCGGTACGGCCCGGACGGCGAAGGCCGGTGGAACCTCGACCTCGGCGACGTGGTGCCCGCGCTCGGCGTCATGGACCACGCGACCGGGCAGGTCGCCGTCGACCTCGCCCGCTTCGACACCGGCGCGACCGAGGGCGGCACCACCATGCGCCGCGGCGTCCCCGTCCTGCGCGTCGGCGAGCACCTGGTCACCAGCGTGTTCGACCTGCTCATGGCCAACTACGGGGTGCGCCGCGGTGACCTTCCCGGTGAGTGGCCGACCGGGTACGACGACGCCGACGCCCCGCACACCCCGGCGTGGCAGGAGCGGATCACCGGCGTCCCCGCCGCCATGGCGACGAGGATCGGGCGCGAGTTCGCCCGCAACGCCGAGCGCAGCCGCGGCCGGTCCCTGATCGTGCTCGGTGCGGGCGCGAACCAGTGGTTCCACTCCGACATGACCTACCGCGCCTTCATCGCGCTGGTCACCCTGACCGGCTGCCAGGGCGTCAACGGCGGCGGCTGGGCCCACTACGTCGGCCAGGAGAAGGCCCGGCCGATCACCGGCCAGCAGCACATGAGCTTCGCCTTCGACTGGCAGCGTCCCATGCGCCATCAGGCAAGCACCCCGTTCTGGTACCTGCACACCGACCAGTGGCGCTACGAGAAGGTGCCTGCCGACGAGCTGGCCTCCCCGCTGGGCGAGGGCCGCCTCGCGGGCATGACCTTCGCCGACACCGTCGCGGCCGCGCAGCGGATGGGCTGGTCGCCCGGTCACCCGGCGTTCGACCGCAACCCCCTGGACCTCACCGACGAGGCCGCGGCCGCGGGCGTGACCACCGCTGAGCACATCGTGGCCGAACTGAAGGCAGGCAGGCTCAAGGCGGCCGCCGACGACCCGGACGCCCTCGCGAACTTCCCGCGCTGCCTGACCCTGTGGCGGGCCAACCTGCTCGGCTCCTCGGGCAAGGGCAACGAGTTCTTCATGCGCCACCTGCTCGGCGTCGACTCCCTGGCCTCGGCCGAGGAGTGCGGGCCTGGCGAGCGGCCCCGCGACGTGACGTGGCGGGACGAGGCGCCGACCGGCAAGCTCGACCTGCTCACCGCGATCGACTTCCGGATGACCAACACCGGTCTGCACGCCGACGTCGTGCTGCCCGCGGCGACCTGGTACGAGAAGCACGACATCTCCACCACCGACATGCACCCGTTCGTGCACGCCTTCTCCCCCGCGGTCGCGCCACCCGCCGAGGTGCGCACCGACTACGACACGTTCCTCGCGCTCGCCGACAAGGTCAGCGAGCTGGCCGTCGTCCACCTCGGCGTCCGCCGTGACGTGCTGGCCGCACCGCTGCAGCACGACACCCCGGACGAGCTCGCGACCCCGTCGGGCCGGGTGCGGGACTGGCGGCTCGGCGAGTGTGAGCCGGTGCCGGGCGTGACGATGCCGAAGCTGGTCGAGGTCGAACGCGACTACACCCTCATCGGCGCCAAGATGCGCGCGGTCGGGCCGCTGCTGGACAAGCTGGGCACCACCACCAAGGGCATCACGGTCGACGTCACCGCCGAACTGGCGTACCTGCGGGAGAAGAACGGCGTCACGGCGGACGGCCGTCCCTCACTGTCCACAGCGGACCGGATGTGCGAGGCGATCCTCGCGCTGTCCGGCACCACCAACGGCCGCGTCGCGCACGAGGGCTTCCTGCAGCTGGAGAAGCGCACCGGGCAGCCGTTCACCGACCTGATCGAGGGCCACGAGACCGACCACGTCACCTACGCGGCCACCCAGGAAGCGCCGCAGCCGGTGTTCACCAGCCCCGAGTGGTCCGGCTCGGAGAAGGGCGGACGCCGGTACTCGCCGTTCACCATGAACGTCGAGCGCCGCAAGCCGTGGCACACGCTCACCGGCAGGCAGCACTTCTTCGTCGAGCACGACTGGGTCGCCGAACTGGGCGAGCACCTGCCCGGCTACCGGCCACCGCTGAACATGGCCCGCCACTTCGGCAGACCAGGCGAACTCGCCGACGGCGGCGTCACCGTCCGGTTCCTCACCCCGCACGCGAAGTGGTCCATCCACTCGATGTACCACGACAACGAACTCATGCTCGCGCTCTCCCGCGGCGGCCCGGTGATCTGGATGAGCGTCGAGGACGCCGCCAAGATCGGCGTCGCGGACAACGACTGGGTCGAGGCGGTGAACCGCAACGGCGTGATCGTGGCGCGTGCCGTGGTCAGCCACCGGATGCCCGAGGGCACGGTATTCCAGTACCACTCACCAGAGCGGACCGTGAACGTGCCGAAGACCGAGAAGGACGGCAAGGGCAAGGGAAAGCGCGGCGGCTACCACAACTCGATGACCCGGCTGCTCGTCAAGCCGACACACCTCGCGGGCGGGCACGCGCAGCTGACCTACGCCTTCAACTACTACGGCCCCATCGGCAGCCAGCGAGACGAGATCACCGTGATCCGCCGCCGCGCCCAGGAAGTGGAGTACTGAGATGCGCATCCGCGCTCAAGTGGCGATGGTGATGAACCTCGACAAGTGCATCGGCTGCCACACCTGTTCGGTGACCTGCAAGCAGACGTGGACCAACCGGGAGGGCACCGAGTACGTCTGGTTCAACAACGTCGAGACCAAGCCCGGCATCGGCTACCCGAAGCACTACGAGGACCAGGAACGCTGGAAGGGCGGCTGGCAGCTCGACGCGAAGGGCCGCCTGGTGCTGCGGTCCGGCGGCCGCGCGAAGCGGCTGTCGCGGATCTTCGCCAACCCCGACCTGCCCACGCTCGAGGACTACTACGAGCCGGCGACCTTCGACAGGGACGTCCTCGTCACCGCGCCCGCCGGCCTGACCGACACCCCGGTCAAGCAGCCCCGGTCCGCCCTCACCGGCGAGCCCATGAGCCTGGAGTGGGGCGCGAACTGGGAGGACGGCCTCGGCGGCGCCCACGAGCGCGCGGGCACCGACCCAAACATCACCGCCATGGACCCCGAGGCCGCGGCGCGGGTGGCGTTCGAGTTCGAGAAGACGTTCATGTTCCACCTGCCGCGGATCTGCGAGCACTGCCTCAACCCCGCGTGCGTGTCGGCGTGCCCGTCGGGTGCGATGTACAAGCGCGAGGAGGACGGCATCGTCCTCGTCGACCAGGACCGCTGCCGCGGCTGGCGGATGTGCGTGACCGCCTGCCCGTACAAGAAGGTGTACGTCAACCACGCCACCGGCAAGGCCGAGAAGTGCACCTTCTGCTTCCCGCGCATCGAGGCCGGGCAGCCCACGATCTGCTCGGAGACCTGCGTCGGCCGGCTGCGGTACCTGGGCCTGGTGTTCTACGACGAGGACGCTGTGCTCGCCGCCGCGTCGGTCGAGGACGAGCGGGAACTGCTCGCGGCGCAACGGGACGTGTTCCTGGACCCGCACGCCCCCGAGACCGTGCGCCTGGCCACCGAAGCGGGCATGCCGCGGGAGTGGGTGCTCGCCGCGCAGGCGTCCCCGGTGTGGCGGCTGATCAGCGAGTACCGGATCGCGCTGCCGCTGCACCCGGAGTACCGGACGCTGCCGATGGTCTGGTACGTCCCGCCGCTCTCCCCGGTGCTGGACGCGGTCGGTGCCGCCGGCCGCGACGACACCGACGCCGACGACGTCTTCCACACCATCCGCGACCTGCGCATCCCGGTGGAGTACCTGGCCGAGCTGTTCACCGCGGGCGACGCCGACGCGGTCGCCGGCGTGCTGATGAAGCTCGCCGCGATGCGCTCCTACATGCGGGCCCGCACCCTCGACGGCACGGTCGCCGAGGAACTCTGCGACGCGGTCGGCATGACCGGCGAGCAGATCGAGGCCATGTACCGGCTGCTCGCGATCGCCAAGTACGACGAGCGCTACGTCGTCCCCGCCGCCTACGACAAGGACGCCGCCGCGCTGGAAGCACAAGCCGCGTCCACGTCGGACTGCTCGCTCGACTGCGCGGGCGGACCGGGCATGACCGAACAGGCCACCGCCGAACAGTTCCACCTCGTCGCCGACGACCGGCAGGTCCGGCCCGGCCGCCGGGGCCTGTTCGCCCGCCGCGCCGACGGCAGGCTCGGCCTGTCCATCGACCCGAAGGGAGCGCGGCCGTGACCGCCCCCGTGGTCGCCGGGTCCGACCGGTCCCGTCTGTTCGACCTCGCCTCGGTGCTGCTGACCTATCCCGACGACCGGAAGTTCGGCGCGGCCGCCGAACTGCGCGCCGCCGTCGCCGGGATCATCCACCCCGAGGCCCGTGAGCGGCTGACCGCGTTCCTCGACTGGTTCCTCACCACGGACCCGCTCGAGGTCGAGACCCACTACGTGCGCACGTTCGACCTGCGGCGCCGGTCGGGGCTGTACCTGACCTACTACCTGCACGGCGACACCCGCAAGCGTGGCATCGCCCTGCTCACCCTCAAACAGCGCTACCGCGCGCACGGCCTGCGCCTTGCCGACGGCGAGCTTCCCGACCTGCTGCCGGTGGTGCTCGAGTTCGCCGCCGCCGCGGGTCCCGGCGACGGCGAGGCCCCGCTGCGCCAGCACCGCCGTGGCCTGGAACTGCTCCGTACCGCCCTGGCGGAAGCCGGGTCGCCGTACCGGCACGTGCTCGACGCGGTCGTCGCCGCGCTGCCACCCCTGAACGACGCGGACCGGGACGCGATCCGGGCGCTCGCCGAGGACGGCCCACCCGTGGAGTCGGTCGGGCTCGCGCCGTACGGCGGCGACAACGACTCCGACACCGACTCGATCAGCTTCGGCCCCGACCTCACCTGCCCGTCGATGGAGAGTGCCCCGTGACCACGTTCGTCTGGATCGTCCTGCCCTACGCGTGCCTGGCGGTGTTCCTGGCCGGTCACGTGTGGCGCTGGCGGCGCGACCAGTTCGGCTGGACGACCCACACCAGCCAGCTGCTGGAAAGCCGGCTCCTGCGACTCGGTTCGCCGCTGTTCCACCTCGGCGCGTTCGGCGTCATCGGCGGTCACGCGATGGGCCTGCTCATGCCGGCGGAGCTGACGGCGAAGATCGGGATCTCCGAGCACGTCTACCACGCGGTCGCCGTGGGGGCGGGCACGCTCACCGGCCTCATGCTCGTCGCCGGGCTCGTACTGCTGATCGCCCGCCGCTTCGTCAACGGCCGCGTCCGCCGCGTCACCACGACCATGGACAAGGTGCTCTACGCGGCACTGGCCGCGATGGTCGTCCTCGGCATGATCGCCACCGTCGGCACCAACCTCCTCGGTGACGGCTACGACTACCGCGAAACGATCGCAGTCTGGTTCCGCGGCATCTTCTGGCTCTCCCCCGACGCCCGCCTGATGGCAGGGGCCCCGCTGCTCTACCAGCTGCACGCGATCGGCGGCTTCCTGTTCCTCGCGCTCTGGCCCTTCACGCGGCTGGTCCACGTGTGGTCCGCACCGCTCGCGTACCTGTGGCGCCCGTACGTCGTCTACCGCGCGCGCCGTGGCGCGCCGCCCGCTCCGGTCCCGGCGCCCGCAGTCGTGCGGGACGGCGGCCTGCACGACGTCCACCGCTGAGGGCCGGCGCCATGACCACTGCGCGGACCACGCCACGGGAACCGCTCGCCAGGACGGCGGGTGACGTGATGGTCCGGCTGCCCAAGACCCTGCCGGTCGACACGACCGTCGCGCAGGCCCGCGCCTGCTTCGCCGACGGCCACGTCCACATGCTGCTGCTGACCGAGTCCGGGCACCTGGTGGGCACCCTGGTACGCGACGACCTGCGCGACGACCTCGACGGTGACGGTCTCGTCCTGTCCCACTCGCGGCTGTCCGGCCGGACGGTCGCCACGGACACACCCGCCGAGCAGATCCGCGCGCGACTCCTCGCCTTCGGACAACGGCGTCTCGCGGTTGTCGACGACGACGGCGTGCTGTTGGGGCTGGTGTGCCTCAAACGCCGCCGCACCGGCTTCTGCAGCGACGCCGACGTGGCAGCACGCGCGGCGGAGAACGTCTTACGTCTCCCGCGCCCCCGAACGAGGCGAGTCCGTGCGGTCGCGACGAGCCACTAACGCACCGAGCAGCGGGTGCGCCCACAACGCTGCGGCCATGGACGACGATCGACGCTCAGCGGTACCCAGCGCTGCCGCCAAACCGCAAATTCTCACCGGAATACCGCGGCGGCGGCGGTGGCCCGGAAGAACTCGCCGTCACCCTGCCGTTCGGGTGCCGTGCCACCAGCCCGCGTTCGAGCCGCACCTCACGTAGCCGGTCCGAATGATCGGCACGTAGCCGCACCGTCTCCTGTTCCGCGCAGATCGTCATCGTGCCGTGGCGACGTCGGGGTCTTCTGCCGCCGACCAGGACGCCGGTGCGGAACGCCCCACCGGATCTCGCGTTGCGAGTCCGAGGAGATTGGTGACCGGGTGCCCATCCCGCGATGGCTTAAGTCCCTGCTGTTCCCTTCCTGGCCAGACGAAAGTGGGACAAGGAACATTCGGCACGTCCGGGAAGAGCTGCTCATGAACATCGCGATGCCCGACCGGGAGAACCTGCGGACGGCGATCACCCTCGCCGTACGGGCCCCCTCGGTTCACAACACCCAGCCGTGGCAGTGGCGGATCGACGACGAGTCGGTGCACCTGTTCGCCGACTGGACCCGGCACGTACCCGCCACCGATCCCGCCGGGCGTGACCTGCTGATCAGCTGTGGCGCCGCGCTCCACCACTTCCGGGTCGCGATCGCGGCACTCGGCTGGACCACCACGGTTCAGCACCTGCCCAACCCCGGCACACCGGAGCACCTGGCCGCACTCGGGTTCCGCCCCCACGAGCCGTCCGACCGGGACATCGCGGCCGCGGCGGCGATCTCGCGGCGACGCACCGACCGCAGACGCATGTCGTCCTGGCCGGTGCCGGCCGACCACCTGCGGCTCATCGCTGAGCACGCACGCGGCCAAGGAGCTCTGGCCGTCCAGGTCATCGATCCGGCCGCCCGGTTCGAACTGGCGGGGGCCATCGCCCAGGCGGCCGTCATCCAGGCGAACTCGCCTGACTACGCCTACGAGCTCGCCTCCTGGACCGGACGCGCACGCGGCGGTCCCGACGGAGTGCCGGCCACCAACATCCCCGCCGCGCGGCACGACGCGGACCTGCGCGCGTTCCCGCACGGAACGCTCACCGAACCGTCCGGCAAACGCTACGGACAGCAGACCGAACTGCTGGTCATCGCCACCTCCGGCGACGACGTCCTGTCCCGGCTGCGGGCCGGCGAAGCAGCCAGTGCCGCCCTGCTCGCGGCGACCGAACTCGGCCTCGCCACCTGCCCGCTGTCCCAGCCGCTGGAGATCGCCGACAGCCGCCGCCACATCCGCGACACCGTTCTCGACGGTTCCGCCGAACCCCAGCTCGTCATCCGGCTCGGGTGGGCGCCGACCACCGCTGCTCCCCTCCCTGCCACCCCGCGCCGCGACATCGAGGAGGTGATCCTCGCATGACGACAGGCCGTCGGCGGTCTCCTGACCCGCGGGCTGCGCCGACGCGGGATCGGCCCCGAGCGAGCCGCGGCGCCCCGGTGTTCAACCGAATGGTGCTGCGGCTCCTCGGGTCGCGGGCGCGCGTGCTGATCGACGGCGGGACGGCCGCGGTGCGCTACCGCGCCCACCGCGGCCACACCACGGTCGCCCTTCCCGTGCAGTACGAGCGGGATGGTGAGGACGTCGTCATCCGCTCAGGTCACGCGGGCGGCAAGCGGTGGTGGCGACACTTCCGGCACCCCGCACCCCTTGAGATGTGGCTCGACGGCCGGTGGCACGAGACCACGGCCGAGGTCACCGACCACGACGGCGCCACCGACGTCGTCACGGTGCGGGCCCACATCGGCACGTGGCCCGCGACGCTGACCGGCGCGCGCCTGTTCCGGACGTGGCTGGCCACCGTGACGGTGGCGGAGGTGCTCGGGTTCGCAGCCCCGGCGCTCCTCGGAGCGCTCACCGCCGCGGCGCCCATCGGCCTCGCCATGCCCGTCGTGGTGCTCGGCGGCGTAGCCGAGGGAGCGATGCTCGGTTGGGGGCAATCGATCGTGCTACGCCGTGCGATCGACAACTTCCCGGCACACCGCTGGATCGGCTACACCTCGGCAGGTGCTGCGTTCGCGTACGTGCTCGGCATGCTGCCCGCCGCCGTGAGCGGCACCTGGACGGTGGCCGCCGGGATCGCGCTGCCGTTGCTCCTCTCGATCGGCACCGCGCAATGGTTCGTGCTACGCAACCTCGTGCCATGGGCGAAGCACTGGATCACCGCGACCGCGGGCGCCTGGCTGGCCGGCCTCACGGTCTTCCTCACGTTCGCCACACCGCTGTGGCAACCAGGCCAGCCGCTCACCCTCACCATCCTCATCAGCCTGGGCGGTGGCCTCCTCATGGCCGCCACAGTGGCAGCCGTGACCGGCCTGGCCCTGCGCACCTTCACCACGCGGGGCCGTCCGCCACGGTGATACCTCCGCGCATTTCCCGGCCCGTCGGCCGGGGTGCGCTACAACCGGTCTCAGCGTTGTTCAGCACCAGGTGCGGTGCGCACGACGGCCACCGGGCACGGGGCGTGACGCAGCAGCGCCTGGCTGGTCGAGCCGAGCAGGAGGCCGCGGAATCCGCCGCGGCCCCGGGTGCCGACGACGACCAGGGCAGCCTCTTCCGCGTGGCGCAGGAGGGCACGGCTCGCCCGCTCCCGGCTGACGTACCTGGTGACCCGCACGTCGGGGTACTTCTCACGCCACCCGGCCAGTCGCTCACCGAGCACCTCCTCCGCCTGCTGTGCGAGCGGGCTGAAGTCCAGTGCGGCGGCTCCGCCCGCGAACGCGGTCTCCACCAGCAGGTCGGTCCACGCGTGCACGGCAACCAGATCCACGTTGCGCGCGTCCGCCTCGGCGAACGCGAACTCGATGGCCGCCTCGCTCGCGGCGGTCCCGTCGACCCCGACCACCACCGGCCCTGGCCGCTCAGCACCCCGCACGACCACCACCGGGCACTCCGCCCGCGCAGCTACCTCAACAGCAGTGGAACCGACCAGCAAGCCGGTGAAACCACCCAAACCCCGCGAACCCAGCGCCACCAGCGTCGCCGCGGCGGACTCACGCACCATGGTCGGCACGACACCAGCCGTGACCTCGACCGTCTCCACCGCCAAACCCGGCGCGGCCGCCACCGCCGCGTCCCGCGCCCGCGCGAGCCTGCCCCTGCCCTGCTCTGCCAGTGCCTCGCGCAGCACCCGCGAGTCGACGAACCCTGGCGGATAGCCGACAGGGACCGCGCAGACGTGCACGAGGCGCAGCGACGTGCCGCGGCGCAACGCCGCCGCTGCCGCCCACCGGGTCGCCAGCAGCGCGGATTCGGAGCCGTCGATCCCGGCGACGACCGGCGCGGGCACGCTCATCGCTCGTCGTCGTCCCGCACGGCGAAGGCGGTCGCCCTGACCACGCCGGGAACCGACTCCGCGAGCACCGTCGCGACGTGCCGGTCGGTCGAGTCGTCGAACTCGTCGCCGATGTCGACCACGCCGTCGTGCACCTCGACACGCCAGCGCCGGCCGCCGCCGTAGATCTCCAGCCGGTGCCGGACTTCGTCGGCGATGGTGTGGTCGTCGCGGGCGATGACCCGGACGATGTCGCGGCGGGTGACGATGCCGACCAGCCGCGACCCGTCGACGATCGGCATGCTGCGCTGATGCGCGTCGAGCAGTGCCTTGGTGAGGACAGCGACGTCGGTCCCCGGGCTCATCGCGGTGACCGCCGTCGTCATCACCTCGCCGACGGTGGTCGTCGTGGTGGTGGGGAGCTGTTCGAGCGGGTGGCAGTACGCCCTGGGGTCGCGGGGGACGCGGTCCCGCACGAGGTCGGCCTCGGTGACGATGCCGACGAGCTGGTCGTCCTCGGACACCACGGGCAGTGCCGTGAAGCCGTTGGTCGCGAGGAGCGCGGCGGCCTCCTTGACCGGCGTTCCTGGCCGCACCGATATCACCGGTGTCGTCATGATGTCACGCGCGCGCATGACTGTTCCTCTCTTCGTCGAGTACTCGGTGGACAGTGGGACGCCGTCGCCACAGCAGCTTGTCCGCTTCGACGACGACGAACGCGACGGCGGCCGCGCCCGCCGCCCACAACCAGGCGAGCAGGCCGGTCGGCGCGGTGCCGAACAAGGTGTTCATGACCGGCACGTACGTGATGGCCAGCTGGAGCACGACGGTGATGCCGATTCCCAGCCACAGCAGCCGGTTGCGCCCGAGGCGGGCGCCGAACAGCGGCCGGTCGAGCGCGCGGCAGCTGAACAGGTAGGCGATCTGCACGCAGACGAACACGTTCACGGCTGTGGTCCTGGCCTGGTCGACCGTCCCGCCCGCGGCGATCTCCCCATGGAACGCGAGGAACGCGGCGGCCACGAGGACCACGCTGACGAGCACGATCTGCCGCACGAGCGTGCGGGTGAGCAGCGGCCGGTCCGGCGGTCGCGGCGCGCGCGTCATGATGCCGGCCGCCTTGGGTTCGAACGCCATGGTCAGGCCGAGGAAGACCGCGGTGGTCATGTTGATCCACAGGATCTGCACGGGCACGATCGGCAACGTCGCGCCGAGCAGCACCGCGGCGAGGATCACCATGCCTTCGCCGATGTTCGTCGGCACGGTCCACGCGATGAACCGGCGCAGGTTGTCGAAGACACCGCGCCCCTCCTCCACCGCCGCCTCGATCGTGGCGAAGTCGTCGTCCAGCAGCACCATGTCCGCCGCGCCACGTGCCGCGTCCGTGCCACCGGCGCCCATCGCGATCCCGATGTCGGCGCGGCGCAGTGCCGGGGCGTCGTTCACGCCGTCGCCGGTCATCGCCACCACGTGCCCGTGCGCCTGCAGCACGCGCACCAGGTCGAGCTTCTGCTCCGGCGACACCCTGGCGAACACGTCGGCGTCGGCGACCTCGTCGAGCCGGTCGAGACCGGCGAGGTCCGCACCGGTCACCACGGTGGCGTCCGCGGCCGAGTCGACCAAGCCGGTCGCCTCGGCGATCGCCCGCGCGGTGTCCGCGTGGTCGCCGGTGATCATCTTGACCCTGATGCCCGCTGCGCGGCACGCGGCGACCGCACGCACCGCCTGCTCACGGGGCGGGTCGTGCATCGCCTGCAGGCCAAGGAAGGTCGCGTGTGGACTGTCCATCTGAGACGATAGAGCGCCGGCCGGGGCGAACCTGGCGAACGCCAGCACCCGCAGCCCGTTCGCAGCCAGTTCGGCCTGCCGTGCGAGAACGGCCTCGACGTCCACGTCCACGCAGCGCGCGAGGATCTCCTCGACCGCGCCCTTCAGATAGCCGACGTCGCCGCCCGGTGTCCGGTGCGTGGTGGCCATGAGCCGCCGGACCGGGTCGAACGGCAGCACGTCGCTCCTCGGGAACCGCTCGTGCAGGTCACCGGGGTCGAGCCCGGCCGCCACGGCCGCCGCGACGAGCGCGGTCTCGGTCGGGTCACCGTCCGCCGTCCAGCCGTCGTCGCCGTGCCGCGATGTGGCGTCGTTGCACAACACCCCGGCGACCAGGCACTCCGCCCGGCTCGGCGCGTCCGCAGGCCACACCGTCGTCACGGTCATCCGGTTCTGGGTGAGCGTGCCGGTCTTGTCGGTGCAGATCACCGTGGTCCCGCCGAGGGTCTCCACCGCGGGCAGGTGCCGCACCACGGCCTTGCGCCGCGCCATCCGCACCACACCGATGGCCAGCACGATCGACACCGCGGCAGGCAGACCTTCCGGGATCGCACCGACAGCCAGCGCCACGACCGCGGTGAACGCGTCGGCCACCGGCATGCCACGCAGGAGCGCGACCACGAACGTCACCACGGCCACCCCGACGATGACCACGCTCAGCCTGCGCGCGAACACGGCAAGCTTGCGGGTCAACGGCGTCGCGACCGGCGCGGTGTCCGCGACCATGCGCTGGATCGCGCCCAGCTCGGTGCCGGTCCCCGTCGCGACCACCACCGCCCGCGCGGATCCCCGGCTCACCACCGTCCCCGCGTGCGCCATGTTCACCCGGTCGGCGACCCCGGTCCCGGCAGGCAGGACGCCGGCCGCCTTGACCACCGGCACCGACTCCCCGGTCAGCACCGACTCGTCCACCTCGAACGTCCGCACCTGGACGAGCCTCAGATCCGCGGGCACCCGGTCCCCCGCCGCGAGCACCACGACGTCGCCGGGCACCAGCGCACTGGCGGGCACCCGGCGCGTCACACCATCGCGCACGACCACGGTCTCGGCGGGCACCATCCGCGCCAGGGCCGCCAGCGCCTGCCGCGCCCGGGACTCCTGCACGAACCCGATGACCGCGTTGAGCACCACGACACCCGCGATCACCCCGGCCTCGACGAGGTCCCCGAACGCCAGCGTGATGGCTCCGGCCGCGAGCAGCACGTAGATCAGCGGGTTGTGGAACTGGGCGGCCAGCATACGCAGCACACCCGCACCACGCTGGACCGGCACGACGTTCGCCCCGTGACGACGGACCCGCCGCTCCACCTCCGCCGTGGTCAGACCGTCGTCCTCGACCACGTCGAGCCGAGCCAGCACATCAGCGGCCGGCAGGCAGTACGGAGTCGTCAACGCCTGGGTGTCGGTTCCGAGCATGCCTCCAGGCTCCCGGCGCACACCACCGCCCGACAGGGACGGAAGTCCTGCCGGCCAGGGTCCACCGGCCGCAGTGTCACCACCGGGACACGCGCAGAGTGACCTGGACGACACCCACGGACCACGCTCGAGGACGGCCAGATCGTCCGAGCCAGATCTGTCCCGGCCGCAACACCGCCCGGAGGCGAGCGCGCGCTCACCCGCGTCGACCGGTTTCGTGACGTGGTGGCTCGGCGTCGGCTTCCAGCCCGGCGATGAGCTCGTGGGCACGATCGACGGCTGGGCCGAGGACCGGTCGAACCGGGCGGTCTTCCCGACATGGCGGGTCCGCTCGCGATCCTCGCCGGGATGGCGATGACACGCACACGCGGTGCTGGTCCCGGACTGGATGGTCCACCTGTGTTTCACGACGCCGGTGTGGCCGCTCGCCGCGTTCGCGGGCACACTCACGGTGAGTGCGACGTTCGCCAGGCTGGCTCTGAGGGGGCGGATCGTCCTGGCGTTGAGACTCGCGGTCGCACTGGTGTCCCACGTTGGTGACCTTCTGGACCGCGTCTGGCACGTTCAGGGCGGCGCCCACCGTGCCGATGTGCGGAATCGCCGAGGGCTGCGGCGAGATGTTCGACACCTACGCCGATCAGCTGGGTCTCGACGACGGCACGCTGCTGCTGCCGGACATCGGCGGCACGGCGCTCACGACATGGCTGGAGATCATCGACCTCGCCGGCCTGGTGTCCTACCGGATCGCCGAACTGCGGGGAGCGGGCGACATGGCCGAGTTGCGGGACCACGTGTTCGAGGAGGTCCGGCCCACGTTCATCCACACACGGCGCGTGGGACGCGGGCATGTCGGCCAACCCCAAACTGAAGCGCGACTACGTCTGGCTCTACCGCGGGGAGGGCACCGACAGCGACTGGGTGCGCCGCGACGTCGCCGACGAGACCGGCGTCGCCGCCCTGCGCGCGTACGCGGCGCGGACCGTGCCCGAGAAACGCGCGGCCGGCTCCGTGCCTCACTGCACGGCGACGTACCGCCGGTAGCGGCGCACCCCGGACACGACAAGAGGCCTCACATCGTCGACGAAGGTCCCCCTCTCGTGGGGACTTCGTCACTGGCCGTACCTCGGCAGCGAGGCAGAGCATCGTCGGTGGATCCTCGGAGAGGGGCTGATGGTGGCAGGACTGCGCGACTCGCTCGACCGGTGCCGACCGGTCGCCACCCCGGGGGCACCCGGACGGCGTGGGGTGCCCGCCGATCGCGTGGCTGAGCGGGAGTCCGAACTCGCGCCGCTGTTCGCGACCCTCACCGATACGGAACAGGCGGCCGGGTGGCAGCCACGCGCCGGCGCCGAGGCAGTCCGGCAGCTGGCCGGCTGGTTCGAGATCGCCAACGCCGTCGAGCACGCACGAGCACGACCGCGTCACCGACATCACCTACGCGGACCTTGCCGAGCGCACGAACCGGTTCGCCAACCTGCTCGGCTCGCTCGGCGTCCGCAAGGGCGATCGGCCCCTTCGAGGTGGAGAGCGCGCTCATGGCAGACCCACCGTCGGCGGGGGCAGGACCCGGCCGAGGAACTGCGCCGCGAACTGCTCGCGTTCGACCACCGCGCGCTCTGCGCGGTGGCACCGAAGGAGATCGTGTTCGACCAGTCGCTCCCCCACACCCGCAGCGGCACAGTCATGTGGCGGCTACTCAAGGCGCGCGAACCGGGACCGCCGCAATGCGATCTGTCCACTTTGGAGAGTGTGAGATGATCAACCACATCGACCGGGTGCTGGTCGGTTACGCGGGCACCGCGGGCTCGACGAGGTCCGTCGCCGAGTTCATCGCGGTCCGGCTGCGGGCACGGGGGCTGACGGCCGACCTCCGCGACCTCGCCGAGCGTCCCGCCGTGGACGGCTACGACGCGGTGGTGCTCGGCAGTGGGGTGCGCAACGCCGCGCTGCTTCGCGCGGCCGAGAACTTCATCTGGCACAACGCCGACGCGTTGCGGATCCGTCCGGTGTGGCTGTTCAGCGTCGGCATCAGCCCGTCGCTGCGCGGTCCCCTCGGGCGCCTCCTGCGGGATGTCGTGCCGACGCGGATCGCGGAGCTGTGCGAGCTGATCGGGCCACGCGACTACCACGCCTTCCCGGGTGTCGTGCCGCGCGCCGGGGCCCCGCTGCCCGCCCGGTTCCTGCTGTGGCTGTGCGGCGGCCGCTACGGCGACCTCCGTGACTGGGCCGCGATCGAGGCGTGGACCACCGGCATCGCTGGGTACCTGCACGGCGCGGTCACGACGTAGGAGGTGCGATGACCCAGCTGAACACCACCGGCACCATCCTCGGTGACCTCGCGGTTGAGCTTGTCCACGGTGTCATCCGCCCGCCAGGTGGGTCTCGTCGGGTTCGGCGCGTTACGACACACCACCGCACCGCCGGCTCTCTGTGTTCGGGGGACTTGGAGGTGAGTGTTGTGATCAGGTGGCTGGGAACGCATCGCATCGCGGCGGCGAGCATCATCGTCGTGATGGTCGACGACCGTCCGACCACGACGGTAGGGCCGACCACGAGCCAACCGGGCTCGACCACGATCACGCGGCGGTCGACGACGACCACGACGGCGCCGACGACGACCGCGCCGCGGTCGCCGTTCCCGCCCGGGTTGCGCGGGCAGGACATCGGGGTGGTGCCCACCAGCAGCAAGGTCGTCGCGCTGACTTTCGACGCGGGTGCGAACTCCGCGGGACTGGCCAAGATTCTGCGGGCACTCGCCGGCGCGCAGGTGCGGGCGACACCTGGGCACGCGGTAACCCTGCCGGCGTCGCCCAGATCGTCGCCGCGGGGCACCGGGTTGGCAACCACACCATGACCCACCCGCACATGACAGGCCTCACCGCGCCGCTGATCGCCGACGAGGCGCTCGGCGCACAACGGGTGATCCGCCAGGCAGGTGCCGATCCACGGCCGCTGTTCCGGTTCCCGTTCGGCGAACGCGACGCGCGCACCATCGATGCCGTGAACGAACTCGGCTACCTCCCGGTCCGGTGGACCGTGGACACCCTCGGCTGGAAGGCACCAGCGGCGGGATCACGCCAGCGCTCGTGGCCGACCGCGTCGTCACCGGACTACGACCGGACTACGACCGGGCGAGATCGTGCTGATGTACATCGGTGCCAACCCCGACGACGGAACCACACTGGACGCCGACGCCCTTCCTGCCACGATCGCCGCGATCAAGGCCAACGGCTACCGCCTCGTGACGCTAACGTGTGAACCGCTGCGGTGCGCTGAGGGCGTGAGAACGATGACACACCTACCGCAGCATCCCGATGACGACGCAGCCCAACCACACCACGAACACAGGGTAGACGACGAAGGTCACCCAGCCGCCCGGCGCGAGCGGGCCGCTGTCCGCGAGCACACCGAACCAAGCGACCAGGTGCAGTGCGGCCGTCCCCATCGAGAACCAGCCGACCCAGGCCGGGAACGCCGCTGACCGCAACGACAGGACGCCGACCCCGGCGACCATCACCACCACCGGGACGGCAGCGATCGTCGCCAGTGTCAGACCGATGTCGTTCACCACCACGGCCACCCTCGGGTCGAGTCCGTCGGCCGCCGCTCGCGCCAACGCGATCTGGGGCGCCTGCACGACCAGGTTCACGACGATCCACGCGATCCCCGCCCCGTACACGATCGACGACACCCGTTCGGTGTGGCCTTCAGCCCGTGCGAGCCGACCGCGCAGTCCAGCGACGAACCACAGGAAGATCCCCGCGCTGAGCACGAACAGCAGGCTCTGCACCAGCAACGCGGTCCGATTCGCGACGTAGAACTCGGCCACCTCCGCCGCCGACGGATCCGGATCGGGCGTACTGCGCTCGAACACCACCGCGACACCGGCGACCGCCAGCGCCGCCACACCACTCACCGCGCTCAAGCGCTCCCACTTCAGTACACGCATACGGCCAGGCTCGTCCGCGAGACCGGCGCCGAACGAGAGCCCTCTGGTGCCCGCACAAGGGCACAAGGTCAGCCCAAGAGAAAGCCGCCCGCCCAACCGGAATCCCCGGTCCTGACGTTCGCCCGTGCCACGGAGCCCGCTTCACGCATACCCCTGGGGTACTCGACCAGTCGTCGGCACACGCGGTACGGTGGAGCCAGAGATACCCCCGGGGGTATATCACCTATCGAGAGGAACCCCGCAATGCCGATCGACGTCGAGGTCGTGGCGACCTCGTCATTGGGTGACCGTAGTTACCTCGCACACGACGGGCGGGTGGCGGTGGTCATCGACCCACAGCGCGACATCGACCGGGTGCTGCTGCTGGCCGGACGACTCGGTGTGCGCATCACCCACGTCGCGGAAACCCACCTGCACAACGACTACGTCTCCGGTGGCCTGGCGCTGTCCAGGGTCACCGGGGCGGCCTACCTGATCGCGGGCAGGGAGAAGGTCGGGTTCGATCTCGTCCCCGTCGCGGACGGCGACGAGATCGCGGTGTCCGACCGGCTGCGCCTGCGCGTCCTCGCCACCGCGGGACACACGTTCAACCACGTGTCCTACGTCCTGCGCGGCGAGGAGGGACCGGAAGGCGTGTTCACCGGCGGCTCCCTGCTGTTCGGCACGACCGGCAGGACCGACCTGCTCGGGCGGGAACACGCACACGACCTCGCCCACCACCAGCACGCGTCCGCGCGCAGGCTGGCGGACATGCTGCCGGACGGCACGCGGGTGTGGCCGACCCATGGCTTCGGCAGCTTCTGCTCGGCCACCCAGTCCGACGCCACGACGTCGACCATAGGTCGCGAGAAGGCCACGAACCCCGTGCTGCGGCTGGAAGCCGACGACTTCGTCGAGACCACCCTCGCCGGGCTGGACGCATACCCCGCGTACTACGCGCACATGGGCGTGCGCAACGCCGACGGAGCCGACCTGGTCGATCTGACACCGGCCCGCGCAGCCGACCCGGCCGAGCTGCAGGCCCGGCTCCGAGCAGGAGAGTGGATCGTGGACCTCCGCTCCCGCACGGCGTTCGCCCGCCGCCACCTCGCGGGCACGGTCAGCATCGGGCTCGACGGCGCCATGTCGACATGGGTGGGCTGGCTCGTGCCCTGGGACGCGCCGATCACACTGCTCGGTGAGACCGCTGACCAGATCAGCGCGGCCCAGCGCGAACTGGCCAGGATCGGCATCGACCGTCCCGCCGCCTCGGCGACCGGGCGACCGGACCGGTGGGCAGGCGGGGACGAGGCGCGGCTCAGCGGGCTTGACACCGCGACCTTCGCCGACCTCGCCGCTGCGCGTGCGGGCAGCATCCCGGACGGGGTGTCCGCCCCGGACGTCGTCCTCGACGTGCGGTTGACCGGGGAATGGCGCGGGGGCCACCTGGATGACGCGGTGCACATCCCGCTCCCCGAGTTGCCGGACCGGATCGGCGACGTGCCGGACGGAGTCGTGTGGGTGCACTGCCAGTCCGGCTACCGCTCGGCGATCGCGGCAAGTCTCCTCCGCGCCGCCGGGAGGCGGGTCGTCTCGGTCGACGACAGCTTCGATGCCGCCGCCACGACGGGACTGGCGGTCCTCCGATGACCAGACCGTCCACCGTGGATGTCCCCGCGCTGCGCGAGTCGATCGCCGCCGGCACGGCCCCTCGGCTGATCGACGTGCGGACACCCGCCGAGTTCGCGGCCGCTCACATCGAGGGCTCGTACAACGTCCCGCTCGACCTGCTGCGCGAGCACCGCGCGGAGCTGCGCGATCACCTCGACGAGCACGTCGTCCTGATCTGCCGGTCCGGCAGCCGCGCCGCACAAGCCGAACGGGCGCTCGCCGCCGCCGGGCTGCCGAACCTGCGGCTGCTCGCGGGCGGCGTCACCGCGTGGGAAGCGGCGCGCGCACCCATGCGCCGGACACAACCGAGGTGGGACCTCGAACGCCAGGTCCGCCTGGCGGCGGGCGGCCTCGTACTCGCCGCGGTCCTGGCCGGCAGCGTGTTCTCGCCCGCCACGTGGGTCGCCGGCCTCGTAGGCGGCGGACTCGCGGTCGCCGCCATCACCGACACGTGCCTGCTGGGCAAGCTGCTCGCCACGCTGCCCCGCAACCGCGAACCGCGCACCACCGTCGACGCCGTCGTGGCCGCGCTGGCCGTCGAACGGGGCTGAGTACCGTGCTCGTGGCCACCCTCGCCGCCACCGCACTCGTCGGGGTCGCCCTCGGCGTGCTCGGCGGCGGCGGGTCCATCCTCACCGTCCCCATCCTCGTCTACCTCGCCGGCCTGGACGCCAAGCAGGCGATCGCGATGTCGCTGTTCGTCGTCGGTGTCACCAGCGCCATCGGCGCCATCCCGCACGCCAGGTCGGGGCGAGTGCGGTGGCGCACCGGGCTCGTCTTCGGCGTCACCGCGATGGCCGGCGCATACGGTGGCGGCCGGCTCGCCGCGTTCATCCCGGGCGGCTGGCTGCTCGCCGGGTTCGGCGTGATGATGGTGACCACCGCGTCCGCGATGCTCCGCCGGAACCACGCCGCACACGCGGCTCGTCGTGACCTGCCGATCCTCCTCGTCATCGCCGAGGGCGTCGTGATCGGCGCGGTCACCGGTCTCGTCGGCGCGGGTGGCGGTTTCCTCGTCGTGCCCGCGCTCGTGCTGCTCGGCGGCCTCCCCATGCCGGTCGCCGTCGGCACCTCCCTCGTGGTGATCGCCATGAAGTCGTTCGCCGCGCTCGCGGGCTACCTGTCCACCGTGCGCATCGACTGGGCGCTCGCCGTCGCCGTCACCGCCGCCGCCGTCGCGGGCGCCCTCGTGGGAGGCCGGGTCGCCGGACGCATTCCCGAACACGTCCTCCGCACGAGCTTCGGGTGGTTCGTCGTCGTGATGGGCACCTTCGTCCTCACCCAGCAGGTGCCCGCCGCCTGGTGGCCACTCGCCGTCGCCGTCGCCGCGGGCGTGCCGACCGCCGTGGCCATCCACCGGCGAGCACGGCCTCGAACAGACCACCATGACGGCTTACCCCCGGGGGTGTCCTCGAGTTAGGCGAGGCGGTCACGCCAGGCTGAGGAACAACTTCTCCAGCTGCTCGCGGTCGGCCTTCGCCTCGTCGGAACCGTCGGACACGCATTTCTCCAGGCCGCTCGCGATCAGCTTGAAACCGGCCCGGTCCAGCGCCCGCGACACGGCGGCCAGTTGCGTGATCACGTCCCGGCAGTCCCTGCCGGACTCGATCATCTGGATCAGCCCACCGACCTGCCCCTGCGCCCGGCGCAGACGCTTCACCACGTCCGACAGGACGTCCTCGCTCAACTCCACCATGCCTCCCTCAGCTACCCCCCAGGGTATCCCCTCCTCGTGCCGAGTGCCGCCCCCGCCGCGTTGGGCGCGGGCTCGGCGGCGACGCCGTCACCCAGCGTCGACGCCTCGCCACGGCAGGCGGCATCACCTTCCTCAGCCTCGAAGGCCGACCAGACAGCTGTTCAGCGCGTCACCCGCCAGAGCACGGTGTGCGTCCGCTCCGGCCAATGATGTACCCGGTCGTCGCGAGCCGTCGGCGCCGCATTGGGCCCTGCCGAAAGAGGACCTTCGACTGCGGATGTCACCGCGCTCCGGTGGTGAGGCTGTGTGTGGAGTACACGCGCGACATCGCAGGAGGAATCATGAAAGCGCTCGTCTACGGCGGCCCCGGCAAGCGCGAGTGGCGAGACGTGGCGACACCGACCCTGATGGACCCCACCGACGCGATCGTCCGCGTGGACGCGGTCACCATCTGCGGGACGGACCTGCACATCCTCAAGGGCGACGTCCCCGAGGTCACACCCGGCCGCATCCTCGGCCACGAGGCGGTCGGCACGATCCAGGAGGTCGGTGCCGCGGTCACCACGGTCAAGCCCGGCGACCGGGTACTGGTGTCCTGCATCAGCGCCTGTGGACGCTGCCAGTACTGCCGCGCCGGCGCCTACGGCCAGTGCCTCGGCGGCGGTGGCTGGATCCTCGGCCACCTCGTGGACGGTACCCAGGCCGAGTACGTCCGGGTGCCGTTCGCCGACACCTCCACCTACGTGCTGCCCGACCAGGTCAGCGACGAATCCGCGGTCCTGCTCGCGGACATCCTGCCCACCTCGTACGAGGTGGGGGTCCGCAACGGCCGGGTGGAGCCCGGGGACACCGTGGTCGTCGTCGGAGCGGGGCCGATCGGGCTGGCCGCGATCACCACAGCGCAGTTCTACAGCCCGAGCCACATCGTCGCCGTCGACCTCGCGCAGTCGCGCTTGGACGCGGCCAAGCAGTTCGGCGCGGACGTGGTGGCCAGGACGGGGCATGAGGCCGTCGCCGCTGTTCGTGACCTCACCGGCGGCCTCGGCGCCGACGTCGTCATCGAGGCGGTCGGGGTGCCCGAGACGTTCGAACTCTGCACCACCCTGGTCCGGGCCGGCGGTCACGTCGCCAACGTCGGTGTGCACGGCAAGGCCGCCACGCTGCACCTGGAAGACCTGTGGATCCGCAACGTGACGATCACGACCGGTCTGGTCGACACCTCCAGCACCCCGATGCTGCTGCGCATGCTCGCGGCAGGGCGCATCGACCCCGGTCGTTTCATCACCCACCGCTTCGCGCTCGACGAGATGCAGGCCGCGTACGACGTGTTCTCCCGGCCGCAGGACACCGGTGCCCTGAAGGTGGTCCTCACCCGGTAGCGGCGAACCGACGTTTCCAGGGAGCACGCCATGGACACACGGAACGAGTTCATGCGAGCGAGTGACGCCTTCTCCTGGTACCAGGAGGCGGACCCGGCGATGCGGGCCACGATCGTGTCGGTCGCATGGCTGGACAGGTCACCGGACTGGGAACGGCTCGTCGAGCGGGTGGAGGCGGCGACCCGGCTGGTGCCCAGGTTGCGCCAGCGGGTCGCCGAGCCCCCGCTGCGGATCGCGGTGCCGAGGTGGGAGACCGACGACGACTTCGACCTGTCCTGGCACCTGCGCCGGACCAGCGCCGACTCCCACGACGCGGTGCTCGAGCTGGCTCGGATCGAGGCCATGAGCGGATTCGACCGGGCCCGTCCTCTGTGGACCTTTACGCTGGTCGACGGTCTCCAGGACGGCAGCGCCGCGCTGATCATGAAGATGCACCACGCCCTCACCGACGGTGTCGGTGCGGTCCGCTTGGCGCCGACGTTGTTCGACACCGTGCCAGAGCCCGGGTTCGTGCCGCACCCGGACGAACCCGGCAGGGCCAACGGCGGCGCGCTCCTGCCCGCGGCCATCGTGCACACGGCCGGGCAGCTGACCGGTCTCGCCCGCGATGTGGTCACCACCGCGGGTCCGGCAGTGTGGCGGCTCCTGCGCGACCCCGTGGGAGGCGTGCGCGCGGCGTGGGACACCGTGCAGTCGATCGGCAGCACGGTCGCGCCGGTCACCGACATCCGCTCCCCCGTCATGCGCGGACGCGGGCTCGGCCGTCACCTCCACGTGGTCTCCGCCGGTCTGAAGGACCTCAAGCACGCCGCCGCGACCACCGGCGTGACCGTGAACGACGCGTTCCTGGCAGCCGTCACCGGCGGGATGCGCCACTACCACCACAAACACGACGCGTCTGTGGACGAGTTGCGGGTGACGATGCCGGTGAGCATCCGCACCGCCACCGACGCACTGGCCAGCAACAGGATCACGCTCATGCGGTTCCTCGTCCCCGTGGCGGAGGCCGACCCCGCGCGGCGGATGCGCTTGATCGACACCCGTGCGAGGTCTGCCCGCACCGCCCGCTCCCTCGGCTTCACCGACGCCATCGCCGCCGGCCTCGACCTGCTGCCCACCGGGTTCGTCGGGGGGATGCTCAAACGCGTCGACTTCCTTGCCAGTGACGTGACCGGCGTCCCGGTGACGACCTACCTCGCCGGCGCTAAGGTCACGGCCCACGCGGCATTCGGCCCGACCATGGGCTGCGCGGCCAACCTGACGCTGATGTCGTACGCGGGTACCTGCCACATCGGCGTCAACCTCGATACCGCCGCCGTGCCGGACCCGCCCGTCTTCATCGACTGTCTGCGCCTCGGCCTCGCCGAAGTGATCGCTGTAGGAGGTGCCTCACCATGACCAGTCCCCCCGAATCCGGGTGCCCGCCGTCGTGGCGTCGCTGGCTGACGGCCGGTGTCGCCGCGATAGCCGTCAGCGGCGTCGTCACCGCGGTCGTCCTGGTCGCGAACCACGACCAGGAGACAGGAACGCCCGCCGCCTCCCCGGCGACCACGTCCACCACGCCGCCGCCGAGCCCGATCGCTCCGTCGTCCACGACGACCTCGACGACGACCTCGACGACCTCGGCGCACGGTCCGACCACGTCGAACCCGCCGACCGCGACGACGAACCTCGCGCGCTTCTTCGCCGCCGCGGACAAGCTCGACAGGCAGCTGCGTGCTGCGGCCGCCGCCATCAACGGCACCGGCCCACCCTGGAAGACGGTCAGCGAGCCCGTGGCGAGAGCGGTGCGTGCCGCCGACCTCGCACCTGCCGCGACCACGATCCCCGCCGGTCTGCCCCGTGCCCTCCTCCGCTCGGTCGTCCTCGTCTACAGCGACCTGGCGTCGCGGCGGTACGCCATGGCCGACTTCAGTGTCGCTACCAGCCTCGAGCCCGGCACCAACCCCAGCAGCGACGACCTCCTCCGCGCACTCGGCAACGGGCACGCCGCGGCGGTCCGCTTCGCCGGGGATCTCGCCGCGACCCGCGCACTCGCCGGCAGCACACCGGCGGTGACCACCCCACCCGCGAGTTCGCGGGCGGCCGCCGAGGTACTGCTGTACGCGCGGTACGTCGAAGGCGCCAACGGCGGGTGCGGCAGCCGGGGCGGCGAGGTCATGACCGAGCTCCCGGCGATCCTGTGGGACGGCCGACCCGGCGACGGCACGATCGGCACCGCACCGTTCACCGCCGGGACCGCCCCCGACGGAACCTGGCGCATCCGCCTCAACGCCTGCTGACCGGCCGCACTCAAGGACTTCGGTCCCTCTCTCCGCCTACCGAGGTCTCTGTGACCGCGGGGGAAGGCGTTCGACGCTCGAGGTGACAGCCGAGTTCGAGGAGGTGTGAGCCTTGACCGGCACACCGGCAGACGTTCGCACGGTCGCACGCAAGCGGCTCGAGGAACGACGTGGGTTCTTCCCCCACCTGATCATGTACGTCGTCGTGAACGCGGGACTGATCGTCATCTGGGCGGCGACCGCGCCCGACTCGTTCTTCTGGCCGGCCTTCGTGCTGCTGTTCTGGGGAGCGGGCCTGCTGATGCACGCGTGGAACGCGTTCTTCACCAAGCCCATCACGGAGACCGAAGTGGACAGCGAAGTTGCCCGTCTCGGCCGTCCGCTGATCGGGCACGACGAGGAGGCGACGGGGTCATGACAGGCCGGGCCCGCAAGTGGCTCGCGTGGGAGATCGGTGCGGCGCTGGCCGTGATCGCGATCGTGGCGGCGATCGTGGTGGTGGTCGACCGGGGTGACGGGACGATGTCTCCTGCCGCTCCCCCGGCCACTTCCCGGTCCACCACGACACCGACGCCGAGGGCACCGCTGACCGCACCCGCGCTGGCCGTCAAGATCGACAATGTGCCGTCGGCACTGCCGCAGACCGGACTCGGCTCGGCCGAGGTCGTGTACGTCGAACCGGTCGAGGGTGGGCTGACCCGGCTCGTGGCCGTGTACACCGGCACGCCGCCCGAGGTGATCGGCCCGGTCCGCAGCGCCCGGCGCACGGACATCGAACTGCTCGGCCAGTACGGCACGCCAGTACTGGCCTACTCGGGCGCGGCACCCGAGTTGCTGCCCGCGCTGCACGGAGCCCGCCTGGTCAACGCGGCACCCGCACAGGCGGCTGCCGCGTATTACCGGGACTCCGATCGCCGGGCACCGCACAACCTCTACGTGCGACCAGCACGACTGCCTGACGGGGCACAGGGACCCGCGGTCGCTCCGCTGAGCTTCGGCCCCGCGCCCGGCGCGGGCGAACCGACCGCGACAGAGGCGGTGCGGTATCGGGCGGCGAGCTTCGGCTTCACCTGGTCGGCGACCGGCCGGCGGTGGCTCGTGTCGATGAACGGGGAACCGCTGATGTCCACGGACACCGGCCGCGTCAGCGCGGCGGACGTCGTCCTGCAGCAGGTCGAGGTCACCACGAACGAGGGGATCGAGGACGCCCGCGGCACCGTCTCGCCGGTCGCGCGCACCGTCGGCAGCGGACCGGTGGTCGTGCTGCGCGACGGTCTGCGCTTCCCGGGCACCTGGTCCCGGACCGCCGTGCGAGCGCCGACCACCTTCCACACACCGGAGGGCCGGGAACTGCCGCTCGCGGCGGGCCCGGTGTGGGTGCTGTTGATTCCCTCGTGAACCTACCGGAGGAGCAACCCGTGCCGAGTGGTGCGACCGGAGCATCTCGGGGACGACATCGGCGCCGGACTCGCCCCCCCCCCGGATCTGTACGCCGAGATGACCGCCGCCGGCCTGCACCCGGCCGGCCCGCCGGCGGCGACATACCTGGACGAACTGGTCCCGACAAGCCGTTGGACGTCGACCTCGGCGTCCCGATCGTGCCCCGGGACCGGAAGGCCGACCCGGCGGTGGCGCACGGGTCGTGGGCAGGCACTGACGGCGCGTCGATCTTTGGTCACGGCTACTGCGCCGTCGGTCCGCCCACCGAGATCTACGTCGATCTACGTCCGTCGGCCCGAACACCAGGACCGAACCGGCCGGCTACCGAACCCGAGGTCTGGGTCCGGTCATCCAGTCGATCGGGCTGACGTTCCGGATCCCCGCGACTTCGCCTTGGCGGTGGCGCAGACCCGGGACGCGCTGCACGAGCGAACCGGGCCCAGCTGGCGGGCTTCCTGCTCGTCGGGGTCTGCGACCCACGGCTCGCCGAACGCGCGCTGGCCGTCAACCGGCAGGCCGGGCTGCTCCTGCCGTGCACGATCGCCGTCCGTGCCGATGGCGACGCCACCGTGGTGGAAGCGCTCGACCCCGCCATCCTGGTCCACGCTCCGGGGATCGCCGACCTCGAGCCCGTGGCCACCGAGGCCCGCACCCGGCTCGCCGCGGCGCTCCGCCTGGTGGCGGAGGCGCCGCGGGAGACGAGCACGTTCAGCGGATCGTGATGTCCCTGCGTTCGAACACCGGCACCGCCGCGGCCACGAACACGACCGCGGCGGCGGGCATCCACAGGAACACCCAGGTGAGCCCGCCGCCCAGCGGACCGGCGGTCAGTGCCTGGTCGAACGGTGAGACGCCCTGCCACGCCTCGAGTTCGGCGACCAGTCCGCCAGCCGCGTACAGGACGTAGGCGGCGACCGCCACAGCCGACGCGACCGCGGTCGCCACCACGTGCCTGCCGGTGACCGCGCCGACCGCGAGGGCGAGCCAGCCGAACTCCACGCCCAGGAGCACCATCGCCACCGAGCCCGCGGCCGCCTGGCCCAGCGGAACGTCCAGGCCGAACAGCGGCGAGCACACCGCGACGGCGACGAACAGCACCGCGCCGAGCGCGATCATCCCGGCCGCGAGCGCGGCCGCGCGGTGCAGTACCAGGCTCGTCGGCGAGACCCTGGTCATCAGCAGGACCTCGAGCGTGCCCGCCTCCTCCTCACCGGCGACCGACCGCGCTCCCCTGCCGATCCCGTACACCAGGAACAGGATCGGCAGCATGAGGCTGTACAGCTCGCCGTTGAGGAAGCCGGTCCCGGTGCCGAACTGGTCGAGCTTGAACAGCTCCTTCATCGCCTCCGGGTAGTTCGCGACGAACTCCGTGAGGTTGCCCATGTCGCGGACGGTGGGCCACAGCGCCGACTCGAGCAGCACCAGCACCAGCAGGCCGATGCTCCAGCCGACGAGTGCACGGCGCTGGTCGCGGAGTGTCTTGAGGAAGACGTTCGTGAGCACTGCCCTCACGCCTTTCCGTAGTAGGTCAGGAAGATCTCCTCGAGATCCGGTTCGTGGCTGACCACCCCGGTGATCCGGTACGGCGCGGCGACGGCGAACAGCTCGGCCGTGGACCCCTCGACGACCAGCTGCACGCCTGATCCGTTCGCGTGGACCTCGGTCACCCCGGATACGGTGCGCAGCCGGTCGGCGGGTACCTCGCGTTCGAACGTGAGGTCCAGGCGCCGCAACGCCTTTGCCTTCAGCTCCGCCACCGACGCGACCTCGACGAGCCTGCCTTCGCGCAGGATGCCGACGAGGTCGGCGACCGCCTCGACCTCGGACAGCACGTGCGAGCACAGGACGACCGTCCTGCCCGCCTGCAGCGCCTCCCGCAGCATGGCGAGGAACTCGTGCTGCACCAACGGGTCGAGGCCCTGCGTCGGTTCGTCGAGGACCAGCAGCTCCGGGTCGTGCTGGAAGGCCTGCACGATCCCGACCTTCTGCCGGTTGCCGTGGGACATCCCCCCGATGACCTGACCGAGGTCGAGGTCGAGCCGCTTCGCGAGCCGCGCCGTGGCGGCCGGGTCCACCCCGCCGCGCAGGTTCCCCATGTACCGCAGGTAGTCCCCGGCGGCGAGGTCCGGGTAGGCGACGAAGTCGCCAGGCAGGTAGCCGATCCGGGACTGGACCGCCTCCCGGTCACGCACCACGTCGGCGCCGAGCACGGTGGCCCGGCCGCTCGTCGGGCGCAGGAGCCCGGCCAGGATCCGGATGGTGGTGGTCTTCCCGGCGCCGTTGGGGCCGAGATACCCGAACAGCGCACCGTCCGGCACGTCCAGGTCCAGTCCGGTCAGCGCAGGCCTGCGGCCGTAGCGCTTGGTCAGGCCTTCGGTGTGGATGATCATCGTTCCTCCGTCGCCACCGGCCTGCGCGGCCGGGCGGACAGCGCGATGAGCACCGCCCCGCCGACGAGGAAGACGACGCCGGCGGACAGGGCGGTGATCGCGATCGGCAGCAGTGCGGGCGCGGTGGCGCCGACCGCGACGTCCGCACGCACGTCCGGCCGGGCGTCGGCGTCCATGACCACGAGCGACCAGTCCCCCGGTCGTGGTGTCCAGTCGAGGGTGAGGGTGCCGGTACCGGTCGCCGCCTCGGTCCAGATGCCGAGGTTCCCCGGCTCACCGGGCGGCCGCACGCCACGCATGTGCGCGCCGACGGCCATCGGCTGGTACCGGTCGTCCCGGTAGTCCTGGAACCTGCGGTGCGGCACGCCGCTCAGGTACCGTTCGACGTCCGCGGTGCGGGCGATCCCCGCGAACAGCGGCTGGTTGTCCACAGTGGAGACCGCGACGCGGAGGTCGCCGAGGATGTTCCGCGCCCACGGCCAGTCCTCGTCCACCGGGGCGATGTCCTTGGCGTGGAACCGCAGCGCGTAGCCGTCGTCGCCGAACCGTTCGACCGGCGTGGTCACGTAGCCCGCCGAATCGCGCTGCGCCTCCAGCCACAGCAGCCCGCCGCCTGCCCCAGCACCGCCGAGCCCGACGAGCAGCAACAACGCGCCCGCGATCACGCCCACCGCGCGCCCTGCGGAGGTCGTGGGTCGAGCCGCGCGCGGCTCGGGCTCCGGCTCGCCGGTGGCGGCCGGGTCGGCGCCGCCGAGGTCCAGCCGGAACGGCGGGTACTCGTCGGTCATCAGCGCCGCGTAGGCGGCGACCCGCAGCACCCAGCGGTTCATGCCGATGACGAGGTCGAAGACGCCCCGCGGGTAGCGGCCGGTGAACAGCAGCGCCACCCCGGCGACCAGCGTCAGCAACGCCACCAGACCACCGTCGAAGCCGAGCCAGCCCTCGCCCCACTGCCACAGCACGTACCCGCCGCCACCCACGAAGAACGCGACGACCAGGTAGTGGGGTATCGCGAGCAGCCACCACTTCACCAGCGCCAGCCCGCGCGAGAGCCGCTCCGGGTAGGCGACGTCCAGCGTCGCTGGGTAGTCCGGCTCCGGCCCCAGGCTGAACGGCGGGTACCGGTCGGTGGCCAGCGCGCCGTACCCGTAGCACCACACGCGCCACGTCCACCGCAGGACACCGAGGTTGAAGTCGAACAACACCCTCGGGTACCGCCCGGTGACCAGGATCGCGACCAGCGCGACGAGGGTGACCACCGGGAACGCCACCCACAGGAAGAACAACACGATCGCGTGCGGCACCAGCAGGAGCCACTTCACCAACCACAACCAGCGACTGGGTGCGTCGTCGAGCCTGGCAGCCAACCGCACCGGAGATGTCATGGTGACCACGACCTTTCCTCGAATGTCCGTCTCCACCGTCGGTCGCGGCATCGGTCACGCACAGAGTCCGTCGGGTGGGCTGCGCGGGCCTTTGGTCACGGCGGACCGGGAACTTGAGCACTGCCATCGCCCGCCGGGAAGGACGACCGTGGCGGCAGGGTTCGAGAAGCGAGGAGGCCGCACGATGAACGAGCGCACACCCGACACGCACACCGTGCTCGACGCGATCACGCTGGCCAACCGCGCACCGTCGGTGCACAACACCCAGCCGTGGCGCTGGCTGCTCGGCGACGGGTCCATCCACCTCATGGCCGACCGCGCCCGCCGCCTGACCGCCACCGACCCGGACGGGCGGGACCTGCTGGTGTCCTGCGGCGCCGCGCTGCACCACCTGCGCGTCGCGCTCGGGGCACTCGGCTGGCGCGCGATCGTGCACCGCCTGCCGAACCCGGGCGATCCCGACCACCTGGCCGCGGTAGAACTGGCGTGGAAGACACCGTCCACCGAGGACATCACGCTCGCAGGCGCGATCTCCCGCAGACGCACGGACCGGCGCCGGTTCTCGTCGTGGCCCGTGCCGGACGGGCACCTCGACATCCTGGTGCGCCGGGCCGGGAAGGCGGGCGCGCTGCTGGTCCCGGTCACCGGCAGGCTCACCCGCAGGCAGCTCACCCGGGCGATCGACGCGGCGGCGGACGCCCAGGAGCACGACCCCGCCTACGCCGCGGAGCTCGCCGCGTGGACCGGCCGCGGCCGTCTCTCCCGCGACGGCGTCCTCACCACGAGCACCCCGCCGGACCCGTGGATCCACGGGGACACCACCATGCGTGCGTTCCCGGTCGGCGCGCTGCCCGACACCGAGACCGGCCGGGGCGAGAGCGACGCCGGGGAACTGCTGATCCTCGCCACCACCGGCGACGACCTCGTGTCGGTGCTGCGTGCCGGCGAGGCCGCGAGCGCCGCGCTCCTCACCGCCACCGATCTCGGTCTGGCGACCTGCCCGCTCTCGCAGGCACTCGAGGTGGCCGACACCAGAAGCATGATCCGTGCCCAGGTCCTCGACGGGGCCGCGTTCCCGCACCTGGTCCTGCGCATCGGCTGGGCGCCGACCGCGGCACCGCCGCCACCGGAGAGCCACCGCAGGGCGACGGGTGACACCGTCGGGTACCTGCCCGGCACCCGCCACACCCCTTGACCACGCGTGGCGTCCCGCGCGGAGTGCTGCTGCTCCGCGGTTACCGGCGCGACTGGCTGAGACCGGACGTCCTCGCCGGTGTCACCGTGGCCGCCTACCTGATCCCACAGGTGATGGCGTACGCGGACGTCGCTGGGCTGGCGCCCGCCGCCGGGCTGTGGACCATCGTCGGTTCCCTGCTCGCCTACGCGGTGTTCGGGTCGTCGCGGCAGCTGTCGGTGGGGCCGGAGTCGACGACCGCGCTGATGACCGCGGTGACGATCGCCCCGCTGGCCGCGGGCGATCCGGCCCGGTACGCGGCACTGGCCGCGGTACTCGCGCTGCTCGTCGGTGTGCTGTGCGTGCTGGGTGCGGCGGCCCGGCTCGGGTTCCTCGCCGACCTCCTCTCGCGGCCCGTGCTCGTCGGCTACATGGCCGGGTTGGCGGTCCTCATGATCGTGGGCCAGCTCGGCACGGTCACCGGTGTCCGGCTCGACGGTGACTCCGTCGTCGCCGAGCTCGGTGCGTTCGTCCGGCACCTCGGCCACGTCCACCTCCCCACGGTGCTGCTCGCCGCCGGGGTGCTGGCCTTCCTGGCCGTGGGCGGGGCACTGCTGCCGAGGCTGCCGGTACCGCCGGTCGCCGTGCTCCTCGCCGCGGCCGCGACGGCGGTGTTCTCCCTGCGGGACAGCGGCGTCGCGGTGATCGGCACGATCCCGGCCGCCGTCCCGGTCCCCGGCCTGCCCGCGGTGTCCGGCGCGGACGTCCTCGCGCTGCTGCTGCCCGCGGTCGGGGTCGCGGTGGTCGGGTACTCCGACAACGTCCTCACCGCGCGGTCCTTCGCCATCCGGAACGGCTACCGGATCGACGCGAACAGCGAACTGCTCGCGCTCGGCACCGCCAACGTCACGGCAGGGGTACTGCAGGGGTTCCCGGTGAGCAGCAGCGCGAGCCGCACGGCCATCGGCGACAGCACCGGCAGCCGCTCGCAGGTCCACTCGCTCGTCGCGGTCGCGGTGGTCGTGCTCGTCCTGTCGTTCGGCCGTCCGCTGCTCGCGACGTTCCCAGCCGCGGCGCTCGGGGCCCTCGTCATCCACGCGGCGACGCGGCTCGTCGAGGTCGCGGAGTTCCGGCGGATCGGCGCGTTCCGGCGCAGCGAGCTGGCACTGGCCCTGGCCACGACCGCCGGCGTGCTGCTGCTGGACGTGCTGAACGGGGTGCTGGTCGCGATCGGGCTGTCCATACTGGACCTGCTGCGCCGGATCGCGCGCCCACACGACGGCATCCTCGGCGAGGTGCCCGGCGTGGCGGGCATGCACGATGTCGACGACTACCCGCGGGCCACCCGCATCCCGGGGCTCGTCGTGTACCGCTACGACGCACCGCTGTGTTTCGCCAACGCCGACGACTTCCGGCGCAGGGCACTGGCCGCCGTCGACGAGTCCCCCACCCCGGTCGTGTGGTTCCTGCTCAACGCGGAGGCCAACGTCGAGATCGACATCACCGCGGCCGACGCGATCGAGGACCTGCGAGCGGACCTCACCCGGCGCGACATCGTCTTCGCGATGGCCAGGGTCAAGCAGGACCTCCGGGCCGACCTGGCGGCAGCGGGGCTCGTCGAGCGCATCGGCGCGGACCGCATCTTCCCGACCCTGCCGACCGCGGTCGCGGCGTTCCGCGAGCACGTCGCCTGACAAGCGCGCGACGCCGGCGAACCAGGGACGTTGGTCTCGGGTGCGGAGTGCCAAGGCCTCCGGCGGGCACGCGGCGACCGGAAGACAGTCCGGGTATGGGCAAACACGTCGTGATCCTCGGTGCGGGCACCGGCGGCACGCTCGCCGCCAACCGGCTTCGGCGGGTGCTCGCCGCCGACGTCCAGATCTCCGTCGTCGACCAGGACGACGACCACGTCTACCAACCCGGCCTGCTGTTCCTGCCGTTCGGGCTGGCCACGGCCGACGACCTCGTGCGGCCGAGACCGCGCCAGCTCCGCGGCGCCATCGGCTACCACCGTGCCGCCGTCAACCACGTCGACATCGAGCGGCGTCGCGTGCGCCTCGACGACGGCACGCTGCTGCGCTACGACGTCCTCGTCGTCGCCACCGGCGCCCGGCTCGTCCCGGAGGAGACCGAAGGGCTGACCGGACCCGGCTGGGGCCGGTCCGTCCACACCTTCTACGACCTGCCCGGCGCCGTCGCACTCGCGGACGCGCTGCGCGGCTTCGACGGTGGCAGGCTGGTGGTGAACGTGGCCGACCTGCCGATCAAGTGCCCCGTGGCGCCCCTGGAGTTCTGCTTCCTCGCCGACTGGTACTTCCGGGAGCGCGGCATCCGCGACGGCGTGGAACTGGTCTACGCGACACCGCTGGACGCCGCGTTCACCAAACCGGTCGCGGCGCACGCCCTCGCCGGGCTGCTCGAGGAGAAGGGCGTCGAGCTGGTCACCGAGTTCAACCTCGGCGCGGTCGACGCGGACGGCACCGGTGGCCGCCTGATCTCCTACGACGAGCGGGAGATCGAGTTCGACCTGGCCGTCGTCGTCCCGCCGCACGGTGGCGCGTCCTATGTCGATCGCTCGCCCGGGCTCGGTGACGCGCTCGGGTTCGTGCCCGCCGACCCGCACACCCTGGTGTCGACGGCGAGCCAGGACGTCCTCGTGATCGGCGACGCCGCCGCGGTGCCGACGTCGAAGGCGGGCTCGGTGACGCACTTCGAGGGCGAGGTCCTCACCCGCAACGTGGTACGCCGCCTGAACGGCGAACCAACCGACGCCGCGTTCGACGGGCACACCAACTGCTTCATCGAGAGCGGCTTCGGGAAAGCGCTGCTCATCGACTTCAACTACGACACAGAGCCGGTACCCGGCCACTTCCCCGGACCGGTCGGGCTGCCGCTGCTGAAGCAGTCGCGGCTCAACCACCTCGGGAAGCTCATGTTCGCCTGGTTGTACTGGCACGTCCTGCTGCCAGGCCGGGAAATTCCCGGCATCCCCACCGCGATGCCGGTGACCGGCAAGCGGTGCCCCGTCGAGGAGAGGTCATGACGACAAAGGTCTACGCAGGCACCGAGGTAGCGGTCGGCGACGACGGTTTCCTGACCGACCCGGCCCAGTGGCGCGAGGACATGGCACCCGAGATCGCCCGCGAGGCGGGCATCGGCGAACTGACCGACCGGCACTGGCAGGTCATCAAGTTCATGCGGGACGAATACGAGACGAAGGGCACCGGCCCGACCGTGCGCGTGCTCGGCAAGAGCTCGGGGGTCGCCGTCAAGGAGCTGTACCAGCTGTTCCCGAAGGGCCCGGCCAAGCTCGCCGCGCGCATCGCGGGCATCCCCAAGCCCCGCGGCTGCATCTAGGAGAGGAGCGGACACCATGGCAATGGAGAAGATCTCGATCATCGTGTCGAAGGGGTCCCTCGATGGGATCTACCCGGCACTGATCATGGCCAACGGCGCTCGCGCGGAGGGCATGGAAGCGAACCTGTTCTTCACGTTCTTCGGCCTCGACGCGATCCACAAGGGACGGCACGAGCACATCAAGCTCGCCACCGTCGGCAACCCCGGTCTCCACCTCGCGACCTGGGCGGGCGGACTGCCCGGCATCTCGGCGGTGATGACGCACTACCTGACGCGCAAGATGGACGCGCTCGACATCCCGACCATCCCGGAGTTCGTCGAGATGATCGCCGACACCGGCGCCGGGCTGTACGCGTGCAAGGCCTCGGTGGACCTCTTCGGCCTGGCCAAGGACGACTTCGTCGACGAGGTCAAGGACATCATCACCGTTGGCGAGTTCTACGAACTCGCCAACGGCGGCCAGATCATCTTCACCTGAGCCGACGGCGGCGGGGTCCTGCGAGGTGGACGACCCCGCCACCAGTCTTTCCGGTCAGTCGACCGTCTTCCGGCGCCCGTAGCGCAGGTACGCGATCGGCCCCACGAAGTTCACCGCGATGGCCAGCGCCCACAGCGGTTTGCGGCCGTTGACGGCCTCCTGGGGCCGGTGCGCCAGGTCGTTCCACGCGAACGCCGCCATCCCGACCTCGACGGTGCTCATCGCCACGAAGGCCCACCGCTGGCCGGCCGTGAGGTCACGCCAGTGCTTGCGTGCCATGACTTCCTCCTCTGTCCACGCCCTCGCGTTCGGCGAGCGCGAAGTAGTCCTGTTCCTCCTGGGCGAAGTGGAGCGTCAGCACGGCGTCGAGGCCGTACAGCGTCGCCCGCAGGTCGTCCACCTGGTCGGCCGACAGCCGGCCGGCGAGGTGGCGGCCGAGCCGGGCGGTGAGCCGCTCGATCTCGGCGTGACCGCGGCTCATCGGCGCGATGCCGTCCCGCCCGCCCACCATCGGTGCCACCGCCGGGTACAACTCGTGCTCCTCCGCGCGCTCGTGCGGCAGGATCCGCCCCACGAGCACCCCGTGCGCCGCGCGGACCCGCGCGTCCGCCGCCGCGGTCAGACCGGTGGACAACGCGTCGGCCGCGCCACGCACGACCGCGCGGGCGTCCGCGAGGTCCGCGTGCTCGGCGCGGAACCGGGAGATGAGCCTGCGTGCGGTCACCGGCACGTCAGCGCGGGCGTTGCCCCGCAGCGCACGGAGCGCGTTGCCGACCGCGAGCACGTCGATCACCTCCTGCACCAGCGCGCCTGCCGCGGGCGCGAGGAACCCGAACGCGGCGGCGACCATCGCGACGACCGACAGGCCGACGCCCAGCACGGCGCTCTGCACCGCGATCCCGTGCGCCCGCCGCGCGGTCTCGACGACGTCGGCGAGGCGGTCGATGCCCTCGTCGGTGAGCACCGCGTCCGCGACCTGCGCGGTGGCGGTGGCGCCCCGTGCGGCGACCGCCACGCCGACGTCCGCGGCGGCGAGCGCGGGCGCGTCGTTGACGCCGTCTCCGACCGCCATCGTCGGCGCCCGACGCTGCTCGAGCCGCACCTGCTCGACCTTGGTCTCCGGCCGGGCGTCGGCGACCACCTCGTCGAGTCCGAGCACGCCGGCCACGTCCTCGGCGACCTCCCGGCGGTCGCCGGTCACCAGCACGAGCCGGTCGACACCGGCGGCGCGCAGACGGCTGAGCGTGCGCGCCGCCTCCGGCCGCACCTCGTCCCGCACCAGCAAGGCCGCGACCGGTTCCCCGTCGGCGCACACCCACACCACGCCCGCCGCGTCGAGCTGCGCGCGGCGCAGCGCCGAGCGGGCCCACCCTGGCGGGTCGGCCACGGCGAGCCGGCCGACGGTGACGTCCACGCCGTCGACGGTGCCACGCGCACCGGCCCCCGGCACCTCGCGCACCGAGCCGGCGACGGCGACGGGCACCCGAGCACGCCGGGCCGCGGCCACCACGGCGGTCGCGAGCACGTGCGGGGACTCGTTCTCGACGGCGGCCGCCAGCCCGAGCGCACGGCCGGCGTCGACTCCCGGTGCGGTCAGCACCTCGGTGACCGTGGGCGCGCCGACGGTCACCGTGCCCGTCTTGTCGAGTATCGCCGTCCGCACCCCGCCGAGCCGCTCGAGCACCGCGCCGTCCTTGACCACGACCCCGCGCCGGGACGTCGCGGACATGCCACCCGCGATCGCGACCGGCACGGCGAGCAGCAGCGGGCACGGCGTCGCCGTCACCAGCACGGCCACGGCACGGACCGGGTCACCCGCCCACCACCACGCGGCAGCGGCGACGGCGAGCGCGACCGGTACCAGGACCACCGCGAACCGGTCAGCGAGCCGCGCGACCGGGGCGGCGCCCGCGAGAGCCTGTTCGGCCAGTCGCACCACACCCGCGTAGGCGCTCTGGTCAGCGGCCCGCACGGCATGGACGGTCACGGCTGCACCCGCGTTGCACACCCCGCTCCGCACCACGTCGTCCACGGCACGTGGTACCGGGAGCGGCTCACCGGTCAGCGCCGACTCGTCGAACGTGCCCGCCTCGAGCAACCTGCCGTCGACGGGCACGACCTCACCCGAGCGCACCACCACGACGTCCCCGACCGCGACCTCGGCGACCGGCACCTCGACCACCGCGCCCGCCCTGCGCACCCGCGCGGTGCGGGGTGCGCGCGCGAGCAGCGCGTCGAGGTCGCGGTGCGCGCGGCGCTGTGCGTACCCCTCCAGCGCCTGCCCGGTCCCCAGCATCAACGCGATGAGCGCACCGGCGAGGTGTTCCCCCACCACGAGCGTGCCCGCCAGGCTGAGCGTGGCCAGCACGTCGGTGCCGAACCGGCGCGCACGCAGGTCGGTCACCACCATCGACACCGAGTAGGCGAGGCCGGCGAGCGTCGCCACCAACCAGAGGGCCGGCACGACCGTGCCCGCCAGCGTCACCACCGCCAGCACGCCGACGATCGCGACCTGTACGCGCCACGGCACTCGCTTGTCCACAGGAGACCCTCCGGTCAGATCGGGTGGTCCCGGCGTACGACCGCGACCGGGCATGGCGCCTGGTGGAGCAGGTACTGGCTCGTCGAGCGGAGGAGCGCACCGCGGTACCCGATCCGCCTCCCACTGCCCACGACCACGAGCTGGGCCGACGCGGCCCGGTCGAGCAGCGCCCGGCCCGGCGTGTCCGCCACGATTTCGTGGACGACCTTGACGTCGGGGTGAGACGCGCGGTGGTCCGTGAGCCGCTCGGCGATCAGTTCCTCCATGCGATCGCGGTCACGCGTGGCGTCCGCACCGGGTGTCATCAGTCCGTGCACGGCGATCAGGCCCGCCCCGCGAAGCGACGCCTCGGTCATCGCGAAGCGGAGCGCGGCATGGCAGGCCGGGGTGCCGTCGACGCCCACGACCACCGGGCCGCTCCCGGGTTCTTCTGGTCCGCCCATGACGACCATCGGACACCGGCCGCGAGCCGCGACGGTGATCGCGGTGGCGCCGATCAGCCGACCGGAGAAGCCGGCGTGACCACGGTTGCCCAGGACCACGAGCGACGCACCGACCGACTCGCGCACCAGCAGTTCCGCCGGGGAGAGGTCACCGATCACCACCGTGACGGGGAGACCTGCGGCCACCTCGTGCGCGGCGTCCCGTGCGATCCGCGGCACGTCGTCACGTGACGACGAGGCGTGCACGAGCCGGAGGCCGGCGTCCCGCAGGCCGGCACACACGGCCGCCCACCGGACGGCGCGCAACGTGTCCGCCGTCCCGTCGACACCGACCACGACCGGCCCCGGCATGGCTCACTCCCGGTCCGGCTCCGTGCGCACGACGGCGACGGGGCATGGTGCGTGCTGCAGGAGGTGCTGGCTCGTCGAGCCCAGCACCAGGCCGCGGAACCCGCCACGGCCCCGGGTGCCGACCACCACGAGCCGCGCGTTCGCGGCGTACCGCAGCAGTGCCCGGGACGGGTGGTCCCGCACGACCTCGCGGCTGACGTGCACGTCCGGGTACTTCTCCTGCCAGCCGGCCAGCCGCTCGGCGAGTGTCTCGTACGCGCGCTGCTGCGCGAGTTCGAAGTCCGGTGGCGTGGGATAGCCGAGCAGCACCGCGTCGGCGGGCGAGTCGTGCCAGGCGTGGACGGCGACGAGGTCGGCGCCGTGTGCCGACGCCTCGGCGAACGCGAAGGCGACGGCTTCCTCGGAGGCGGGCATGCCGTCCACGCCGACGACCACCGGGCCGTGCGCGGGGGTCTCTCCCCGGACGACGACCAGCGGGCAGTGCGCCCGGCCGGCCAGCGCCACGGCGGTGGAGCCGACCAGCAGGCCCGTGAACCCACCGAGCCCCCGGGTGCCGAGCACCAGCAGCGAGGCGGCGCGCGATTCCCGGACCAGCATCGGCACGATGAGCGCGGACTCCAGCGCGACACTCGCCGCCACACCGGTCTCGGCGGCCACGTCGCGCGCTTCGGCCAGCCAGCGCCGCGCCTGCTCACGCAACAGGTCGAGCACTCCGGGGTCGAGCACCCCGGCCACGCCCGCGGTCAGCTGGTACGAGGTGACCAGTCGCAACGACAGCCCGCGGCGCCCGGCTTCTTCCGCGGCCCACCGGACCGCGTCCAGTGCCGATGCCGACCCGTCCACGCCGACCACGATCATGTCCGGTCCTTCCCTCGAAGTCGCTTACCTGCCAACGAAGTTAGTGCCGCGGGTGGTCGCGGGGCCGCCGTCGAACGTCCCCCGGACCCGGGACGTTCGGTCCGTCGTCCGCACACCGTGGAGCCGGGACGAAGGTCCCGGACACGGACGGCCAACGACCATGTGACCGCCCTGTTCACCTGGCGGAGAGTGGTGGCGTCGGCTTTCGTGCCGTCGCTCGCAAGGAGGTGACCCCGCGATGACAAGCACCATCGTCGTCGGCGTGGACGGATCCCCAGCCAGCGCCACAGCGCTGCGCTGGGCGGTCGACCGCGCCGTGGCCGAACACCGCACCGTGACCGCGGTCGAGGTACGCGTCCCCGTCCGCCTCGGCCCGGGCACGTCCTACGCTCCGGCGCCCTACGGGCGGATTCCACCGGAGCGCGACGGCGACATCGTGCACGACACCGTCGCGGCGGTACAGAAAGCGGTACCGAACGCACCCAGGATCGCCGAACTACGCCGCCAGGGTGAGCCGGGAATCGAGCTGGCACGCGCTGCCCAGGGCGCCGCGATGCTCGTGCTGGGCCACAACCCACACGGCAGGACCACCGAGTTCCTCTTCGGTCATGTCACGAACGAGTGCCTGCGTCACGCCGACGTGCCTGTCGTCCTCGTCCCGGCCGGCGCACACCCGTGAGAAACGGCGGGGCCCGGCGCGGGCCCCGCCGTCGGAGTGTCAATCCTCCCAGCCGACGGTCGCCGGCATGTCCGCCGCGAGCGTGACCACCGTGACGCCACCGACGGTGCGGACCAGCGCGCCGACCAGCGAGCGCTCTGCCGTGTCGGCGAACTCGCCTGAGACCGTCACGTGCCCGTCGTCCACCCGGACCGCCCAGCGCCTCCTGCTGCCCGCGTACCTGTCGAGCAGGCCACGCACGTTCGCGGTGATCACGTCGTCGGTGCGGACCATGGTCCGCAGCAGGTCGCGGCGGGCGACCATGCCGACCAGCAGGCCCTCCTCGACGACCGGCACCGACCGGAGGTGCTTGGCGAGCATGCGTTCCGCGATCCTCGCGACGTCGGCGTCCGGCGTGGTCACCTCGACCAGCGGGGTCATCACCTCGGTGACCGGGGCGTCTCGCCGGTGCTCGGCGCGAAGGCCGTCGGACTCGCTGAAGATGCCCACGACACGGTCACCGTCGTCCACCACCGGGACGGCCGCGAAGCCGTGCTCGGTGAGTGCGGTGACCGCCTCGAGGACCGTGGCGCCGGTGTCGACGCTGACCACCGGCCTGCTCATGATGTCCCGTGCCCGCATGACCGAACCTCCTTGCTACCCGGTCGTTTCCGTCCGCACCACGGCGACCGGGCAGATGGCGTGGTGCAGCAGGTGCTGGCTCGTCGAACCGAGGACGAGGTCGCGGAAGCCGCCGTGGCCACGCCGCCCGACGACCAGCAGGCGCGCGGTCTGCGCGCAGCGGCGCAGCGCCCGGTTCGGCCGGTCGTGCACGACGTCCCGTTCGACGCGCACCTGCGGGTACTTCTCCTGCCAGCCCGCGAGCCGCTCCGCCAGCGCGGCCTCGGCGACCTCGCGCTGGAGGGTCCAGTTCAGCGACGCGTTGCTTGCCGCGAGAGCTTCCTCGAACACGGACTCGGCGTAGGCGTGCACCGCGACGAGCATGGCGCCCGCGGCTGACGCCTCGGCGAACGCGAACGCCAGCGCGGCCTCGCTCGCCTCCGTGCCGTCCACCCCGACCACGACCGGGCCGGTGCGGGGCGACCCGTCGGCCCCGTTGCGCACCAGCACTACGGGACTGTGGGCGTGGCCCGCGAGCGTGAGCGACGTCGACCCGACGAGCATGCCGGTGAACGCGCTGTGGCCCCGGTTGCCCAGCACGAGCACCGCCGCGTTCTCCGACTCCCGCGCCAACCCCGCGGTCGGCGGCATCGCGGCGAGCTCGGTGTGCACGTCGAGACCGGGTTCGACCGCGGTCGCCACCTCACGGGCCTCGCTCAGCCATTGCCTGCCCTGGTCGCGCATGGCGTGCAGGATCGACTCCTCCTCGGTCACCCCGGAGGGGAACCCGATCGGGAGCTGATAGGCGTGCACGAGACGCAACGGCAGCCCGTCCAGGCGTGCTCGTTCGGCCGCCCAGCGGACGGCGAGCAGTGCGGTCGCCGATCCGTCGACGCCGACGACGACGGGCATGCTTCGGGGTGCCATGGTTTCTCCTCACAGTGGAAGGGCTACAGCGGTCGGCTGCGTACGGGCGATCACGACAGGACAGCCGCTGCGCCGGATCAGGTCGCGACTCACCGAGCCGAACAGGCCGGACGCGAGGCGGCCGCGGCCACGGGAGCCGAGGACGAGCACCGCCGCTCGCCGGGACGCCGCCACGAGCGCGGGCCGAGGGTCGTCCGGCACGACCTCGGCCGACACCGCAACGTGCGGGTACAGCTCGCCGTAGGCGATGAGCAGCCGGGACTGCGCGAGGGCGGCGGCCTCGCCGAGGTGCCCGGCCGGGACGCAGCGCAGGATCGTCAGCGGCCGCCCGCTCCTGGCCGCCGCGACGTACCCGTAGGCGAGCGCGGCCTGAGCGGTGGCGGACTCGTCGAGCGCGACGACCACCGGGGCGGTCGCGGGCAGTTCCGCCCACTCCCGTCGCGGCACCACCGCCAGCGGGCAGTGCGACGTCGTCAGCAGGTCACCCGGCACCGACCCGCTGATGGCCTCGACGAAGGGGGGCGCGCCGTCGGCGCCGACGACGAGCAGGTCGGCGTGCTCGGTGGCGGCACGCAGGACCGCGGCGGGCGGGCCCGGCACCACGTCGGTGGCGACGTTCAGGTCCGGCCATTCGGCCAGCACTCCGTCCGACAGCCCGGCGAGCAACCGGACCGCCGCGACGCGGTGCTCCTCGGCCACCTCGTTCGGGAGGTACCGGTCCGGCGCGGCCGGCATCGGCACCGCCGTCACCAACCGCAGCTCGGCGAGCCGGGCATGTGCTTCCGCCGCCGCCCAGCCCACCACGCCACGCCCGTCCGTCCTGGACACGCCCGCGACGACACGGCGGAACTCGGTGTTCATGGCCGATCCGTCCGTGCCACCGCGACGGGGCATTCGGCGTGGTGCACCAACGTCTGGCTCACCGAGCTGATCCCCATGCCGGCGAACGCGTCCCGCCCGTGAGAGCCGACGACGATCAACCGCGCTCCCGTGGCGTGGTCGAGCAGCGCGCGGTCGGGCCGGTCCCTCCGCACCACCGCCTGAACCTCGACCTGGGGGAACTTGTCCCGCCACGGGGAAAGCCGCTCGGCGAGCCGCCGCTCTTCCCCGGCCTGGACCTGCTCCCAGTCGACGGTTCCGGGCAGCGTCGTCCACGCACCGGCCATGTGCATGTCCAACCACGTGTGCACGGCCACCAGCGGGACGCCGTGGGCGAACGCCCACTCGAACGCGAAGGTGATCGCGGCATCGCTCAGGTCGGAGCCGTCGACCCCCACCACGACCGGACCGCCCCCGGGCGGCACGTCGTCGCGGGTGGACGAATGCATGACCACGACCGGGCAGTGCCCGTGGGCGGACAACGCCACCGCGACCGAACCGACCACCATGGCCCGGCACCCTCCCAAGCCGCGGGAGCCGACCACCAGCAGCTGCGCCGTCCTCGACTCGGAGATCATCACCTCCGCCGGCGCACCGGCCCGCAGATCCGTGATCACCGACAGTCCGGGCACCGCGCGGCGCGCGGCGCGGCTCGCTTCGGTGAGCCAGTGCCTCCCCTGCGCCATGACGGCGTCGCGGAAGTCCCGCGGCGGGGCGACCCGGCGTGGCCGTCGCACCGGTGCCACGTCGCACACGTGTACGAGGCGAAGCGGCGCACTCCGGCTCGCCGCTTCCCGCGCGGCCCAGCGGACCGCCTGCAGTGCGGACTCCGACCCGTCCACACCGACCACGACCGGGTGGTCGCAGTGCGCGGACAGGTGCGCGTCGCCGGTGATCATGGTGCCCTCCTCGGGTCTGTCCGTTTCCGGCGTGCTCACCGTGCGTCCGTGCGGACGGTGGTGACGGCGCTGACCGGTCTGCGGGGCGTGCTGCCGACGGGGTGGCCGTAGCCGATGCGCAGCACGGTCTGCGGGTAACCGCGGATGTCGAGCTGGGTGCGCAGTGCGGGTCTGGTGAGCGGGACCTCGACGGGCTGGGACAGGAAGGAGGCGCTCAGCCCGAGCGCGGTGGCCGACAACAGCACGTGCTGCATCGCGAGCCCAGCCCGCACGTGGTCGCCTGCGGTGTCCCCGTGGGTGGTCAGCACGACCACCAGCGGCTCCTGCTCGAACGGACGCTCCACCGCCGCACCGGGGTGGAACTGCCTCGGTGTGAGCAGCGACCCGCCCACCGGTCGCGGGCCACCCGCCGAGCGGGGCACGCCGTCCTCGGCGTCTTCGCCGTCCCGCTCCGCCCAGGCACGCAGCTCACGTTGGAAGTCCGGGTCCTCCTGCTGGATGTGGTCGGCACGGCGCAGCAGCGTCGCGAAGGTGTCCAACTTCTTCGGCGTGTCCAGCACGATCAGGTGCGCCCGCTCCTCTTCTGCGGCGCGAAGCAGTACGTTGCGGTGCTCGGACGGGACCGGTCGTTCGATGAACGGCCTGCGGTTGGTCGCCCGGTGCGGCACCGATCGCATGAGCGTCGTGTGCTTCGGCGCCACCGAGCGGTCCCCCGTCACCCGCAGGACCGCGAGCAGTTCCGGACTACCCGCGTCGGGCAGCACGTCGAGCACCACGCCACGGCCCGCCGCCTCGATCGCGAGCCGCAGGTTGAACAACGCCGCGCCACACGACATGCGGGCTTCCCGGGCGGTGGGATCCACCACCGGCAGTACCCGGTCGCGGTCGAGGTGCAACTCCACGAACGGTGGTGCGACCACGAACCGCCATGGCTGGGTGTTGTGCACGGAGGGCGCGCGGGTCGCGGCCCGCAACGCCCGCTCGATCACTGTGCCGAGGTTCATGGCTGTCTCCTGACTCAAGGCCGTTCCAGGCCAGGTCTTCAGCGTGGCCGGGTGGCACGGGGTGGGGCAGCGGTCGTCGGCCTCTTTCCACCGAGGCAGTTGGTCCCGGCCTAGCGGTGCCGGTCGAGCCAGTCGGGTTCCACCCGGGCCCATCCGGTGTCCCAGTCCCGGTACCGGCACCGGTCCAGCACGTGGTGCAGTCCCCAGCAGACGAGCGCGAACAGCCCTGCCACGGCAAGCCAGCCGGATACGGCGACCAGCACCCCGGCCACCACCGCGTCCAGTGGGGTCATTGGTGCGTCCACCGGTGCGCCGGATTCGTCGAGCCAGATCCGGACCTCGGTTCCGGCCTTCACGCCCGCCTCCGCGTCGACCTGCCCGGTACGGGTGCTCCCGTCGGGAAGCAGCCACCGGGCCGCCACCTTCGACGTCGTGCCGACGCCCTCGCCCTGGCCAACGGACGTCACCGGTGCGTCCTCGGTGAGGATCGCCACGGTCTCGTGCCGTGTGGCGGCCTGCTCCCCGGCTCGCTCGGCGAGGGTCGAGTGGGTCACCGAGCCGAGGGTCAACATGACCGGCACCAGCACGAGCGCCAACACGACGAACAGGAGGACCGCGGCGCCCTCGGCCCGGTCGACGCCGCGCGCCAACGGGTTCCTGCCGGAACGCAGCAGCCGCGCGAGGCGGAGGACAGGGGACGAGGCAGCCCGTTCGCTGATCACGGCGTCCCCCTGCGTCGCGTGATGTGCCGTTGGACGGCAGCGGACCGAGCCGCCATGCGCGCGTCGAGTTCGTCGAGCTCGTCCTGTGTGATGACGTGCGCGTCGGGGCCGGGGAACACCAGGGCCTCGCGGTCGGTGTCCAGCCACCGCACCGTGAACGGCGGCCTGCCGTCCGGAGCGCTGACGTCGAGGATCCGCGCGCGGCGGGCGGAGTGGTCGGTTCCGGCGATCTCGACGATCAGCCAGTCACCTGCTTTGGCGTGCACAGCTGGTCCTTTCCCCGAAACTCCGGCTCGGCTCCATGCTCTGGCCCCGGCCCGGGCGCTGGGGAGAGACCGAGGTCCCCGTCGGCAAGGCCCAATGTCGCTCTCGACGAGGAACTTGAGCACTGCTGCGAATGCCGGGGCCGGACGACCGTGAGGGCATGAACACCGTCACCGCACCGGACCACCGGACCGTGCTCGCCGCGATCGAGCTCGCGAACCGCGCGCCGTCCGTGCACAACACGCAGCCGTGGCGCTGGCTGATGAGCGACGACGTCGTGCACCTGATGGCGGATCGGCGACGCGGGTTGCCGGTGACCGACCCGGGCGGCCGGGACCTCCTGCTCTCCTGCGGCGCCGCGCTGCACCACCTGCGGGTGGCGTTCGCGGCGCTGGGCTGGCGAGCGGTCGTGCACCACATGCCCAACGAGCACGATCCCGACCACCTCGCCGCCGTCGAGACACGGCCGCACGCGCCGACCGACGACGACATCGCCCTCCTGCGCGCCATCCCCCGCCGGCGCACGGACCGGCGCCGCTACACCTCGTGGGAGGTACCCGCCGCCCACGTCGACCTGCTGGTGCGCCGCGCGGGCCAGGCCGGCGGGCTGCTGGTCCCGGTCATCGACAGCGCCGTCCGCTGGCAGCTCACCCGCGCCATCGACGCGGCCGCGCGCAAGCAGGCCGCCGACCCCGACTACCAGCTGGAGCTGGCCGCGTGGAGCAGGAGCAGCTTCGCCGCCGAGGACGGCGTACTCACCGCGGCGGGCACCGGCGCGTCGATACGGCACGACGACACCCTGATGCGGGCGTTCCCGGGTGGGTCGCTGAACAACGCGGCCACCGGCCGCGGCGAGCCCGACGGCAGCGAACTGCTCGTCCTCGCCACCCTCCACGACGACCCGGCGTCGGTGCTCAAGGCAGGAGAGGCGGCGAGCGCCGTGCTCCTGGCGGCCACCGACCTGGGACTCGCGACGTGCCCGCTGTCCCAGCCACTCGAAGTTCCCGCGACCCGCGCCGCCATCCGCGACCAGGTCCTCGACGCAGCGGCCCACCCACAGCTGATCCTGCGCGTCGGCTGGGCGCCCACCTCGGCACCGCCGCTGCCACGCAGCCCGGTCCGCCGGACCGAGGACACCATCGACCACCCGCCAGGCACACACAGAAGGTGAGAACATGACCATCCGCATCGGCATCAACGGGTTCGGGCGCATCGGACGGGACCTGCTACGCTCGGCCGTCGACCGCGCAGACAACGGCGAGACCGGCCTCGAGATCGTCGCGATCAACGACATCACCGACGGCGCGACCCTGGCCAACCTGCTGCGCCACGACTCCACCTACGGCCCGTGGCACGTCCCGGTGTACGCGACCGAGAACGCCATCTCGGTGAACGGCGACAGCATCCGGGTCCTGAGCGAACGGGATCCCGCGGCGCTGCCGTGGCACGAGCTGGGCGTGGACCTCGTGGTCGAGTCGACCGGCAAGTTCCGCACCCGGGAGGCCGCGGCCGCCCACCTGACCGCGGGAGCGCGCAAGGTCATCATCACCGCGCCGGGCAAGAAGGTCGACGCGACCATCGTCATGGGGGTCAACGAGGACGTGTACGACCCGGCGACCCACGACGTGGTGTCGAACGCGTCCTGCACGACGAACTGCCTCGCGCCGATGCTGTCGGTGTTGCACGACGCCTTCGGTGTGGAGAACGGCGTCATGACCACCATCCACAGCTACACCAACGACCAGAACCTCCTCGACGGTCCGCACAAGGACCCGCGCCGGGCCCGTTCCGCCGCCGTGAACATGATCCCGACCAGCACGGGTGCGGCGGTCGCGGTCGGCGAGGTGCTGCCGGCACTCGCGGGTCGCCTCGACGGCGTCGCCGTGCGGGTGCCCGTGGAGAACGGCTCGCTGACCGACCTGACCGTGCGGGTCGCCGCCTCGGACGTCACCGCGGACCAGGTGAACCGCGCGTTCGCGGACGCGGCGAACGGGCGCCTCAAGTCCGTGCTGCGCTACACCGAGGAAGCGATCGTGTCCCGCGACATCATCGGCGACTCCGCGTCGTGCGTGTTCGACGCCGCGCTCACCAAGGTGGAGGGTTCGATCGTCAAGGTGTTCGGCTGGTACGACAACGAATGGGGTTACGCCAACCGCACCCTGGACCTCGCACACCTGATGGCACGGACCATGTGACCTGTGCTCGGCAACGGGGATGCCCTGGGCCACATGGCCCAGGGCATCCCCGTTTCACCGGCGTCGACGCCGCCGACGTCCGCGGTGCGTGTGCGGCCGGTCGTCCATCTGGCGAACCAGTCTCCGCACGAGCAGGCCAACGGCGTCGCGTGCGTTCCGGGCAGTCGCGGCCGCGTGCACGTGCCTGCCGTTGACGTCAACGTCGGCACGCGCGCCCACCGGGCACGGCATGGCCGGGTCAGCGTGCCGGTCCAGTTCGACCCGGATCGCGAGCACCGGTTCGTGCGCGTGCCTGGCCAGCGCTGCCAACTTGGTGGCGACCAGTTCCGCCAGCCCTTCACCGAATTCCCCACGCGTGGTCAGGATCGGTTCCGGCAGTTCGACGACGTCCATCGTCACTTACCTCTTTCCCGTCGGTGCGTCGAGTGCGTTCCGGCCCGCGAGGTAGCCGACGTCACGGCCGAGGGCGACCGCGTGGTCGGCGAACCGCTCGTAGTACCGGCCGAGCAACGCGAGATCCACCACCACCTCCCCGTCGAGTCCCGGTGTGCCGGCCAGCAGCCTCCGGTACAGATCCTGCTGCAGACGGTCGACCTCGTCGTCTTCGTGGTCGAGGCGGCTGGCAGCACCGGCGTCCCGCGTCGCGACGGCGTGGGCGGCCTCGGCGACCAGCGCCAGTGCGCGATTCGCCATGGTGTGCACCGCGTCCCACAGCACCGCGGGCACGGGCGATTCCGGGTCGCGGTCGCGGGCGATCTCGGCGATGTGCACCGCCAGCTTGCCCATGCGCCGCAGGTCCACGCTCATCCGCAGGCAGGCGACGATCGCCCGGAGGTCGCCCGCGACCGGTTGCTGGCGGGCCAGAAGGTCCAGCGCGAGCTCGTCCACCGCCGCCTGCCGTGCCTTCAGGTCCTCGTGCCCTTCGAGCACCGACTTCGCGAGGGTGCGGTCGGCGGTGAACAGGGCGGTGGTGGCATCACGTATGGCCGTGTCAACCAGCGCCACCATGTCGTCGAGTCCAGCGGCGAGTTGGTCAAGCCGCTCGTGGAACGATTTTCGCATGATCGTCATACCGTCATCGTGCGTGGCCGCGGACGACTGCCGAACCCATCGAAAGGCTGTCCTGGCAGGGACTTTCGTCCGTGTCGAGCCGGAACGCGCCCACGGACCCTTGAAGGTATGACAGGCGAAACCACGTCTGCGTGGCAACGGCACCGGGCTGCTCGCACAGTAGCCGGACTCGCGCGGGACGCCGCAGATCTCGCCGGACTTCTCGAGATGCTCGGGCTGACCGCGGCGGACGGGCTGGACCCACCCGCCGAACCGCCGCCGGAGGTGACGAGGAAACCCGTGCCACGGCTGGATCCGCCCAGCGCGTGCCGCATCAACAACCTCATGCGGGTCAGACCGTCCCGGCGATCCGCAACGCCTCGGTGAGCGCCGCGTCGGGGGCCGTAGCATGTGTGGTCCCGAAGACCGGTTCACCACGCGAGACGTACCCGGCGGGCGGGGCGTCCTCGGTGACCACCGCGGTGGTCCGAGCCCACTACCGGGCATGCCGGTCGGCGGCGTCGACAAGACCGCTGTAGGTGAGCGAGCCGAACGTGAGCATCACCGGCACCGGCACCATCGCCAGCACGAGCACGACGATCAGGAGCGCGCCCTGCACGCGGTGGGTACCGCGGGCCAACGGGTTCGTGCCTGGCAGCAGCAGCCGCAGCAGGCGCGCGGACCTGTTCATGGCATCTCCCATGCCGCCGAGTCGTCGGTGAGCCCGATGTCCAGGACCGTGTTCATCATCCCCGGCAGGGAGAACCGGGCACCCGGGCGCACAGCCACCAGCAGGGGTTCGGCGTCGACGGTGAGTTCCCTCATCACGGTCTCCCGATTCTCGGTTCGGTACTCAAGGGCTGAAGCCGGTCCACACACCGGCGCTCTCCCCGCCGACGATCACGTCGGATCGGCGTCCCGGGCACGGCGGTCACCACGTCCTTCGTCATCACCGACGCGACAGCCGTCTCGCCCACGAACGGCCTCCTCGTACCACCGTCTCGCCACCGGGTAACCCCGCCGCGGGTCCGGCGTGACAGGGCAACACCGGCTCCGCGGCGAGGGACCAAGGACCCGCCGGCCGGCGTCGAACGTCGTCCAGGAAACGGGCACCTCGCCGCTGCCACCGTCCCCTTCGGCGACCGACGATGGGTCCGAGACGGCCACGAGGAGGAAGCGATGACCGAGGCGAAGCACTGGACCATCGACGTGTACATCGACGAGTACGAGGAGCGGACCCGGGCGAAGGCGCGGCTGCACAATCGCGACGAGACCCACCTCGTCGGCATCGGTCTCGCGCGACTCAACCCGGCCGACGCGAACGTGCCCGAGATCGGTGACGAGCTCGCAGTCGCCAGAGCGCTCGCGGACCTCTCGCACAAACTGCTGGACGCGACGGTCGCCGACATCGAGGCGGTCACGCACGAGGCCGCGCACCTGACCCGCTGACGTGGTCGCGACCAGGAACAAGAGGAGCGGGCGATGAGCCATCAGAAGGTGCGGAACGTGATGACCACCGACGTCGCGACGGTGCTGGAGGGCACCCTGTTCAAGGAGGTCGCCAGGACGATGGCGCGCCGGGACGTGAGCGCGGTGCCGGTCATCGACGAGGCCCGGCACGTGCTTGGCGTGGTGTCCGAGGCCGACCTGCTGATCAAGCAGGGCACACAGGAGATCGAGTGGACGCGGTCCCCGCGAAGGTGGTGGCGTCGCAGACGCGACCGCAGGCGCGCAGAGGCGAGCAGGGCGGTCTCCCTCATGTCGAGACCGGCCGTCACCGTCACCGAGAACACGACCGTCGCGTCCGCGGCACGCACCCTCACCAAGCACGGGGTGAAGCGCCTCCCGGTTGTCGACGACGACGGCAGGCTCGTGGGCATCGTGAGCCGCAAGGACGTGCTGACCGTCTTCCTGCGGGCGGACGAGGACATCCGCGATGAGATCGTGCGGCGGGTCTTCGAAGGCGGCATCGGCATCCTGGTCTCGACGGGCGCGGTGACCGTCGACGTCCGCGATGGCGAGGTCACCCTGACCGGGCAGGTGGACCTGAGGAGCCAGCTGCCTCTCGTCGAGCAGATGACCAGGCACGTCGACGGCGTCGTGGACGTCGTCGTCTCGCTCTCCTACCGCCACGACGACACACGCGTCCCGCACCCGGACCCGATGGCCATCGACATCACGCAGGCGCCGCGCGTCCGGTAAGGGACTTCAGCCCGTGGCCGGAATCCGGCCACGGGCCCTCGCACATCCTCAGTGGGACACGTCATGACCACGTCACGAAGAACAAAGGCCCCGCGGCTCGCGCTGCTCGCGGGGTTCGTCGCTGTCAACGCGTTGGCGGGCAGCGTGCTGATGGCGGTCGGCATCGTCGACCTCGGGAACACCGTCACCGCGCGCCTTCCCTTCGAAAGCACGGCTTTCGCCGCGATTGCGCTGGCCATGGTGGTCGGCGTGCCGATGGCGGTCGTCACCATCCTCGCCGCGACCGGCGACGCACGCACCGCCGAGGCCGCGATGATCGCCGGTGGGCTGCTCGTCGGCTGGATCGGCGTCCAGCTCGCCCTGATCCGGACGTTCAGCCTGCTGCAACCCGTCATGCTCATCACGGGAGCCGCGGTATTCCTCGCCGGTGCGACCGCACGGCCTTCTGGACCGCGTCGGCGATGAGCACCGCGGGCACCGCCAGCAGTGCCATGCCCCAGCCCAGCGCGGTCGGTGCGTGGCCGCCGAGCAGTTCGGGCAGTGGTGGCACGAGCAGGAACACCGCCAGCATGGCCAGTTCGAACCCGACCGCGTAGGTGAGCAGCCGGTTGCCGGTGACGCCGACGCGGCCGATCCACCGGGACTCGCTGCGGCAGGCGTACGCGTTCGCGAGCTGACCGAGCACCACCGCGGCGAACAACGCACCGGACGCCGTCGCGAGCGCGGCCGGGGTGCTTCCCCACGTCCAGCCGGACGCGAGCAGGACGGTGAGGAACGCGAGCATCGACACCGCGGCCTCGGTGGGGCCGAGCACCCCGAATGCCCGGCGCACGAGCCGGCCGTCGATCAGCTTGCCGGTTCTCGCCGGGCCGTTCATCGTTCTCGGGTTGGCCGGCTCACCGCCGAGTGCGAGCGCAGGCAGCAGGTCCGTGCCGATGTCCAGTGCCAGCACCTGCAACACGGTCAGGCCGAGCGGGATGTTGCCGCCCGACAGCGCCCACACCGCGAACGGGGCGAGCTCGGCGACGTTGTCGGTCAGGTGGTAGGTGAGGAATCGCCGGATGTTCGCGAAGGTCGCGCGGCCCTGCTCGACGGCCTGGACGATCGTGCCGAAGTGGTCGTCGAGCAGGACCAGGTCGGCCGCCTCCCGTGCGACGTCCGTGCCGGAGGCGCCCATGGCCACGCCGATGTCCGCCGCGCGCAGGGCCGGGCCGTCGTTGACGCCGTCGCCGGTCATCGCGACCACGTGCCCGCGTGCCTGCAGCGCCCGTGCGATCCGCAGCTTCTCCTCCGGTGCGACGCGTGCCACGACCACACCGTCGCGGTCCAGCAGCGCCCCCAGCTCGTCGTCGTCCGCGGGGAGGTCCCTGCCCTCGACCACGAGGCCATCCGGTCCGAGCAGCCCCACGGCCACGGCGATCGCCCTGGCGGTGCCGGGGTGGTCCCCGGTCACCATCGCGAGCCTGATGCCCGCCGTGCGGCAGGCGTCGATCGCCTCGGTCACGTCGGACCGCGGCGGGTCCTGCAACCCCACCAGGCCGAGGAACTCCATCCGCTGCTCCACCGCGTCCGCGCCCTCCACCGCGACCGCGCCGCGCCTGCGCGCGACGGCGACGACCCGCAGGCCCTGCCCGCTCATCTCGGTCAGCTCGCGTTCGGCGCCGGGCGGCACGTCGGCGCAGAGCCCGAGCACGACGTCCGGGGCGCCGGTGAGGTGCAGACCGTCACGGTCCACGACCGAGGCCCGCCTGCGGCGCGGGTCGAACGGGTGGCGGGCCACCGTGGCCGGTGGCGCGGGGACGCCCGCTCGCGTCGCGAGGACGTGCAACGCCACCTCCATCGGGTCTCCGACGGGCCGCCACCGGCCGTGCTCGGACACCGCGTGAGAGTCCGGCGAGCACCGTGCCGCGGTGTCCGCCACCAGGGCGGCGGCCTGCATCGCGTCCGGCGTCCCGTGCAGGGCGCCGTCCGGTCCGTACCCCTCGCCGGTGACCGCCACCGGGCCCTGTGGCGTCCACACGGTCACCACGGACATCTCGTTCCTGGTCAGCGTGCCGGTCTTGTCGGTGCAGATGAACGTGGTGGCGCCGAGCGTCTCCACCGACTCGAGCCTGCGCACCAGCGCGTTGCGTGCTGCCATCCGCTGTCCCGCCCGCGCGAGCGAGAGCGTCACGGTCGGCAGGAGCCCCTCGGGGACGAGTGCCACGGTGACACCGATGGCGAACAGGAAGCCCTCGCTGAGCTCGAGCCCCAGCAGCAGCGAGATGCCGAAGAACAGCACACCGACACCGACCGCGATGCCCGCGATGGTCTTCACCACCCGGTTGAGCTGGACGGCGAGCGGGCTGTGCGGCCGCGCCGCGTGCTCGGTGACCGAGGCGATCTCGGCGAGCCGCGTGCGGGCGCCGGTCGCGGTCGCCACGACCGCACCGTGCCCCTCGACGACGTACGTGCCCGCGTGGACGTCCCCGCCCGCCGCCGGCCGCACCGGCTTGCTCTCACCGGTCAGCATGCTCTCGTCGACCGACAGCCTGCCGCCGGGGAGTACGGTCGCGTCGGCGCAGACCCGGTCGCCCGCCTCGAGGAGGACGACGTCCCCCGCCACGAGGTCGGCAGCGTCGACGATCACCGCACGCCCGTCGCGCCGCACCGTGGCCCGCACCGGGAGCAGCTCCCGGAGCCGCTCGGCGGCCCGGTCCGCCCGGAACTCCTGCGCGAACGAGAACACGCCGTTGAGCACCACGACGACCACGATCGCCACCGCGAGCGCGGGCATGCCCGCGATCAGCGCGAGCACCGCCGCGCCCCACAGCATGAGCGCGAAGAAGTGCACCAGCTGTGCGGCGAGCACGAGCAACGGGTGCCGGCGCTTGGGACCGGGGAGCTGGTTGGGCCCGTCCGCCCGCAGCCGGGCCGCCGCCTCCTCGGCGGTGAGCCCGGCATCCGCGCGTGTGGCGTCCACAGTGGTCATCACGTCCCCCTCCATCGCCGTCTCACAACCTCACTCGCACGTGGCCCTGCCGACCGACTGCCGTCGGGTCATTCCCTCTCTTTCCTGGCCACCACGACCGGGCACTGGGCGTGGTGCAACAGGGTCTGGCTCACCGAGCCCAATCCCAGACCGATCACGGCACCACGACCACGCGAGCCGACGACGATGAGCGACGCCTCCGCGCCGTGTCGCAACAGGGCAGGCGCCGGACGTTCACGCTCGACGACTTCGCGCACCTCGACGCTCGGGAACTTCGCGCGCCACGGCCGCATCGCATCGGTGAGCGCCTGCTCCGCCTGCTTCTGCAGATACTCCCAGTCGATCGTGTCCGGGACGGCGGCCCAGGCACCAGAGACGTCCACGTCCAACCAGGTGTGCACGGCGACCACCGGCACGCCGCGCGCGGCGGCGGTCTCGAACGCGAACGCCACCGCCGCGTCGCTGCGCTCGGACCCGTCCACTCCGACGAGCACCGATCCGGTCTCGGGCCGGTCGTCGGCCGTGCGCACCACCGCGACCGGACAGTGACCGTGCGCGGCGACGGCGACCGAGACGGACCCGAGCAGCATGGCGCCGAACCCACCGAGGCCGCGGGAACCGAGGACGACCAGCCGAGCGGTCCGGGATTCGCGGATGAGCAGGTCCGCGGCGATGCCGTCACGCATGTCCGTGGTCACGGTCAGTCCGGGCTCGGACTGACGAGCGACGTCCACGGCCTCCGTGAGCCAGTGCCGCCCCTGGTCGAGCACCGCGTTCCAGTACTCGGGTGGCGGCGCGACCTGCCTGGGGTGGCGGACCGGTGCCAGGTGACAGACGTGCACCAGACGCAGCGGAGCACCACGGCGAGCTGCCTCGTGTGCGGCCCAGCGCACGGCGCGTCGTGCGGACTCCGAGCCGTCCACACCGACCACGACCGCATGGTCGCTCATATCGAAGTCCGTCATGGCCATCGCTCCTCGCGGTGTCGATATCGGCCCCAACCACTGCGAAGGGCGGGGAATCCGCATCCAGGATCGCGGTACGACTCGGCGGGCGGACAGCGGCGAGGTTCCCTGACCAACCAGGCCTTTCGTCCCTGCGGTCAGTGCCGTCAGACCGCTGCGCCACCGCTGGGCCACGCACACAGTGGACTAGGCAGACACGCACGGACAAAGGAGCACCCGATGCAGAAGATCGCGGACGCGGCGGCGGACTTCCTCGCGTGCAAACGCATCGCCGTCACCGGAGTGTCGAGAAACCCGGCGGGGCACGGCGCCAACGTCGTCCACCAGAGGCTCAAAGATCGCGGCTACGAGGTCTTCGCGGTCAACCCCAACGCTACTGAGATCGCCGGAGACCCCTGCTACCCGAGCATCGCCGCCATCCCCGACGGGGTGGACGCGGTCGTCGTCGCCACCAGGGCGGAACTCGCCGAGGCCACCGTCAAGGAGTGCGCCGCGCTCGGCGTCCGGCAGGTGTGGCTGCACCGGTCCTTCGGCCCCGGCAGTGTTTCCACCGCGGCCACGCAGTACGGCCGCGCCCACGGCATCACCGTCATCGACGGCGGCTGCCCGTTGATGTACCCGCCCGCCTCCGACCCGGGACACCGCGTCATGCGCTGGGTGTGCGGGCTCTCGGGCGCCCGCCCGAAGCACGTCTGAAGCACACCGTTGGGCCTGTCGGCCAGAGGGCTTAGGTCCCTGCTGAACAAGCCGGTTCGACTCTGACCAGGCAAGATCGCACTAGCCACCCTGAGATCCGACATCGATCACACCTGCGCTGGGAGAGCCTGGATGGACGCGTTGGATCTCGCACGGTGGCAGTTCGGCATCACGACCGTCTACCACTTCATCTTCGTGCCACTGACCATCGGACTGTCCTTTCTGGTCGCAGGCATGCAGACGGCATGGGTACGCACCCGCGACGAGCGGTACCTGCGCATGACGAAGTTCTGGGGCAAGCTGTTCCTGATCAACTTCGCCATGGGCGTGGTCACCGGCATCGTGCAGGAGTTCCAGTTCGGGATGAACTGGAGCGACTACAGCGCCTTCGTCGGTGACATCTTCGGCGCACCGCTCGCCATCGAGGGGCTGCTGGCGTTCTTCCTCGAGTCCACGTTCCTCGGGCTGTGGATCTTCGGGTGGGACCGGCTACCGAAGAAGCTGCACCTGGCCACGATCTGGCTCGCCGCGATCGGCACCATGCTGTCCGCGTACTTCATCCTCGCCGCGAACTCGTGGATGCAGCACCCCGTCGGCTACACGATCAACGAGACCACCGGCCGTGCCGAGCTGAACGACTTCGGCGCCGTGCTCACCAACTCCACCGCGATCGGCGCGTTCGCGCACACGATCACCGCGTGCTTCGTCACAGCGGGTATCTTCGTGGTCGCGATCAGCGCCTGGCAGCTGAAACGCGGGAAGGCCGCCGACGTGTTCCGCCCGTCCATGATGGCGGCGCTGGTCACCGTGCTCGTCGCGAGCATCGGCGTGATTGCCTCGGGCGACCTGCAGGCCCGGCTCATGACCGAGCAGCAGCCGATGAAGATGGCCGCCGCCGAGGCGCTGTGGGAGACCTCGGGGCCCGCGTCGTTCTCGCTGTTCACCATCGGCACGCTCGACGGGTCTGCGGAGGTGTGGAGCCTGCGGGTGCCGAACGTGCTGTCGCTCATGGCCACCGGTGACTGGCACGGCGTGGTCGAGGGCATCGACGACATCCAGGCCCAGCAGGAACAGCTGCACGGCCCCGGCGACTACCGGCCCAACATCCCGGTCACCTACTGGACGTTCCGTCTCATGATCGGGTTCGGCGCGCTGATGGCGCTGCTGTCGGTGATCGGCCTGTGGGCGTTCCGCGGTACCAGGACACCGCGCTCGCGCTGGTTCTACCGGGCCGCCATCGCGGCGATCGCATTGCCGACGCTCGCCAACAGCGCGGGCTGGATCTTCACCGAGATGGGCCGCCAGCCGTGGGCGGTGTTCGGGGTCATGACCACCGCGGAAGGCGTTTCCCCCACCGTCGCCGCCGGCAGCGTGCTGACGTCGCTCATCGTGTTCACGGTCCTCTACGGCGTGCTCGCGGTCGTCGATGGCCTGCTGATGTACCGCTACGCCAAGGCAGGACCGCCAGAGCCTGCGCCACAAGAACCCGACAACACCGAGACCGAGGACCAGAGCCTCGTGTTCGCGTACTGAGCAGGAGAAGACCATGGCGCTCACCGACATCTGGTTCCTGCTCATCGCCGTGTTGTGGACCGGCTACTTCGTCCTCGAAGGCTTCGACTTCGGCGTCGGCATGCTGCTGCGCGTGCTGTCCCGCGACAACACCGACCGGCGCGTGCTGATCAACACGATCGGCCCGGTCTGGGACGGCAACGAGGTGTGGCTGCTCGTCGCGGGCGGCGCCACGTTCGCCGCGTTCCCACTCTGGTACGCGAGTCTGTTCTCCGGTTTCTACCTGGCGCTGCTCGTGATCCTGGTGGCGCTGATCGCCCGCGGTGTCGCGTTCGAGTTCCGGGGCAAGATCGACAGCGACCGGTGGCGACGCGGCTGGGACGTCGCGATCATCGCGGGCTCCGCGGTGCCCGCGTTGCTGTGGGGTGTGGCGTTCGGCAACATCGTCCGTGGTGTGCCCTTGGACGCCGGCCACCACTTCACCGGTGACTTCTTCACCCTGCTCAACCCGTACGCCCTGCTCGGCGGCGTCACCACCCTGGCGATGTTCGCCTTCCACGGTGCGGTGTTCGTCGCGCTGAAGACCGAGGGCGAGGTGCGTGCCCGCGCCAAGGCGCTCACCGTCCCGCTCGGCAGCGCCGCGGTCGTGGCCGGAGCCGCGTTCCTGTTGCGCACGCAGATCGCCTACGGCGCGGGCTGGACCTGGGTGTCCGTCGTGGCCGCGGCGGGCGCACTGGTCACCGCGGTGCTCATGGCGCGGGCCGGCCGGGAGGGCTGGGCGTTCGCGGGCACCGCGCTCGCGATCGTCGCGACCACCGTGACGTTGTTCGGCGCGCTCTACCCGGACGTGCTGCCCGCGAGCAACGATGCGGTCAACAGCCTGACGACCACGAACGCGTCGTCCACGCCGTACACGCTCGGGATCATGACGTGGGTGGCGGTGTTCTTCACCCCTGTCGTGCTCGCGTACCAGGGGTGGACGTACTGGGTGTTCCGCAAGCGGGTCAGCCGGGCGCACATCCCGGCCGCGCAGGGCCTCGTCGCCGAGCGGCGGTAGTCCCGCTCAGCCGCGCGCCCGAAGTGCGGGCCGGCGGCAACCAGACCGATCACGAGCGCCACCGGAATGGCGATGGCCCCGAACCCGGCGGTGGTGATCGGCACGCCCCACGCGCCGAGCAACCAGCTGCGGTCCACAGGGACGGCGGTGGTCCGGTTCGGATTGATCTCCGTCGCCGCACTGGTATCCATCGCATCGGTGGTACAGCTGGTCAGGCTGGCCCTCGCGATGCGGTCACGGTAGACGCCGCCGTGGTCGAACACGGGATCACCACTCGACCGCTTCACACCCACTCAGGCCACGTCCGCCGCTCGCCACGACCAGTGAGGTCACTCCTTCTCTGTCCTGGCCACCACGACGGGGCATTCGGCGTGGTGCAACACCGCCTGGCTTACCGAACCCAGCCCCAAGCCGGTGAACGCGCCACGGCCGCGTGAGCCGACGACGATCAGCGACGCCCCCGCTCCGTGCCGCAGCAGCGCGCGTTCGGGCCGTTCGCGTTCGACGACCTCGCGGACCTCGACGTCCGGGAACTTGGCTCGCCACGGCGCCATCGCTTTGGTGAGTGCCTGTTCGGCCTGCTTCTGCAGGTAGTCCCAGTCGATCGTGGCCGGGAACACCGCCCACGCGCCGAACACGTCCACGTCGAACCAGGTGTGCAACGCGACCAGTGGCACTCCGCGAGCCGCCGCGGCCTCGAACGCGAACGCGACGGCGGCCTGGCTCAGCTCGGACCCGTCCACACCGACGAGCACCGGGCCGGTCTCGGCCGCCGTCCCGCCGTCGGGAACGGAACGCACCACCACGATCGGGCAGTGGCCGTGGGCGGTGAGGGCGACGGATACGGAGCCGAGCAGCATGGCGCTGAACCCGCCGAGTCCTCGGGAACCCAAAACCACAAGCCGCGCGGTGCGGGACTCGCGGACGAGCACCTCGGTGGTGACGCCCTCGCGCAGGTCGGTGCTGACGACCAGTGCGGGCTCCGCGTGCCGTGCCGCTTCCTCGGCCTCGGTCAGCCAGTGCCGGCCCTGTTCGAGGAGCGCGTCCCGATACTCCGGCGGCGGTGCGACCTGCCGAGGATGACGGACCGGCGCCAGGTGACACACGTGCACGAGCCTCAGCGGAGCACCGCGGCGAACCGCCTCGTGCGCTGCCCAGCGCACGGCACGCAGTGCGGACTCCGATCCGTCCACACCAGCCACCACCGCGAATTCGCCAATGTCGGTGTTCGTCATGGTCTTTTCTCCTCGCTGTGTTGTCGGGAAAATCCCAGCCGGAGCAAGATCTGGGGGAATCCGTTGAGCTCCAACGCTTCGATCAGTCCGGCGCGGGACTCACGGACCTGGAACGGCTGGGTGACCACGGCCCCGGCCAGGCCCGCGCCGACGGCGGCGAGCCACGCCGACTCGACGGCCATCCCAGCACGCACGTGGTCGACGGGACCGTCGCCGGGTGTCGTGACGAGCACCAGACGTTCGGCACGTAGCCGCTCGGCAAGAGTCGGCAGGTCCGGGACGGCGGTGGTCGCACGGACCAGCCCAGCCCACGGCAGAGTCGCCGTCCTGCGTGACGCGGCCGAAACCCCATCACCTGGCAACGGGTCACGCACCGACGAAGTCCAGGCGTTCAGCTCGCGCTGGTACGCACGGTCGTGGCGCAGCACCTGCGCACTGTGCCCCAGCACCTTCGCGACAGACTCGGCATCGGCATCGGACACGATGCGCAGCTCGACACCGTCGGTCTGGTTCGCGGCGAGAATCCGTGCTGTGCGGTCCGTGCTCGGCCGAGCGCTCCGGAACGGCCCGCGGTGGCTGCGCCTGCGCGCTATCGCATCGTGCACGGCAAGGTCCGCATCGGACGGTTCGGCTCTCCCGGTCGCGGTGACCCGGCCGACGAGGCCGGGCTGGGTCGCATCCGGGAACAGCTCCGTCGTCGTCGCGTAGCCGAGCACGTGGGCGGCCACGCGCACGTGCTCGAGCGCGGCCCCACAAGAGATCAACCGATCTCGCCCGAGCGGGTCGTGCCATGGCAACGCACGGTCGAGCAGCTCGTAGATCTCGGCGACCGGTCGTTCACCAGCGAGTTCGAGCGCCCATGGCCGGGTGTTGTGCACCGACGGTGCGGTGGCCGCGGCAACGGCAAGCATGTTCTTCTCGCCTGTGGTCCACCCGGTCACGTCCTGACCTCCTCGATGGCTGGCTCTGCCCGCGGCACGGCTGCCGTGACATGTCGATGATCGCGGCGCGGCCGGGGCCGCGGCCAGCGGCGAGCTTCCTTCACAGGCAGGGACTTTCGTCCCGTTCGACCTGTCGCGATGCCGCGCCGACCACAACCAGGGCAGCCTCTCCGCTCGGCGCCGCGCACGACCGCGCCCGGGCACTCCGCCCGCGCGGCCACCTCAACAGCAGTGGAACCGACCAGCAAGCCGGTGAAACCACCCAAACCCCGCGAACCCAGCACCACCAGCGACGCCGCAGCGGACTCACCCACCATGACCGGCACAACACCAGCCATGACCTCGACCGTCTCGACCACCAAACCCGGCGCGGCCCCCTCCACCACCTCCCGCCCCGCACGAGCCAACCCCTGCCCTGCTCCTCCAGCGCCTCGCGCAACACCCGCGAGTCGACAAACCCCGGCGGATAGCCGACAGGCACCGCACACACGTACACAACACGCAGCGACCTGCCACGACGCAACGCCGCCGCTGCCGCCCACCGGGTCGCCAACAACGCAGACTCCGAGCCGTCGATCCCGGCGACGACCGGCGCGGGCACCCTCATCGCTCGTCCACGTCCCGCACAGCGAAAGCGGTCGCCCTGACCACCCCAGGAACCGACTCCGCCAACACCGTCGCGACATGCCGGTCCGTCGAGTCGTCGAACTCGTCACCGATGTCCACCACGCCGTCATGCACCTCGACACGCCAACGCCGGCCACCGCCGTAGATCTCCAGCCGGTGCCGAACATCGTCAGAAGAACCAGCTGTGCCGCAAGATCGGCTCCCAGCGCCGGGATCGCGATGATGGGTTCGTCGGCACGCCCACCACGTCGCCGCGTACCTCGACGGCGTCGCCATCGCCTCCGCGTTCTCCTGGCAAACAGGAAACGCGCCCGCAGCTGACCGACCTGTTCAGTGGCGGAACCTGGCGTCGTCGCGCGGCCGAGGCGAGATGGGTGGGCGGATGATCCATGGGCGTTTCCCGTACAGCACACGGGTCGTGTCGCTGATCGGATGGACGAACGCGCTGAGGAACCGGTAGTGGCAGTCCAACCGCGACAGTGTCGTCCGCGAACCCGTTGTACTGGAGGTTCGCCTTCAGGCTGGACCACCGCAGGTAGATCTCATACACCTTCTTGTGCTCGGCCGCGTACGCGCGACGCTCCTGCGGCTCGTTCAGACCGTCGTCAAGAGCCGCGTACGCCTCGGGTGACCCCACGAAGGATCGAGTACTCCTGCAGCAGGAAGTAGTGCGGCCCGATGGCCTGACCAGTACGCGCGTCCTCTGACTGCGCGATGTACCTTCCCGGATGATCGTCACGGTCTTCTTCTTCAACCGCCGCCATTCGGTGACGTCTTTCCAGCCCTGACCAGTGGCTCGCTCGCGCTGCCACCGCTCCCACACGTCATCCTCGATGTCCAGCACGATCTGCACCACACGCCGCCCGAGGAACACCAGCTTGTCGACAAGAGGCGTCGCCGTACCGCAACCGATCCGGCACATCGTCCACGAAGGACACCAACGTTTCCGCCGCTGCCACGAGCTTGGCGTGTTCGACACGCCCTGCCAGGTCGTCAGCGCATCTCTTGGTCAGGCAACGGGATGTCCACCCGCAGTCGGAACATCTTCGGCTCGTGCTCGACGGTCACCGTTCCACCGACCTCCGCCGTCCGCACCGCCAGGTTGTCCAATCCGCCACAGGCGCTGACCGTCAACGCATCGGAGTCTGAGGGCACGTCGTCGTTGACGAGTTCGAGCGTGACCCGCTCGTCCGTCTGCCGGATAGTGATGGAGCACTGTTTCGCCTTGCTGTGACGGAGCAGGTTCGTCACCCCATCGCGCGACGCCGTGGCCAGGACCGTGCTGACCCGCGCCGACAGATCTGAGCGCGGGACATCCAGCCGAACGTCGACGCCTGCCGCCTGCAGTGGACAGTGTCGAAAGTCCTGCGCGGTCAGGACAAGTCGCCCTGTCCACAGCCTCTGTTCCAAGGTTGACTGCGGATGCTGGAACCCTGCCGGAAAGGAAACCGAGCAAGGCCATCAAACAAACGGAGGTAACGGTCACCAAGTTGACTCGTTGGCCGGGTGCAGGCCGACCCCCATGGCCTGCACCCGGTCCCTTCTCAAGGGCCGGGTCGATGGTTCCGCGATCATGTTCAGCCCATCTTGATCACCTGCTCGGGACAGACAGCCAAGGACGAAGTCGGAGCAAAGCCCGTCGTGTCGACATGGTTGAGTCGTGCGGCACCGTCACAGGAGCGGTGCACCCGTGGCAAACGAGGTCGGCCGCGAAGGTTTGTGGATCGGCACCGAGTTGGTCACGACCCGGCAACCAAACCGGTCACGCGGTAGTGGCGGACGGTGCGTGGAGTCGGCGGCCGGTGAGCTTCTCGGTCTGAATGCGGACGAAGTGGTCGCGGCGGCCGTCCACCCACGGTTGCAAGAAGGTACCCGACAGCTCGACAAGTTCGGCCACGTCGGTGATCAGGTTTGCGTGGCCGACCACGGTCACGCTCCACCCCATACGCAGGTTGGGGTCAAGTTCGTCGGCCTCGAACGCCACCACCGTGTTGCCGGTCGCCGCAGCCAGCTTGACGCCGCCGGCCACCCGGATCACCACGTTCCCCTGGCGGATGCGGAAGTTGACCGGCTGCACCGCTGGCAGGGCATCCTCGGTGAACACCAGCCGTCCCACTCGCACGGTCTCCAGCAAGCCCAGACACTGTTCGCGGTCCAGGACTTCGAGCTGCTGTCGAACTGTCACAGTGACTCCCAGTTGGACTCCCAACGGACACTCGGGTACCCGCAACATCGAGCATGCACCCTCTACCGCGATCGACGCAGGGTCGGAAGTCCCTCACCTGAGGGGTCAAAGTGACCTGTGGCGGTACGGAGGGATGCGTCAGATCCACTTGAGTTCCAGACGCGTCACGGGTGGAGCTCGGTCGTGCGATCGAAGTGCTGACCGAGCACGCGCAGATGGTCCGGAGTACGAGGGGCGGCTGCGGTCGCTGCTTCGGTGGCCCCGCAGGTCGAGCTGTCGACGGCACTTGCGCCACCTGGTAGGCGCGGCGAAGGAGCTGGCCAACGCCCGGTACGCGGCGTTGGGTACTCGGTCGGGATGGCACCGTGGACAATTAGTCCACAGTGGCAGCCACGACGTGGACGCGAATCTGATCGGGCGCCACCCGCAGGCGAAGCATTCCCGAGCTGCTGATTCACTGAGCTCCGCCTGGCTGACCTCGCCACGCACCCGTCGTCGACCGGGCATCGGATGATGCCCAATGGCCGCAGCAGCTCAACCTGGCGCGGCGTCAGCCGAACTGCATATGGTGTCTCGTACTCACGGAAGGGGAGCGGCGTCACCGGGAACGCCCACCTCCACCCGCAGTGGGGCGAGGGTTAGCTCGGCGATGCGGTGCTGACGACCTCCGCGACTCATCGGGGTAGTTCCTTGGTGCCGCCATGACACTCCTCCGAATATTCGATGCCTCCATCAAACCCGGACACATCACCGCCATGATGTCACGGAGTGGCTGTGGGAATTGTTTCGACCATGAGCAAAAACGGTACTCATGAGGACCAGTTACTGTGCGTGGGCTGCACATTTTTCCCGACTCCTCGAGGATTCTGGATGCGCGGCGCCGCCCGGGGCACGTGGGAAGTGGTGATCGTGTTCGTCACGCCTTCGCTGTACGCAGCGCTCCGCACCGCAGCCAAGGGACCGACGTCAGCAGAAGGTCCGACGAGCGGAGCACATCGACACGGCCGCGGCGAGTACGGCCGTCATCCTTCCCGATCGCGTCGGGTGGTGCGGAGTTCGGCCGCGAGGGCGGCGGCCTGCGTCCTCCGCTGCATGCCGAGTTTGCGCAGCAGGTGGGAAACGTAGTTCTTGATGGTCTTCTCGGCGAGGAACAGCCGCTCGCCGATCTGCCGGTTGGTCAGGCCTTCGCCGATCAGGTCGAACACCGCTCGTTCCTGTTCGGTGAACTCGTTGAGCGGGTTCTGGGTCTCCGAGCGTTATTCAGAAGTGGGGTCACCAGCCGAGGCGGTAGTACTCGAGGGTGGTGATGATGCGGATGAGGTTGGGTAGTTCGGCGAGTCGTCCGCGGTAGCCGGTGGCGAGGATTTT
>NZ_BAAFVK010000024.1:0-64900 GCF_054661535.1 Actinophytocola sp. KF-1 | reverse complement strand
GGTCCCGGCCGCGGATCACCCGGTTGAGGTGCGCGTACAGGAAGTTCAGGCCCGGCGTGGTGCCCCAGTGCCCGAGCAGGCGCGGCTTGACGTGCTCACGGCGCAGCGGCTCGGTCAGCAGCGGGTTGTCCAGCAGGTAGATCTGTCCGACGGACAGGTAGTTGGCCGCCCGCCAGTACGCGTCCAGCAGCCGCAGTTCGTCCTGGTCGAGCGGTGCTTCCGTGGTCGCGGTGTGTGTCACCGTGTGTCTCCCCGTTTCGTCGCCTCGTGGGTGGGTGCCCGAACCGGCAGGGTTTATCCGCGTGATCTTCCGGGGTATGCCCTCCCTCATGGGTTCACGCAGGAACATCGTCGTGCTCGGACTCGACGACTGGAATCGCGAACTGCTGCGACGCCTCCCGGACGCGGACGACTACGAGTTCCACGGGTTGCTGACGATCGGCGAGATGCAGGTCGGGGACATCCCCATCGTCGACCTGTTGCGCACCGCGGAGGAGAAGCTCGCCGCGTTCGACGGGCCGATCGACGCGATCATCGGGTTCTTCGACTTCCCGGTCAGCACGATCGTCCCGTTGCTGTGCCGCCGGTTCGGCGTGCGCGGGCCGAGCCTGGAAGCGGTGCTGCGCTGCGAACACAAGTACTGGAGCCGTCTCGAGCAGCGGAAGGTGATCACCGAGCTGCCCCCGTTCGCGTTGGTGGACCTGGACGATCCGCGGCCGCCCACCGAGGTCGGTTACCCGTTCTGGCTCAAACCGGTGAAGTCGTTCTCCTCCGATCTGGCGTTCGAGGTCACCGACGAGCAGGAGTTCCGCCGTGCCGTCACCGAGATGAGGGACGGTGTGGCACGGGTGGGGGAACCGTTCGAGTACGTGCTCGCGCAGGCCGACCTGCCGCCGGAGATCGCCGCGGCAGGCGGGCAGTCCGCGCTGGCGGAACAGGCCATGACGGGCGAACGCGCCGCGGTGGAGGGGTACTGCCGGGGCAGCGAGGTCGTGATCCACGGGGTGCTCGACTCCATCGTCTACCCCGGCGTGTCGAGCTTCCTGCGGCACCAGTACCCGTCACAGCTGCCCGAGCCGATGCGCGACCGCCTCGCGGACGTGTCGACGCGGGTGATCGAGCACATCGGACTCACCGACACCACGTTCAGCATCGAGTACTTCTGCGACCCGGCCACCGGTGACGTCGGGCTGCTGGAGATCAACCCGCGGCACTCGCAGTCGCACGCGGACCTGTTCGAGCACGTCGACGGCTTCTCCAACCACCACTACCTGGTCAAGGCCGCGCTGGGGGAGGACCCCCGAAGACCACGGGGTGGCGGGCCGTACGGCATCTCCGCCCACTGGTACCTGCGCCGGTTCACCGACGGCGTGGTGCGCGCCGTTCCGTCTGCTTCGGACATCGCGCGGGTCGAGCGGGAGCTCGACGGCGTGCGGGTGCGCGTGCGGGTCGCCGAGGGGCAGCGGCTGTCCGAGCTGCAGTTCCAGGACAGCTACAGCTACCAGCTGGCGGAGATCGTGGTCGGCGCCGGGGACGTGACCGAGATGGCGGAGAAGTACGAACGGTGCGTCGCCGCGCTGCCGTTCGAGTTCGAGGAGGTGTGATGCGGGTCGTCACGTCGCTGCCGCACGCGGTCGGCGAGGACGAGCACGTGTGGATCCCGGTGTCGGACGGGACGCGGCTGGCGGCGCGGATCTGGCGCCCGGTGTCGTCCGACGACGAGCCGGTGCCCGCGATCTGCGAGTACATCCCGTACCGCAAGCGGGACCTGACGTCGGTGCGGGACTCGATCGCGCACCCGTACCTGGCCGGGCACGGCTACGCCTGCGTGCGGGTGGACATCCGCGGCAGCGGGGAGTCCGAGGGCGTGCTCACCGACGAGTACCTCGAGCAGGAGCAGCGCGACGCCGAGGACGTGCTGGCGTGGCTCGCCGACCAGCCGTGGTGCGACGGGACGACCGGCATGATGGGCATCTCGTGGGGCGGGTTCGCCGCGTTGCAGGTGGCCGCGCGCAAGCCACCCAGCCTCGGCGCGATCTGCATCGCGTCGTTCACCGACGACCGGTTCGCCGACGACATGCACTACATGCGCGGCTGCATGCTGTCGGACAACCTCGCCGAGTCCGGCACGATGTTCGCCTACAGCACCTGCCCACCCGACCCCGCCCTGGTCGGCGAGCGGTGGCGGGACATGTGGCTGGAACGGATCGACGCGGCCCGGCCGTGGGTCGCGGAGTGGCTGCGCCACCAGCGCCGCGACGACTACTGGCGGCACGCGTCGGTGTGCGAGGACTACAGCGCCGTGCAGGTGCCGGTGTTCGCGTCGTGCGGCTGGGCGGACGGCTACTCGAACGCCGTGCTGCGGCTGATGGCGGGCCTCGGCGTGCCGAGGAAGGGGCTGATCGGGCCGTGGTCCCACAAGTACCCGCACCTCGGCGTGCCGGGGCCGGCGATCGGCTACCTGCAGGAGGTCGTGCGCTGGTTCGACCGGTGGCTGAAGGGCGTCGAGCACGACGAGCCGGACGAGCCGGTGCTGCGGGTGTGGCTGCAGGACAGCGTGCCACCGTCCACATCGTACGAACAGCGGCCGGGCCGGTGGGTCGGCGAGCAGGCGTGGCCGTCGCCGAACATCCGGGAGGACGTGCACCCGCTCGCCCCGCACCGGATCGCGCCGAAGGACGCGGGCCCGGTCGACGCGGTGCTGTCGGTCGAGTCGCCGTTGTCGCTCGGGCAGTTCGCGGGCAAGTGGTGTTCCTACAACGCGCCGCCCGACCTGCCCTACGACCAGCGCGAGGAGGACGGCGGCGCGCTGGTGTTCGAGACCGACGTGCTGACCGAGCCGTGCGAGATCCTCGGCGCGCCGGTGGTGCGGCTGGACGTGTCGGTCGACCGGCCGGTCGCGACGGTCGCGGCGCGGCTGTCGGACGTGGCCGAGGACGGGGCGGCGACCAGGGTGACGTACGGGCTGCTGAACCTGACGCACCACGAGTCGCACGAGGAGCCGAGGCAGCTGGAGCCGGGGCGCCGCTACCGGGTGGAGATCCCGCTGAACGGTGTGGCGCAGGCGTTCCCGGCCGGCCACCGGATCCGGCTTTCACTGTCCACTTCGTACTGGCCGCTGGCGTGGCCGCCGCCGGAACGGGTGCGGTTGACCGTGTACACGGAAGGCAGCTCGCTCGCGCTGCCCGTGCGCCCGGTCGCCGCGCCCGACGAGGTGACCGGCACCGTGTTCGACGAGCCGGAGGGCGCCCCGCCGCTGGCCACGACGCAGCTGACGCCGAGCGAGTACCGGTGGGACGTCACCCGCAGCATGATCGACTACTCGTCGGCGCTGGACGTGGTCAAGGACACCGGCACGATCCGCTACGACGACATCGAGATGGAGATCGGCAAGCGGGTGTGCGAGCGGTACAGCTGGACCGCCGACGACTTCGGCTCGCCGCGCGGCGAGACGAGCTGGACCATGACGTTCGCGCGCGGGGACTGGTCGGTGCGCGTCGCGACCAGCCAGGTGCTGACCTGCACGGCGGACGAGTTCGTCCTGCACGCCCGGCTGGACGCCTTCGAGGGCGATCGCCGGGTCCGGTCGCGGAACTGGGACGTCACGGTGCCGAGAGACCTCGTGTGACCACGCGACGCCCTGCGCTGAGCCGGCGGGCTAGGGAGCCGTGAGCGTCAGGTAGCCGTCGGCGAGGTGGCCGTGGTCGCCGGTGTGGAACCAGCCGTCCTCGTCCAGTGCCGGGGTCGGCGCGCCCCAGAGGCCCTGGAAGACGGTGGCGCCCCGCACCAGGACCTCGCCGTCACGGGTGACGCGGACCCGGCAGCCCGGCAGCGGCTTGCCCGCGGTGGTCGAGCGGGTGGCGCCGGGCAGGTTGCACGTGACCGCGCCGGTCGTCTCGGTGCGGGCGTAGCCGTCCAGGACGGTCAGGCCGCTGCCGCGCAGGAACCACGCCAGGTCCGGGGGCAACGGGCCGCCGGTGAGGACGTGGGTGACCCGGCCACCGAGCGGCAGCGCCGGTTTCGGGGTGACGCCGTGGCGGACCCGCAGGGCGAGCGGCACGCGGCCGGTCTCGAGGGCACGGCCGTAGTCCACGGTCGTGCGGGCGGTGCCGGGGTCGAACCGGGCCAGCGTCTCCTGGGTGGCGGCCAGCGCGGTGGGGCGGAACGTGAGCAGCGCGTCGCCCAGCCGGGCGGGGTCGGTCGCGTGTGCCGTGAGCGCGCCGCCGTGCACGGCCGTCAGCTGGACGACCCGGGTGTGGATCTCGTGGAGTTCCGAGGTGACGAGGAGCGCGGTGTCCCAGCCGAACACCGCCTCGGCCGTGGCGATCGCGTGCACCGCCGCCGTCAGGTTGCCGTGGCTGAGCCGGCAACCGCGCCCGCCGGGCGGGTAGACGATCGTGGCGAGCGTGCCCGCGGTCAGGGCCTGCCTGCGGCGCTCGACCTCCCGCGCCGCGGCGAGGTCGTCGACACCGCCCGCCGCCGTCGACCAGATGCGCCGCACCCCGGCCGCCTCGACCAGCGCGTACTGGCGGTCGTCACCGGTGAACGCGGCGGTCGCGCCGGAGTCGCGCAGGATCCACTCGGCCACCTCGTGCGTGGCGTTCGCCGGGATCGGCACGCTCACCGCGCCCGCCAGCCAGATGGCGTAGTCCGCCCGCACCCACTCGACGCCGGTGCCCGCCATGACCGCGACCCGGTCCCCGGGCGCGACCCCGGCAGCGACGAGCCCGGCGGCGAGCGAGGTGGCCAGCTCGGTGACGTCGGCCCAGGTCAGCGTGCGCCAGGTGCCGCCGAGCCAGCGCGCGAACGCGGGTGCGTCGGGCGCGCGCAGCGCGTTGCGGGTCAGGTCGCCCGTCGCGTTGTCGCGCGGCGCGGGCAGGTAGCGCGCCGGGGTGCCGTACTCGATGGCCATGCCCCGATCGTGCGCGCACAGGCGGCCGTCCGCACGGGGCCGTTCGGCCGACACGCCCGCGCTGCCCGCGCGACCACGACCTGCCACGGTCAGCAATGCCGCGTCCCGGGCAGATAGTCCACAGTGTCCTCGGTACGGCGTGCGGGACGCCCCGGCAGCGACGGCACGGAACCGCCCACCCGCACGATCATCTGCGGGTGGTCGACCCCGTCGACCACCCGGTCCCGCACCGCCACCGGCCACGCCCCCAACCCGAGCACGGTGGCCGTCAGCAACACCGCGCTGACCGCCTCACCTGCCCGCAGCACCGACACCGGCTCGTCGTCGAACGACGCGACCACCAGCAGCTGCCCGGCATCCGCCACGAGCACGCCGCCCGCGCGTGACCGCCGGGCCGGCGTCGACGTCCTGACCGGCACCAGCAGCGCCCCGGCCCGGGCGGCCCGGCGCACCAGCAGGTCCAGGTGCTCCGACCCCAGGCGAAGCCGGTCCGTGCGGCGGTGGGTGATCGCCGCCGCCAGGGCCACGTCGTCGTCGGTGGGCACGTGGGGTCTCGGCTCGATCGCCGCCAGGTGGCCGGGGTCGTGGTCGTTGGGCACCCGGTGCACGACCGTGGCCCACCCCAGTGCCGCGAACGCCGTCCGCAGGTGGTGCAGCGCGGCGCCGCAGCCGAGCAGGACGTCCCGGTACTCGGCGCCGTGGCGGGTCCGGTCGGCCATGAGGTGGATCGACGAGTTGCCCATGAGCCACCGCCACGGCTGGGCGTCGTGCACGGCGGGGGCGCGGTTCGCGAGCTCGACGGCGGCCAGCAACGTCTGGTGGTCCGGCCTCGTGGCGATCATGGCGGCTCCTCCGGTCACGACCCCCTCCCGTACACGATGGCCCGCCTGCGACCCCGGCGACAGGGCTGTTGTGCCCCGCATCGTGCGGCCACCGGGCCCGGTGCCGGCGAACCGGGACGAAGTGCCCTGGTGATTGGGGAACGTCGGCGCTGCCGCCGGGACGGTTCGGCGACCACCCTGGGAAGCGAGTTCAACCACCACGATGCGGGAGACCTCTCATGATCACCACCGATGCGGTCGTCGAGTACGCGTTGCTGGCCGCGACCAGGGCGCCCTCGGTGCACAACACGCAGCCGTGGCGGTTCGTGGTCGCACCACCCCGCATCGAGTTGCACCTCGACCGGGACCGGGTGCTGCCGGTCGTCGACCCGGCGGCGCGGGAGGCCCGGATCTCCTGCGGCGCCGCGCTGTTCAACCTGCGCACCGCGCTGCGCGCGGCCGGCGTGAACGTCGTCGTGGACCTCGTGCCCGACCAGGAGCGGCCGGACCTGCTCGCCGTGGTGCGCCTGGGCGGGTTCCGCGCCACCACGCCGGAGCTGAAGAGCCTCGCCGCCGCCATCGACCGGCGCGCCACCAACCGGCGGCCGTTCCTGGACCGGCCGGTGTCCCCACCGCACCGCGCCGCGCTCGTCCGCGCCGCCGAGGCCGAGCGCGCGCACCTGTACATGCTCGACACGCCGCGCGCGCTGAACACGCTCGCCACGCTGCTCCGCCGCGCCGACCACCTCCAGGAGGAGGACCCCGCGTTCCAGCGCGAGCTGCGCAGGTGGACGGACGAGTCGGCGGGCCGCGACGACGGCGTGCCCAGGTCGGCGGGCGGTCCCCGGCCCGTCGGCGGCTCGCTGCTGACGCCGCGCCGGTTCCACCACGGCGGGACCGCCGAGCGGCCGTTCGAGCAGGACCCGCTCGTCGCCGTGCTGGCCACCCACGGCGACGGCCCGCGGGACCAGGTCCGCGCCGGGCTCGCCATGCAGCGGGTGCTGGTCACCGCGACCGCCGTCGGGCTGAGCACGTCGTTCCTGTCGCAGCCGGTCGAGGTGCCGCTCACCCGGTCGGCCATGCGGGCGTTGCTGGAGCTGCGCGGCTCGCCGCAGACCGTGCTGCGCATCGGCTACGGCTACCCGGCGGCACGCACCCCGCGCCGCCCCGTCGCGGCCGTGACCACGGTCGCGGCCCGGGACGAGGTGCCCTCGTGACCGGCACCGCGCGTGCCCGCGGTGGTCCCGCGACGGGAGTGGACGACGCCAGCGTCCGCCCCCGTCGTGGTGGCCGCAGGCGACCGGGGCAGCTCCGCGGCGGCGAGGAACCCGTCGAGCGGCCGGCGGGAGGGGGCGGGTTCAGCCCGCGGGGCGCACGCCGGTGATGGCGAACCGCTCGACGTCGGTGACGTGCCCGCCGGTGGACGCGACGACGGTCAGCGCGGTGCCCGTCGCGCCGCGGTAGGTCACGGTCGTCGTCCACGGGGTGTTCTCGCCGCCCGCCGGCAGGCAGCACGACTCGCCGAGCAGCCCGCCGGGGCCGAGGACTTGGACGCGGATGCTCTCGTCCACGCCGGTGATCCGCCCGCCGGCCGTGATCGGCGAGGACACCGCGGCGCCGTACCGGGGCTGGGTGAGGCTGAGGGTGGTGTCGCGGGTGCCGACGACCTCCCACGGCGCGTCGTCGCCCGCGCCGAGCCGTGCGAGGTGCAGCACCGCCGCCGTGCCCGGCGCCGCCTCCGGGACCCGGAAGCCGACCGTCACGTGCGCCTCGTCGCCGTCGACGTCGGTCGCCAGGACCTGGTCGATGCCGGTGAAGCCGAGGTGGTCGGTGGTGAAGGCGAGCGCGGTGGCCTCCGGGTCGAGGTGCCACGGCGCGTGCCCGCCCGTGCGGTGGCTCTCCTGCCACTCGGCGGCCTGCGCGGCGTCGGTGAACGGCCACAGCGGCTGGTACGGGAACGGCCGGGCGGCCGCGGTCGTGGTCGTCGTGGTGGTGGTCGGTGCGGTGGTCACGGTGGGTGCGGGGGCCGGCGTCGTGGCCGAGGGGGTGCCCTGGTCCGTGCACGCGGTCAGGAACGCGGCCGCCGCGGCGACCACGACGGCGGCGCGCCGCCGGTCACGCCCCGTGGTCATCGCGCACCCGGTACCGGACGGCCCGCGCCGCGAACCACAGTCCGGCGACGATGACCGAGCCGGCCACCGCCAGGATCCGGGTGGTGTCCACCGCGGGTTCCCACCGCAGCGTGCCGTCCGCGATGACGTACGCGCCGACGGGCCGGGCGGTCAGGCCGAGGCCGCCGCCCTCGCCCTGCTGGCCGTGCTTGTCCCGGCCGTTGCCCCCGCCACCACCCACGGCGACGCGTGCGGCGGGGATGACGGTCATGCCGTCCTTCTCGATCGGCTCCGCGAAGACCATCCTGGCCTCCACCGAGTTCCTGGCCTTCGCGAACAGCTCCTCGATCGTCATGCTGACCTCCTGCTCACAGCGTGCGTCCGGCCCGTCGGCGGCGGCCAGGGCACGTGGTCCCGGCCATCGGTCATCATGCCGGGACCACGCGGAGCCGTGGTGGAGGCGCGGCGCGTCAGCCCAGACCGAGGACCGCGATCGCCTGCGCGGCCATCTTCGCCTCGCCGAGCGCGTTGGGGTGCACCACGACCGGGTTGGTGGTCTGCAGCACCGGTTCGATCCACCGCACGCCGAACGGCTTGCAGGCGTCGTGGCCGTCGGAGACCGCGGCCATGTCCACATAGGTCACACCGGTGGCGGCGGCCGCGCGGCTGACGGCGTCGTTGAGCGTGGCCTGCAGCGAACGCAGGTACGGCACGTCACCGGCGGCGACCGGCATCTTGTCGAAGCAGCCGCCGGTCGCCGGGAGGATCCACGGGTAGCCGAGGATGCCGACCTGGGCGCTCGGCGCCTTGGCGCGCACCGCGTTCAGCGCCGACACCAGTGCCGGGTAGGTGGTGGTGCGGACCGTGTCCTCGAACCTCGTGCCGTAGGTGTCCTTGCACGGACTGCCCTTGCCGAGCGTCAGGATGCCCGCCGCGCCGCACGCGAGGATCGCGCTGATGAACACGCCGCTGTCGTTGCCGCCGATGGTCATCGTGACGAGGTCGGTGTCCGCGCCGACGGCGTTCACCTGCGGTGCCACGCCGGGGTACTGGGCGGTCGTGAAGTGCTTGGTCTCGGCGGCGCCGCACGTCACGTCGGTCAGGCGCGCGCCGGTGGCGGCGGCCAGCACGTGCGGGTAGTTGCGGGTGGAGCGCAGGCACAGCAGCGGCGCGGCCGGGTCGGGCGGCAGGACCCCCGACGCGGCGCTGTAGGAGTCGCCGAGCGCCACGTAGTTCAGCGGCCCGGTGTCGGCCTGCGCGGCGGACGAGGTCGTGACGAGGCTCAGCGCGACGACCGCCGCTGCGGCGGCCGCGAGTAGACGTCGAGGCATGGTTCCTCTTCCGGCATCGGTGACGGACACTACTCACGAGTAGGTAAGTCAGCTCATCGTCGGCCATGCGTTGCCGCTCGTCAACGGGCAGTGCCCGCTCGTGCGCGCTGCGACATCGGCACTCCTGAAGTAATACGAATAACTACCTTGACAGCGGTGGCGCGGCACCGTCAGGATCCACCGCAACGAGTTGCAGTTATGCGCATTACAACGGAGTGGTGATGACGACGAGGCGCGTGACCCAGGCTGACGTGGCCCGCATGGCGGGGGTCAGCCAGGCGACGGTCTCGCTCGTGCTCAACGGGGACAACGCGCGCATCGGCGAGGCGACCCGGCAGCGCGTGCTCGACGCGATCGGGCGGACCGGGTACTCCGCCAACCCGGTCGCGCAGCGGCTCGCCAAGGGGCGCAACCACATCCTCGGCGTGTTCACCTACGAGCCGGTGTTCCCGCGCGGTGGCGCGGACTTCTACCACCCGTTCCTCGTCGGCATCGAGGCCGAGGCCGAGCGGTGGGGCTGCGACCTGCTGCTGTTCACCAGCGCCACCGTCGAGCACGGGCGCCGCCGCCTCTCCGGCAAGGCCCGCGCGCACCTCGGCATCACCGACGGGTGCGTCCTGCTCGGTCGCGCCGAGGACAAGAACGAGCTGGTCGCGCTGATCAACGACGGGTTTCCGTTCGTGTTCGTCGGCCGTCGCGAGCTGCCGGGCACCGCGGACCTGCCCTACGTCGGCGCCGACTACGTCCGCGCCACCGGGGACGTGGTGCGGATCTTCCTGGAGCAGGGCCACGAACGCGTTGGTTTCGTCGGGGAGCGCAGCGAACGCGAGTCGGTCGCCGACCGCGTCACCGGGTACCGCACCGCGATGCGCGACGCCGGGCTGCGGCCGATGTCCTTCGACGCCGACGAGCTGACGCCCGCCGAGATCGTGGACCTCGTCGTCGACAACCACCTGACCGGGCTCGTGCTCGCCGAGGGCCACCGCGCGGAGGGCATCCGCGTCGCGGCCGCCGAGCGCGGGCTGGTCGTGCCGGCGGACCTGTCGATCGCGAACCTCGGGCAGTCGGAGGTGCCGGTCGACAGCGACCTCACCTGGACCGGCTTCCACATCCCGCGCGAGGAGATGGGGGAGCAGGCGCTCGCGCTGCTGATCGAGCTGATCGACGACCCGGGGCGGCAGACCGACCGCCACCGGCTGCTGCCCTGCGCGGTCACGCGCGGGGAGACCGTTGTCCCGCCCAAGAAGTAAAAGGGAGTCCTGTGCGCGAGATCGAGACCGAGATCCTGGTCGCGGGCGGTGGCCTCGGCGGCGTCGCCGCCGCGCTCGCCGCGTTGCGGCGCGGCAGGCGGGTGACGCTCACCGAGGAGTTCCCGTGGCTCGGCGGGCAGCTCACCGCGCAGGCCGTGCCGCCGGACGAGCACCCGTGGATCGAGGAGTTCGGCGCCACGCGCACGTACCGCGCGCTGCGGGACGGCATCCGCGACTACTACCGCCGCGCCTACCCGCTCACCGACGACGCCCGCGCGTGGAAGGCGCTCAACCCGGGCGCGGGCTGGGTGTCGAAGCTGTGCCACGAGCCGAGGGTCGCGGTCGCGGTCATCGACGAGCTGCTCGCGCCGTGGATCTCCAACGGCCGCCTGACGGTCCTCCAGCCTGCCCGCGTGGTGGCGGCCGATGTGGACGGTGACGTGGTCCGCGCGGTCACGGTCGAGGACCTCCGCGACGGCGCGCGGACCGTGGTCACCGCCCCGTACGTGCTGGACGCGACCGAGACCGGCGAGCTGCTCCCGCTGACGGGCACCGAGTTCGTGACCGGCTTCGAGTCGCGGGGCGAGACCGGCGAGCCGAGCGCGCCCGAGGTCGCGCAGCCGGACAACATGCAGGCCATCAGCTTCTGCTTCGCCATCGAGCACGTCGACGGCGACCACACGATCGACCGGCCCGCCCGCTACGACCACTGGCGCGCCGTGGAACCGTCGTTCTGGGGTTCGCCGCTCCTCAGCTTCTCCGCGCCCAACCCGCGCACCCGCGAACCGAAGCCGCGCGTGTTCGACCCCAACCCGGGCGACGACGCGCTCGCCGTGAACGCCGACCAGAGCGTCAACCCCGGCGACGGGAACCTGTGGACCTTCCGCCGCATCACCGCGCGCGACCTGTTCGCACCGGGGCACTACGCCAGCGACATCACGCTGGTGAACTGGCCGAACATCGACTACTTCGAGGCGCCGGTGATCGGCGTCGACGACGAGACGGCACAGCGGCGGCTCGAGGACGCCCGCCAGCTGAGCCTCTCGATGCTGTACTGGATGCAGACCGAGGCGCCCCGCCCGGACGGCGGCACCGGGTTCCCCGGCCTGCGGCTGCGGCCGGACGTGATGGGCACGGACCACGGTCTGGCGCAGGCCCCGTACATCCGGGAAGGGCGGCGGATCCGCGCCGTCACCACGATCGTCGAGCAGGACGTGTCCCGCGCGGTCCGCGGCCCCGGCGGCGCCCGGCACCACGCGGACAGCGTCGGCATCGGCATGTACCGCATCGACCTGCACCCGTCGACCGGTGGCGACAACTACCTCGACGTGGGTGCGGAACCGTTCGAGCTACCCCTCGGATCCCTGCTGCCGCAACGGGTGCGCAACCTGCTCCCGGCGGCGAAGAACATCGGCACCACGCACATCACCAACGGCTGCTACCGGCTGCACCCGGTCGAGTGGAACATCGGCGAGGTGGCCGGCCACCTCGCCGCGAGCTGCCTCGACGACGGCCGGCTGCCCCACGAGATCCACGCCAAGTCCGCGCTGCTCGAACAGTTCCAGGCCCTGCTCACGGCCGAGGGCGTCGAGCTGCGCTGGCCGGACGGCGTCACCGGCTACTAACCCATCGGGAGTCAACGATGACCACACCATGGCGACTCGGCGTCGCCCTCGCGGCCACCGCCGCGCTGACCCTGACCGCGTGCGGTGACGAGGAGGCCGCGAGCGGCCCGGTCGCGCTGCGCATGACCGTGTGGACCGCCGACGAGGCACAGCTCGCGATGTTCCAGGAGATCGCGGACGCCTACGTGGCCGGCCACGAGGACGCCGTGTCGAAGGTGACCTTCGAGACGATGCCGTTCGAGGAGTACACGACCGGTCTCACCACGCAGATCGCGGGCGGCAACGCACCCGACCTGGCGTGGATCTTCGAGAGCAACGCGCCCGAGTTCGTCCACAGCGGCGCGCTGGCCGACCTGCGGCCGACGCTGACGGGCACGGACGGCTACGACTTCGACGACCTCCAGCCGGACGCGTTGACGCTGTGGGAGAACGAGGACGGCCTGTACGGGTACCCGTTCTCGAACAGCCCGTTCGGGGTGTTCGTCAACACCGACCAGCTCGCGGCGGCGGGCCAGCCCAGCCCGGCCGAGCTGATCGCGAGCGGCCAGTGGACGTGGGACAGGGCGGCGGAGATCAGCGCCGCCACCGCGGCGAAGAGCGGCAAGAGCGGGCTGGTCGTCCGTGACTTCGACTTCGCGCTGTGGGAGAACCTCGCGACGGTGTGGTCGTCGTTCGGCGCGAAGCCGTGGTCGGCCGACGGCACGACGTGCGAGTTCACCTCGCCGGAGATGATCGGCGCGCTGACGTGGATCCACGACCAGGTGTTCACGAAGAAGGCGATGCCGGGTCCGGGCACCACGGCCGACTTCTTCGCCGGTGACGCCGCGATGACCGTCACCCAGATCAGCCGCGCGTCCGGGCTGGACGACTCGTTCGCCTGGGACCTGGTGCCGCTGCCGGACGGTCCGGAGGGGCACGCGAACGTGATCGGGCAGGCCGCGATCGGGGTGTTCGCCGACGGGCAGAACCCGCAGGCGGCCGCGGACTTCCTCGCGTACTTCACCAACCCGGAGAACGCGAAGAAGCTGGCCGCGTACTTCCCGCCGCCGCGCACGTCCCTGCTGAACGCGCAGACGCTGAAGGCCGCGAACCCGAAGCTGACCGAGACGCAGCTGCAGACCGTGGTGGTCGAGGGCATCCCGGGTGCGGTGACCAAGCCCGCGCACCGGAACTTCGCGCAGCTGCAGCAGGCCGTCCGGGCCGAGCTGGACGCCCTGTGGACCGCGGACGCCGATGTCGAAGGTGTCGCGAAGTCGGTGTGCGCGGCCATGACCCCGTTGCTGAAGGCCTGACCCGTGGCCAGGACCAGGACACGGCGGCTGCCGGGCAGCAGAGGTGAGGCGCTGACCGGGTACGCCTTCGTGCTCCCGCAGCTCGTCGGCAGCGCCGCGTTCGTGATCGGCCCGCTGATCGCCGTGTTCTGGTACAGCCTGCACGACTGGAACGTGCTGGCGAACAAGTTCACGTTCGTCGGCGGCGAGAACTACCAGCGGATGCTCTCCGATCCCGGGTTCGCCGACGCGCTGACGGTGAGCACGATCTTCTCGGCCGGGCTGGTGGTGCTGAACATCGCGCTCGCGCTGGCGCTCGCGGTGATGCTCAACCAGAAGATGCGTGGCACGGCGACCTTCCGGGCGTTCTTCTTCTCCCCGGTGGTGGTGTCGCTGGTGGCGTGGACGATCGTGTGGGGCTTCCTGCTGCAGGCCGACGGCGGCATCAACGGGTTCCTCGCACAGGCCGGGATCGAGGGCCCGAACTGGCTGCGCGAGGGGCCGACGGCGATGGCGTCGGTGATCGTCGTGCAGGTGTTCAAGAACGTCGGGCTGAACATGGTGCTGTTCCTCGCCGCGCTGCAGAGCGTGCCCGCCGAGCTGCGGGAGGCGGCGCGGGTGGACGGCGCGTCGGCGTGGCGGACGTTCCGGTCCGTCGTGGTCCCGCTGATCAGCCCGACCATCCTGCTGGTCACCATCCTGACCATCGTCGGCTCGCTGCAGGTGTTCGCGCAGATCGCGGTGCTCACGCAGGGCGGGCCGGGCACGTCGACCACGGTGCTCGTCTACTACCTGTACCAGCAGGCGTTCCAGTTCAAGGAGTTCGGCTACGCGAGCGCGGTGTCCGTGGCGTTGTTCGTGCTCGTCGCGGTGCTGACGCTGGTCCAGTGGCAGACCAGGAAGCGGTGGGTGTTCCATGAGGTCTGATGTGGTCGAACGGGTGACGGTCGCGCCGCGAGTCCCGGCACCACCGCCGAAACCGCGCCGCAGGCCCCGGTTCCGGGCCGGCCGGGTCGCGCTGTTCGTCGCGCTGTGCGTGCTGGCGGTGCCGTTCGTCTTCCCCACGTGGTGGATGGTGACGTCCAGCTTCAAGCCGATGAGCGAGATCCTGCGGGTGCCGCCCACGCTGTGGCCCGAGCACCCGACCGCGTCGGCGTACGGGCGGGTGTTCGACCTGCAGCCGTTCGCCGAGCAGTACTGGAACAGCGCCTACATCGCGGTCCTCGTGACCGTCGGCACCGTGCTGGTGTCCGGGATGGCCGGGTACGCGTTCGCGAGGATTCGCTTCCCCGGCGCGAACGTGCTGTTCGTGGTCGTGCTCGGCGGGCTGCTCGTGCCGTCCGAGGTGACGATCGTGCCGCTGTTCCGGCTGGTGAACTCGCTCGGGCTCATCGACACGCACTGGCCGCTGATCGTCATCCCGATCATCGGCGCGCCCAGCGTGCTCGCCACGTTCATCATGCGCCAGTTCTTCCTCGCGCTGCCCGGCGAACTGGAGGACGCGGCCCGGCTCGACGGCCTCACGCGGGCGGGCATGTACTGGCGGATCGCGTTCCCGCTGGCCCGGCCCGCCATCGCCGCGGTCGCGATCTTCACGTTCCTGCACTCGTGGAACCTGTTCCTCGAGCCGCTGGTGTTCCTGTCCAGCAAGGACAACTTCACGTTGCCGCTCGCGCTCACGCAGTACGTCGACGCGTACGGCGGTCCGATGTGGAACGTCCAGCTCGCCGCGACGACGCTGACCGTCGTGCCCGTGCTCGTCGTGTTCCTGTTCGCGCAGCGGCAGTTCGTCCAGGGCCTCGCGCAGACGGGGCTGAAAGGCTGACCTCGAGGAGTTCCCATGGGTCACTCCGTGTCCCGGCGCGGCATCGCGACCAAGCTCGGCGACATGCTCGGCGACATCCTCGGCGGCGCGCGGGACTTCCCGCACGGGGACGGCGGCGGGGTGGTGCTGGTGCCGGAGGGCCGCTACCGGCTGTCGGCGCCGGTGAACGTGTGGGACTCAGGACTGGATCGCCGAGGCCCGCATCGAGATCGAGCGGACGCGCCTGCTGACCATGAAGGCCGCGTGGCTCATGGACACCGTCGGCAACCGCGCGGCCCGGGTGGAGATCGCCGCCATCAAGATCGCGGCGCCTGCGATGCTGAAGCAGATCGCCGACCGCGCCATCCAGGTCCACGGCGCGGGCGGCGTGACCGACGACTTCCCGTTGGCGCGGCTGTACGTGTCGGCGCGCGCACTCGCCATCGCCGACGGCCCGGACGAGATCCACAAGCGCACGCTGGCCCTCACCGAACTGCGCCGCCACGACCCGTCGTTCGGCAGGAGCGGCAGCGCCGCCTGACGTACCCGCGGCCGGGCGGGTGAGCGGACCGCCCGCCGGGCTCAGAGGGGTTCGAACTCGTCGCCGTCCGCGTTGCGGAGCACGTGGTCCCGGTCCGCGAGGCAGTCGCGGAAGCGGGCGAGCAGCTCCTCGGCGGGGACGGCGGCGATGCCCAGTGCCGCCACCACCTCGGCTTGGTGCTCCGCGATCTCCGGCTCGAACTCCGCGGCGTACTCGGCGAAGGCGGCCTCGAACTCCGCCCGCATCGCGTCGAGGTCGGGGGCGGCCGACGCCACGTCGTGCCACACCGGGATGCCGACGACCAGCTCGAGCGCCGAGGCCAGGTCCTTGCCGAGCAGCCCGGCCGAGCCCTCGGACGAGGCGTAGCCGACCGGGCCGCCGCAGTCGAAGAACGTCCCGCCGGACGCGTCACCCGCGATCGGCACCGGCGCCACACCGGACGCGAGCCGCACCGGCTCGACGGGGTCGGTGCGGGTGACGTCGAAGTCGAAGACGTCGGCGAGCAACGCCGCGGCGCGCGGGTGGTTCCGGATGCGGTCGAGCATGCGCGCACCCTAGAGCCGTCCCGGTTTCGATTCGGTATCGCCCCCGCGAACCCGGCCGGGTCGGCGCGTCCGCTCCGGGAACATCGCCCGAAACGGGATCGAGGGGGCGAACGTGGTCCAGGTGGGGACACGGCAGCGGGTGCCGCTGGTGGCCGGCGCGGTCGCCGGGCTCGGGGTACTGGTCGCGGCCCAGTTCAGCGTGATGGCGCAGCTGGGGGTGGTCACCGCGGGCATGGGCGGGGGCACCATGGTCGAGCTCCTGGTGTACACGCCGCTCGTCGTGCTCGCGCTCGCTGTGCCCGTGTGGCACCGGTTCCCGCGCCGGTCGTGGGTGGTGCTGGTGGTCGCCGGGGCGGTGTGCACGCTGCCGAACCAGCTGGCGTCGCTGTTCTCGCCGCGTGATCTGGAGCGGTTGAGCGACCCGTTCGTCGCGGTCGACGCCGCCTCGCGGCCGTTGCTGGTCGTCGGTCTCCTCGGCGCGGCGACCGCGGTGTACCGGTCGGGGCGCAGGCGGGCGGGCGGCGTCCTGGTCGGCGCGACGCTCACCGTGCCGCCGTTGACCACGTTCGTCATGGGGCCCGCGATGTTCAGCGGGAACGTCGTCATGCCGGTGGCCGGGCTGGTGCTGGTGGTCGTCGGTACCGGCGTGGCCGTGGTGGCCGCCGTGACCGCGCCGCCGCTCGCCGAACCGGAACCGCGTCCGGAGTGGCGGGTGACGCTGGCGGGTGTCGCCACGGCGCTCGCACCGGTGGTGTTCCGGTGGTGGCCCGGGCCGGACCCCTACGGCCGGGGTGGCGACATCGAGTCGTACTTCCTGGAGGCGGAGGCGTACTTCCTGCTCGTGGGGCTGCTGGTGCTGGGGATCGGCGTGGTGGCGGCGATCGCGGCCGGGGCCCGGGTGTTCGTCGCCGGCGTCGCCGCCGGGCTGCTGCTCGGCGCGGTGGCGACGTTGACCGCGCCCGCGGCGTCGGACCTGCAGGACGTGCCCGGGTACGTGCAGGTGTTCCTCGCGGTGGGCGCGTTCGCGGTCGGTGTCGTGTGCGCGCTGCCGCGGTACCGCGTGGTGACCGGCGTGAGCTGTCTCGGGCTGCTGGTCGCCGGGCTGCTCGCGCTGTACCTGATGTACTCGGCCGGCGAGCCGGTCAGGGACCAGGACGTCACGAACGTGCTGACGCCGGTCCTGCTCGCGGTCACCGTGATCGCGGTGCTGTCGCTGTTCTCGTCGCTGGGCGTGGTCGTGCTCCCGTCCGGCGCGGCGCCCGCGACGTTCGCCGGGGTGGCCGGCGCCGTCGCGGCCGGGACCGCCGCGATCGGCGCGTCCTATGCGTTCGACCGGGACGGCGACCCGCAGGGGGCGCTCGCCACCTACCCGCCGGTGATGGCGTTCCTGGTCGTCGCCGCGGCGCTGACGCTCGTCGGCCGGCACCGGTGGCGGGCGCGCGACTGACCCGGGTCAGAGCGCGTAGCGGCGCACGGCCTCCGGGTGGATGACGACCCGCACCCACTCCCCGGCGAGGAGCCCGGCGAGCTCGTCGGCGCGGGCCGGGTCGTCGAGGTCCCAGTAGCGGGCGGCGAGGCGGGCGCACAGGTCGTGCGCGCCGCCGGGTTCGACCGTGGTGCGGCCGGTGACCGACACCCAGCGCTCGCGTTCACCGACCGGGGCGGCGACGACGATCGACGCGCGCGGGTCGCGGCGCAGGCGCCGCACCTTGAGCGAGCCGGGGGCCGTGAACAGCTCGATCGTGCCGTCGGCGGTGACCTCGAACCACACCGGCCGGGGCTGTGGCGGGACCGGGCCCGCGGCCACGGTCAGGAACCCGTGCAGGGGGCGGCGGAGGAACTCGAGGTCATCGGCGGTCAGCGCATTCGTCACGGCCTCGATGGAACACGCGGCGGCCGGACGGCGCCATGCGCGGGGAACCGGAGCGCATGTCCGTCCGTCCGCGGGGTCAGCCGCCGACGTCGGCGCGCGCGCCGTGCCTGCTGACGAGGAACGCGACGCCGAGCGAGAGCGCGCCGCCGAGCAGGTACGGCGCGACCATCGCGACCTCGAACAAGGCGCCGGCGGCGAGCGGCCCGGACGCGCGCGCGGCCGACGCGGCGGACTGGCCCCGGCCCATCCGGGCACCGAGCTCCTCCGGTGGGCCCGCCGCGGCGAGCAGGCTCGCGGTCGTCGCGGTCACGAGGCCGTTCCCGGCGGCGGCGACCAGCACGGCGGCCACGAACGGCACCCCGGCGAGGAACGGCAGCGCGAGCAACCCGGCCGCCATGAGCAGCGCGCCGGCGGCCGCGAGCCGGGCCTCGCCCCACCGCCGCGCGGCCGGGCCCACCAGGAAACCCTGCACCACCACCAGGACGAGACCCGCGCCCGCGAGCAGCACCCCGACCAGCGCGGGCCCGGCACCGAACCGGGCGGCGGCGAGGAACGCGACGGTCGTCTCCATGCCGACGAACGCGGCCATCGCGGCGAAACCGGCCGCCAGCAGGGGCCACGGCGCTGCCACCCGGCGTGGTGCCGGACGGTGCGCCCGCACCGGGGTGCCCTTCGGCAGCACGATGGCGGCGGCCACGGCGTTCGCGGCGGCGAGACCGGCACCGATGAACGCGGTCGCGGCGAAGCCCCACGGTGCCGACAGCGCGCCCAGTGCGGGACCCAGCGTGAAGGCGAGCCCGATCGCGGCGCCGACCCGGCCCATCGCCTTCGTGCGCCCGGCAGGTCCCGCGAGCTCGGCCGCGAAGGCCTGTGCCACGCCGATGCTGCCGCCGCACAACCCGGCCAGCGCGCGGGCGACGAGCAGGAGCCACAGCGCGCCCGCGATTCCCATCAACGCGAGCGACGCGGCGGAACCGGTCAGGCTGAGGAGGAGCAGGCCGCGTCTGCCGTAGCGGTCCGCGAGTCCGCCGAGCACGGGCGCGGCCACCGCCTGGCACACCGAGTAGGCGGTGAGCACGACCCCGAGCCAGAACGCGTCACCGCCCAGCTCGGCCACCCGGAACGGCAGCGACGGCAGGACGATGGTGAACCCGAGCACGTCGACGAAGACCGTGGCGTACAGGGCTGTTCTCGTGCGGGTGCCAGGAATCGGACCGCCTCCTCTCCGGCCGGCAAGTCCGGCGCGGCGGAGATACTACAAGATGTAGTAGTGGCGTTCTGCGCGGACCTGGCCCGGCTGGCCGTTCGTCACCGCGGCTTGTGCTGGTGGATGGTTCGGTTGCTGCGGACCGGTTTTGTCGGTGGCGGCCACCAGGCTGGAGTTCGGGGGCCGGAGGCCGTGGCCTGTGGACAACTCGGGTCTTGTCGGTCCTCGTTGTCGGTGGTGCTCGGTACGCTGGGTTTCGGGGGGCCGGAGGCCGCGGTTGATCTCGCTGGCCTTGACTGGGGCTGGCGTTTGCGCTGCCTGGGTGCGCTGCCTGGGTTCGGGGTGCGTTTGCGGCGCGGCTTGGGTAGGTGCCGGGGTTTCCGGGGTCTGCACTCCGTGGTGTTCGGTGGTGGCGGCGGGTTGTGCGGGCGGCGCACTCGCGGGTCAAGGGCGCTGCCGAACCATTCCCGCGGGTTCGGCTTCTCGACGGGGTGGCTTCCCCATGAAGGGGTCCTTCCGCACGCGGCTTGGGTGCCTCGTCGCCCGATGATGTCGGTGGTCGTCGGTACCGTGGCGGCATGATCGACGTTCGACAGGCGACCCCGGCCGATGGGGATGCGCTCGGGGAGGTCCACGCCGCCGCATGGGCCGCTGCCTACGCGCCCTTCTTCGGGCCGGAGTTCGCCGAGCGTGCCGTCGCGGATCGGCTCGCGCGGTGGCACGGGGTGCTCGCCGACGGGCGCGGGGCGGTCCTGCTCGCCGCCGTTGGTGGGCGGCCTCTGGTGCTCTCCTACTCCGTCCCCTCCGAGACGCGGCCCGGGTCGGCGGAGATCGTCAGCTTCTACGGCCACCCCGACAGCTGGGGCACGGGCGCGGCCGCCGCGCTCATGGCCGGCACGCTGGAACACTTACGCGGCACCGGGTTCACCCGGGTGCATCTCTGGACGTTGCGGGACACGCCGCAGTCGCGCCGCTTCTACACCAAGTGCGGCTTCACCGAGACCGGGGCCACGACGACCCGGGACTTCGGCGACGGCAACCCGCTCGCCCAGGTCGAGTACGAGCGCGCCTGCTGACGCTCACGGTTCGAGGAGGTACTCCATCGACACACCACCGATGACGGTGCTGTCCGGGAACGGGATGTCCGTGCGCGCGACCTCGCGGAAGCCGTACGCGCGGTAGAGCGGCACGCCCGGGAGCGTCGCCATCAGGACCAGCGACCTGAAGCCCTCGGCCCGTGCCGCCTCCTCGCACCGCGCGAGGATGGCACGGCCCAGGCCGCGGCGGGTCCAGTCGCCGTGCACGAACATCGCCCGTACGCGGGCCGGTTCGGTGGCCGGGTCGAGGACGCGGTCGTCGGTCGGTGCGGCGCCGGAGCCGGTGTACAGCTTGTCCCGCCTGCTCCAGCCGCCGCACGCGACGACCTCGCCGTCGACGTCGTGGACGAAGTACGTGCCGTCGTCGATGAGGACCGTGTCCGGTTCCGTCAGGTAGCGGGCGGCGGCGGCCGTCTCGCTCTCGGTGTGGAACCGGGGGAACACGTCGAGCACCGAGCGCCGCATGAGCGCGGTGATCGCCGGCACGTCGTCGGGTGTCGCCGCGCGCAGGACTGGTTCTGGCACGGTCGTCACCCTACTTGGCGGGCTCGGCCTCCCCGGCGAACGCGGCCGCCAGCCGCAGCCACGGCGCCGCCTCGTCGTGCCTGCTCTGGCGCTCCAGCGTGCGCCCGAGCAGCAGGTGCGCGTAGTGGTCCGCGGGGTCGCGGTCGACCACGACCCGCAGTTCGTCCTCGGCCCGCCGCAGCTGCGCCGAGTGGAAGTACGCGCGCGCCAGCAGCAGCCTCGGCCCGGTCTGGCCAGGGTGCTCGGCCACCACGTCCGCCAGGAGCCGCGCCGCGCCGGTGTAGTCCTTCGCGTCGAACAACGCCAGCGCCCGCTCCCAGCGCTCGGCGGTGGTCTCCTCGTGCGGTTCCTCGAACAGGTGGGTCGCGGTCACCCACCGGTCGGGGGTGACCTCGCCGGTGGGCAGGAAGTCGTTGAAGTTGTCCATCACGGGCGGTTCAACGTTCAACTACCTGGGTTCATTCCGGAGCGCCTCGTGGGCGACGAGCACACCGCCGGTGAACGCGACCGGCATGACGACGATCGCCACCAGCGGGATCGCGCACAGCAGCGACGCGGGCAGGCCGAGCCCGAGCGCCAGACCCCGGCGCTTGGCGAGCGTCGTGCGCTGCTCCTTCAGCGTCATGCCGCGGCGGTAGTACGCCACCGCGACCAGCTCCAGCGCGAAGAACCACGCGGTCACCAGCGCCAGCAGCACCGGCACGACGGTCTGGCCCAGCACGGGCACGAACCCGGCGATCACCAGCGGGATCGTGAACAGCAGCGACCGCAGCACCAGCGCGAGGCCGCCGCGCAGCCCCAGGCCGAGCGCCCGCCAGAACGGCAGGTCCGCACCGGGCGCGAGCCCGAGGTCGTCCTCCACCTTCTCCGCGATCGCCTCGTAGAACGGGGCGCCGACGGCGAGGGTCAGCGCCGAGAAGCCGATCAGGCCGATGGTGAGCGCGGCGCCGAACAGCATGACGCCCGCCGTGATCCGCACCGCCGTCCGCCAGCCCGACGCCCAGTCGTCCGCGAACGGGGTGACCAGCGCGGCCAGGTCGTCGATCCAGACGGCGAGCGCGACCAGCCCGCCGGTCAGCAGGAGCGTGGTGAGCACGGCGGGCAGGGCGCCGAGCAGCAGCAGTCGCGGGGACCGGAGCAGGATGCCCAGCCCACGCCCGAAAAACCGGACACCGGTGATGAAATCGCGCACGGCGTACTTCTACCAGTGGCGATCGCCGGGACCGCCACCGGGCGGTCGCGGTGATCATCCATTGTGGACGGGCGGGTCGCGGTCCGCGGAATTGTCCTTGATTTGTCATGCGCATTCGGCCTAATCGCCACAATCGGCCGGGACTTCCCGGGGTAGGATTGCGCCCTACACGCCGTGGTGCCGGATCTTCGGCGCGATCTGCTCGGCACGTATTCGCCAGTACTCGCGACGGTGCCGGAGCACCACAATAGCCAGCAGCACGCTGCCGGTAATCCCGCCGACAACCGCGAGAACCATGTTCCCATCCGTTCCGCCGAGCACCGCGGCACCGATTCCCACGGTCAGTGCCACGATCGCCAGCGCGGTGGCGACGGGCACGTCGACCCACGTCCAGCGCTTGGCGTGCGCCACCCGGTCGAGCATCGACCGCGCGAGGTCGTTGACCGTCTCGTCCGCGAGGCCCATCGCGAGAATTCGGTGCGCCGCGTCCTCGACGATCCGCAACTGGCGCGCGCTGGTGATTTCCACGTGGTCGTCGTGGGTCACGCTCAAGGCGGCGAACGCCTCCGCGCGGATATCCATGGCAATTCGGTGCTGGTCGGCCTCGTCGTACACCGTGTTTTCCTTTCGCGGTGCCGTGGGGACAGGCGGATGCTACCCACGCGCGCGACGGGAAAGCGAGAATCAACTGGGGGACAGTTGGCGGACAAACAACGGCGACGGCCGAGCAGTCGCACGCTCGCGGTCCTGGTGGCGGTCGGCAACCTGGTCGTCTGCGCGGCGGTCGTGGCCGCCGTCAGCGGAGCCCGCGGGGACGGGTTCACGCAGGTCACGGGCCCGGACGGGATGACGACCCACGTCCCGGCCGGCTGGCGGGTCACCACCGCGCCGGGCGTGACGAGGGTGGCCGACCCGGCGGGCACGTCCACCGAGCTGTGGTTCGGCAGCTCGGTCCCCGAGGGGCGGGACGCCTACGCGGCACGCGCCGACTGCGCCCGCCGCCTGGCCGCGACCAGGGACGGCTACGCGCAGGTACGTCTGGAGAGGACGGTGGTGCGCGGCGCCCCGGCCGTCGACTGGGAGTTCGAGTACGACGCGGCGGACGGCCGCAGGCACGTCCGGTCGGTGCACTGGCGCCACGGTGGCCGCGAGTACTTCGTCCGCGCGGCGGCCCCGGCCCGGCTGTGGCCGCGGGCGGGGGAGGCCCTGGCGGTCATGCTCGCCCGGTCGACGCCGTGATCAGCGCGGACAACCGCTGGCCGAGGCCGAACAGGTCGTGCGGGGTGACGACGAACCGCCGCAGCGGCCGGTACCCGGTGAACTCCTCGAGCGCGCCGACCGGCCCCTGCACGTACACGAACCCCTCGGTGTGGTCGATGCCGGGCGGCGACCACGGGTTCGCCCCCGGGCCGGTGGCCGCGGCGTTCGCGATGGCCGCCACGAGGGAGGGCACCCCGGCCAGCGGCACGCCGAGGCCCACTTTCGGACTGACCCTCGGCTGCCAGACGTGGTCGGCGACCGCGTGGTCCGGCGGCACGGCCGTGATCAGCACGGTGCCCCCGGTCGCATCGATCCGCCAGTGCCCGCACACCGGCGATGCCTGCCAAGACATGGTGTCCACGAAAGCAGGCGCGTGTGCGGGGGCGTAGGGCACAAGGTCCCGAACAACCACGGTCCAACGGTGGGGGAGTCACGGCCAGGCCCAAGATCGACGGCGGCCTCCGGCCCCCCGGAACCCAGCGTAGCGGCGACCACCGACAAGACCGGATCGCCCGCGGCGTGCTCGCGCTCGTGCCTGTGCCTGGCCACCGTCGTCACCTCGTCGGCCACCGCGTCGGCCGCCCAGGAGCCGGAGGCCAAGGCCGAGCTCCACGCCACGCTGCTGGACAGCAAGGTCAAGGTCGACGAGAAGGCCCGCGGTTGTGTTTCGTCATGTCCCAAGTGGACACCCGAACGGCGCGGCGCGCGCCGGGTGTCCCCCGGTGGAACACCGAGCAGCACCCTGACGGGTGCTGGTCGTCCACAATGGACAAAACTGGATTTTTCTCCTCTTCCAGGCGTGATCTTGGCTGGGTGCGGGTAGTCGATGTGGGTCGGGTCAGTCGGGGAACGCGGTTGGGGCCAGCCATGAACGAGCACCGGTTACAACTCGTCGGGAACAGCATCAGGAACACGGCCGCGGCGCGACGCCGCGTCCACGCCGCGCGCAGGCGCACAGCGCAGGTCCGCGCGCGCATCGCCGCGTCGATGGCGCAGTCGAACGAGGGCGGCGGCCGGACCGCGAACTGAGCGCCGGGGACGGGATCACGCCGTACCGCCCGGCCGGCTGACGGTCGCGTGGACGATGTTGTGGTCCGAGAGGCCGCCGGAGTCGTCCACGGTGGCGGTGCCTGCCGTGACACCGCGGGTGACGACGTGGTCGATGAACCCCCGGCCGGTGCCAGGACGGGTCGGCGGGCTGTCCGCGCGGAACCCGGCGACGGTGAACCCGTCGCCGAGCCCGGTCGCGATGGTGCCCCGGACCGTGTTGAAGTCGCCGAGCAGCACGGTCCGGGGCCCGGACAGCTCCGCGAGCCGGGCCAGCTGACCGGTGCGGCGCCGGTCGCCGCTGACGTGCGTGGCGATCACGAGCAGGTCACCCATGCCCACGACCAGCGCACCCTTGCCCTTGTCGTCGGCGAACGACTCCGCGGTGACGGTCGTGCCGGCTCCGTCCACCAGCAGCACGAGGTGCTCGGTGCGGTCCCGCAGCAGGTCCCGGCCCCGGCGCGGGGCAGGGACGCGCGGATACCGGAACGAGTGCACGGCGCGGCCGGGCAGCGCGTCCCGCAGGCTCGCGAGCTGGTCGCCGCTGACCTCCTGCAACGCGATCACCGTCTCGGTGCGGGCCGCGATCCGGTCCGTGATCGCGGCGATCCGCGCGTCCTCGTCCGGCCACCGCCGGGGCACGTCCGCGTCCCAGTTCTCGGCGTGCACCCGGTGCAGCAGGTTCCAGGTCGCGACGGTGATCACCAGAGCGATGCTAATCACCCCGATTCGTTGATCTTCGGGTGGGAACCGGCGCGTCGCCGCGCACATCCGTGGGTACAGGGGCATGGTGTAGGGGCACCACCGGGGTGGGGCGTCCCAGCCGCGTCGGCAGAGGGGAAGGCGGGAATGAGGGAGTACGAGCGCACGCGTCAGGAGCCGGGTCAGGTCGCGACCTTCGTCGTGGCCGGGTTGTTCGTGCTCGCGGCGGTGCTGGACGCCGGGGTCGGGGTGCTGGACAACATCGTGCACCTCGCGTTCGGGCTGGCCGGCTTCGCCCTGAGCCGGGACCGCAGGGGCGCGCAGGTGTTCCTCATCGGCGGCGGCGTCGCGTACTTCCTGCTGTGGCAGTTCGGCGCGGTCGTCGACCCGACGCTGGTGCCGTTCCACACTGCGAACGTCGGTGTGCACCTGTCGATCGTCGCCAGCATGATCGGCATCGCCGTGCTGTCCGGCGGTGCGCCGGACGAGGTCCCGGCGCGGACCGCGCCTGAGGTCGTGTACCGGGATGGCGTCGACCACGGCCGGCGCCCGGTCCGCAGCCGCCCGCCGACACGGGACGACCAGCGCACTCCGCGCATGGCCGCGACCGGGCGAGTGCCCGCGGGGATGCTGCTGCGGGTCTGACGACGCGCGGCACCGCTCAGCGCAGGGCGCCACCGACGATCGTCGTCACGATGCGTGCTACCGCGCCTTCTTCCGGGGGCCCGTCGTCGCGGCCCGCGTACAGGAGGTGCACCGTGCCGATCAGCGGGAAGGCGAGCATCTCCGGCTCCGCGTCCTCGGCGATGCGGCCCAGGTCCCGTTCCGCGGCGAGATAAGCGGTGATCATCGCCGAGGCCTCGGTCAGTACCGGGACGCCGGCGGGGATGGTCTCGCGCAGGCGGGCGCGCAGGCCGTCGCGGGCGGTGATCACGCTGACCAGCCGCACGGCGGCCGACTCGAACAGGGCGGTCAGCGCGGTGGTGAGGTTGCCGGTCACCGTGCCCGTGCCCGCCGCCTCGCGCAGGGCGGCCGCTTGCGGGTCCATGCGGTCGATGCGGTCGAGGACCAGTTCGGCGAGGAACGCGTCGAAGTCGGCGAAGTGCCGGTGCAGCACGCCCTTCGCGCAGCCCGCCTCCTCGGTGACCGCTCTGCTGGTCAGCGCCGCGGGTCCCGCGCGCAGCAGGACCCGCTCGGCCGCGTCGAACAGCTGCCTGCGGACGTCGCGGAGGGCCACTCCTGTCGGCACCGTGCCTCCTGCCTTGTTCGAGTGGGCGCGTGCCCACTAGAGTGGGCGCATGCCCACTCAACCTGCTGAGCCCGCCCCCGAGACGCACCGGCTGCGGGACGTGGCGGAGTCGTTCGGCGCGGACGCCGAGCGTTACGACCGTACCCGGCCCACCTACCCCGACGCCATGATCGAACGGATCGTCGCCGCAGGTCCAGGGCGCGACCTCGTCGACGTCGGCTGCGGCACCGGCATCGCCGCGCGCCAGTTCCAGGCCGCGGGCGCGCGGGTGCTCGGCGTGGAGATCGACCCGAGGATGGCCGAGGTCGCCCGCCGCGCCGGGATCGACGTCGAGGTGTCGCCGTTCGAGTCGTGGCGGACCGCCGGGCGCACGTTCGACATCGTCACCGCGGGGCAGACCTGGCACTGGATCGACCCGGCCGAGGGCGCGGCCAAGGCGGCGGAGGCACTCCGCCCCGGCGGGTTGCTCGCCGTGTTCTGGAACGTGGCCGTCCCGCCCGCCGACCTCAGCGCCCGGTTCGCCGACGTCTACCGCCGCGTCCTGCCCGGCGCCCCCGCCTACGACGCGGCCAAGCAGGCCGGCGGGTACACGCTGTTCCTCGACCGGGCGGCCGACGGCATCCGCCCGACGAACGCGTTCGCCGAACCCGAGCGGTGGCGGTTCGAGTGGACCCAGCCCTACACCAAGGACGAGTGGCTCGACCAGGTCCCCACCTTCGGCGGCAACACCCGGCTCCCGCGCGAGACGCTCGCCGCCGTGCTGTCCGGCATGGCCGACGCGATCGACGGCGACGGCTTCACCATGAGCTACACGACGCTCGTGCTCGCCGCCGTCCGCACGGGCTGACCCTCCTGGCCGGTGGCGGCACCGGCCAGGAGGTCACCTCAGAGGCCCAGTTGTGCCGCGGCCAGCGCCGTGCCCTGCACCCGCGCCTCGATCTTGGCGAACGCGAGGTCCCGTGACGTCGACGTGTCGTCCGCGAACGGGGAGAACCCGCAGTCGTCGCACGTGCCCAGCTGGTCGGCGGGGATGTACCGCGCCGCGAGCAGGACCCGGTCCCGCACCTCCTCCGGTGTCTCGACCGTCGCGCCGATCGGGTCGGTCACGCCCACGAACACCCGGACGCCCGGCCGCAGCCGGCCTGCGATGATCCGCAGCACCCGCTCGGGGTCGGCCTCGCTCGCCAGCTGGACGTAGAAGTTGCCCGCTCGCAAGGAGAACAGCTTCGGCAGCAGCTCCGCGTAGTCCACGTCGAGGCTGTGCGTCGAGTCGTGGTCCCCGCCGGGGCACGTGTGCACCCCGATCCGCGCGCGCTCGTCGTCGTCGAACCGGCCGAGCACCTCGTTGTTCAGCGCCACGAAGTCGTCCAGCACGCCGCCGGACGGGTCCAGCTTGAGCGACAGCCTGCCCTCGGTGAAGTCGAGCTGCACCGAGTGCGCGCCTGCGTCGAGGCAGCCGCGGATGTCGGCCTCCGCCTCGTCGGCGAGGTCGGCGAGGAACTTCTCCCGCTCGTAGCCGTCGATGCCGTCGGCCGGGTACAGCAGGCTCAGCGCCGACGGTGCGATCACGGCCTGCTTCACCGGCAGCGTGGTGTGCTCCCGCGCGGCACGCAGGTAGGTGTCCGCGTGGGTCTGGTACCGGAACGGGCCCTCGGTCAGCACCGGCAGTTGCCGTGTGTGCCCGTCGGCGAACGGGATCACCGCGCCGTTCGGGTCGAGCGTGGTCAGCCCCGCGATGGGGTAGGTGACGAAGCTCGGCTTGCTCTGCTCACCGTCCACGAGCACGGGGCAGCCGAGTTGCTCCAGTCTGGTCAGGGTGTCCGCGGTGGCCTTGTCCTGCAGCGCCGCGAGTTCCGCGTCGCTGGTCTCGCCCCGCGCGTGGGCCGCGAGGGCGGCCTGCAGGGCAGGCGGCCGGGGGATGCTACCGATCGGCTCGGTCGGAATGCTCATGGAACCGGACATTACGAATGATCGGATCCGACGGGCGGGGCCGAACGAGATTTCACCCGTTCGGCCCCTGAGCCCCACTCGTTCGCCGCGGTCAGCGGCCGGTGGTCAGCCCGAAGCCGTACCGGAACAGCGGGTCGTAGTCCCGGTCTCCGACGTTGACCGGCTCCTGGTCCTCGGACCGCGGCCAGCTCACGGGGAGCCTGCCGGTGAACGGGCGGTCGCCGAAGAGCACGTCCGCCACGCCGGCGCCTTCGCTGCCGGGCAGCCACGACATCACGAACGCGTCCACCCGCCCCAGCAGGTCCGTCACGATCTGCGGGCGGCCCGCCACGTCCAGCACCACGCACGTGCGGATCGCCGCGCACACCCGCTCGACGTTCGACCGGTCCGCCGCCGACAGGTTCAGCGTGTGCCCGTTGCCGACGTCGCCGACGCCCTCGGCGTACGGGGTCTCACCGACCACGACCACGGCCGCGTCGTACCCGGCCATCGGGGCCGACGCGTCGGCGCTGTAGGTCACGTCCGCCGCCTTGCTGCGGATGCCCCGCAGGATCGTCGTGCCGGGGAAGTGGCCGTTGCCGGACTGGCCCTGCCACGTCACCGTCCAGCCGCCTGCCTGGTTGCCCAGGTCGTCGGCGTTCACCCCGGCCACGTAGAGCCGCTGCGACGACCGCAGCGGCAGCGCGTGGTGCGTGTTCTTCAACAGCACCTGCGACTTCGCGACCGCCTCCCGCGCCACCGCCCGGTGCGCGGGGGAGCCGACGGTGCCGATGAACCGCCGGTCGGTGTACGGGTGCTCGAACAGCCCGAGCCTGAACTTGGCCCGCAGGATGCGGCTGACCGCGTCGTCGATCCGCGCCATCGGCACCCGGCCCGCCCGCACCTCCCCGAGCAGCGTCGTGACGAACCGGGGCGCCGAGTACGGCTCCATGAACATGTCGATGCCGGCGTTCACCGCCGTCCGCACCTGGGTCGCGTAGTCGCCGGGCAGCTGCTGGATGCCCGCCCAGTCGCTGATCAGGAACCCGTCGAAGCCGATCTCGTGCTTCAGCACGCCGGTGAGGAGTTCCTCGTGGGCGTGCATCTTCACCGGCGCGCTGCCCGGCACGTCGGTCCACTGGACGCTGGAGAACGACGGCATGATGCTGCCGACCCGGTACCGGCGCACCGCCGTGACGTACGGGGCGAGGTCGATCCGCCGGAACGCGGCGTGGTCGGTGACCGTCACGCCCTGGTCGATCGTGTACGTGCCGGTGGTCGACGAGCCGAACTCGGTGTCGCCGTCACCCGCGTAGTGCTTCGCGGTCGCCAGCACCCGGTCCGGTCGCCGCAGGTCGCCGCGGCCGTCGCCCTGGAACCCGGCGACCGCGGCGGCCATCCGGCTCACCAGCCCCGGGTCCTCGCCGAAGCTCTCGTACGCGCGGCCCCACCGCATGTCCCGCACCACGCACACGCACGGCGCGAACACCCACTGCGGCCCGGTCGCCCTGGTCTCGGTCGCGGTGATGTGCTCGACCCGCCGCACCAGCCCGGCGTCGCGGGTCGCGCCGAGCCCGATGTTGTGCGGGAAGATCGTGGCGCCGACGAGGTTGCCGTGCCCGTGCACGGAGTCGACGCCGTACAGCAGGGGGATGCGCAGCCGGGTCGCCAGCGCCCGCGACTGGTAGCCGTCGACCATGTCGGCCCACGCCGCCGGGGTGTTCGTCGCGGGGGTCGAGCCGCCGCCGGACAGCAGCGAACCGAGCGCGAGCGTGGTGATCTGCGCCTGGTCGCCGTCGACGGCGCCGCGCTCGGCCTGCGTCATCTGGCCGACCTTCTCCTCGAGCGTCATCCGCCCGAGCAGGTCGGCCACTCGTGCCTCGACCGGTCGCGCCGCGTCCAGGTACGGCGTGGTCGCGGACGCCGAAGGTGGTACGGCGACCACCAGCAGGGTGACGGCACCGAGCACACCGTGCCGTAGCCGTGAAGGGAGTCTCACGCGATCCTCCTCGATGAGGTGATGCGGACCCGTTCCGGCTTACCCCTCGGCGGAGATCGATTCCACGGCCTTTCGGCCCGTCCCGGCGTCAGGCCGTCGGCGACTCCGCTTCCTCCGGCGTCGGAGCGCCGCCACCGAGGTGCGCGGGCTGCCAGAACGCGCCGGGCGACGGCTGCTCCGGGTAGTCGCGCTGCGCCTCGTCGAGCAGTGCCGACATCCGCTTCCGCAGGTCGGCGGTCAGCGCCTCGGCGTCGTCGTCCGGGGCCGGGTGGAACGGCTCGCCCGCGCGGATCAGGATCGGGACGTGGCGCTGCGTGAGGTTCTTCGGCCTGCCCTTGGTCCACAGGCGCTGGCTGCCCCACACCGTCATGGGGATCACCGGCACGCCTGCCTCGGCGGCCATGCGGACCGCGCCCGTCTTGATCGCCTTCACGGTGAACGAGCGGCTGATCGTCGCCTCCGGGAACACCCCGACCACCTCGCCCGCCTTGAGCCTGGCCACCGCCTCCTGGTACGAGGCCTGGCCCGCCGACCGGTCCACCGAGATGTGCCGCATGCCACGCATCAGCGGGCCCGCGACGCGGTTGCGGAAGATCTGCTCCTTGGCCATGAAGCGGGTCTTGCGCCCCGACGGCAGCGCACCGAGCCCGCAGAAGATGAAGTCCAGGTAGCTGACGTGCGTGCAGGCGAGCACCGCCCCGCCGGACGCCGGGATGTGTTCCGCGCCACGCACGTCCAGTTTCAGGTCCAGGACCCGGAGCATGGTCTTGCAGGCCGCGATCACCGGCGGGTAGACGAGCTCCACAGTGCCTCTTTTCGACGGGTGTCCGTTTCGCGGAGAACGATCGAGGCGCCCACCCGGTTCCGGTTTCGGCTGGGTACGGTGCTCAAGGTCACGGCGGAAGGGAGCATGCGGGTGAGTCTCGCGATCATCAACGCGGCGGTGTTCGACGGCGAGTCGGCCGAGCTGGTCGAGGGGCCGGTGCACGTCGAGGACGGCCGGATCGTCGCGGTCGGCGACCGGGCGAGCGCCGACGAGGTCGTCGACGCGCGCGGCCGGACCGTCCTACCCGGACTGATCGACGCGCACTGCCACGCCTACGGCGTCTCCCTCGACATGCTCGCCATCGAGTCCAGCCCGCTGAGCTACCTCGCGCTGACCGGCGCGCGCAGGCTCAAGGCGGCGTTGGAGCGCGGGTTCACCACCGTGCGTGATGTCGCGGGCGGCGACCCCGGCCTCGCACGCGCCATCGCCGAGGGCACTGTGGCGGCGCCGCGCTACTTCTACACCGGCGCCGCGCTCAGCCAGACCGGCGGGCACGGCGACCCCCGTGGTGTCGACACCGACGTGTGCGGGTGCCACGCCTTCACCTCCGAGGTCGTCGACGGCGTGGACGCCGTGCGGGCCGCGGCACGCGACCGGTTCCGGCGCGGCGCACACGCGATCAAGATGATGACCTCCGGCGGCGTGATGTCGCTCGCCGACCCGATCCGCGTCCCGCAGTACTCGGCCGAGGAGATCCGCGCCGTCACCGACGAGGCGGCCCGCCGCGGCAGCTACGTCGCCGCGCACGCCTACTCGCCGGAGGCCATCCGCCACTCCGTCGAGAACGGGGTCCGCTCCATCGAGCACGGCAACCTGATGGACGCCGAGACCGCCGCGCTCATGGCCGAGCGCGGCGCGTTCCTCGTGCCCACGCTCGCCACCTACGACGCGATGTCCCGGCGCGGGCCGGAGTTCGGGCTCGCCGAGGTCGGCCTGGCGAAGAACCGCGAGGTGCTGGCGGCCGGCGCGAAGGCCATCGAGCTGGCCCGCGCCGCCGGGGTCCGCGTCGGGTTCGGCACCGACCTGATGGGCGGGCTGGAGGACGAGCAGCTCAACGGGCTGCGGCTGCAGGTCGAGGTCGACGGCGTGCTCGACGCGCTGCGCTCGGCCACCTCGGTCAACGCCGACCTGCTGAACCGTCCCGACCTCGGCCGGGTGCGGCCCGGCGCCGCCGCCGACCTGCTGATCGTCGACGGCGACCCGTTCACCGACCCGTCCGTGCTGTGGGGGCCGGGCCGCACGGTCATCCAGGCCGGTGCGGTGGTGGCGGCGTGAGCACGCGGTACGTGGCGATCGGCGACAGCTTCACCGAGGGCGTCGGCGACGAACAGCCCGGCGGCACGACCAGGGGGTGGGCCGACCTGGTCGCGACCGGGCTGGCGAGCGCGACCGGCGAGACCGTGCAGTACGCCAACCTCGCGATCCGCGGCAGGCTGCTCGAACCGATCGCGACCACCCAGCTCGACGCGGCGCTCGCACTCGCACCCGCGCCGACGCTGCTCACGTTCAACGGCGGCGGCAACGACATGATGCGCCCCGGCGTCGACCTGGCCCGGCTCGTGCGGCTCACCGAGCACGTCGTCCGCCGGTGTGCCGACGCCGGCGTGCGGCTGGTCCTGCTCAGTGGCGCCGACCCGTCCGCGCGCCTGCCGTTCGGCCGGATGATCCACCGCAGGGGCACGGAGCTGACCGCGGCGGTCGCCGACCTGGCCGACCGCCACGACCTGGTGTTCGTGGACATGTTCAACGACGAGGAGATCCGCAAGCCCGGCTACTGGTCGGCGGACCGCCTGCACCTCAACGGCGACGGGCACCGCCGGGTCGCGTCCCGCGTGCTCGCCGCGCTCGGCCACCCCGTCACCGCGCACGTCGTCGCGCCGGCGCCGCCCGGGCGCAGGAGCGTGGCCGAGGAGGCGCGCTTCTACCGCGAGCACGTGGTCCCGTGGTTCAACCGCAGGCTCCGCGGCCGCTCGTCGGGCGACGCGCGCACCGGCAAGCACGAGACGTGGGTACCCGTGGAGGCCATGGTCTAGAGCGTGTCCGACAAGGGCCTTGGCCCTCGTCGACGGGAACGGTCGGCCGTTGGTGCCGTTTGGTCGGGCCTGGTCGTCGCGACCGCATCGTTCGCCGCGGCGGACCAGCGTGGAAGTTGAGCAGCGGATCCTCGCGCTGCGGCACGGTCGGCGGTGTGGGCCGGACTGGATCGGTGCCGAGATGGGCGTGCCCACCAGGACGGTCCCTGGCAGAACGGCAAGGTCGAACGCCTCAACCACACCCTGCAAACCGAATGGGCATACCGGCAGATCACCTAGCCGCACGCGGTGGTGTGGTTGCCGTGCGGCGAGGCCCGGTACCGGGGCGGCGGGCTTGCCGTAGGGGAGGAGCGTGCCGCGGCACTCAGCCGTCGGCCATGCTCGGCACGCGTTCGGTGGCGGGCGACGGCGGCGCGTGGTCCAGCACGCGTGGCAGCGCCCGGTCCAGCCACCGGGGGAGCCACCAGTTCCAGCGGCCGAGCAGCACCATGGTGGCGGGCACCAGCAGGCAGCGGACCACCGTCGCGTCGACGATGATGGCCGTGGCCAGGCCGAGTCCGAAGATCTTCACGACCGGGTCGCCGACCAGCACGAAGCTCGCGAACACGCACACCATGATCAACGCGGCGGACGTGATGACCCCGCCGGTCTCCGCCGTGCCGCGGCGCACGGCCGCGTGGTTGTCCCCGGTGCGCAGCCAGTGTTCCCGCACCGCGGACAACAGGAACACCTCGTAGTCCATCGACAGTCCGAAGAGGACGGCGAAGAGCACCATCGGCACGTAGCTGTCGATGGGCACCGGCCCGTCGAGCCCGAGCAGCGACGCGCCCCAGCCCCACTGGAACACCGCGGTGACCACGCCGTACGCGGCGCACACCGACACGAGGTTCATCAGCGCCGCCTTCACCGGCAGCAGCAGCGACCGGAACGCCAGCAGCAGCAACAGGCACGCGACACCGACGACGGTGAGGACGAGCCACGGCAGGCGGTCGCCGATCCGCTCCGCGAGGTCGATCTTGGTCGCGACGCCGCCGCCGACGTGCGCCTCGCCGAACGCCGGCAGCACGTCCGCACGCAGCCGGTGCACGAGGCGGGCGGTCGCCTCGTCGGACGGCGCCGTGTCCGGCACGACCCGCAGCGACACCCGGCCGTCGCAGCGGTGACGGGCACGGCGTCGGCGGGGGACCGGCCGGCTGCCAGCAGCCTGCGCTGCCGGTTGACCAGGAACAACGCGTAGTCCACGCCGACGCCGAGCCCGATCATCGCCGCGAGCGTCGGCGCGACGTCGGGGATGTTCACCTCCGCCGACAGGATCCGCAGCCCACCGAGCCCACCCGCGACGACCACGAGCGCGGTCACCACGGGCAGCAGCGCGGCCACCGCGGACCCGAACGCGAGCAGCAGCACCAGCAACGCGGTGACGATCCCGATCACTTCGCTGGTCGTGGAGTCCACCTTGGACAGTTGGCGGCCGAGCGAGCCGCCGAGCGCGACGGCCATGTCCGCGTCCTCCGCCGGTGCCGCGGCGTCGAGGACGTCCTGCGCGAGCGTGCGGTCGACGGTCACGCCGTCCTCGACGGGGATGGCGAGCCGCACGGCGGTGCCGTCCGGGCTGGGCGCCCACTGCCGCGGCACCGTCCCGATCCCGGGCACGGCGGAGATCGCGTCGGCGGTCTCCTGGAGCGCCGCCCGCCCGGCCGGGGTGCCGACCGGACCGGTGACGATCATGTCGGCCTTCTTCGGGTCGGACTGCCCGGCACCGGAGAGCGCCGAGTTCGCCGCCGCGCTGTCGCTGCCGGGCACCTCGACCTCGTCCGGGGTGTCCTCGCCCGCCAGCCGGGCGCCGGCCAGCAGCAGGACCGCCGCCAGCACCCACAGCACCACCACGAGGCCGCGGTGCCGTGCACACCACCTCGCCAGAGCCGCCAACACCGAGCACACACCCTTTCGTCGAGCGCGGGTGCGGCAGCCTAACGTGGCGCGCCGGTGCGCGGGTCAGCCTGTCGAGCAGAGGGTGCCGTTGAGGGTGAATGCGACCGGCTGGACGTCCGGGCCCTGGTAGGAGCCGACGAAGCCCGCCGTCGTGGTGGCGCCCGGTGCGAGCACCCGGTTGCCGTCCACGTTGGTGACCGTGACCGTGCGGCCCGACTGGCTCCAGCCTGCGTTCCAGCCGCTGTCCGCGTGCTGCCACGTCGTCGGCCAGGTGAACGTGAGGGTCCACGTGTCGAGCGGGTGCGTGCCCGTGTTCGTGATGTCCACGTTGGCGACGAAACCGTTGCCCCAGTTGGTGGTCTCCGTGTAGCGGACCGCGCACGTGGACGTCGCGGGGGTGGCCGTCCGGAACGTCAGCGGGGGAGAGGCCCACGAGACCCGGCCGGCGCGGTCGCGGGCCACCACGTTGACCGTGTAGCGGGTGGCGGGTGTCAGGTTGGCGACGGTGAACGTCGTGCCCGTCGTCTCGCCCCACTGTTCCGTGGTGGTGCCGTTCTGGCGGTGGATCTCGTACTTGACGCGCGCCGTCGTCGCGGGCCAGGTCAGGGTGGCCGTGCGGTCGGTGACGGACGTCGCCGACGGGCGGGCCGGGGTCGCGGGCGGGGTGGTCTGGGCGGACGGGCGCAGCAGCAGCGTCGTCAGCGAGTACGGCGGGAGGGTCACCGCGCCCGCGGTGCCCGTCGTGGTGGCGATGGCGGTGGCGCCGTTGCCGTACGTCAGCACCTGCGCCGTCGCGGCCGGGGTGTAGCCCGCGTAGTCCACGGCCACCGTTCGCGCCGCGTCCGCGTGCTGGTTGAGCAGCAGCACCGCGAGGCCGCCGTCGGTGTGGCGGGCCGCGTGGGCCACCACGCGGGGATCGGACGTGCTCGCCGCGACCAGCTGGTCGCCCGGCCGCGTGAACCTCGACAGCATCGCCAGCGCGTGGTACGGCGCGAACGGCGTGTTCAGGGCGGGCTGGCAGACCGAACCGTCGCCCGTGCAGCCGCCGCTGGAGAGCAGGCCGAAGTCGTGGAAGTCGGGCTGGCCGGCGATCGTCGACGCGCGTTCGACTCCGTTGTGGACGTTCCACCAGTCGACGGTGAACACGCCGTTCGCCATCAGCGTCGCGTACGCGTCGGCCGCGAACAGCGCGCCGGGCTGGGTGTTGCGGCCGTAGGAGGTGTTCAGCTCGGTCATCGCGATGCCGATGTCCTTGCCCGCGTACCGGCGTGCCTGCTCGCGCACGAGCCGGACCTGGTCGGCGATCCGGTTCGTCTTCGGCAGCACCTCCTCGGCCGTCTCGCCGGTCGGGTACCAGTGCACGATGCCGTAGTCGATGTCGGCGCCGGCGATCGACAGCACCACCTGGTTCCACGGACCCGCGTCGCCCTCGGCGGTGATGCCGTCCGGCCACTCGCCCGGCGTGGTGAGCACCGCCCCGATCTTGATCGACGGGTCGACGGCCTTCATCGCCCGCGCGTAGTCGCGGACCAGCGTGGCGTACTGGGCCGGGCTCTTGTCGGGGTGGTCGTCGGCCTCCCAGTCGGCGCCGTAGTGGCCGTTGCCGTAGTTCTCGTTGCCGATCTCCCAGTACGTGACGCCGTAGCCCTTCTCGACGTTCGCGTACCGCACCCAGCCCGCGGCTTCCTCCGGCGTCCCGGTGCCGTAGTTGGCGGTCACGATGGGCTGCGCGCCCGCCCGCCGCACGCCGGCCATGAAGTGGTCGAAGTCGGTGTCCGGCGCGACGTAGCCGCCCGGCGCGGTGTGCGTCTCCCAGTGGTAGATGTCCGAGTACGAGCCGCCCGGGTAGCGCATGGTGCGCACGCCAGCGTCCCGCATCAGGTCCGCGACCGCGGGCGTGCCCAGCTGCGCGTCCCAGATCGCGTGGTTCACCCCGATCGCCGCTGGCGCGACCTTCTCCAGCCCCGCCAGGGCGTTGACCACCACGGTCACGTCGGCGGCCGCAGCGGCGACGGGCGGAGCGGCCACGGGCACCGTGGCGGTGAGCGCGAGCACCAGTAACGCGGCAGGGCGTGATCGTCTCATGGCTGTCCTCGTCGACGACGGTGTCTGGGAGCGCTCCCAGACTCCGGTAGTTCCGGTGGTTTGTCAACGGGCACAAGGCATCGGCGATCGTGCCCGTTGGGCCGAACAGGTGGCGGGGATTGACTTACCGGCGTTCAGTGGGCAACGTCCGAGCCGCCCGGTTTGGGAGCGCTCCCAAGGAGAACCATGTCCAGAAGGCTGCTCGCGCTCATCGCCGCGCTCGTGCTGACGCTGCTCGTGGTCCAGCCCTCCGCCGCGGCGGCGCCGGTGCGGATCATGCCGCTCGGCGACTCCATCACCGCGGGCCCCGGCTGCTGGCGCGCCCTGCTGTGGGACCGGCTGCAGCGCACCGGCCACACCGGCATCGACTTCGTCGGCACACAGGCCGGCGGCGGGTGTGCCGTGCCGCACGACGGCGACCACGAGGGCCACAGCGGCTTCACCGCGACCGGCATCGCCGGCCAGAACCAGCTGCCCGGCTGGCTCTCGGCCACGAACCCGCACGTCGTGCTGATGCACCTCGGCACGAACGACCTGTGGGGCGGCACGATCTCCACCGACGCGATCCTCGCCGCGTACACCAAGCTGGTCGGTCAGATGCGGGCGAACAACCCGGACATGAAGATCGTCGTCGCGCAGCTCATCCCGATGGCACCGGCCAACTGCACCGGGTGCGCGCAGCGGGTCGTCGCGCTCAACGCCGCGATCCCCGGCTGGGCGGCCGGCCTGTCGACGACCCGCTCGCCGATCACCGTGGTGGACCAGTGGACCGGGTTCTCCGCCGCCACCGACACCTTCGACGGCGTGCACCCCGTCGACTCCGGCTTCCAGAAGATGGCCGACCGCTGGTACCCGGCGGTCGTGGCCGCCATCGGCGGCACCACCCCGCCCGACGACCCGCCGCCCGCGGGCGCGTGCACCGCCGAGTACCGGATCACCGGCCATTGGCAGGACGGGTTCCAGGGCGAGGTGACCGTGCGCAACGGCACGACCGCGCCACTGACCGGGTGGACCGTCACGTTCACCTTCGGCGGCGGCCAGCGCGTCACGCAGGCGTGGAACGCGGCCGTCACGCAGAACGGCGCCGACGTGACCGCGCGCGACGTGGGCTGGAACGGCGCGCTCGCGCCCGGCGCGTCGACCGCGTTCGGTTTCCTGGGGAGCTGGTCGGGCACCAACCAGCCGCCGACCGCCACCTGCGCGGTGACCTGACCCGGATGGGCTACGTTGGCCCGCATGGGGAGGGACGAACCGGACTGGAGCAGGTGGCGGCGCCCCGGTCCGACACCCGCGCAGCAGCGGATCGACGTCGTCATCGCGGCCGGGGTGCTCGCGGGCGCCATCGGCATGACCGTGCTCATCAACAGCATGGGCGCGTTCGCGTTCGGCACCGCACCGGGGTTGACCGAGCAGCTCGTCTGGAGCGCGGCGCTGCCGTTGCCGCTGGCGGTGCGGCGCCGGTACCCGTTCGCCGTGCTGCTCGTGGTCGGCGCGTTGTTCATCGCCGCGCAGACACGGCAGATCGGCGACAACCTGGTCCCGTCGATCGTGCTCTTCCTCGCGATCTACACCGAGGGGGCGTGGGAGCGGAACCGGACGCTCGCCCGCTGGTCGCGGATCGGCGTGATCGCCGTGATGTTCGGCTGGCTCGCGGTGTCCATCGTGCTGTCCCTGCCGTGGCCGGACATCTCGGAGTTCGAGGACGCGGCCGGGCCGCTCGACCCGAGGCTCGCGTCGTTCCTGTACGGCGTCGTGTTCAACGTCATGTACTTCTTCGCCGCGTACTGGTTCGGCAACACCGCGTGGCTGTCCGCGCACCGGCAGGCGGAGCTGGCGTGGCGTGCCGAGCAGCTGCGTGAGTCGCAGGAGAAGAACACGCGCGGCGCGATCGTGGCCGAGCGGGTGCGGATCGCCCGCGACCTGCACGACGTCGTCGCCCACCACGTCTCGGTGATGGGGGTGCAGGCGGGCGCGGCGCGGCGGGCGCTGGACAAGGACCCGGGTCTCGCGCGGACGGCGCTGCAGACGGTCGAGGAGACCGCGAGGACCGCCATCTCGGACCTGCGCGGGCTGCTCGGCGTGCTGCGGGCGGAGGACACCGACCAGCGCGAGGACACCCCGGGCCTCGACCGGCTGCCGGAGCTGGTCTCGTCGGCCAGGTCGGCGGGGCTCGAGGTGCGGCACGGCGTGTACGGCGAACCGAGGCCCGTCCCGGACGGCGTCGCGGTGTCGGCGTACCGGGTCGTGCAGGAGGCGCTGACCAACGTCGTGAAGCACGCCGGCGCACGGAGCGCCGAGGTGCGGGTCCGCTACCTGGACACCGCGCTGGAGGTCGAGATCACCGACGACGGCCACGGCGGCACCCGGGGCGCGGACGGCGGCGGGTTCGGGCTGGCGGGCATGCGGGAGCGGGTCGCGGTGCACGGCGGTGAGCTGGAGGCCGGGCCGCGCAGGGACGTCGGCTACCGGGTCCGCGCGAGCCTGCCCGTCGGCGTGCGGGAGGCGTGATGTTGCGGGTGCTGCTGGCCGACGACCAGGACCTCGTCCGCGCGGGCTTCCGGGTCATCCTCGGGATGGAGGACGACATCGAGGTCGCGGGCGAGGCGGGCGACGGGCTCGCGGCGGTCGACCTCGCGACACGGCTGCGGCCGGACGTGGTGCTGATGGACGTCCAGATGCCGGGGATCGACGGTCTCGAGGCGACGCGCCGGGTACTGGCCGCGGTGGACACGAAGGTGGTCATCCTCACGACGTTCGACCGCGAGGACTACCTGTTCGAGGCCCTGCGGGCGGGCGCGAGCGGGTTCCTGCTGAAGAACGCGTCCCCGGAGGACCTCGTGGACGCCGTCCGCGTGGTCGCGCGCGGGGACGCGTTGCTGTCACCGTCGGTCACGCGGCGCGTGATCGCCCGGTTCGCGACCGGCGCGCCCGCTCCCGCGCACCGGCCGCCGGAGCTGACCGACCGCGAGTTCGAGGTGCTGGTGCAGCTCGCCCGGGGCGCCAGCAACGCGGAGATCGCCGCCGAGCTGTACCTCGGGGAGGCGACGGTGAAGACGCACGTGTCGCGCGTGCTGACCAAGCTCGGGCTGCGGGACCGGACGCACGCTGTGGTGTACGCGTACGAGCGGGGGATCGTGGCACCGGGCGGCGCGGAGCCACTGGGGTAGCTCGCGCGGGGGACCCGTGTCCTGGAAGGCGCGTTCAGGACGCCGCACCCCCGGGAGTGGCGGGTTCTGGACTTGTTGGTGGCTCCGGGGTTGGTGGTGTGACGGTGCCGAGTCCTTCGGGTGGTGCGGTGCCTGCGGACCTGGGCGTTCGGTGGGCGCTTGTCCTGGAAGGCGCGTTGAGATCGGTGGGTGGCATGAACGTGCCGTTCGGGACGCCGCCCGGCGGAACGGGGTGTCCCGAGCCGCGGCGGTGGACCCGGTTTCTGTTGGCGAGGCCCGGGCGATGCCGAACCCTCCCGATGGCTGATGCCCGCGAACTCGCGGCGGGTGGCCGGACGCCACATCCCGGACCGGTGCCGAAGGTAGATCGTGCGGGGGACCCGCCCGTCGGTCTCGCGCCGGACGCGTGCGCACCTGATCGTTCCCTAACCTTCCCGTCATGTTGACGGTGACGACCATCAGCCGGAGTTTCGGCGACCACCGCGTGCTCGACGGTGTGTCGTTCGACGTGCGGCCCGGCCGGATGACCGGGTTCCTGGGGGCGAACGGGTCCGGCAAGACGACGACGATGCGGATCATCCTCGGGGTGCTCGCCCCGCAGGGTGGGACGGTGACCTGGCGCGGCGAGCCGGTGACGCAGTCGGTGCGGCAGCGGTTCGGGTACATGCCCGAGGAACGCGGGCTCTACCCGAAGATGAAGGTGGCCGAGCAGATCGAGTGGTTCGGCAGGCTGCACGGCCTCACGACCGAGCAGGCGCGGGCCGGCACGACCCGGCTGCTCGACCAGCTCGAGCTGACCGACCGGGCGGGCGACAAGCTCGAGGCGCTCTCCCTCGGCAACCAGCAGCGCGTGCAGGTGGCCGCCGCGCTGGTGCACGAGCCCGAGGCGCTGATCCTCGACGAGCCGTTCTCCGGGCTGGACCCGATCGCCGTCGACACCGTGCTCGCCGTGCTGCGGGAACGCGCCGCGGCCGGGGTGCCGGTGCTGTTCTCCTCCCACCAGCTCGCCGTCGTCGAGCGCCTCTGCGACGACCTGGTGATCCTCTCCGGCGGCACGATCGCCGCCGCCGGTGCGCGTGAGGAGCTCCGTGCCCGGCACGGCGGGTCGCGGTACGAGCTGGTCGTCGACGCCGACGCCGGCTGGCTGCGGGACCACCCCGGCGTGCGGATCGTGGACCTGGACGGGCCGCGCGCGGTGTTCGACCTCGCGGACACGAACGGCGCGAAGACCGACCAGCAGGTGCTCGCCGCCGCGCTGCGCCGTGGCGAGGTCCGCAGCTTCACCCCGGTCGTGCCGACGCTCGACGAGATCTTCAAGGAGGTCATCTGATGGCAGCCACCTCGTTCTCCTCGGCGACCCGGCTGGTCGCCGAGCGGGAGATCAAGGCCTTCCTGAGCACGAAGGGGTTCTGGATCGGCCTGATCGTCACCGTGGCGGGCATCTTCGCGTTCGCCATCCTGCCGTCGGTGTTCGGCGGCAACCCCGACAAGGTCGCCGCGGTCGGGCCGGACGTGGTGCGGGCCCTCGCCGGCACCGACCTGGAGGTCCGCGAGGTCGGCGACGTGGCGGCGGCCGAGGAGCTGGTGCGTGACGGCGAGGTCGACGCGGCCGTCGTGCCGGACACCACCGGCGACGCGCCCGCCGGGCTGCGGGTGATCGCGCTGGACTCCGCGCCGGAGGACGTCGTCGAGCAGCTGGCCGTCGCGCCGCCGGTCGACCTGCTGGACCCGGCCGAGGTCGGGCAGGGGGAGCGGCAGGTCGTGATCATGGTGTTCTCGCTGCTGTTCCTGCTGTTCGGCATCGGCGGGGCCGCCATCGCGCAGAGCACGGTCACCGAGAAGCAGACCCGCATCGTGGAGATCCTGGTCGCGACGATCCCGGTGCGCGCCCTGCTCGCCGGAAAGATCATCGGGCACGCGCTGCTCACGCTCGGCCAGGTCGTGGTGATCGCCGTCGCCGCGCCGATCGCGTTGCACCTCGGCGGCCAGAGCGTGCTGCTGGCCGTCATGGCGCCCGCACTGGGCTGGTTCGTGCCGTTCCTGTGCCTGGGTTTCGTGCTGCTGGCCGCGATGTGGGCGGTCACCGGGTCACTCGTGAGCAGGCAGGAGGACCTCGGGTCCACGATGGGCGTCGTCATGATGCTCGTCATGGGGCCGTACTTCGCGGTGATGTTCTTCTCCGACAACGCGACCGTGATGACCGTGCTGTCCTATGTGCCCTTCTCCGCCGCGATCGCGATGCCGGTCCGGCTGTTCGCGGGCGAGGCGCAGGTGTGGGAACCGATCGCGTCGCTCGGCCTGCTCGCGGTCTCGGTGGTCCTGATCGTCCTGCTGGCGAGCAGGGTGTACTCGGGTTCGCTGCTCCACACCGGCGGCAAGGTGCGGCTCGCGAAGGCCTGGGCGCACGCCGACTGACGGTCCGCGTGACATGATCGCGGCATGACGACGCGTGCGCTGGTCCTCGGCGGTGGCGGTCTCGCGGGGATCGCCTGGGAGACCGGGCTGCTCGCCGGGCTCGCGGCGGCGGGGACCGACGTGGCGGGTGCGGACTTCCTGCTCGGCACGTCGGCCGGGTCGGTGGTGGCCACACAGCTCGCCACCGGCGTCCCGCTGCCCGACCTGCTGGACCGGCAGGTCGACCCGGCGCGCCAGAACCGGGAGCTGGCCCCGGCCGGCCTCTCGCACCTGGCGCTGTGGGAGGAGCTGACGAGCGCGACCGAGCAGCCGGCCGACCCGGCGGAGGCGCGGCGGCGGCAGGGCAGGTTCGCCCTCGCCGCCGACACCGTGCCGGAGGCAGAGCGGCGGGCCGTGATCGCCGCCCGGCTCCCGGTGCACGAGTGGCCCGCGCGCCGGCTCGCGGTGGTCGCGGTCGAGGCGGTCTCGGGGGAGCCTGCCGTGTTCGACCGGGAGTCCGGTGTGGACCTGGTGGACGCCGTCGCCGCCAGCTGTGCCGTGCCGGGGGTGTGGCCGCCGGTGACCATCGGCGGCACCCGGTACGTCGACGGCGGGGTCCGGTCGCTCAACAACGCCGACCTGGCCGCCGGGTACGACCGGGTGCTCGTCGTCGCACCGGTCACCGACCCGCAGACCGCGGCGCAGGTGGCGGCGCTGACCGAACGCGGCGCGCACGTCGAGGTGGTCACCCCGGACGAGCGGACCGCGGCGATCTTCGCGGGCGACCCGCTCGACCCGGCGGTCCGCACCCCGGCCGCGCGGGCCGGGCTCGCCCAGGCCGGTGCGACGGTGGCCGCGGCGGTCCGCTGGTGGGGCTGAACCCCCTGCCGAGGGTCGCCAGAGCACTCGGCAGGCACGCCTGGCTGATGCGGCTCGCGCCGGTGATCCTCCCCGCCGACCGGCTGCTGCACCGGCTGACCAGGGGCCGCGGCACGCTGGTCGGCCTGGCCGGGCTGCCGTCGCTGCGGCTGGTCACCACGGGCCGCAAGACCGGCCTGACCCGCACGAACGACCTGCTCTACACCCCGTACGGCGACCGGTACGTGGTGGTCGGCTCCGGCTGGGGCAGGCAGGCCCACCCGGCGTGGACGCACAACCTCCGCGCCCACCCCGAGGCCACGGTGGTGGTCCGCGGCCGCGCCGTGCCGGTCGTGGCCGAGGAGGTCACCGGGCCGGAGCGGGACGAGGTCTGGGCGCTGGCCGTCCGCGGCTGGCCCGGTTACGAGGTCGAGCGGCGGATGGCAGGCCGCGAATTCCGGATCTTCGTGCTAACGAAGCGGGCGTGAGCCGGGCGGTTCGTTGGGCGCCGCGCACAGAACGCGGCGCGGACTGGTGATTTCGCCGATGTTACCGGCGAGTCGGTGCGCGTAAGCCTGAATGGGTCCCCACCTCCCACCCCTGCTTGGAGGGCTTCATGCGCAGGATCATCGGTGCCGTGCTCGCCTTCGTCGTCGCGTTCTCGGTGTTCTCGCCGACGCCGACGGCGAACGCGGCCACCACCACACCCGTGGTGTTCGTGCACGGGTACACGGGCAGCGCGTCCAACTGGGTCACCGCCATGTCGGTGTTCCGCGCGGCGGGCTGGTCGAGCAGCAACCTGTTCGCCTACGAGTACAACTCCTACGGCGACAACGTCACCAACGCCCGCGGCCTGGCGAGCTACGTCAACCAGGTCAAGACGCGCACCGGTGCCAGCAAGGTCGCCATCGTCAACCACTCGATGGGCGGTCTGGTCAGCCAGTACTACCTGAAGGTGCTGGGCGGCAACGCCAACGTCAGCCACCTCGCGTCGATCGCCGGTGCCAACCACGGCACCACCGCGGCCGGGGCGTGCCTGGTGTTCATCACGTGCCAGCAGATGTACCCGGGTTCGGCGTTCATCGCCCAGATCTCGTCGGGTGACGAGACGCCGGGCGCCACGCGCTACGCCACGTGGTACTCCCCGTGTGACGGCGTCATCCTGCCGTACACCAGCACGCGGCTCGACGGGGCGACCAACAACCTGGTGGCCTGCACGACGCACATCGGCTTCCTGACCGACACGTCGGTCCTGGCGTCGATCGCGAACTACGTGCGCAGCTGACCCACTCGTGGTGCCGTCCCCTCGCGCCGGGGGGACGGCACCACGGTGTCCCGGCCTAGGATGGCCGCTGTGGACCTGGTTCTCGTCAACTGCGCGCTGTTCGACGGCCGGGGTGACGACGTCCGGCACGACACCGGGATCTGGGTGGGCGGGGACGGCGCCATCCGCGCGGTCGGTGGCTCCGACGACGTGCGCGCCGAGGCGCCGCGCGGCACCCGCGTCGTCGACCTCGACGGGGACCACGTCATGGCCGGGCTCACCAACATGCATGTCCACTTCGGACTCGCCCTGCCCGGTCCGCTCGCCGACACCGTCCACCGCGCGAACCCGGCCGAGCTGGTGCTGCTGATGGCCGACTCCGCGCGCCGCACCCTGCGGGCCGGGGTCACCACCGTGCGGCTGGTGGGGGAGCGCGGCTACGCGGACTTCGCGCTGCGCAAGGCGATCGACGCCGGTGCCGTCGACGGGCCCCGGATCTTCACCGCCGGGCACGCCCTGTGCTGCACCGGCGGGCACGGGTGGGACGCCGACGGCCTGGAGGCCGACGGCGCCGACGGGTTCCGCCGCGCCACGCGCGAGCAGCTGCGGGCGGGCGCGGACCTGATCAAGGTCTGCGTGTCCGGGGGCATCGCGGGCGAGCACGAGCACCTCGACACCCCGCAGCTCGACGACGACGAGATGGCCGCCGTCCTGCGCGTCGCGCACGACTGGGGCCGCAAGGTCACCGCGCACGCCGGGCCCGCCGACGTCGTCGCGCGGGCGGTCGAGCTGGGCCTGGACTGCGTGGAGCACGGCTACCAGCTCACCGGACAGGTGACGGAGCTGATGGCGGCGCGGCGGGTCTGGTACGTGCCGACCATCGTGGTCAGCCGGTGCGCGGAGTTCTTCGTCGCCAACGGCGTGCCAACGTGGATGATCGACCGCGCGTTGAGCGCGGGCCCCGCGCACTGGGACAGCCTCCGGCACGCGCTCGCGAGCGGGGTGGACATCGCGATGGGCAGCGACATGCCGCCGCACGCGCCGTTCGACGACACCACGGCGACCGTGCGGGAGCTGGAGTTCATGGTCGAGGCGGGGATGCCGGTCCTGGACGCCCTGCGGTCCGCGACGATCCGGCCCGCCGGGTGGCTCGGTGTGGACGGTCGCACCGGGACGGTCGAACCGGGCAAGCGGGCCGACCTGATCGCCATGCGCGACGACCCGACCAGGAGCGTCTCGGCGCTGCGGACGCTGCGGTTCGTGATGAAGGACGGCGTCGTGTACCGGGACGACCTCGGCAGGGCGGTGGGCCGGTGAGCGGGGAGATGGAGCTGTACGACCTGCGCGTCGTCGTCGACCGGATCGAGGGGCGGTCGGTGTGCGGGCTGCGGCCGGGTGACTTCTTCGAGGTGCGCGAGTCGAGCCACGTGACGATTCCCGATGGGCGGCACTTCTGCCTGTACGCCATGGCCGCCGTGCTGCCGCTGCTGCCCGCCAAGCAGCGGGCGCTCGCCGCCGGTGACTGGCTGGCGGCCGACAGCGAGGTCGCCTGCCCCGACCCGGAGGAGCGGCTGATCATGCGCATCGAGCGCACCGGCGTGTCCCGGATGTCCACACAGGACCTGACGTGACACGCGCGGTCAGCCTGGCGTTCCAGACCGACAAGACCGAGGCCGAGTACGCGGCGCTGGCCGTCGCGGCCGAGTCGTTCGGGTTCGACGGGGTGTCGGTGTTCAACGACCTGGGGTACCAGCCGTCGCTGTGCCCGCTGCTCGTGATGGCCACGCACACCAGCAGGGTCCGGCTCGGCGCCGCGTGCCTCAACCCGTACCTCACCCATCCCGTCGAGATCGCGGGCCAGGTCGCGGCCCTCGACCTGGTGTCCCGGGGCCGTGCCTACCTCGGGCTCACGCGCGGTTCGTGGCTCGACCGCGCGGGCGTCACCGCCGACCGTCCACTGCGGACGCTGCGGGAGGCGGTCGCCGTGGTCGGCGCGGTGCTGCGCGGCGAGGCCTACGAGGGTGCGGTGTTCCGGGTCGCGCCGGGGTTCGCGCGGTACCCGGTCCACCGGGAGCGGGTGGACGTGCTCATCGGCACGTGGGGACCGCGTGGCGCCGAGGTGGCCGCCGGGTGCGCGGACGAGGTGAAGCTGGGCGGCTGCGCCAACCCGGACATGGTGGCGTTGATGCGGTCGTGGCTCGGCGAGGCGGAGGTCGGCGTGGTCGCCGGCGCCGTGACGGTGGTGGACGAGGACCGTGCCGTCGCGAGAGCGCGGGCACGGGCGGAGGTCGCCATGTACGTGGACGTGGTCGCCGCGCTGGACCGCACGGTGGCGGTGGATCCGGAACTGGCGGCGCGGCTGCGGGAACTGGTCGCCGCAGGCGCGCACGAGGACGCGGGCCGGCTCATCCCCGATGAGTTGCTCGACCGGTTCTGCTTCGCCGGCACGCCGGACGACGTGGCCGAGCACGCGCAGACGTTGTTCGCGGCAGGCGCGACCCGGGTCGAGTTCGGCACCCCGCACGGCACCACCGACCGCCACGGCGTGGACCTGCTGGGCCGGGCCGTGTTACCGCGCTTGCGCGAGGCGGGCTGACCGGCGCAGCTCCTCGGCGAGACGCCGGGTGGTGATCTGAGCTTGCGTCGAATGGTCGGGCGTGGTTGATGCGGTCCGCTTCCACCGGATGGATCTTTCGCTTCCCGCGGCGCGGCACCACGCGTCCGGATAAGCCCGAGCCGGTGCTGGTCGAGCGCGGGTCCTCGGCGAGGAGCCTTGTTCCGGACGCTTTCCGCGGGCGGGCGCTACCGACCGCTACGGCGTCGGCCTGCTGGGTCGGGCCGTGTTACCGCGCTTGCGCGGGGCGGGTTGACCGTCGGAGGTGGCGCAGCTCCTCGGCGAGACTCCCGGGTGGTGATCAGCGCGCGGGTACCTGGTCGCATGCGCCGAATGGTCGGGTGCGTGGTTGATGCGGTCCGCTGCCACCCGGATCGGCCGCGCCATGGCCCTCGGCTGCGCCGTTCCCGACGGGTGACCGGCCATCGGAGCGTCCGCGAGGTGCGTGCTCGACGAGCACCGTTCCCGCGCTCGCGCCGGTCCCTCACCCGTTGACGGGCAACCGGAGTGTCCACGACGTGGGGCGGCCCGACAGCACCGTCCGCGACAACGGGGGCACGTCGATCCGCCAGAAGGACCCCGGCGTGCCCAGCACCGCGTGCACGACGGCCGCCTTCACGATGGCCGGGGTGACGATCGCGGCCACGCGGTGGTGGTCGAGGGGCAACGCGTCCAGCCACGCGGCGATGCGGTCGAGGAAGTCCCGAATGGACTCACCGCCGTGGGGTGCGGCGTCGGGATCGGTCAGCCACGCGTGTACCGCGGCCGGGTCGTCGGCGGCCACCTCGTCGAGGGTGCGGCCGCGCCAGTCGCCGTGGGCCAGGTCGCGCAGTCCGTTGTCCGGCACCGGGTCCAGGCCCAGCGCGGCCGCGGTCTGGCGGCACCGGAGCTCGGGCGTGCAGAACGTCACGTCGGCGCGCAGCGGGTCGAGGACCACGTCCGGCTCCGCCAGTGGCTCGTCGGCGGGGAACGCGGCACGGCGTGTCGCCGACGTGGCGCCGTGGCAGACCAGGACGAGACGCATCGTCATCGTTCTCCTGTTGACAAGGGACGACCGGGCTGAATACGTTGCGAGGGACCTGATGGTACGAGGAAGCCGGTGAGAACCCGGCACGGTCGCGCCGCTGTATGTGTCCCCCGGGCCACGAGTCAGACCCTCCGCCGTCGAAACGCTCCACTGACCGGGCCGCACGAGCCCGAGGAGGCGACATGACGCAGGCCGCGCACGCGCCCGTCCCCCTTCAGATCCCCGTCATCCCGGTCCGGCAGATCCTGCCGTGGGCGGTGTTCGCGGGACTGCTGTTCGTCATCGTGATGTACTTCGTCAGCACGGAACAGGGTGCCCTGTCCGTGTTCGACGGCACCTACCTGCACGAACTCGTGCACGACGGTCGCCACCTGCTCGGCTTCCCGTGCCACTGATGCGCTCCCTGCTGGTCTGGGGCCTCCTCGCCGGGCTGATCGGCGGGGTGTTCGCGTTCGGATTCGCCGCCGTGGCCGGGGAACCGCCGGTCGAGGTCGCCATCTCGATCGAGGAATCCGGCGAGCACAGCCACGACCACGGCGCCGCCGAGGTCAGCCGGGACGTGCAGAGCACCGTCGGGCTCGCCATCGCCACCTGTGCGTTCGGCGCCGCGCTCGGCGGGCTGTTCTCGCTCGCGTTCGCCTTCGCCCACGGGCGGATCGGCACGGCGACACCGCGCGCGACCGCGTTCGCGTTGACCGCCATCGGTTTCGTGGCTGTCGCGTTCGTGCCGTTCCTCGTCTACCCGCCCAACCCGCCCGCGGTCGGGCGCGCCGAGACGATCGGCGACCGCACCGCCGCGTACTTCGCGATGATGACGTTGTCGCTGGCGCTCGCGGTGGTCGCGGTCCGCGCCGCCGCCCGTTCCTGGTGGCTCGCACGGGTCGGCGCCTGCGCGGGATACGTCGTCGCGGTGGCCGTCGTCGCCGCGTTGCTGCCGCGGTTCGACGAGCTCCCCGCCGGCTTCCCGGCGCGGACGCTGTGGGACTTCCGCGTCGCCTCGCTCGGCACTCAGGCCGTGTTGTGGGTGGGGCTCGGCGTCGCGTTCGCGGTGCTGCTGGAGCGCATGGCGCAGCGCGCAACGAAACGGGCGACGGAGGTCGGGCTCGCCGCCGGGTGAGTGTGCACATAGGACGCGTGGAGGCGCGGACCCGCGAACCCGTCCGCGCCGCCACGCCACCGCCACGCAGGCTGGTCGCCGTGGGCCGGGGTGACGGTGGTGCGGTGGAACTCGTGCCCCGTGAGCCGTGTACCGGCCGGGTGCAGCACGGAGTCGTGCGGTGCCACCACGTCCCGGTAGCCCAGGGTGAGGCGGCTCGTCATCGTCGCGTCCGCCGGCAGCACCCCGCACATCGGGTGACCGTCGAGCGACCGCGTGAGGTACAGCATGCCCGCGCATTCGGCGTGCACGGGCAGAGCCGCGGCCGCCACCGCCTGCCGCAACGCCCTGTTGGCGGACAGTTCCGCCGCGTACTGCTCGGGAAAACCACCCGGCAGCACGAGACCCGCGGTGCCGTCGGGCAGGTCCGCGTCCCGCAACGGGTCGACGACCGCGACCTCCGCGCCCGCGATGCGCAGCAGCTCGACGTGCTCCGCGTAGCCGAACGTGAACGCGGGTCCGCCCGCCACCGCGACGACCGGCCTGCCCGGCACCGGTTCGATGTCCGGTTCCCACGGCGGGAACCCGGCACCCGACTGTGCCAAGTGGACGATCGAGGACAGGTCCACCCCGCAGGCCACCAGGTCGGCGATCGCGTCGACGGCACGCACCGCGGCCGGGCCGTGTTCCGCGGCGGTGACCAGGCCGAGGTGGCGGGACGGCACGTCGACCGCCGCGTTCCTGCGCAGCACACCGAGCACGGCGAGCCCGACGTCCTCGCACGCGTCACGCAGCACCGCCTCGTGCCGGTCGGACCCGACCTGGTTGAGGACCACCCCGGCGAGCCGCACCCCGGGCCGCCACGTGCGGAACCCGTGCAGCAGCGCGGCGATGCTCGAGCTGTGCCCGCGCGTGTCGACGACCAGCACCACCGGCGCGCCGAGCAGCTCCGCCACGTGGGCCGTGGAGCCGAAGCCGTCCGCGCCCACCTTCCCGTCGAACAACCCCATCACGCCCTCGACGACCGCGATGTCCGCGCCTGCGGACCCGTGCGCGAAGAGCGCTCCCACGAGGGACTCGCCGACCAGCACCGGGTCGAGGTTGCGGCCGGGCCGCCCGGCGGCGAGCGTGTGGTAGCCGGGGTCGATGTAGTCGGGGCCGACCTTGAACGGCGCCACCCGGTGCCCCGCCCTGCGCAGCGCGGCCATCAGACCCGTTGCCACGACGGTCTTCCCGCTGCCCGACGACGGTGCGGCGATCACGATCGCCGGTGTCACCACGCTGTCACCACTCGATCCCCTTCTGCCCCTTCGCGCCGGTGTCCATGGGGTGCTTGACCTTCGTCATCTCGACGACGAGGTCGGCGGCCGCGACCAGTTCCGGCGCCGCGTCCCGGCCGGTGATCACCACGTGCTGGTGCCCCGGCCGGTTCGCCAGCACCTCGACGACCTCGCCCACGTCGACCCAGCCCCACGTCATGGGATAGGTGAACTCGTCGAGCACGTACAGGGTGTGACGTTCCTCGCGCAGACGGCGGGTGATCTCCCGCCAGCCCTCGCGCGCCGCCTCGGCGTGGTCGACCTCGGTGCCCTGCTTGCGGGACCACGACCAGCCCGCGCCCATCTTGTGCCACTCGACGGGCCCGCCCTGCCCGGTCCGTGCGTGCGTCTCGGCGAGCGCGAGGAGCGCGGTCTCCTCGCCGACCTTCCACTTGGCGGACTTGACGAACTGGAACACGCCGATCGGCCAGCCCTGGTTCCACGCCCGCAACGCGAGCCCGAACGCGGCCGTCGACTTGCCCTTCATCGGTCCGGTGTGGACGATCAGCAGGGGGCGGTTGCGGCGCTGACGCGTGGTGAGCCCGTCGTCGGGGACCGCCTCCGGTTTCCCCCGCGGCATCAGGCAGCGCTCCGCGCGGCACGCACCACGCCGGTGACGTGGCCGGCGGACAGCTCGTCGAGCCGCACGTGCGTGCCCCGCAACGCCACCGCGAGCCGCGCGGGGATGCCGAGCCGCACCGGGCCGCGTTCGCAGTCGACGACCACGCTCGCGACCCCGTCCGCCGCCAGCAAACCGGCGGCGCGCAGGGCGTCCGCCACCGGGTCGGCACGCAGCGGCACGGTGGCCCGGCCGTCGGTGACGACCACGAGCAGCGGCCGTCGTCGCGGATCCCGCAACCGTTCCGTGGCCAGGGTCCGGTGTGCGCGGAGCAACCCGGTCGCGAGCGGCGTGCGGCCGCCGGTGGACAGGCGGCGCAGTCGTGCCACGGCCGCCTCGACCGACGACGTCGGCGGCAGCACGAGGTCCGCCGAGTCGCCGCGGAAGGTGACGAGACCGACCTTGTCGCGGCGCTGGTAGGCGTCGAGCAGCAGCGAGAGCACCGCGCCCGTGACCGCCGACATCCGCTTTCGCGCCGCCATCGACCCGGACGCGTCCACGGCGAACAGCACGAGGTTGCTCTCCTTGCCTTCCCGCACGTCACGGCGCACGTCGTCGCGCCGCAGCACGATGCCCGGCCCGCTCCTGCCGCGCGCGAGCTGGTGCGGCGCGGCGGCGGCGAGCGTGCCTGCGAGGTGCAGGCCATGACCCCGGCCCTGCGCGGCGCGGAGCGTGCGGCCGAACCCCGAGCGGGCGCGGGACCGCCGGCCCGGCGCGCCCTCGCCGACGCCGTCGACGGACAGGAGCCGCGCACGGAACGCCGGATCCGGCACCCCTGCCGGTTGTGGCGCGGCACCGCCGTTCCCGGCGGGCGGACCGTCCGCGGTGTCCACGTCGGACTTGAGGGGCGCGCCGCCGGAACCGGGGCCACCGCCGGGGTCGTCGTCCGGTGGCGGCGGACCGGGATCGGCGTCGCGCAAGGCTTGCTGGAGCTGCTCCTCGTCGATGCCCGGCTCGTCGAACGGGTCGCGGCGCCTGCGGTGCGGCAGCGCCAGCCGCGCGGCGGCCTCGACGTCGGCCGCCGTGACCTCCTCGGCGCCGCGCCACGCCGCGTGCGCGACCGACGTGCGGGCCACCACGAGATCGGCACGCATGCCGTCCACGTCGAACGACGCGCACAGCGCGGCGATCCGGCGGACCTCGGCGTCCGGCAGCCGCACCGACGGCAGTGCCGCGCGCGCGGTGGCGATCCGCTGTGCCAGCGCGGTGTCCTCGGGCGCCCACCGCGCGGCGAAACCGGCCGGGTCGGCCTCGAACGCGAGCCGCCGCCGGACGACCTCGGTGCGCACCTCCACGTCCCGCGCCGCCGCCACCTCGACGGTGAGGCCGAACCGGTCGAGCAGCTGCGGCCGCAGCTCGCCCTCCTCGGGATTCATGGTGCCCACCAACAGGAACGACGCCGCGTGCGACACCGACACCCCGTCGCGTTCGACGTGCGCCCGGCCCATCGCCGCAGCGTCGAGGAGCAGGTCCACCAGGTGGTCGTGCAGCAGGTTGACCTCGTCGACGTACAGCACGCCGCGGTGCGCCGCGCTGAGCAGACCGGGCTGGTAGGCGCGCACCCCGGCGGTCAGCGCGCGTTCCAGGTCGAGCGACCCGACGAGCCGGTCCTCGGTGGCGCCCACCGGCAGCTCGACGAGCCGCGCGGGCCTCGTCGTGGCGGCACCGTCGTGCGGTGCGTCCGGGCAGGCGGGGTCGGGGGCGGCGGGATCGCAGCTGAACCGGCAGCCGTCGACCACCGTGACGGCGGGCAGCAACGCGGCGAGTCCACGCACGACGGTCGACTTCGCGGTGCCCTTCTCACCACGCACGAGAACCCCGCCGATGGCGGGGTGGACGGCGTTGAGCAGGAGGGCGAGGCGCAGGTCGTCGTGGCCGACGACGGCCGAGAACGGGTAGCCCGCGGTCATGCGCGATCCTTCCCCGGGTCCGCGCCCGAGATCGGTCTGCAGCGGGGGCCGAGTGTCTGGCTCACCGGTTTTCTCCGGCTCACAGTGGCGGGACCGCACCAGATTCGCGCTGGTTTCCTCGCACACCTCGCTGTTGGTTCCCTCGCATCGTGTCAGACACCGCGCCGAAAGTCGATTACGGTGCCCGGTCGTGGAACCCATCACCGTGGTCGGCATCGGTGCGGACGGCTGGGCCGGGCTCGCCGAGCAGGCCAGGAACGCCGTGGCCGGAGCCGAGGTCGTCATCGGCAGCGCGCGCCAGCTCGCGCTGCTGCCGGACGGCGGTGCGACGCGTGTCACGTGGCCGTCGCCGCTGCTGCCCGCCGTCGAACCAATGCTCGCCGAGCACGCCGGGCGGCGCGTGTGCGTGCTGGCGAGCGGGGACCCGATGTGCCACGGCATCGGCGGCACGCTGGTGCGGCTGCTCGGCGCGGACCGGGTGCGGGTGGTGCCGCACCCGTCGTCGGTGTCGCTCGCGTGCGCGCGGCTGGGCTGGCCGGTCGAGGACGTCGACGTCGTGAGCCTCGTCGGGCGGCCGGTGACGTCGTTGCTCGTGGTGCCGCACCGGCGGGTGCTCGTGCTGTCGGCCGGTGCGGACACGCCGGGACAGGTGGCCGCGCTGCTGACCGACCGCGGGTTCGGGCCGACCGCGATGACCGTGCTCGACGATCTCGGCGGCCCCGGCGAACGCAGGCAGGACGGCACCGCCGCGACCTGGTCGGCGACCGCGGGCCCGCTGAACGTGATCGCGCTCGACTGCCGCGCCACCCCCGGTGTCGTCCCGCTCGGCCGCACGCCCGGCCTGCCCGACGACGCGTACGACCACGACGGGCAGCTCACCAAGCGCGAGGTCCGGGCGATCACCCTCGCCGCGCTCGCGCCGCTGCCCGGCGAGGTGCTGTGGGACGTGGGCGCGGGCGCGGGCAGCGTCGCGATCGAGTGGATGCGCACGCACCCGTCCTGCGCGGCGGTGGCCGTGGAGTCACGGGCGGACCGCGCCGACGGGATCCGCCGCAACGCGGGCCTGCTCGGCGTGCCGGGCCTGCGCGTCGTCGAGGGCCGGGCACCGGCCGCGCTCGCGGACCTGCCGCGGCCGGACGCGGTGTTCGTCGGCGGCGGGCTGACCGGCGACGGCGTGGTCGAGGCGTGCTGGGCGGCGCTGCGCACGGGCGGCAGGCTCGTGGCGAACGCGGTGACGCTCGAGTCGGAGGCTGTGCTGACGCGGTGGCGGGCCGCGGTCGGTGGCACGCTGACCCGGATCGAGGTGAGCCGCGCCGCACTGGTGGGCGGGTTCACCGGCTGGAAGCCCATGATGCCGGTGACGCAGTGGCAGGTGACGAGAGAGGGGACGGGCACATGACGGTGCACTTCGTCGGGGCGGGACCGGGCGCGGCGGACCTGATCACGGTGCGGGCGCAGCGGCTGATCGCGACGACGCCGGTGTGCCTGTACGCGGGCAGCCTCGTGCCGCCGTCGGTGCTGGCCGACTGCCCGCCCGGCGCGCGGCTCGTGGACACCGCGGACCTGACGCTGGACCGGATCGTCGCGGAGCTGGTGGCGGAACACCGGCGCGGCAACGACGTGGTGCGGCTGCACTCCGGCGACCCGTCGGTGTTCAGCGCGGTCGCCGAGCAGGCACGCAGGCTGGACGCCGAGGGTGTGCCGTACGAGATCGTGCCCGGCGTGCCCGCGTTCGCGGCCGCGGCGGCGACGCTCGGCCGGGAGCTGACCGTGCCCGGGGTGGGCCAGACGGTGGTGCTGACGCGGATCTCGGCGCGTGCCACCGCGATGCCGCCCGGGGAGGACCTCGCGTCGCTGGGCCGGTCGCGGTCGACGATGGTGCTGCACCTGGCCGTGCAGCGGATCGACCAGGTCGTCGAGGAGCTGCTGCCGAACTACGGGCCGGACTGCCCGGTCGCCGTGGTGGCGTACGCGTCGCGGCCGGAGGAGGTGGTGCTGCGCGGCACGCTCGCGACCATCGCGGCGCAGGTCCACGAGGCGGGCGTGCGGCGGACCGCGGTGATCATCGTGGGCGAGGTGCTCACGGCGGAGGGCTTCCCGGACTCGCACCTCTACTCGACGGCGCGCGTCCGGCCAGGCGCCCAGACCGGTCGATGACCAGCACCTCGACCTCGACAGGCGCCCCCGCGAGGACCTTCCCGGCCTCGTGGCGGGCGGCCTCGGCGACCCGGTCGGCGAGCGGCACCCCGGCGGCCCGCGCGAGCTGCAGCGCCTCCATCGCGGTGTTGGCGGTGGCCAGATGAGGCAGGCCCGCGCGTTCGGCGAGGCGGTCGAGGTTGACCTGCGACCGTCCCGAGTGGAGGTCGAGGTGCCCGTCGGCGAGCTTGGACAGCTTCGCGAACCCGCCCGCGATGGTGAGCTGGTCGACGGGGTGGCGCCGGAGGTACTTCAGGGCGGCGCCCGCGAAGTCGCCCATGTCGAGCAGGGCGTCCTCGGGCAGCCCGTACAGCTCCGCGACGGCCTTCTCCGACGTGCTGCCGGTGCACGCGGCGACGTGCCGGTGCCCGGCCGCGCGGGCGACGTCGACCCCGCGGCGGATGCTGTCGATCCACGCGGAGCACGAGTACGGGATCACCACCCCGGTCGTGCCCAAAATGGACAGTCCGCCGAGGATGCCGAGGCGCGGGTTCCAGGTGTGCCGCGCCAGCTCCGCCCCGTCGTCGACGGACACCTCGACGACCACGTCGGTGCCGCCCACCTCGGCGATCGCCGCCCGGATCAGCTGCCGCGGCACGGGGTTGATGGCGGGCTCGCCGACGGGGAGCGGCAGGCCGGGTTTGGTGACCGTGCCGACGCCGGGACCGGCGCGGAAGGTCACGCCGCTGCCCGGCGGCCCGTGCCGGACGGTCACGCGGATGGTGGCGCCGTGCGTGACGTCGGGATCGTCCCCGGCGTCCTTGACCACGGCGGCCATGGCGGCGTCGGCGGTGAGGTCGGTCTGCGAGAGCGCGAAGGAGGGCGTGTGGCCCTTGGGGAGCACGATCCGGACGGGGTCGGGGAACTCACCGGTGAGCAGCGCGGCACACGCGGCCTTCGCGGCCGCTGTCGCGCAGGCGCCGGTGGTCCAGCCACGGCGCAGGGGAGTGCTCACGGGCCCAGCCTGCCACCCCCTCGGCCCGCCTGCCGCCCCACCCACCCGGCTGCGGTGTCCTCGACGCGCCTGTCAGGACACCCGGCCTGCCAGACGCAGCCGATTGAACGGTCCATTCAATCGGCCAGGGGGACCCCCGGTTTTCATGCTACCGGCGGGCACCGACAATTCCGGCCGCTGCGGGACACGCCGACGGGAGACGGGCCGCCGGGTGTGATGAAGGGAGCCTTCGTCCGGCTCAGCGGGGCGGGGGCCGGCCGGTGAACCGTTGCGTTGCCATCCTCGGCGGCACCTCGGAGGCTCGCGACCTCGCCGCCGAGCTGGCCGGGCGGCGCGGCCACCGCGTGATCTCCACCCTCGCCGGGCGGGTCGAGCGCCCCCGGTTGCCCGCCGGGGAGGTTCGCGTCGGTGGGTTCGGCGGTCCGCAGGGACTCGCCGACTGGCTGGCCGCGGAACAGGTCACCCACCTGGTCGACGCCACCCACCCGTTCGCCGAGCGGATCAGTGCCGCCGCCGCCAAAGCCGCCCGTTATGCCGGGATCCCGCACGTGCTCCTGCGCCGCCCCGGCTGGACACCACAGCCGGGGGACGACTGGCACTGGGCCGACTCCCTCCCCGAGGCCGCCGCCATGCTGCCCGGCCTCGGCACGCGGGTCTTCCTCACCACCGGCCGCCAGGGCCTCGCCGCGTTCGCCCGGTCCGACCGGTGGTTCCTCATCCGTTGCGTCGACCCGCCCGGCCTGCCGCTCCCCGCACGCAAGGTGCTGGTCCTCGCCCGCGGACCGTACACAGTGGACGGCGAGCGCGCGCTGATGACCGGCCACGACATCGACCTGCTCGTCACCAAGGACTCCGGCGGCGACCACACCGCGGCCAAGCTCACCGTGGCCCGCGAGCTGGGCGTCCCGGTCGTGGTCGTGCGCAGGCCCGCCCTGCCGGACGTGCCCGTCGTGGCGACCGTCGACGAGGTGCTCAGCTGGCTGGGTAGTGCCGGGGCGTGAACACCCGTCGCGTGCCGTCGGGCAGCTCGGTGAGACGGGTCTGCGACGACCCCACGATGAGCAGGCAGCGCATGTCCACAGTGGATGGGTCGAGGGCGGCGAGGCGCACGATCTCGATGGTCTCCGCCGGGCCGCCCACGTCGCGGCCGACGATCACCGGGGTGTCGCCGCCGCGGTGCTCGAGCAGCAGGTCCCGCGCCGCCACCAGCTGTTCCCTGCGCGTGCGGGACGCCGGGTTGTAGATCGCGATCACGAAGTCCGCCGCCGCGGCCGCCGCCAGCCTGGCCGCGATCACGTCCCACGGCTTGAGCCGGTCCGACAGTGAGATCGTGCAGAAGTCGTGCCCCAGCGGCGCACCGGCCCGGCTCGCCACCGCCTGCGCCGCCGTCAACCCCGGCACCACGCGCACCGGCACGTCCGCCCACCTCGGGTCGTCCGCCACCTCCAGCACGGCGCTGGCCATCGCGAACACCCCCGGGTCACCGGACGACACCACGACCACCCGCGACCCGCCGCGGGCCAGTTCCAGCGCGAGCGCCGCCCGTTCGGCCTCCACCGTGTTGCCCGACGCGTGCCTGCGCTGCCGCGGGTTCGGCGGCACCCGGTCCAGGTACGGGCCGTACCCGACCAGGTCGTCCGCCCACGCGAGCGCCTCCTGCGCCTCCGGTGTCAGCCAGGGCCTGCCCGCCGGGCCGAGTCCCACCACCGCCACCTCACCCGGCCCGCCTGGCCGCACCGGCGCGGGCGCCGGGTCGACGGCCAGCCCGCTCGGCAGCAGCGCCAGCGCGAAGTACGGCACCGTGTCCGGGTCCACTTCGGACAGCGGCGCCACCCGCTGCGCCGCCCACGTCGCCCGCTCCACGTACACGGCCTCGTCGAGCCTGCCCGCGTCCGTGAGCGCCTTGCGCACCTTCTCGAAGTTGCGGCCCAGCTTCAGCACCGCCGCGGGCCCCGGCCCCGCGAGCCGCTCCGCCAGCGCCTCGGGCGAGAGCGTGCCGGGCAGCACGGTCAGCACCTCCTCGCCCTCGACCAGCGGCCGCCTGGTGACCGCCGCGGCGCCGCTCACCGAGGTCACGCCCGGCACCACCTCGGTCGGGTAGCGGCCGGCGAGCCGGGTGTGCATGTGCATGTAGGACCCGTAGAACAGCGGGTCGCCCTCGCACAGCAGCACCACGTCGCGCCCGGCGTCGAGGTGCGTGGCGAGCTTGGCGGCGCTCTCGGTGTAGAAGTCCTCGATCGCGCCGCGGTAGCCGCCGGGGTGGTCGGTCGTCTCCACGGTCAGCGGGTAGACCAGCTGCTCCTCGATCTGGTCGCCACGCAGGTGCGCCGCGGCGACGCCGCGGGCGATGCTCCGGCCGTGCCGCGCGCTGTGGTAGGCGATCACGTCCGCGGCCGCGATCAGCCGCGCCGCCTTGAGCGTGATCAGTTCCGGGTCGCCGGGCCCGAGGCCGACGCCGTAGAGGGTGCCCGTCATCGACTTCACTCCCGCTCACTCGCGATCGCGTTGACGGCGGCCACGGCCATCGCGCTGCCGCCGCGCCTGCCGTGCACCACCAGGTGCGGCACCCCGGACTCCGCCAGGGCCACTTTGGACTCCGCCGCGCCGACGAACCCGACCGGCAGCCCCAGCACGGCCGCGGGCCGGGGTGCGCCCGCGTCGAGGAGCTCGAGCAGCCGGAACAACGCGGTCGGGGCGTTGCCGATCGCCACGACCGCCCCGTCGAGCCGGTCGCCCCACAGGTCGAGCGCGGCGGCGCTGCGCGTGGTGCCCAGCGACGCCGCCAGTTCCGGGACGCGCGGGTCGGACAGCGTGCAGACGATCTCGTTGGCCGCGGGCAGCCTGCCGCGGGTGATGCCGGACGCGACCATGTGCGCGTCGCACAGGACCGGTGCGCCCGCCAGCAGCGCGGCGCGGGCCGCGGCGACGACGCCGGGGGAGTACGCGACGTCGGCGGTCAGGTCGACCATGCCGCACGAGTGGATCATGCGGACGACCACCCGTTCGACGTCCGGCGGGAACGCGGCCAGGTCCGCCTCCGCGCGGATGGTCGCGAACGAGCGCCGGTAGATCTCGGCGCCGTCGCGGACGTAGTCGGTCATCGATCACCTCGTGTCGTCACGTACCCGGCCCCGTTCGCCACCACGTCCACCACCTCACCACGCGGCCGCCCGCACCGGCGCGCGCACCCCGACCAGTGCACCGGCACGTCGGCCCCGGGCACCGGGCGCGCGTCGGCACGCACGTCGGACAGCGCCTTCGCGCAGCCCGGCCGTCCCACGCACGCGGTGACCCTCGGCGTGTCCGGGTCGAGCAGCAGCCCGGCAGACCGTAGCCGCTGCGCCACGTTCGCGGAGCTTGCGTAGCGATCATCTGACACAGCCGCGGTATCGGCCAGGTCGGCGACCACGATCGCGCGCCACGGCGTCACCACCAGCGGCGCGCCGGTGTCCGCGAGCGCGGCGGCCTGCACGCGGTCCAGCCAGCCGAGCGGGGCGCCCGCGACCAGTGCGGTGCCGGTGACCTGCCCGAGCGGCCCGGGCTGAACCGGTTGCGGGGGAACGGGTTCGGCGACCGACGCGCCGAGCCGGGCCGCGACACGCCGACGGGCGCGCTCGTCCAGCTCGGCGAGTCGCCACTCGTCGGCACGCTCGGTCAGGAACGCCTCCGCGCACGCGAGCATGAGAAGGATCACGTCGGCCAGCGGCACGCGCAGACCGCTGTCGGTGCCACCCAACAGGATCGCGGCGGTGTCCGGTGTGGTCGCGAGCGCGGCCACGTCCGCACCGAGCCACGCCACGTCCCCCCGGCCGTCGTCCAGCGCGAACAGGAACCGGCCGGGAAGCGCCGCCAGCCGGGCGTTCGCCCGCAGCGCGGCGTCCAGTTCGGACACGAACGGCCGCACGTCGGCCAGTCCGCGCCGGTCGCGGCCGGTGAGGGGGGACGCGAGGATGTTGCGCACCTTGTCGTGCGTGGCGGACGGCAGGAGCCCGGCGGCGAACAGCCGGGCGGCGAGTTCGGTCTCCGCGCCGTCGGCGAGCCCGCGCACCTGGAGGTTGGCGCGCGAGGTCAGCTCGACGGTGCCGTCGCCGAGTTCGGCCGCGCCCTCGGCGATCACGCGGAACGCGGCCGAGGACAGCTGCCCGCCCGGTACACGAATCCGCGCCACACCGCCATCCGCCGCTCGGTGTACGGCGAGCACGCCGGGACAGGCATCCGTCTGACGGTTCCGTGGTGGCACGGACCGACTATAAGGTCGGATCCCGTGATCCTGTTGCTCTCCACCTCCGACACCGACCTCCTCTCCGCACGCGCGAGTGGCGCGGGCTACCGGCTCGGCAACCCGGCGCGGCTCACCGCGGCCGACCTGCCTGCCCTCGTCGAGGGCGTCGATCTGGTGGTCGTGCGGTTGCTGGGCGGGCGCCGCGCGTGGGAGGACGGCCTCGACGCGCTGCTCGCCGGACCGCGGCCGGTCGTCGTGCTCGGTGGTGAGCAGGCGCCGGACGCGGAACTGATGGAGCTGTCCACCGTGCCGGGCGGGGTGGTGGCCGAGGCGCACGCCTACCTCGCGCACGGCGGTCGCGACAACCTCCGTGAGCTGGCGCACTTCCTGTCCGACACGGTCCTGCTGACCGGGCACGGCTTCGCGCCGCCCGCGCCGACACCGGTGTGGGGGCGGCTGGCGCGCACACCGCGGCGCGCCGAGGGCCCGACCGTCGCGGTGCTGTACTACCGCGCGCACCACATGGCGGGCAACACCGCGTTCGTCGAGACCCTGTCCGACGCGATCGAGGACGCGGGCGGGCAGGCGCTGCCGGTGTTCTGCGCCTCGCTGCGCACCGCACCCGACGACCTGATCGCGTTGCTGGGCACCGCGGACGCGCTCGTCGTGACCGTGCTCGCGGCCGGCGGCACCACCCCGGCCGCCGTCGGCGCGGGCGGCGCGGACGACGCGTGGGACGTCGGCGCGCTCGCGGCCCTCGACGTGCCGGTCATCCAGGGCCTGTGCCTCACCTCCAGCCGCGCCGCGTGGGCGGACAGCGACGACGGTCTGTCGCCTGTGGACACCGCGACGCAGGTGGCGGTGCCGGAGTTCGACGGCCGCCTCATCGCGGTCCCGTTCTCCTTCAAGGAACTCGACGCCGACGGGCTGTCGGTGTACGTGCCGGACGCCGAACGCGCGGCCCGCGTCGCCGGGATCGCCGTGCGGCACGCCGTCCTGCGGCACACCCCGCCCGCCGAGCGGAAGATCGCGCTGGTGCTGTCGGCGTACCCGACCAAGCACGCGCGGATCGGCAACGCGGTCGGCCTCGACACGCCGGCCAGCGCGCTGGCGCTGCTGAACGCCCTGCGGGACAACGGGTACGACGTCGGCGACCTCCCCGGCATGGCGAACGGCGACGGCGACGCGTTGATCCACGCGCTGATCGAGGCGGGCGGGCAGGACCCGGACTGGCTCACCGAGGAGCAGCTCGCGCGGAACCCCGTCCGCATCAAGGCAGCCGAGTACCGCGCGTGGTACGACACGCTGCCCGAAGACCTGCGCGCGTCGATCGAGCGGCACTGGGGGCCGCCGCCCGGCGAGTTGTTCGTGGACGGTGACGACATCGTGCTCGCCGCGCTGCCCGCGGGCAACGTCGTGCTGATCGTCCAGCCGCCGCGTGGGTTCGGCGAGCACCCGGTCGCCATCTACCACGACCCGGACCTGCCGCCGAGCCACCACTACCTGGCCGCGTACCGGTGGATCCGCGACACGTTCGGCGCGCACGCGATGGTGCACCTCGGCAAGCACGGTAACCTGGAGTGGTTGCCCGGCAAGAACCTCGGCATGTCCGCGTCGTGCGCGACCGACGCCGCGCTCGGTGACCTGCCGCTGATCTACCCGTTCCTCGTCAACGACCCCGGCGAGGGCACGCAGGCCAAGCGCCGCGCACACGCCGTGCTCGTCGACCACCTGGTGCCGCCGATGGCCCGCGCCGAGAGCTACGGCGACCTGGCCCGGCTGGAGCAGCTGCTCGACGAGTACGCGTCGATCGCCGCCATGGACCCGGCGAAGCTGCCCGCGATCCGCGCGCAGATCTGGACGCTCATCCAGGCCGCGAAGCTCGACCACGACCTCGGTGTCACCGATCGCCCGCACGACGCGGAGTTCGACGACTTCCTGCTGCACATCGACGGCTGGCTGTGCGAGGTGAAGGACGCCCAGATCCGCGACGGCCTGCACGTGCTCGGCGCCGCACCGGCCGGTGCGGCGCGGGTGAACCTGGTCTCGTCGATGCTGCGGGCCCGGCAGGTGTGGGGTGGCACGGCGAACGCGCTGCCCGGCCTGCGGGAGGCGCTGGGGCTGGCGGAGGACGGGTCCGCCACACGGTCCGATGTGGACGCGGTCGAAGCGGTGTCGATGTCGCTGGTGTCCACCATGGAGGAACGCGGGTGGTCACCGGACGCGGTTCCCGAGGTGTGCGAGCAGGTGCTGGGCCGCGTCGAACCCGCGGTCGCCGACGTGCTCACGTTCGCCGCCACCGAGATCGTGCCCCGGCTCGGTCGCACGACCGACGAGATCGACCACGTGCTGCACGCGCTCGACGGCGGCTACGTGCCCGCGGGACCGAGCGGTTCCCCGTTGCGGGGCCTGGTGAACGTGCTGCCGACGGGCCGCAACTTCTACTCCGTCGACCCGAAGGCGATCCCCAGCAGGCTCGCGTGGGAGACCGGCCAGGCGATGGCGGAGTCGCTGCTGGCGCGCTACCGCACGGACACCGGCGAGTGGCCGCGGTCGGTCGGGCTGTCCATCTGGGGCACGTCGGCCATGCGCACCGCGGGCGACGACATCGCGGAGGTGTTCGCGCTGCTGGGGGTCCGGCCCCGGTGGGACGAGGCGTCCCGGCGGGTGAGCGGCCTGGAGGTCGTGCCGCTGCATGAGCTCGGCCGGCCCCGGATCGACGTGACCGTGCGGATCTCCGGCTTCTTCCGCGACGCGTTCCCGCACGTGGTCTACCTCATCGACGACGCCGTGCGCATGGTCGCCGCGCTGGCCGAGCCCGACGAGGACAACTACGTCCGCGCCCACGTCCGGTCCGACATGGACACCCACGGGGACGAACGCCGTGCCACCACAAGGGTTTTCGGTTCGAAGCCGGGCTCGTACGGGGCGGGCCTGCTGCCGTTGATCGACAGCCACAACTGGCGCGACGACAAGGACCTCGCCGAGGTGTACGCCGTGTGGGGCGGCTTCGCGTACGGCCGTTCGCTCGACGGCGCCCCGGCGCGGGAGGACATGGAGGCCGCGTACCGCCGGATCGCGGTGGCGGCGAAGAACACCGACACCCGCGAACACGACATCGCCGACTCGGACGACTACTTCCAGTACCACGGCGGCATGATCGCCACCGTCCGCGCGCTGACCGGCCGCGCCCCGGCGGCGTACATCGGCGACAGCACCCGGCCGGAGTCGGTTCGCACCCGGTCGCTGACCGAGGAGACGGCGCGGGTGTTCCGGTCCCGCGTGGTCAACCCGCGCTGGCTCGCCGCGATGCGCGAACACGGCTACAAGGGCGCGTTCGAACTGGCCGCGACGGTCGACTACCTGTTCGGCTACGACGCCACCGCCGGGGTGGTGGCGGACTGGATGTACGAGCAGCTCGCGCAGACGTACCTGCTCGACGAGGAGAACCAGAAGTTCCTCGCCGAGTCGAACCCGTGGGCCATGCACGGCATCGCGGAGCGACTGCTCGAGGCCGCGGAGCGCGAGCTGTGGGCAGCGCCGGACGAGGAGACCCTGCGGGCCGTGCAAGCGCTGTACCTGAAGACGGAGGGCGACCTCGAGTCGGGCAGCTGACCGGTTGGCGCGGCCTCGTGGTCGCGGTTGTGCAGGTCAGCTCGGTGCCTGTGTTCGCGCCGGGTTGGTGTTGCCGGGCGCTGCGCGCCCGGCCCGCGCAGCGGGCGGCTCTGATGGCTGGCGCGTGGTCATCGGTGGTCTCGGGGGCGGCGTGGTGAGGGGCCCACGGACGCCGGAACGGCTCAGCCATCGTGGCGTCCGCAGCTCGGTGGAGTCGGTGGTGATGTTCCCACGGGGAGGAGGGTTGCCTGTCGGGCGCCGCGCGCCCGGTCCGCGCAGCGGGCCGCTCCGATGGCTGATGGGGCGTGTTCATCGGTGGAGCTGGGGTTTCCTTCGCTCGGCAGCATGGGTGAGCTAGGCCGTGTTTCAGATGTGGCGTAGCCAGATGTTGATGGCGGCGATGGTGGTGGTGGCTTGGTAGCGGACGGCGAGTTTGTCGTAGCGGGTGGCCATGGCGCGGTGTTGTTTGAGCAGGTT
>NZ_BAAFVK010000023.1:0-66557 GCF_054661535.1 Actinophytocola sp. KF-1 | reverse complement strand
CTTGTTCACCCTTCAGTCCTCCGTATGACCACACTTGCGTTCTCGGCCAATCCGGCCGACTTCTGGCCACCGTATGCCTAACTCGGCACTTTTTCCACGCGACTCGCCCATTTTCCCCTTCCGGGGTGTTGGATTTCGTTGCCTGGCTGCTATTCGACGGCCTCAGGACGAGAGTGTAGTAGTAGTCGGCTTCCAGGGTTCCCGTGAGGCCTCAAAAGACCCGATCTCATCCTCGTGCCGCAGCGTGAGAGCGATGTCGTCGAGCCCTTCCAGCAGCCGCCAGCGGGTGTAGTCGTCGATCTGGAACGGGGCCGTGAAGTCCTTGGCGCGCACCGTCTTGTCCCGGAGGTCGACGGTCACCTCGGTGCCCGGTTCGTTCTCCAGGAGCTTCCAGAGCAGCTCCACGTCCGCCTGCTCGCACTGGGCCGCGAGCAGCCCCTGCTTGCCCGCGTTGCCGCGGAAGATGTCGGCGAACCGGGAGGAGATGACCACCCGGAAGCCGTAGTCGGACAAGGCCCAGACGGCGTGCTCCCGGGAGGACCCGGTGCCGAAGTCCGGCCCGGCCACCAGGACGCTGCCCGCCCGGAAGGGTTCCAGGTTGAGCACGAACTGGTCGTCCTGACGCCAGGCTGAGAACAGACCGTCCTCGAATCCGGTCCGGCTCACCCGCTTGAGGTACACGGCGGGGATGATCTGGTCGGTGTCCACGTTGGACCGCCGCAGGGGCACCCCGACGCCGGTGTGGGTGGTGAAGGCTTCCATGGTCGTGTGCCCCTTTCAGGCCAGGTCTTCGGGGGAGGAGAGGGTGCCGCGGACCGCCGTCGCGGCCGCCACCAGCGGCGAGACGAGGTGGGTCCGCCCGCCCTTGCCCTGCCGGCCCTCGAAGTTGCGGTTCGATGTGGACGCGCTCCGCTCGCCGGGCTTGAGCTGGTCCGGGTTCATGCCGAGGCACATGGAGCAACCGGCCTGCCGCCACTCGGCGCCGGCGGCCAGGAAGACCTGGTGCAGCCCCTCGGACTCGGCGGCCGCGCGCACCCGCATCGACCCCGGCACCACGAGCATCCGGACCCCGTCGGCGACCTTGCGGCCCCGCAACACCTCCGCGGCGGCCCGCAGGTCCTCGATCCGGCCGTTGGTGCACGAGCCGAGGAAGACCGTGTCGACGTGGATGTCGCGCAGCGGCGTGCCCGGCGTCAGGTCCATGTACGAGAGCGCCTTCTCGGCCGCCGAACGCTCGTTCTCGTCGCCGATCGTCTCCGGGTCGGGCACCCGCTCGGACAGCGGGAGCCCCTGCCCGGGATTGGTGCCCCACGTCACGTACGGGGTCAGCGCGCTCGCGTCGATGCGCACCTCGGCGTCGAACTCGGCGTCGTCGTCGGTGCGCAGCGCGAGCCACGCTTCGGTCGCGGCGTCCCACAGCTCGCCCTCCGGGGCGTGCGGACGGCCCTTCAGGTACGCGAACGTGGTCTCGTCGGGCGCGATCATCCCGGCGCGGGCGCCCGCCTCGATGGACATGTTGCAGATGGTCATCCGCGCTTCCATCGACAGCTTCTCGATCGCCGCGCCGCGGTACTCGAGCACGTAGCCCTGCCCGCCGCCGGTGCCGATCTTCGCGATGACGGCGAGGATGACGTCCTTCGCCGTCACGCCGGGGCGCAACTCCCCGTCCACAGTGATCGCCATCGTCTTGAAGGGCCGCAGCGGCAGGGTCTGGGTGGCGAGCACGTGCTCGACCTCCGACGTGCCGATGCCGAACGCGAGCGCGCCGAACGCGCCGTGCGTCGAGGTGTGGCTGTCACCGCACACCACCGTCATCCCGGGCTGCGTCAGGCCCAGCTGCGGGCCGACGACGTGCACGATGCCCTGCTCCGCGTCGCCCATCGGGTGCAGCCGGACGCCGAACTCCGCGCAGTTCTTGCGGAGCGTGTCGACCTGCGTGCGGGACACCGGGTCCGCGATCGGCAGCTCGATGTCGACCGTCGGGACGTTGTGGTCCTCCGTGGCGATGGTGAGGTCGGGCCTGCGCACGCGCCGCCCGGACAGCCGGAGGCCGTCGAACGCCTGCGGGCTCGTCACCTCGTGCACGAGGTGGAGGTCGATGTACAGGAGGTCCGGCTCCGCACCGGTCCCCCGTCGCACGACGTGTTGCTCCCACACCTTCTCGGCAAGCGTCTTTCCCATGCCTTCTCACCCATCGACTTCGGAAGTTGGGTTCCCACGATCTGAAATACTGGACATCCCATATAGCGGGAACTTAATATCGAGACGTGGGACAGCATAGCGGCATCGGCGTACTGGACAAGGCAATGGCGGTCCTGCAGGCGGTCGCCAAGGAGCCTTGTGGCCTGGCCGAACTCTGCACGCGCACCGGACTCCCCCGCGCCACCGCCCACCGCCTCGCGGTGGGGCTCGAGGTGCATCGCTTGCTGCGCAGGGGAAGCGACGGGCGGTGGCGGCCGGGCGCCGCGCTCGCCGAGCTGGCGGGTGGTGCGGTGGACCCGTTGCTGGACGCGGCGAGCAGCGTGCTGCCCCGGTTGCGGGACCGCACGGGCGAGAGCGTGCAGCTCTACCGCCGCGACGGCGTCCACCGCATCTGCATCTCCACGGCGGAGCCGCCGAGTGGCCTGCGCGACACCGTTCCCGTCGGCGCCCGGCTCCCGATGACCGCCGGCTCCGGCGCGAAGGTCCTTGCGGCGTGGACGGACCCGGCCACCCAGCGGGCACTGCTCGCGGACGCGGTGTTCGGCGAGCGGGCGCTGCTGGAGGTGCGCAGGCGCGGGTGGGCGCAGAGCGTGGCCGAGCGGGAGCCAGGCGTGGCAAGCGTGTCCGCGCCGGTGCGGGACGCGTCGGGTCAGGTCGTGGCCGCGGTGTCCGTGTCCGGCCCGATCGACCGGATGGGCAGGCGCCCCGGCGCCCGCTGGGCCGCGGACCTCCTCGCCGCCGCCGACGCGCTGCAGAACCGGCTCTAGATCGTCCACAGTGATCATCCCCAGTGGACGGAGCGGCGCCGCTGCGCGACCGCTCGGACACCGGACGTGAGCGACGATCGCGTGCCGATCGTCGTTCCGTGGACTACCGCCGGGCGAAGGCCGGTGCGTGTTCCGGCAGGAAGCCGCGGCCCACGACGTACGCGGGGACGCGCCGCAGCTTCGGGAACCGGGTGACCAACCGCACCGGCAGCGGCAGCTTCGACGCACGTGCGATCTCGATGTCGCCCGCCAGCGCGGGGCGCAGCACCTTCGCGTGCAGGAACCGTTGCCCGCCCTGCGTGATGATCGTCGGCAGCAGCCTGCGGCGTTGCACCTTGGCGAGGTCGCTGGTCGTGACCGTGCGGCTGACCAGTGGGGACGCGAGCAGCCGGGCGGCCGCGACCGCGTCCTGCACGGCGAGGTTGATGCCGACGCCGCCGACCGGTGACATCGCGTGCGCCGCGTCGCCGATGCACAGCAGGCCGTCCGCGTACCAGCGGCGCAACCGGTCGACGCGGACGTCGAGCAGCTTCACGTCGTCCCACGAGGACACCGAGTCCACCCGGTCGGTCAGCCACGGCACCACCGCCGCGATGCTCGCGACCATCTCCGACACCGGCCGCTCCCGCTGTTCGGGGTCCGAGCCCTTCCCGATCAGCACGGCGGTCTGCCAGTAGTCGTTGCGGTCCAACATGACCACCGCGCGGCGCCTGCTCATCACGCCGACCGCGCCTGCCGGGTCGGTGTCGTGCCGCGGCAGGCGGAACCACCAGACGTCCATCGGTGTCGGGTAGTCGCGCACCGCCAGTCCCGCCGCGGCGCGCAGCACGGAGTGGCGGCCGTCCGCCGCGATCGTGAGGTCCGCGAGGATCCGGCCGGTCTCCCCCGCCGCCGTGCGGTACTCGACGCCGGCGACCCGGCCGCGCTCGCGGACGACGCCGACCGCCTCGGTCTCCATGCGCAGCGTGAAGGTCTGTTCCTGTTTCGCGGCGTCCGCCAACAGGTCCAGCAGGTCCCACTGCGGCACCATCGCGATGTAGTTGTGCCTGCCGGACAACTGGGTGAAGTCGCCGAAGGGCACCATTCCCCTCGGCGTCGGCAACTGCGCCCGCTCCAGCCTGCTCTGCGGCAGCTTCGCGAACGCCGCTCCCAGCCCCAGTTCGTCGAGCAGGTCCAGCGTCGTCGGGTGCACGGTGTCGCCGCGGAAGTCGCGCAGGAAGTCCGCGTGCTTCTCCAGCACCGTCACCGCGACACCGGCCCGCGCGAGCAAGAGCCCCAGCACCATCCCGGCGGGACCGCCACCGACGACCAGGCACGTGGTCCGTTCCATGATCCCTCCCCCTGAATTCATCTAGTGTTGAATAACTCCAGCATGCACCCGCGCGGGAAAGGACGTCAAGGCGGACAACTCGAACGGGCCACGCGGCGCGGTCACGCTGGGCGTGGTGGACGTGCCGTTCCTGACAACCCGGTAACGCGGCGCTGACGAAAAGCGATACAGCTTAATCGCCATACGCTCTCAAGCTGCTGACTTAATCGAGTCAGAGTCCACACAATCACCTCTATAGCCGAATCGAAGGGTGCCCCGGGCGGCCTAATCTCTGCTGATGACCTTTGGGCTCGTGCCGTTTCCCGCTGCCTCCGACCGCAACGCGACCGGACTGGCGGCCGAGCACGAGCCGCCCCGGATCCAGGCGGTCTGCCTCGACATCGACGACACCCTCGTCGACTTCACGAGCTCCGCCCGGCGCGCGCTCTTCGACCTCATCGGCCGCGACGACATGTGGCCGAGGTGGCAGCGCACCACCGACGAACACGTCGCCAGGGTCGTCTCCGGCGAACTGCCCTACGACGCCATGCACAAGGCGCGGACGAAGGCGTTCTTCGCCGACCTCGGCGCCCTCCTCGACGACGACCTGGTCGCCACCCTCGAGGAACGGCGGCGCACCCAGCTGCACACCACGTGGCAGCTCTTCGCCGACGCCGTCCCGTGCCTCGACTGGCTGCGCGCCGCGGGCTTCAAACTCGCCGCCGTCACCAACGCCTCCGGCAACCACCAGCGCGCGAAACTCGCCGGCCTCGGCATCGCCCGCTTCTTCGACACCCTCGTGATCGCGGGCGAACTGGGCGCCGCCAAACCCGATCCGGTGATCTTCCACACGGCGTGCGCGCGAATGGGCGTCCGTCCCGCCGAGACGGTCCACGTCGGCGACCTCCTGGAGACCGACGCCATCGGCGCGCGGGACGCGGGCCTCCACGGCGTGTGGCTGTCCCGCGCACGCGCCCGCCCGACGGCCGAACCGGGCATCCAGACCATCGAGACCCTCGCCGACCTGCCGGAACTGCTGGTCAGCGAGTACCGGACCCCCGACCTGACCGCCACAACCGGGGCCGATTTCCGGTGCCGGGAGGGCGTGGTCTAACATCTTCTCCGGTGCTGATCGAGCGGCCGCGAGGCCGCGGACGAGCAGCAGCGTTGGGGTATGGTGTAATTGGCAGCACGACTGATTCTGGTTCAGTTAGTCTAGGTTCGAGTCCTGGTACCCCAGCAGAGAGAACAAAATCGAGTCTGATAGAGTTCCCTCTGGTTCAAGTTCAAGGCCCCGTCGTCTAGCGGCCTAGGACGCCGCCCTCTCAAGGCGGTAGCGCGGGTTCAAATCCCGTCGGGGCTACATCTGTCTACAGCGCGTTGACCCAGGTCAGCGCGCTGTAGTCGTCTCTACGGCATTGCCGGCGCGCCCCAGGAAGGGCGCGCGTGGAATGCCTTGTGGAATGAACGCCGACAGTTCTTTCGGCCAACAACCGCGGGCATTCAACGGCCGCCGTCTTCACCGGACAGCAATCGCTCGACGATGGTCTTGAGCGCTTTCGTGTCGCCGGGGCCGAGCCGGTCCAGCAGGTGACGACGGGTCGAGGCGGCCAGGGTCGGCACCGAGGCGTCGATCGTGCGGCGGCCCGCCGGCCGCAACGTGACCTCGACGCCGTTGGCCACCTTGCCGCGCGCGACGAAGTCACGTTTCTCCATCCGGGTCAGCAGGTGCGAGAGCCGGGTCCGATCCCAGCCCAGGGCCGCGGCGATGGCGTTCTGCCGCAGGACACCGCCGGATTCGTGCAGGTGCACCAGGACGCTCAACTCCGCGTCGGAGAGACCGGACGCCGCGGTCATGTCGGCGATGACCGCGGCACGCACGGTCTCGTACGCGCGCTTCCACCGCAGCCACAGCTCGACCGACTCCCCCGGATCTACTGTTGACATGTCAACACCACCTTCCTAGCGTGTGACCCTACAAGGCGGCACACAGACAAGGATGTTCGATGCTCGATACCCGGCGGCACTACGCCAGCCTGCGCTCGTTGGCACTTCTTCCCCTCGTCCTGTTCCTCCCCGCCGTGGTCGCGTTCTTCGTGGACCCGGACGTGGCGTGGGGGGAGTACCTGGGAGTCTTCTTCCACCTGTCCATCCTCTTCCTCGTCTCGCGTCTGGACACCGCACCCTGGGCCAGGGCGGCCGGCTACGGATGGGTGGCACTGGACGTGCTCGCGGGCATCCTGATGATCAACGACGTCGCCTACGCCACCGCCTGGGCGGTGCGGCTCGGCGGGCACGTCCTCGCCGGTGTCTGGATCGTGGCGAGTTCCCTGGTGAGCAGGTCCGTGCCGGTCGCTGTGGTCGGTGTGATCACAGGTCTCTGGCTCGCCGCGTACTCCTTCGTGGGAGACGTGCTTCCCGAATCGTTCCTGCGGCCGGCCGGCATCCTGATCCTGGTCTGGTTCGCCCTCCTGGCCATCTTCCACCCCTCGGCGCGGGAGTCGTCGGCCGCGCCGAAGAGTCCCGCACTGGCGTGAGGCGCCCCCTGCCCCGCGTGTCCTGCGCCGCTGTCGGCGGCGAACGCCTATCGGCTCCCCGGGCGAGGCGATTGTGGACATTCCGAGTTCTCCCGCGACTGCTTCGATGATTGCCGGGAGGGGCCGGCGGAATTCTTCGACACGGCGCGCATAACGCTATTGGATCACGTGGTGCGCGCTCCGCGGGTGGACAAATGTGCGGGTGAACATGCGGACAACAGGAGGAAACGGGCAGGTAACAAGACCTGTTGACAGCGGGTTGGGCCATCGGGTAGGCATGATTTGAGTGCATTACCGATCGTGCGGCTTTGCGGGCCGCCGCGGGAGATCCGTTCGTGCCCGCCGAGCTCTGGGGCATTGGGTCTATCGATCGACAAGACCTGCGCGGAAATTCTCGATGCCGTGCGGATGGCTCACGCTGGGCGCGATCTACCAAACTGGGGGTATCAGTGTCCGCCACTGTCGTGTCACAAGCAGGGCTGTCACCGGAGACCGGCCAACGGCTGCGGTGGCGCACTTCCGCCGGCGGCCGGCCGGGTCGTGCCGGTCACCGGCCATCGCGCCGGCGGCGTCCCGGCAGCGGTCTCCTGACCGCTGCGCGGGAGCGCTGAGGGCGGAGGGCCGGTCCAGTGACTGTGTCAGTGGGTTCATGCCGCGCGCAGGCGGTTGGCGGTCAGCAGCAAGCCTGCGATCGTGCGGGCTTCGGTGATCCTTCCGTCGGCGCACATGGCGACCGCCTCGGTCAGCGGCACGCGGACCGGTCGCAGGTAATGGGTCTCGTCCCCGGCCCTGCGGTCCGGAACGAGGTCGGTGGCGAGGTAGACGTGCGTTCGCTGGGCGAGGTAACCGGGACTGACCTCCATTGTGGACAGCAGCTCGAGCCGCCCGGTCATGCCGATCTCCTCGCTCATTTCCCTGGCGGCGGCCTGGACCGCGGTCTCACCGTCGTCGATCCGGCCCTTCGGCAAGGAAAGCGCGCGCACACCGGTGCCGCCGAAGTACTCCCGCACCAGGTGCACCACGAAGCCCGGCGCGAGGGCGACGACAGCCACGCTGTCCGCGCCCTTGTCGACCACCTCCCAGGTGACGACGTCGCCGCCCGGCAGCCGGATGTCCCGGCCGAGCACGCGGAACACCTTCCCGCGGAACAGGACCCGCTCGGCCAGTATTTCTTCTCGGTCGCCGGTCATCCGGTTCCTCCCGTTCGCGTGCACGTGGTCGAAGGGTCGAAGAATTGAATCAGTGAAACCGAATTCGGAATCATGAGGGAGACCGTGATGGTATCCAGCTCGTCGAAGTCCGCCAAACTGCGGCAACTGATCGAGCAGCCGGAAGTGGGCAGGCTCGTCGGCGCCCACAACGGCCTGAGCGCCAAGCTCGCCGAAGAGACAGGTTTCGACGGACTGTGGGCCTCGAGTTTCGAGATCTCGGCGGCGCACGGATTGCCCGACATGAGCCTGCTGAGCATGGCCGACTACCTCGAGGCGGCCGTGCAGGTGAACGAGTCCAGCACCCTGCCGGTGCTCGCCGACTGCGACACCGGCTACGGCGGGCGGCTCAACGTCGCCTATGCGGTGCGGCAGTTCGAGGCGAACGGAATCGCGGGCATCTGCATCGAGGACAAGATCTTCCCGAAGCGGAACAGCTACCTCACGGGCGGCCAGGTCCTCGAGGACGTCGACGAGTTCGCCACGCGAATCGAGATCGCGAAGCGGTCGCAGGTGAGCCGCGACTTCGTGCTCATCGCCAGAACGGAGGCCCTGATCGTCGACCTCGGTGTCGAGGAGGCGTTGCGCCGCGGCTACGCCTACGCGGACGCGGGTGCCGACGCGCTGCTGGTGCACTCGAAGGCGTCGAGCCCGATCGAGATCCTCGAGTTCCTGAGCGCGTGGCGGAACACCATCCCGGTAGTCGTGGTGCCCACCACCTACGGCGGCTGGAACGTGCGTTCGGCCGCGGCGGCCGGCGTCTCGTTGATGATCTACGCCAACCACGGCCTGCGCGCGGCGACCAGGGCCACGCTCGACGTCCTCGCGCAGATCAGGGAGACCGGCGAGATCACCTCGGTCGAGGACCGGATCGCGTCCATGCGGGACATCTTCCGGTTGACCGGTGTCGACGAATGGATGGTCCTCGAGAAGTGACGCCCCTGCCCGACATCGAGGTCGTGGCCGGCGCGGGTGTGTTCGGGCGGCTGGCCGAGTTCGTGGACCGCTTCGGAGCACGGCGCGTGCTGGTGGTGGCGAGCACCGGGGGCCTGCGGCGTACCGCCGTGGCGGGCCGGCTTGCCGGTGCCGAGGTGGCGACCTTCACCGGTTTCCGGCCGAACCCCGATCTGGCCGACCTCCGCGAAGGCGCTCGGGTGCGGGCCCGGTTCCGGCCGGATCTGGTCGTCGGGATCGGTGGCGGCTCGGCGATGGACGCGGCGAAGGCCGTCGCTGTGCTGCCACCCGGCGGGCGTGGTCCCGCCCCCTCCGACATGACCCCCGCGGACTACGAGCGCGGCCGGGACGGGTGCGGCCTGGTGCTGGTGCCCACGACCGCGGGGTCCGGCGCGGAGGTCACCAGGTTCGCCAGCGTCTACGTGGATGGACGCAAGCAGTCGCTCGACCACCACCGCGTGCGCGCCGACGTCGCGCTCGTCGACCCGGAGCTCACCGCGGGCTGCTCGCGCGCGACGACGATCAGCGGTGCCTGGGATGCCCTGGCACACGCGCTCGAGTCGCTCTGGTCGGTCCGGTCGTCGGTCCACTCGCGCCTGCTCGCGTCGGAGGCCGCGGCGGGAGTGGTCACGCTGCTCAGCCAACCCGGTGTGCTCGTCGAGCCCCGGGGCCGGGCGGAGCTGAGCAGGCTGGCCACCATGGCGGGCCTCGCCATCGACCTGACGCGCACGACCCTCGCCCACGCGTTCGCCTACCCGCTGACCGCGCGCGCGGGGATCCGGCACGGCGTCGCGTGCGCGCTCAACCTGGTGTGGGTGTTCGCGGCCGCGGGCGAGTGCTACCGGGAACGGTGCACCGACCCCCGGGGGCCCGGCTTCGTGGCGGAGCGGTTGCGGCAGGTGGCGGCGATCGTCGGGGCGGGGTCGCGGCGCGACATCGGCGCCGCGCTGGCAGACCTGATGCGGGCCGGGGGTCTGGCCGATCGGCTGGGGGCGCACGGGGTCCGGGCCGCGGACCTGCCGCACGTCGTCGCGGACGGGACGAGCCACGAGCGTGCGGGCAACTCCCCGGTCGCGCTGGCCGACGGCGCGCTCGACGCACTGCGCGCCCGGCTCTGACGTGCACGCCGAATCGAGAGAGGAGATCGTCGGTGACTGCCGCTGCGAGATCCGCGACGGCGCGGAGGTACGGTCCGCACCACCAGCCCCCGCTCGTCGCGGCGGCGATCGCGCTGCTGAGTCGCGGTGCCGGCCATGAGACATCGCGTTACGTCACACTGCTCGCGGCCGATGCCGGTGGCCGGCCGTGGTCGTCGCGGGACGGACGCGCGATGCAGCGCGCCGCCACCTTCGACTGTCCGCGGCCCATGGTGGCGGCCACGGCCGACCGCAGGCAGCTCGTCATGCTGGTGCCGGTACCGCCCGGCGCACGCGTACCGGACGTACGTGCCGTCGCGGGCGAGGTGCTCCGCTGGCTCGCGGTGACCGGGCACGACCCGGTGGTCGCCGGCGCCGGGGTGGTCCACGCGGACGGTGTCGTGGCAGCGGTGGAGGAGGCGAGCCTGGTCCTGCGGGTGGTGTGCGCCCTCGCGTATCCCTCCGGGGCCTACCAGCTCGACGACGTGCTGTTCGAGACCGCGCTGGCCCGGTCGCCGGACATCACCGAACGGCTCGCGGCCCTGATCGAACCGATGATGGCCAGCGAGGCGCCGCTGCTGGAGACCTTGACGTCCTTTTTGGACAGCGGAGCAGACCGCAGGCGGACCGCCCGGCGCCTGTACATCCACCCCAACACGCTGATCTACCGGTTGCGCCGGATCCAGGAGCTGACCGGGCTCTCGCCGAACGTGCCGAAGGACATCCTGACGCTCCGCGCCGCGATGGTCGCCTGGCGGCTCAGCAGCGCGGCATCCGCATGATGACGAGGTGAACGGAATTGTCACAGACTGAGACGGTCATGGCCGGTGCACCCGCGGTGCGGGGCGCGGAGTTCCTCGACGTGCTGGCGGAACACGGGGTGCGCTTCCTGTCCGGCGTGCCGTGCTCGTACTTCTCCGCACCGCTGCGCCTGCTCGAGGACCACCCGACGCTGCGCTACGTGCCGGCCGTCAACGAGGGGAGCGCCCTCGCGATGGCCGCAGGCGCCCGGCTCGCGGGGGTGCCCGGCGCGGTCATCGCGCAGAACTCGGGCTTCGGCAACCTGGTCAACCCGTTGACCTCGCTGGTGCTGCCCTACCGCATCCCCCAGCTGGTGATCATGAGCATGCGGGGCTGGCCGGCACCGGAGCCGGGTGAGCAACAGCACGAGCTGATGGGCAAGGTCGTCCCGTCCTGGCTCGACTCGCTGGCCGTCCCGCACTGGACGCTCCAGCGCGGGGGCCGGCCGTTCGCCGAACTCGTGGCCGAGGCCGCGGCGGTGCTCGAGGACCGCCGCACCGCCTTCATCCTGGTGGGCAAGGGCGCGATCGAGCCCGCGCCCGCTCGCTCGGCGGCACCGGCAGGCGGGCGCGTGCTCCGCGAGGACGTGGTCTCGGTGCTGGTGGCCGAGCTGCGCGACGAATTCGTGCTGTCCACCACGGGATACCTGTCCAGGGCGATGCTCGCCGCGGGTGACCGGCCGGGGAACTTCTACATGCAGGGGTCGATGGGGCACGTCGCGGGACTCGGTCTCGGCGCCGCGCTCCAGGCGCCCGCACAGCGGATCGTCGTGCTGGACGGCGACGGCTCGCTGCTGATGCACCTGGGGGCCATGGCGTCGGTCGCGGCCTGCGCACCGCCCAACCTCGTGCACATCGTGTTCGACAACGGGGCCTACGAGTCGACCGGAGCGCAACCGGCCGCCGCGCGGCCCGACTTCGCCGCGGTGGCCACCGCCCTCGGATACCGGTCGACGGCGACGGTGTCCGCTCGCGCCGAGCTGCGGAGCGCGGTCCGCGCGGCACTCGACGCCACCGGTCCCAGCCTGTTGGTCGTCGCGGGCGCGGTCGGCGGTTCGACCGGCAAACGGGCGTCGGAGAGCCTCGGCATCAGCGAGATCGCGGCCCGGTTCGAGCAGCACCTGGGCGGGCACGCAGGGCCTCGCCGCTGAGCAGCCCGGCCAGCGCCACCACGCTGGCGAACGGCTCGGCCATGGCCCTCGCGACGCTTCCGGCGTGTTCCGCGACGGAGTGGATCGACGTCACATCGGCCCACTCCGCCGTGCGGAGCCCGTCCGACACCTGCCCGGCGACCACGACGCACGGCACACCACGCGCGGCGGCGGCCCTGGCCACCACGGCAGGCAGCTTGCCCCGCAGCGTCTGGTGGTCGACCCGGCCCTCACCCGTGACGACCACGTCGACGCCGTCGAGTTCGTCGTCGAGCCCCGTGGTCGCCCACACCAGCTCGGCACCGGAGACACACCGGCCACCCAGCGCCATGATCGCCGCCGCGATGCCGCCGGACGCGCCCGATCCCGGGATCGTGACCAGGTCGGCGGGACACCGCGGCGCGGTGCGGGTCAGGTGCCCGGCGAACGTCGCCAGGGAACGTTCCAGGGTGCGCACCGCGCGGGGCGAGGCACCCTTCTGCGGACCGAACAGGCGTGCCGCGCCGGACGCGCCGAGCAGCGGGATCGCGACGTCGGCGGCGGCGGTCAGGACGACGGGACCGAGATCCGGCAGCGACGTGATCGCCGCGCAGTCCAGAAGCGGTCCACCGCCCGGCGGCAGCGCCGCGCCGGTGGCGTCCCTCGCCACCGCGCCGAGCGCGGAGAGCATGCCCGCGCCGCAGTCGACGGTGGCCGAACCGCCGAGTCCCACCACCACCTCGCGGGCCCCGAGGGCGATCGCCTCGCCGATCAGGACCCCCAAGCCGTGCGAGGACACCCGCAGCGGATCCAGTTCGGTGCGGGTGAGCAGGTGCAGCCCACACGTCTGCGCGCTCTCCACGTAGACGGTATCACCGGCGACGAGCAGGTGTGCGCGGACGGGCCGCAGCAAGGGGTCGCACGCGCGCACCGTGACGCGCTCGCCACCGGCCACCGGGTGGATCACGTCGAGGAAGCCGGGACCGCCGTCTGCGAGCGGCCGGAGCACGAGGTCGTCGGCCGGTGCGCCCCGGCGCCATCCCGACGCGATCGCGCGCGCCGCCCGGCGGGCCGTGAGCGTGCCTGCGAACTTGTCCGGGCAGATGAGGACGCGCACGTCACCCCCTCTCCGGCGGCGGGGCGCCGATCACTCCTCGCGGTACCAGGCGCGGTCCTCGTGGAGCATCCGTTCCAGGCCACCGGGATGCATCGCCCCGAGGGCGGTGCGCACCTCGCCGGTCACGCTGCCGTTGATCCGCAGGGCCAGCAGGCACGGGTGGTCCGCCGTCCGCTCGACCCCGTAGGCACAGGGGACGAACGGCATCACGTACGCGGAGTCACCGGGGTGCAGTACCGTCCGGTGCTCCCGTCCCGCGTGTTCCCAGCGCATCGCCAGGGGGTCCGCCCCGACGTTGTACAGGTACTGGTGCTGGTACGTGGTCAGGAAAGCCCCGACGTCTCCGTGTTCGCGGCGCGGCCGGATCTCCAGGGCCCGCGTGTGCGGGTGCAGGCGGTTGCCCGCGAGTTCGGTGACCGTGTAGTCGTGCCGCTCCGGCGCCGGATACGGCCACCGGCGGGCATCCGCGCCCCGGACCACGCAGATGTCGCACGGCGAGTCGATGCCGATGGGGAGCAGGTCCCGGACCGAGACGCGGAGCGCGTCGGCGAGCACGGCGAGTTCCTCGGCGCTCGCGGTGGCCGTGCCCTCGACCAGCTCCGCGAGCCTGCGCACCGGCCACCCGGTGAGCCGGGCCAGCTCACCGGCCGACATCATCGCGGCGTCCAGGAACGACCGCAGGCGCCCGCGAACGGTCGCCGCCTCGTCGGTCCCGGTCATCGCGAACTTCCGGGCGGTGGCCAGGCCGAGTGCGGACAGTTCGTGCCGGGCGTCGCCGGTCAGCTCGCCGCCGTAGGTGAGGGCCAGGATGTAGGCGGGCTCGCCGGCGCGGCGGGCGGTGAAGGTGTGCGGCGAGAACGGCAGGCCCCAGATCGAGTCACCGGTGCGCATGCGGAGCACGTGCGACCGGCCGCCCCAGCGGTAGTAGTAGTTCACCGGCCCGACGAAGTAGGTGAACTGGTAGAGCAGGTGCCCGTTGTTCCACTGCACGGCGGGGTTGTCCGGCTTGTCGTCGTCGACGACGGCCAGCATCCTGATCCATTCCGGGCGGAAGGACGCGAGCCGGGACATGGCCGTGTCGCGGTACTCGTAGTAGTCGGCGCCGCCCCGCGAGAGCACGCGGGCGGAGGCGGCGGAGTCCTCGGCGGCGAACCTGAGCACACCGTCCGGGCAGTCGTTGTGGATGGGGAGGATGTCGCGTTCGTTGACCGGCCAGCTCCGGCTGACGGCCGCGAGCGCGGGAGCGGACAACTCCCGGCGGCCGTTGACCAGATCCTGGTACTCCGCCTCGGACAGGCCAAGGTCCTTCGCGGCGGCCGCCGAATTCCGCTTCAGGTCGTTCGCGGTGCTCCGCAGCAGCGCACCCATCCGCTCGCGATATCCGACGTCATCGGTCATGGCCCGAAACTAACGACGACGAGACACGTCGACGACCCGTGCCGCACACATGTTGTGCGAACACACAACGCGGGTGGCGGGTCCGTGCCCACGGTGCGACGGTGGCAGCACAACCGTAGCGACGGGGAGCCGATCATTGTCCAGCGCGCGCGTTCAGCCCGACCTGTCCGACGCCCTGCCGGAGGTGCCGATCCGGTCGTCCAGGGTGCTCGACCTCAACGTCCTCCGCGCACGTCTGCGGTTCAACACGCCGGATTCCCCGGCGTACTCCTACTTCGCGCGCTTCGCGCCGGACGACGCGCCCGCCGACTTCGACTTCACGTGCGTCGACCTCGACCACGACGCGCTGGACGAGTCCGTCCTCTCGCGACTGTCCGACAGCACCATCCGCGGCAAGCGGTTCCGCTCCGGGTACTTCCGCGGCGCGTACTTCGGCGCGCCTGCCTACCTGGTGACCCGTGACCGGAACTGGCACGTGTACGGCCGGACGCTGGAGAAGATCGTGTGGCCGTACCTGCTCAAGCAGGCGTTGAACGTCTTCGCGCTCGACGCGGGCTACACGCACCTGAAGGCGGCGGCGTTCGCGCACCCGGACGGGGGCGTCACCCTGCTGGCCGGGGCGAAGGGCAGCGGCAAGAGCGTCTTCCTCACCCGTGCCTGCCAGGACGGCGCGCGCTTCGTCACCAACACCCACGCGCTCCTCCGCGACGGTGTCGTGCACGGGATCCCCTCCGCGATGCGGGTCCGGGACGACGAGTGCTTCGGCGAGCTCATCCGGGAGCGCGGTTTGCGCGGGCACCTGGTGGCCGGTGAGTACCTCGCCGCCCCGGACGTCCTCTTCGGGGACGCGACCGCGCCGTCCGGCCCGGTGCGCAGCATCGTCGTGATGAACTACCGGGCAGACCACCCGCCACGGTTCGAACGCGTGGCGCCGGCGACCGCACTGTCCTTTCTGGAACAGTTCGCACTGGCCCTCACCGTGTACGACCTCCGGTACGACCTCCTCGAGCACCTCGACCGGGACGTGGACAGGTACGTCGCCGCGTACGGCGCGATGCGCGACGAACTCGCCGCGTTGTGCGGGCGGGTGCGCTGCTACGTGGCGAACGTGGGGATGGGGGATCCCGCGGTGCGCAGGTCGGTGCTCGACGAGCTGGCGGTGTCCGATGCCCGCTGACCGCACCGGTCCCGCCCGCTGCGCGGACCTGACGACCGTGCCCGGCAAGCTCACCCACTTCCAGGAGGAGCCGGGCGGCTACCTCGCGCAGGGGCGCGCCGCGGCGGCGCGTGCGTTCGGCCGGGAGTTCCACGAGGCGATGGCGGAGCTGACGTTCCTGCTCGTCCAGCCGGACGCGATCGCCCGGCGGCTGGTCGGGCAGTGCACCGGCTTCCTCGCGGAGCACGGGTTCGTCCCGGTACTCGCCGTCCCGTTGACGTTGACCGTGCCGATGGCCCGGCTGCTGTGGCGGTTCCAGTTCAACGCGAAGACCGACGGCAGCAGGGCCCTCGGCGAGCTCGTGTACTGCCGGGGGCCGTCGCTGTTGCTGGCGTTGCGGGACTCGGCGGAGCGCGACGACCGGTCGGCGAGCACACGGCTGACCGAGTTGAAGGGTTACTCGGACCCGCGCAAGCGCCGGGGCGGCGACCTGCGGTCCGCGTTGGGGACGCCGAACCGGATCCTCCGGTGCGTGCACAGCCCGGACGAACCCCTCGACGTGCTCAGGGAGACCGCCGTTCTGGTCGGCGAACCGCACCTTCCCCGGTTCTACGAGCGGCTCGCGGCCGGGCGCCGGGACGGCACGCCGTACGACTGCCGGGCCGCGGCCGAGGAGGTGTACGCGGTGACGCCGCCGCACGACGTGGACGAGGAGAACGCCTGCCGGCGCCTGCTCGCGAGGCTCGACCGGATCGGTGGCCGTGCGGACCGCGCGGAGGCGGCGGAGCGGATCGCCGCCACGGTCCGCCGCGTCGGTGGCGGACCCACCGGACTCGACTGGGACCGGTACGCCGGTGACCTGGCCACGCTGGGCATCGCCGTGGACGACTGGGACGCCCTGCTCGTGGCGAGCAGCCTGGTCGAGTACCAGAGACCCGGGGCGACCAAGCTGATCCCCAGCCTCAGCAGTCCGTGATCCGGCGGCCGTCATGCAGGTGACCTACGTGTCGGTGCCGGGTTCGGCCACCACGGAGAACCAGGACTTCGTCGTCGCGACCGACCGGCTCGTCTGCGTGCTCGACGGGGTGACCCCGCCCGCGTCCGGCGAGACCGGGTGCCGGCACGGGGTGCGGTGGTACGTCGAGGCGCTGGGGCACGCCATCGCCGGTGGCGCCGTGGCCACGGACGCCCTGCCGGACATCGTGGCGCGCGCGATCGCCGACGTCGCCCGCGGGCACGAGGACACCTGCGATCTCCGCCACCCGGACACGCCGTCCGCCGCCCTCGCCGCCCTCCGGGTCGGCGCGGCGCACGCCGAGTACCTCGTCCTGTGCGACTGCGCGGTGGTCCTCGACCAGGGCGGCGAGATCACCGTGCACACCGACGCGATCGCGAAGGCGGAGCGGAGTCACCGCACCACACCCGCGGGGCCGCTGTGGAAGGCGGCTGCCGTGCCCGGCGCGGCCTTCGCCGCGGTGACCGGCCGCGTGCCGCTGGCCGGTCCGCGGGGGGTGCGGTGCGCGGCACTGGCCACCGACGGCGTGACCCGCGCTGTGTTGTCCCTCGGCATGTGTTCCTGGCAGGGACTGATGGCGCGGTTGAGCTCGGCGGGACCGCACGCACTCGTGCGCGCGATCCGCGCCGCCGAGTCGGCGCGGCCGCACACCGGTGGTGCGCGGCCGAAGAAGAAACACGACGACGCGACCGCGGTCGTGTGCGAACTTGTCCGGTGAACGGCGACGGGAGGTTCACGTGCGCTGGGACTCCGAGCGTGTCGACGAGACGATCAAGGGAGCGCTGCTCGACTCCTCGTGGGTGGCACCACCCGACGCGGCGCGGCGGGAACGGCTGCTGGGGTGGCTCGCGGCGCTCGACGACGGGACCGACCTGCTCGACCGCGTGCGCGCGCAGGGGACCATGTGCCTGTTCGGCCGGACGGTCGCCGGGCTCGACGCCGCCGGCCACGGGGACCTGCTCCGCACACGACTGCCGGTCGACCTCGTGGCGAAGGAGTGCGCGGACGCCCGGGACTGGATCGACCTGTACTACGCGGAACTGGCCGTCATCCTCGACGCGGCCGGGAGCCGGGGGATCCGTCCCGTCGTGCTGAAAGGCCCCGCCTGGCAGCTCGAGTTCTACGCGAACACCAGGACGAGGCCGTTCAAGGATCTCGACCTGTACGTCGACACCCACGAGCTGGCGCCCTTCGGCGCGGTGCTCGAGGAACTCGGTTACCGGCAGGCGACCTACGACGCCGCCACGCGCCGGCTGGTGCCGGTCGCCGCGGCGCGCAACCAGGCCGCGCTGGAGGCCGGGCGGCACGCCACGCCGTACCTGAAGGAGAGCTCGCTGCCCGGTCAGCTGTTCCGCGTGGAGGCGCACGGACCGCGCAACGACCACAACTTCCACCGGATCGACACGTCGGACTTCTTCGCGCGCAGCAGGCCGCTGGTCGTCGACGGCGCCGAGGGCAGGCAGCTGTCGGTGGTGGACTCGCTCGTCTACGCGTGCGCCCACATCCGCAAGAACCTGTACGTGCACACACCCGTGGGGCAGATCGCGATGCCGAAACTGCGGTGGTTCTGCGACGTGCGCCAGATGTTCCTGGTGCTGCCCGGCGCCGAGGTGTGGCGCGGACTCCACGACCGGGCGGCCGAACTCGGTCAGGCGGACGCGGTCTTCCAGGTGCTCGAGTACACCGAACGGCTCTTTCCCGGTGTCGTGCCCACCGAACTGCGGCACCCGCCCGTGTCGCTGTCCGGCACCGCGGCCGAGGTCGTCGACGACGTGTGGCGGTACCGGCACGGGTCGAGTTCCTTCGAGCAGCGGCTGTTCGAGCCGCACGTGGACGAGAGCAGGTACCGGCGGTTGCGGCAGCGGGGCGTCGTGGGCGGGCGGGTGGCCGTGCCCGACATCGGTGCCGGGCGCGAACCGTCGGCTCTGCGTGAGTGGCCGTGGGACGTGGCGGACGTGCAACGGCTGTCCGGGCGCACCGCGGCGGACTGGCAGTACTTCGGCACGCACGTCAGTTTCGGGGCGAGGCCGGCGAGCGACGCCGAGTTCAGCGCGTCCTTCGCCTTGCTGCGCGCCGGGTCGTTGCTGGGTGTCCGCGCCGAGGTGCGGGACGAGCGGCTCTGGTTCGGCCAGAAGTCCGGCTACTACCACGCGCAGGACTGCGTCCAGTTGCTGTTCGAGGTGCCGTTCGAGAGCGGGCGCGTGTGCAACGTCCTGCTGGTGCCGAAGGCCGCGGACCTCGACCGCCCGACGGCCCTGTTCCACTACTCGGGCGGTGAGCTGGCGGGAACCCGGCCCGTGCCGGGCACGCGCGTCGACGCGGAGGTGACCGGGCGCGGCTACGTGCTCCACGCGGGCATCCCGGTGGCCGCGCTCGGGATCACCGCCGGGACCACCGAGATCGGGTTCGACTTCTGCGCCTACGAGAGCGGCGATCCCGGCCAGGAGCGACGGATCGTCCTGCAATGGTCGGGCGGTCGCAACAACGTGCGGAACCCCAACTTCTACGGCGTCGCCACCTTCGGGAACGCCTGACGTGTCCGGCACGCCGGGGCACGCGAAGAGGGCCTGGCTGAGGTCGTTGCCGAAGAAGCGCACCGCGGTCTCGGGCCTCTTCACCGATCCCCTGGGCCGGATTCTGCTGCTGTCCCGGGTCTACGCCCCGGGCTGGGTGCTGCCCGGCGGGATCGTGGAGGCCGGCGAGTCGCCTGCCGCGGCGTTGCGGCGTGAGGTGCGGGAGGAGCTGGGGCTCGACCGCGTACCCGGCCGGATCCTGGGTGTGGACTGGGTTCCCGGCGGCGCGGACCCGGACCTCGACGGGCTCGTGGTGGTGTTCGACGGCGGCATCCTCACCCACGAGGACGTCGCGCGCATCCGTCTCCCCCCGGACGAGATCGGCGCGGGCCGTCTCGTCGAACCGGACGGGGCGGCGGAGTTGCTGGGCCCACGGCGTGGCGGGCGCGTGCTGGCGTGTGTGCGCGCGTGGCGGGAGAACACCGCCGTGTACACGGAGAACGGCCGCGGATGACCAGCGGCGGGCGCGGGGAGGGAACGTGCTGCGAGTGAGGTCGATTGTCGCGGGCGACGACTTCGCGGATCTGCGGACCACGCCGTACCGGCTGTTCTTCACGTCGCGGACCGTGTCGATGCTCGGCGACATGATGCGTCCCGTGGTCGTCGTCGCGGCCGTCGTGCAGGCGGGGTACGGGGCGACCGGGGTCGGGTTCGCGCTGGCGGCCGAGATGGTGCCGTACGCGTTGTTCGTGCTGTTCGGCGGTGTGCTGGCCGACCGCTACTCGCCCCGGCGGATGATGATCGCCGCGGACGTGCTGCGGTTCGTCGCGACCGGCTTGCTCGCCTGCGCGTTCGCGTTCGGCACGCCGCCGCTGTGGCACGTCCTGGTGCTGCTCGGCCTCACCGGGCTGGGTTCCGCCGCGTTCCAGCCGGGGGTGGCGAGCGTGGTCCCGCAGGTCTCGGCGGACGTGTTGCGCGGCAACGCGGTCCTGCGGATGTCGGAGTCCGTGATGACCGTGATCGGCCCCGCGTTCGCCGGCGTGCTGCTCGCGGTCACCGACCCGTGGTCCGGCATGGTCGTGGACGCGATCACCTTCGCGATCAGCGCGGTGTGCCTGTGGCGGCTGCGGCTGCCCGGGACGGCCACCGCGAAGGTGTCGCTGCGGCGGGGCCTGGGGCAGGGCTGGCACGAGTTCCGCAGCCGGGGATGGCTGTGGGGCACGATCGTCGTGTGGATGTGGGGCGGTCTGCTCTGCCGCGGCCCGAGTCAGACGCTGGGCGCCAGCTTCATCGTCGCGGATCGCGGCGCGACCGCGTACGGCGTCGTCATGGCGATCTACGGCGCCGGGAACGCGATGGGTGGTTTCGCCGCGCTGCGGCACCGGCCGGCTCGCCCGCTGGTCGCCGGTGCCGTCGCGGTCACGACGTTCGCGATGAGCCCGCTGGTCGTCCTCTGCGACCTGCCGACACCGTGGATCGCCCTGGGGTTCTTCGTACACGGCGCAGGCGCCACGTTCTGGCTGGTGCTGTGGCACTCGACCATCCAGACCCACGTACCGCGGGCCGCGCTCAGCCGGGTCCACTCGTTCGACGTCGCCGGGTCGCGGGTGGCGACACCGATCGGGCGGGCACTGGCGGGCCCGGCGAGCGAGCTGATGGGCCTGCGGCCGGTGCTCGCCGTCGCGGTGGCAGCGGCGGTCGCGGTGCCCGCCGCCCTGCTGTCGCTCCCCGCCCTACGTGCCGTCCGCGCGCGTCCGGAGGACGAGGAAACCACCACCGAGTCCCGGCTCCGGGCGGCCCCATCGGCAGCGGAGTCCGCTCGTTCCGGGCGCACCACCGGCCCACCATGACGTCGGCGCGGTTCGCGGGTCCTCACCGGCGTTCCGGGACCGCCGCCACCGGCCGGATGGCGCGGATGTCGCGCACCGCGAGCGCTGCCGCCGTCGTCCCCACCGTGAGCACGCCACAGCACAGCAACACCGGGCGCACGCCGAACGCCTCGGCCAGGGGGCCGGCGACCGCGCCGCCGATCGGTGCGAGCACGTAGCCGCCGAGCGAGTCGTACGCCGATATCCGGGACAGGACCGACTGGTCGACGTGGCTCTGCAGCGTGGTGGCCCAGTTGATCGTGAACACCTCCCGGCAGATCCCGCTCAGCCCGGCGGCGGCGAGGACGAGACCGATGGGGAGCGGGACCGCGAGGGCGAACATCAACCCCGACATCAGCATCAGTCCCAGGCTCGCCGCGACCAGCAGCCGGCCCGGGGTGTAGCGCACCAGCACAAGACCGCCCGCCACCGCGCCGATCGACACCGCCGCGGTGATCCAGCCCCAGCTCCGCGCCCCGCCGAGGCTGTCCTGCGCCACCACCGGGCCGAGCACCCCGATCGCGGCCTGGTAAGCGGCCGCGACGACGGCGAACTGAAGCACCCCGGTCCAGAGCCAGGTGCGGCCGCGGAACTCCGCCCACCCCACCTTCAGGTCGTGCAGTGCGGACGCCCGCGGTGGCACCGGGGCGGGCGGCATCCGCATCCCGAGCCGCAGCAGGCCGGCCAGCACGTAGCTCGCGCCGTCGATGGCCAGCCCCCACCCGGGGCCGACGACGCTCACCAGCACACCGCCGAGGCCCGCGCCGACGATCTGCGCGGTGGAGCGGCTGGACCGGCTGATCGCGTTGGCGCGGCCCAGCACGGGCGCGGGGAGGATCTGTGCGACGAGCCCGGTGGCGGCGGGGAAGTAGATGCCGACGCCGACGCCGCGGAGCGCGGCGAGCACGGCGAGACTCCAGGTGGCCGACCACCCGGACAAGACCAGTGCGGCGGAGCCGAGCTGCGCGACGGCCTGGACCACGTTCCCGGTGACCATGACGGAAAGGCGGGACACGCGGTCCGACACCACACCGCCCACCAGGAAGAACGCCGCCATGAGCACCAGGTTCGCGGTGGTCACGACACCGATGCCGGCCGCCCCACCGCCGGTGCTCAGCACCGCGAACGGCAGGGCGACGACGGCGATCGCCGAACCCAGCGTGGACACGACGTCGCTCGCCGCGAAGAAGCGGAAGTTGCGGACCGCCAGCGGGCCCGACGGGACGCTCGTCACCAGGGCCACTCCAGGTGGTCAGGCAGGAATCCGCGGCCCGTGCACACCGCTGCCCTGTTCGAGGCCCGCGTCGCGGGTCCGCACCACGAACGACAGCCTGCCGACGCCGGCACGGGCCCGCGAGAGCGCCTCGTCGTGGCTGTCGCCCACCGCGCACACGAACGCGGCCCGGTGGGCGGAGTTGACGATCGGCTCCAGCAGATCTCCCTCGCCGTGCACCACGTCGACCTCGACCACCCCGTCGAGGGACCGGGCCGCGTCGACCCCGCCGACGCCGGTGATCCGGCCGACGCCGTCCGGGCAGGCGTACCAGATCGCCGCGTAGTCCGGGAGCTCCGCCGTCGCGCTGCGTGCGGCGAGCGCGGCCCGCACGTCGGCCAGGACGGGCAGGCCGAGGCTCTGCCGGACGGTGAGGTCCACCAGGTCGACGCCCGTGACCGAGGCCCACAGCCGCGGGATCTCGTCGCCGCCGGGCCGCACGTGTGTCTCCACGATGTGCACCTCGTCGGCGGAGACGATCACCTCGGTGTGGGTGACGCCGGTCCGCACACCGAGCGCGTCCAGCGCCGCGCACACCGCGGCCGCGACCCGGTCGTGCTCGGCACGGTCGACCGGCGCGGGCACCACGTGCCCGATCTCGATGTAGTGCTCGGCACGCGACGCGAGGTGGTGGGTGGTGGTGAGGCCGAGTACGACGTGCTCCCCGTCCTCGCTGACCGCTTCGACGCTGTACTCCGTGCCGCACCTGAACTTCTCGACGATCAGGTCCTTGGAGTCGAGCGGCCCCACCGACGCCCGGCCCCAGTCCAGTGCCCCGGGGATGTCGTCCGGCCCGTCGATGCGGGTGATGCCCCGGCTCCGGATGCCTCGTGCCGGCTTGCAGATCAGCGGGTAGCCGACCGCACCGGCCAGCCGCTCGACGTCGGCCGGGCAGGTGGCGACCACCGCGGTGTTGTCGTCGACGCCCGACCCGGCGAGCACCGCGCGCATGACGGCCTTGTCCGACACGGCTTCCACCGTGACCGGGTCGTGCCACGGCAGGCCGAGGCCGGCCGCGACGGCGGCGCCGCGCCCGGCGTCCTTGTCGGTGAACGCCGCGACGCGATCGACCGGGCTCAGCCGGTCGACCAGCCGGGCCGCCTCCAGCCAGGTGCTCGTCGGCGCGTCGTCCGGCACCGCGACGATGAAGTCGAACAGCTGCGGCGCGCGCAGCCGGGGCACCGACTTCTGCCTGCAGACCGTGCTCGTGCGCAACCCGGCCTGGAGCTCGCGGGCGCGTTCCACGCGGTCGAGGCCGTCGCCGACGACCATCATGTGCCGGCACGGTGCCGAATCGGACATCTCAACTCCCGAGTCGCGGTACGCGGAACAACGTCATTGTTCACAATCACCACGCGGCGGCACCGGCGAAGCGGACCGGGTTGTGCGCGTAACCAATAGAAAATGTTCCTGGCCAACGATTTCGTCGCCGCCACGAAAGCGGGTGGTGGCGCGAACCGGGATTCCACTAGGATTTGCAGCCACCGGCCGCCGGACCGAATTCGATCTTTTCGGCATCTTTCCGCGCCATCCGTCGGCGTCAGCGTCGATGAATCCCCCCAGGTCAGGGACTCACCCACAAGGGATGATCAACGATCCGTGATCGTCATGTCGCGGAGAGTTGTGCATGAATGTTGTCGCGCTGTTAAAGTCGGAGTGCATTGGTTGACGAGCTACGGTAGTTCCGAGGTCGATCAGCGCACCTGGGGGTCAACCCGCCTCGCCCATCAGCAGGGTTGTCGGCGGCCGACCGCGCGCCCCCGTGATGATGTGCTCGCGCACCGAGGAACGCGCCGAGAAGGGGGACTTGGTGTTGCTTGGTCCGCAGCGGAATGGCAGTTCTCGTGGTGACGGCCCGCGCCGGAGCGGTCCGGTCGACGGCGCCGGGGACGGCCCCGGCGGCGTCGCCGTGGTCGCCGACGACAGGAACCCGATGCGAGGACTTGCCGGATTGCTCGACCGTGTGTCGCTGAACATCCCCTACCTGGCCCACGTCACCGTCGACGGACTCGCGCGCGAGAACGGCGGGGCACACCTCACACCCGCCGCCGCGCAGGGACTGCGTGCCGTGCTGGGCAAGGCCGCGATGTGGGGGCTCGGCTGCGTCGCGGGCCGCTACGACACCACCGCCACGGGCGAGCTCGACATCGACGAGTGGCAGCGGTGCGGCATCAGCGCCGTGACGTGCAGCGCCGCCTGCCGGGACATGTACTCGCGGTTGTGGAAGGCGCTGTCGCTGGAAGCCGGGCAGGCGGACAAGCTGCTGCTGCTCGAACGCGCGAACCAGTTCTTCCTGGCGGGCAGCCGGGTGGTCGAGAGCATCCTGCGCGCCGAGATCGACCTCGGGACGGAGCACCGCGAGGAGCCCGCGCTGAGCGTCGACGACCGCAGACGCCGGATCACCGGCGCGTTGCTGCGCGGCGAACGTCCCGCCGAGGAGCTGTGCGGTACCGACATCCCGGTCGCCGACACCTACGTGGTTCTCGCCATGCGCAGCGCCCAGGTCGTCGAGGACCTGCGCCCTGCCGTCGAGGACGGCTGGTTCACCGCCCGGCGGCGGACGAACATGCTGGTGCTGGTGCCGGTGCAGGAGACGGGGGCCGACGACACCCCCGAGACAGCCGCCGAGCACGCGTTCGAGACGTTGCACCTGCCGGGGCCCGCCGGGCTCGCGCTGCCCGGCTCGATCGAGGAGATCCCCGCCGCGGTCGACGACGCGCAGGAAGTGGTGACCACGCTCGGCCACCTGGACAACGCCAAGCCGGGGATGTACCGGCTCGACGACGTCCTGCTGGAGGCGATGCTGTTCCGCGCGCGGGAGCTGTCGTCGCGCCTGGCCAGCAAGGTCGCCCCGGTGGCGGTGCAGACCCCGCACCTGCTGGACACGCTCGAAGCGTTCCTGGACAGCGACTGCGAACGCCGTGAGCTCGCGCGCCAGCTCTACATCCACCCGAACACCCTGAGCCACCGGCTCAAGCGGGTGTGGGAACTGACCGGCCTGTCGTTGAGCAGCGTGCACGACCTGTGCCTGCTGAAGGTGTCGCTGATGGCACTGCGGATGCACGGCCTGCCGGAGGCGGACACCCCGGATCCCGCTCTGGCGCTCGCACAGCAGGACACGCGGACCGCATGACGGGCAGGCTGCTGGCGATCAGCGACATCCACGTGCGCCACCAGGAGAACCGCGACGTGGTGGACGCGTTGCGGCCGACCTCGGAGCAGGACTGGCTGATCGTGGCGGGTGACGTCGCCGACACCGTCGACGACGTCGAGTGGGCGCTCGGCGTGCTGGCCAGGCGCTTCGCCAGGGTCGTGTGGGTGCCGGGCAACCACGACCTGTGGGCCACCACGGGGTGTCCCGAGCGGGGCGAGGAGCGCTACCGCCTGCTGGTGCGGCGGTGCAGGAACCTCGGGGTGCTCACCCCCGAGGACGACTACCCGGTCTGGCACGGCCCGGGTGGCCCGGTCCGGGTCGCGCCGCTGTTCCTGCTGTACGACTACACCTTCCGGCAGGCGGGCACGACGAAGGACGCGGCGCTCGACGCCGCCTACCGGGCAGGCGTGGTCCTCACGGACGAGAAGCTGCTCGACCCGGCGCCGTACCCGAGCCGGGAGGCGTGGTGCGCCGCCCGGGTGACCGCGACCGAGCACCGCCTCGCCTGCGCCGGGCCAGGACCGCCCTTCGTGCTGGTGAACCACTGGCCGCTGCACCGTGCGCCCACCGCCGTGCTGCGGCACCAGGAAATGGCGATGTGGTGCGGAACGGCACGCACGGCGGACTGGCACAGTCGGTTCGACGTCGCCGCCGTCGTGTACGGGCACCTGCACCTCCCGCGCACCACCACGATCGACGGCGTGCGGTTCGAGGAGGTGTCGCTCGGCTATCCGGCCGACTGGTCGCAGTCGTGGCACCCGCACCACCCGCCCGCTGGCGCGCGGGTCCCGGTCGGTCCACTGCGGACGATCCTCCCGCACTCCGCCGAGCGGGACATCCGGTGGTGAACCGCGGCGGCGTGCGGCAGGCAGCGGGCGGGGCTAGCATCAGCCGGCGAGAAGACCGTGTGGAAGGGATCTGGTGAGCGAGCGAACCGGCACCGAGCAGGCACTGTCCGACGAGGCGCTGTCACTCCTCGGGACGAAGGTGTTCGGCTCGGCGGTCACCGCCGTCACGTCGTTGCCGGAAAGCGTGCAACGCAAGGCGGTCCGCGTGCGCACCGACGACGGCGGGGACTACACCGTCACCGAGAACGTGCGCGGCAACAGCGCACCGGTCGAGGCGGCGCTGCTGCGCAGGCTCGCGTCGGTACTGCCGGTCCCCGAGCCGGTCTACGCCGACGACGGCGATCTGCTCGGCTACCCGATCCTGGTCAAGAGGTTCGTGGCCGGGCAGACCGTCAGCTCGGTGCTGCCCACCGCGGCGGAGCGGGACGCGCGGGACATCGCGGCCGCCGTCGGCGGGGTGCTGGCCGGGATCGGCACCGTCGGGTTCGACGCGCCCGGCGAGTTCACCGACACGTCGCTGCGGCCCCGGCCATCGCCCGAATTCGACCTGCTGGCCCTGCCCGCCCACGTCGAGAACCGGCTGAACCGGCCGGGAGCGGCAAGCCACCTCGACCTCGCCGACCGTCGGCGGCTGATCGAGATCGTGGCCCGCGACGCCGCCGTCCTGACCGCCGTGCGGGACCAGGCGCGGCTCGTGCACTCCGACTTCAACGGCAAGAACATCGTGGTCCGCCAGGAGAACCGGCGCTGGCTGGTCGCCGCCGTGCTGGACTGGGAGTTCGCCTTCAGCGGCCCGCCGCTCACCGACGTCGCCAACCACCTGCGCTTCCCCGATCTCCTCCCGGCGTCCTACCGGAACGCTTTCCTGGACGCGTTCGTCGCGGGCGGCGGCGTGCTCGAGGACGACTGGGAACGCCTCGCCAGGGCGCTGGACATGTTCGCCGTGGTGGACTTCCTGGCGGCCGGGCCGGAGCACGTGTTCTTCGCCGCGACCCTCGACCACCTGCGTGCGATCATCGCGCGCGGGCACGTGTGACGCCGGCGTCGTCGAGCACCGCGCGCACCACCCGCACCGCCTCGTCGACCTGGGCGCGGTCCACCCCCGAATGCGTGACCGCACGCAGCCGCCCGTGGCCGAGTTCGGACACGCCCAGGCCGCGCCGCGCCGCGGCGGCGATGAAATCCCGCCAGGACAACCGGTCCGAGGTGATGCGGAACAGCACGATGTTGGTCCGCACCGCCTCCGGGTCCAGCTCGATCCCGTCGCACTCGGCCAGCCCGTCGGCCAGCCTGCGTGCGTTGTCGTGGTCGACGGCGAGCCGCTCCGTCCCGGTGAGCGCCAGCAGGCCGGCGGCCGCCACTACCCCGGCCTGGCGCATCCCGCCGCCGAGCATCTTGCGGACGCGGCGCGCCGCCAGCACGAAGTCCGCCGAGCCTGCCAGCACCGACCCGATCGGCGCGCCGAGGCCCTTGGACAGGCAGAACTGGACCGAGTCGACGTGCCGGGTGATCGCCGAGACCGGCACGTCCGACGCGACGGCGGCGTTGAAGACGCGGGCGCCGTCGAGGTGCACCGGCAGGCCCTTCCCGTCGGCGAAGTCGCGCACCTGCCGGAGGTAGTCCAGGGACAGCACCGCACCACCGCACCGGTTCTGGGTGTTCTCCAGGCAGATCAGCGCCGGGAGGGCGAACTGCGGATCGGTGACGTCGACCGGGAAGCCCGCCTCGAGGTCGGCGATGGCGAGCGTGCCGTCCGGACGGTTCGGCACGGATTCGTAGCTCACCCCGCCGCAGACCGAGGCGCCCGCCGCCTCGTAGACGTGGATGTCGCTCTCGGCGCCCACCAGGATCTTCGACCCCCGGGGGGCGTGCGTGAGGATCGCGGCGAGGTTGGCCATGGTGCCGCTGGGCATCAGGCAGGACGCGGCCATGTCGGTCAGTTCCGCGGCGCGGTCCTCGAGCGCGCGGACGGTGGGGTCCTCGCCGTAGACGTCGTCGCCCAGCGGGGCGCTGCTCATCGCGCGGCGCATCTCCGGCGTCGGCAGCGTGAACGTGTCGCTGCGCAGCTCGATCATCGGGACCCCACCTTCGTGCCGGCGCCGGCGACGCGCAGCCGGATGGCGTCCACCGCGGCGTCGAGTTCGCGCACCACCTCGTCCGTGCCGTCGCCCGCCGCGATGACGTGGCCGAGGCGGTCGTAGGCGTTCCGGGGCGGGCGCACCGCGGCGTTCGCCCCCGCGGTCACCGCGACGTCGACCACCCCCGGCCGCCGCCGCACCGCGTCCACTCCGTCCACTGAGGACAACTCACCGGCGCGACCGGCCAGCAGGAAGCGGATGCCCGCGTGCCCGTCGTGCGACGGCTCGATCCGCACCGGCCTGCCCAGCGCGATCAGCAGCTGCTGGGTGACGAGGTCCACCCCGCTGGCCAGCCGGACCAGTTCGGGGATCATCCCGCCCGCCAGCCGGGCGTTGATCTCGACCACCTTCGGTCCGTCCGCGGTCAGCCTCAGCTCGGTGTGCGCCGGGCCCGCGTGCCACCGCACCGCGCGCAGCGCGGCCTCCGCGACCGCGACGAGCTCGCGGCGGGTGGCCGCGGGCAGGGGCGCCGGATACAGGTGCCCGGTCTCCACGAACCACGGGCCTGCCGTCACCGACTTCGCCGTGACGCCGGACCAGACGACCGCGCCGTCGACCACCACCGTCTCCACGCTGAACTCCGGGCCGTCGAGGTACTCCTCGACGAGGACGACCCCGGCCATGGCCTGGCCACGGACGTTGGTGCCCGCCATGAAGATCTCCCCGGCGGCGCGGTGCACCTCGTCGGGCCGGACGCAGAGCCGCACCTGGTTGGACCCGGAGTCGTCGACCGGCTTGACCACGCACGGCAGCCCGATCCGCGCGATCGCCGCGGCCAGGCCGCGGGGCTCGGCCACCGCGGCGAACCGCGGCTGCGGCACGCCCGCGGTCCGCAGTGCCCTGCGCGTCGCCGCCTTGTCCCGGCAGGTCACCACGGCCTCGACCACGTTGCCCGGCAGGTCCAGCCAGTCGGCGAGCTCGGCGACGGTGCGCGCGTAGAAGTCGCTGGTGGTGGTGATGCCCGCGATGCTCTGCCTGGCGAACCGCTCCTGGATCGTGACGCGCAACTCGACCAGGGAGTTGGTGTCGCACTCGAGCACCTCGCCGCCGGTGTCCGCGAGGCTCTCGGCGAGGCCGCGGTACCGGCCGGGCGCGGCGGTGAGCAGCACCGGCCGCAACCCGAGCCGGCCGGCCGCGCGCAGCGCGGTGATCCCGGTGCCGGAGGTGTTCGCCTCGACGAAGACCAGGTGACCGGTGTCGTCCGGGCGTGGCATCCGCGCCAGCGACCACCGGTCGACCGGGGTGCCGTACTCGACGACGGTGGGCTCGGTGGCCAGCGGCATGTCGGCGACGCCGTGGCGGATCCAGTAGCCGTCGCTGTACACGGTCTCGGCGTAGCGGTCACCGCGGTCGGGGAAGATCCCCACGATCCGGCTCCCCGGCTCGGCCCGCACGGCGAGGTCGGACAGCACCCGGTACACCGAGCCGGACGTGTTGCCCGCGAAGATCTGCTGCTCCCCGGCGAGCGCGCGGGCAGCCGCGAACGCCTCGTGGTCGTTGAGCCAGTGCACCTCGTCGAGCACACCGCGGTCGAGGTTGTGCGGCGAGAGGCTGTTGCCCAGCCCGCTCTGCAGCCTGCGGGGATCGTCGGGCTGGTCGAACAGCGCGCTGCCCACGCAGTCGACGCCGACCGCGTGCAGCCGCGGCACCAGCTTGCGCAGCGCCCTCGTCGTGCCGCACATCGAGCCGCCGGAACCGACGGAGCCGACGAGCACCTCGACGCCGCCGAGGTCGCGCACCAGCTGCTCGGCGATCGGCCGGTACGCGCCGGGGTTGTCCGGGTTCGTGTACTGCCGGGGCCAGAACGCGCCGGGCAGCGTCGCCAGCAGCTCGCGCAGCCGCTCCAGCCGTGCGCTCTGCCAACCGTGGCTCGTCATCGAGGCCACCACGTGCACCTCGGTGCCCAGCGCGGTGAGCTTGGCCAGGGTGATCGGGTCGATCCGCGGGTCGGTCACGATGTGCACCGGGTGGCCGAGTGACCGGCCGACCAGCGCCAGGCCGAGCGCGAGCGTGCCGGACGAGCTCTCCACCACCGGGGCGCCGGGGCGCAGCGCGCCGATCCGCCGTGCCTGCTCGATCACCCGCTGCGCGACCCGGTCCTTCATGCCGAACGGGTTCGCCAGCTCCAGCTTGGCGTAGACGGAGGTGCCGTCGGACGCGGCGACGTCCAGCCGGACCAGTGGGGTGTGCCCGATCATGTCGGTCACCGACCGGTAGAGCACTGTCGCCTCCTGCGCTGCTCGAGAGATCCGGGATCCGGCCGCGTCCAGTCGTCGGCCGGACCGAGGGTGCGCACCACCGCGACGTCGCCGGGCAGCGCGGCGCACGCGGCCAGCGCGGCGTCGACCTTCGCGGACGCGTCGCGGTCGCGGTCGTCGATGAGGATGCCGAGCACGGTGCCGCTGTGGGCGCACGCGATGCCGAGCGCGTCCACGTCCCGGCACACCCGCCGCAGCTGCTCCAGGCACCGGTGCCGGTCGCGGCGGGCGTCCAGCTCGGTGCTGCGGGTGGCCACCGCGCCGACGGTGGCCAGGTCGCCGTCCCGGATGGCGTGCCGGGCGGCCGCCAGCAGCGCGGCGTACTCGCGCCGTTCGTCGTCGTCGTAGCCGTTGGCGCGGCGGTTGAACCGCACCGTGTCGACCTGGCCACCCTGGTCGTAGCTGACGATCCGCATCGCGGGGAGCACGCCGAGGCTCTCCCGCAACCGCACGCCGCGGTGGTCGAAATCGACGAACTGGTCGTACATGACCCCGTCCGACGGTTCGATCCGCCGCAACAGCCCTTCCAGTTCGGCGGGACCGAAGTGGGTGCCGACACCGGCCGCCACCGCCCTGGCCGTGGCCACCAGGTCGGCCGACGAGCTGGCCATCCCCTTGCCCTCCGGCAGGTCGCTGTACACGGCGAGTTCGCCGCCGCCGGGCAGCCCGGCGGCGCGCAGGGCCAGGGTGGCGAGCCGCGCCGACTTCCGCTTGCCCGCCGGCCGCACCCGCACGGTCGTCGCGTACGGCAGGTGGGTGAACTCCGCGGTGCTCCACGCGGCGGCCGGGCAGGTCACCATGAAATGCGGCAGCGGCCTGGGGAGCGCGCCCTGCAGCAGCTCGCCGAACGTACCGAAGCAGTGCCCCACCCCGAACCCCGTCGCCGCCGGGTCGAGCCGGGCGGTCTCCCGGGAGACCCGTCTAACCGCGATGGTCGCCACCTCCCCCCGCGGCGGCCCGCCGCCGGTCCCATTCGGCGGTGAGCTCGGCCGTCCGCCGTTCCTGGTCGCCGAGCAGCTCGGCGACGGCAGCCGGGTGTGCCGACCCGGCGGTGCGGAACGAGTGCAGGGCGGCCGCCACGTCGAACACGCCGGCCAGCAGGCCGGCCGGGTCGGGCAGCTCGACCCCGGACGCCGCGGCCGCCTTGGCCAGCAGCGCCGGATCGGTCCTGGCCGGTGGCAGTCCGGCGGCGGTGGCCGCCACCACGTAGCGACCGGCCACCACCTGGGCCGTGCGCCACGGGACCCGGGCCAGCAGGGTCAGCCGGTTGGCGAGGGCGAAGCCGCCGAAGTAGTCGCGTCCGCAGGCCAGTGCCATGCGGTCCCGGTCCAGGCTCGCCGCGTCCACCACCGCGGTGCACAGGCGGAGCGCGCCGTCCATCGCCGCGAACGCGTCGGCCAGCCGCGCGCCCGCCTCCTTGGACACCTCGACCGAGTTGGCGTACGGCGTGTTGCGCTGACCGAGCACGGCATCGAGGTGGCAGGCGGACACGTGCGCGAGCCTGCCGCGCACCCGTTCCAGCACGGGGAAGTTCTTCTTCTGCGGCATCGCCGCGGAGATGCCTGCCAGTTCGTCCGGCAGGTCGAGCCAGCCGAGGGCGCTGCCGCCCCAGGCCATCATGTCGGTGACGAACCGGCTGAGCTGCACCGCGAGCACACCGAGTTCCGCGGTGACCTCCAACGTCCAGCCCCGGTCGGCCACCGACACCAGCGCCGATGGCTGGCTGCGGCCGAACCCCAGCGCCCTGGCCAGCCCGTCCCGGTCCCAGGCCAGCTCCTGGCCGGCCATGGCGCCCGCGCCGAGCGGACATGCGTTGATGGCGTCGTGCGTGGCGAGCAGCCTGCGCAGGCCGTGCTGCAGCCGGTCGACCAGGGCGGCGAAGTAGAAGCCCGGCGTGATCAGCTGCGCTGCCTGCAGGTGCGTGTACCCCGGCATCGGCGTGTCGACGTGCCGGGCCGCGAACGCGTGCACGGCCCGGCAGAACACCAGGACCGTGCCCGCGAGGTCGACGAGGCGCTGCCTGCCGAACATCAGCTGGGCGCACGCCTGGTAGTCGTTGCGGCTGCGGTCCACGTGCCACGCGGGCACCGGCTCCGGCAACGCGGCCTCCACCTCCCGCTCCAGGGTGAGGGCGAGGTCGCTGAGGCAGTCCGGCGCGCGGGCGAGCAGGTCGTCGGCGGTCACGGTCCGCAGCACGGCGTCCACCGCGGCGGCCTGTCCTGCGCTCAGCACCCCGAGCCTGCACGCCTCGGCGGTGAGAGCGCGTTCCACGGCGAGGTAGTGCGGCAGGAGGTGGACCAGCTCGTAGCGCAGCTGCGGCTCGAGGACCTCGGTGCGCAGCAGTGCGGCGGGCCCGCCGAGCACCCGGCCGCTCAGCTCCGGCCCCGCGCCGCCGGTCACCGCGCGAGTCCTGCCGCCGCGGGCGTCTGCGTGCGGGTGCGCAGCGCGTCGGTGAGGAACTCCACCTGCAGCCTGGCGACCTGTTTCTCGATCTCCGCCTCGGTCACGAAGTGGCTGCTGGTCGGCAACGCGACCACGGTGTGCGGGCGGTGCGCGGCGAGCAGCGCGCCGGAGAGCCGGTAGAGGTGGGCGGCGAAGACGTTGTCGTCGCGCAGACCGTGCATCAACAGCAGCGGACGGGACAGGACATGCGCCTCGTCGATCAGCGAGCAGCGGTCGTAGTTCCGCGGGTCGGTGTCCGGGTGGCCGAGATAGCGTTCCATCCAGTAACTGGCGTAGAGCCGGGCATCGGTGAGGGCGCCGCCCGCGGCGGCCGCGTGGAACACGTCCGGCCTGCGCAGGACCGCGAGCGTGGCCAGGTACCCGGCGAAGGACCAGCCGCGGATCGCGACCCGGTCCAGGTCGAGGCAGCTCATCACCTCGGCGGCGCCGCGCAGCGCGTCCACCTGGTCCTGCAGGGCCGGGGTGGCGAAGTCACCCGCGACCTCGTGCGACCAGCCGGGGCCACGGCCGGGTGAGCCGCGGCCGTCGGCCACCACCACGGCGAAGCCCTGCTCGGCGAACCACTGGGGCAGCACGTAGCGGTCCAGCGCGGCCAGCACGCGCTGGGCGTCCGGTCCGCCGTAGGAGTCCACCAGCACGGGCAGTTTCGGGCCGTCGGGCCGGTGTCCGGCGGGCAGCACCACCGCCGTGCGGACCGCGCGGTCGCCCACGGTCAGCAGGGTCACGTTCGGGGGGATCACCGGCGCCTCGCCGGCCCAGCCGATCTCGCGGGCGGGGCGCCCGGCGCGGCGCACGTCGATCCGGAAGCCGCCCCGGCCGAGGATCCGGCCGCTCAGCACGTCGGTGCCGCCGCGGCTCTGACAGGTCCACACCCCCGGTTCGGTGGTGACGCGGCGCGCCCCGGTCCGCCGCGACCACTCCCACACCTGGATCTCGCTCGGCTCGCCGGAGGCGCCGAACAGCACCCGGTCGCCGTCGACGCCGTACACCTCGCGCACCTGCGGCCCCACCGGGCTCACCGCGCTGTCGTCCACCAGCAACCTGCTCGTACCGTCGCGATCGGACACCCAGACGAGCTCGTCGTCCGATGTGGACAGCGGAACCCCGGGGACCGGGGTGACCCACAGCGGATCGGTGTCGGTGCGCAGCACCGCGCAGGCGCCGGTGGCCGGGTCCGCCCGCAGCACCCGCAGGCTCCGCTGCGACCGGTCCTGCACGGCCAGCAACGGCCGTTCGCTCGTCCAGGTGACCGCGACCAGGTACTCGAACTCCGTCCCGTCCCAGTCGACCCGCGTGCGCGAGCCGTCGAGGCCGAACAGCCACAGCGACACGTCCGGGTTGGTCGTCCCCGCGGCCGGGTAGGCCACGACCCGGGGCGGCCGCCGCGGGTCCAGCGGATCCGGCAGGTGCCAGTGCGGCACGACCGACTCGTCGACCCTGGCCACGAGCAGCCCGTCGCCGCGCGGCGACCACCAGAAACCCCTGGTGCGCTTCATGTCCTCGGCGGCGGCGAGCTCGGCGACGCCGTACCGCACCTCGTCGTGCTCCGGCGGCGCGAGTGCGCGGTCGTGCGTGCCGTCGGCCCCGACGACACGCAGCGCACCGTCGTCCACGTAGGCGATGTGCCTGCCGTCCGGTGACGGGCGCGGGTCGAACGCCGCACCGGCCGGGCCACACACCCGCACCGTCCGGTCCGCGCCTGCCCGCAGGTCCACCGTCAGCAGCCGCCCGGACAGCGTGAACGCGGCCAGCTCGACGGCGTCGTCGGTGGCGAACGCGGTGATGCCCTCGGTGCGCTGGCGTCTGCGTTCGCGCATGAACAGTTCCGCCGCGGACGGAGCGCCGCCGTCGGCGGTTGGGATCGAGGTCGGATCGACCACCACCCGTTCGGTGCCGTCGGCCACGTCGTGCTCCCACAGGCAGGACAAGGGATCGCGGCCACCTCGGGAGCGCACGAACAACACCCGCGCGCCGTCCGGCGACACGACGATGCCGCGCGGCACACCGAGCCGCAGATGCCGGGTGGCGACGTACTGGTCGAGCAGCAGGTCCGTTGGTGTCACCGCGTTCCCCTCCCCCGGCGCCCGCAGGCGATCCGGTGTGTGGCCCTCGCACCGGATCGTGCCCGTTGCGCGCCGACCGCGACGAGCCCTGCCGCGCAACCGTGTTCCCAACCCCAATCGTCGTTGTGTCAGGCCATAGCGACGGCGCCGCCGTGCCGGTGCCGGTGTGAGGCTGGCGGAGTCGCAGGGTCCAGCCCCGTCCGGAGGTGATCATCGCCGTGGCCACGTCGTCGCACCGCACCGTGGTCGACCTGGTGCGCGAACACGCCGCCCGCGAGCCGGACCGGCCCGCGGTGCTCGGCGCGGAAACCCTCACCTACGGGCAGCTGCTGCGCCAGGTGTGCGGGGTGCGCGAATGGCTGCGCGGCCGGCGGATCGGCAGCGGCGACCGGGTCGCGGTCGTACGCGGGCGCGGCACGGAACTGGTCGCGCTCATCCTGGGCATCCTCGACCTCGGCGCCGTCTACGTCCCGGTCGACCCCACCCACCCGGCGCCACTGCGCGACCGGATGCTGGCGCTCACCCGGCCGCGGCTGACGGTCGACGACCGCACCGCGCTGCCCGCCCCCGCGGCGCCGGCACCGGCGCCGGCACCGGCGCGAGCCGGCCACGCCGACGACACCGCGTACGTGATCTTCACGTCGGGCAGCACCGGCGACCCCAAGGGAGTCGCCCTGACCCACGCCGGCCTGCTCGACTACGCGCTGGCCCTCCCTGCCCGGGTCGGGATGGCGGCCGGCGACCGGAGCCTCGGCCTGGCCCCGCCGGGTTTCTCCTCGTCACTGCGGCAGCTGCTGCTGCCACTGGCCACCGGCGCCGCCACCGTGATCGCCTCGGACGACGAGGTCCGCACGCCGTGGCAGTTCCTCGACCTGCTCGCCCGGCACCGGGTGACCCAGCTCGACGTCGTGCCGTCGTTCTGGCGGGTCCTCACCGCGGTCGAGGACGACGGCGAGCTGCGGGCGGCGCTGCGCCACGTGCGGCGGGTGCTGTTCGCCAGCGAGCGGCTGGACGCGGGACTGGTCCAGCGCACGGTGGCGCTCACCGGCGGCTGCCGGGTGTGGAACATGTACGGCTGCAGCGAGACCACCGGGATCGTGGCGGCCCGCGACGTCACGGACGCCGCCGAGGGCGGTGACGCGCTGCCGATCGGCGACGCGCTGGACCACGTGCGGTTGACCACGCGCGGCGAACCGGGCGAGACCGAGCTGGTGGTCACCGGCCGGGCCGTCACGACCGGGTACCTGCCGCCCGCGGCGGGCACGGTCGAGCACCTCGCCGACGGGACCCGCAGGCTCGCCACCGGCGACCTGGTCGACCACGACCCGGCGACCGGGTTCGTCTGGCGGGGGCGCAAGGACCGGCAAAGCAAGGTACGCGGCTTCCGCGTCAACCACACGGCGCTGGAAGCCGAGCTGGACCACTGTCCGGGGGTCGAGTGCAGCGCGGTGGTGACCGCGGGCGAGGACGGGGTCGAGGTGGCCTACGTCAGCAGTCCGGGCGTCCGGCTGGACCCGGCCGACCTGATCGAGTGGTCACGCAGGCACCTCCCGCTCCCCATGGTCCCGGCCGTCGCGCACCGGATCGAGGACTGGCCGCGGTTGCGGAGCGGGAAGACCGACCTGGTGCACCTGCGCCACCTGTGCGGGACGCGGGCAAGCCGACAACTGTGAAGGGGCGGATGTGAAGACGATCACCGATGCTGGGCGCTACCCGACTGCCGCGCGGATGTTCAACTCGGCCGTGGCCGGCTGGGCGATCGGCGCGGCGTGGGAGCTGGGCGCGCTGGACGAGCTCAACGAGCACGGCACGATCGACGCCGAGGAGTTCGCCGCGAGCCATCGGCTGGACGCGTCGGCGACGCTGGCGATGTTCCGGGCACTGGCCGCCGTGGACATCGTGCGACGCGACCACACCAAGGTGATGACCTCGATCCACTTCGACGAGGTCTTCCAGACCCGGTCGTTCTTCCACTGGCTGTCCCGGGGCAGTGCCGAGTTGTTCCGGGAGATGCCGTCGGTGCTGCGCGCGGACAACCGGGTGGGCCAGTACTACCGGCGGGACGCCGCGGCGATCGCGTTCGCCTGCCGCGAGATCAACACCCGGTGCTACGACGCGCACTTCTGGTCCTGTGTGGACGGACTGGGCTTCGAACCGGCGTCGGTCGCCGACCTCGGGTGCGGCAGCGGGGAACGGCTGATCCAGCTGCTGGCGCGCTTCCCGGGCGCGACCGGCGCCGGGGTGGACATCGCGCCGGACTCCCTCGCGGTGGCGCGGGCCGACGCCGAGCGGGCCGGTCTCGCCGGACGGTTGTCGTTCGTCCAGGCCGACGTCCTCACCATGTCGCCGAGGACCGAGTTCGCCGACGTGGAGCTGCTGACGTGCTTCATGATGGGCCACGACTTCTGGCCGAGAGCGGAGTGCATCCGGACACTGGCCCGGTTGCGCGACGTGTTCCCCCGCGCGCGCCGGTTCCTGATCGGTGACGCCACCAGGACCGTCGACATCGCGGACAACCGGCTGCCCGTGTTCACCCTCGGCTTCGAGGTCGCCCACGACCTGATGGACACCTACATCCCGACCGTCGCCGAGTGGGAGACCACCTTCGAGCCCGCGGGCTGGCGGTTGCGCCGCCGTCACGACATCGACCTGCTCGTCGGCGAACAGATCTTCGAGCTGGAGCGGCTCTGATGGTGCGGCCGGACTACCCGGGACAGGTGAGCGCATGACAGCGACCAGGGACGTGGCCGGGCGGACGAGCAGCAGGCGCCCGCCGCCCGGGCACGTGCGGCGCTGGCGGCAGACCGTCACGTCCGGTCCGGCCGTCCCGGCGCCCGACCTGCTGGCCGCCGTGTTCGCCGTGTTCGTGCACCGGTACCTCGGCGCGTCCTCGGTCCCGTTGGCGGTCGACCGCGACGGCCGGCTGTCGACAGTGGACAGCACCGTGTCCGGCGCGACCACGATCACCGGGCTCGCGGCGGAACTCGCCGCCGCGGCGCCGTCGCCGGAGCCACCGCTGGGCGCCTTCCGGCACGCCGGCGTTCCGCGTGAGGACCCGCGGTGGCAGGCACCGCCCGCCGGCCTCGCGCTCGACGTCACCGGCACCGGTCCGGAGTACGACATCACGCTGCACTGCGCCGACGGCAGGCGCACCGCGTCCTTCGTGGACCGGATGGTGGCGAACTTCCGCACGCTGCTCACCGACGCGCTCGCCCGGCCCGCGCACCCGGTGCTCGACCTCGACCTGATCTCCCCGGCCGAACGCGCGCAGCTGACCGGGCCCCTCGCCGGCGTCGACCGCGCGTACCCACGCGACGCCACCATCCACGGGCTGTTCCGGGCGCGGGCCGCGGCCGATCCGGACGCACCCGCCGTCGAGTGCGACGGGACGGTGCTCACCTACCGGGAGCTCGACGAGCGGGCCAACCGGCTGGCCAGGGTGTTGCTGGGGACCGGTCTGGTGCCGGGCGACCGGGTCGGCGTCGCCGTGTCCCGCACCGCCGACCTGCCCGCCCTGTTGCTGGCGATCCTCGGGATCGGCTGCGCCTACGTGCCGTTCGACCCCACCTACCCGGCCGCGCGGCTGGCCGTGACGGCCCGCACGGCGACGGTCGCCGCCGTGGTGCACGACGCGGGCAACCGTCCGGAGTGGACGGACGCGAAGACCCACTCGCTCGCCGCGTTGTGCGCCAGGGCCGGGGCCGAGCCCGCCACCGCGCCACCCGTCTCCGCCGACCGGGACGCGGTGTCGCACGTGATCTTCACGTCCGGCTCGACCGGGGTGCCGAAGGGCGTCGTGGTCCACCACCGCAACGTGGTCGCCCTGCTCGCCTGGGCACACGAGCAGTACACCGCCGACGAGGTGCGCCGGGTGCTGTTCAGCACGTCGCTGAACTTCGACGTCTCGGTGTTCGAGCTGTGGTGCCCGCTGACCATGGGCGGATGCCTCGTCGTGGTGCCGAATGTGCTGGCCCTGGTCGAGTCCGGAGCGCCGGCGCCGACGCTGGTCAGCACCGTGCCGAGCGCGCTGGCGACGCTGGTGCGGGAACGGGCGCTGCCCGCGTCGGTCCGCGTGGTCAACGTCGCCGGGGAGGCGCTCGGCCGCTCGGTCGTCAACGGCGTGTTCACCACGAGTGCGGTGCGCCGGGTCTGCAACCTGTACGGCCCGACCGAGGACACCACCTACTCCACCGCGGTGTCCTTCACCGGACCGGTCGCGGGCACCCCGACGATCGGCAGGCCGATCCCGAACACCCGCGCCTACGTGCTCGACGCCGCGGGCCGCCTGGTCCCCCGCGGGGTCACCGGTGAGCTGGCGCTCGGCGGCGCCGGTCTGTCCAGCGGCTACCTCGGGGATCCGGACCGCACGGCCGCGGCGTTCGTCCCGGCGCCCGCCGGGCTGGGCGCCGGCCCCGTGCTCTACCGGACGGGTGACCTGGTCCGGTGGACCGAGGACGGCGAACTGCTGTTCCTCGGCCGCCAGGACAACCAGGTGAAGCTGCGCGGGCACCGGATCGAACTCGACGAGGTCGAGGCGGTCCTGCGCGACCTGCCCGGTGTCGCCCAGTGCGCCGTGCGGCTGCACCACGACAACGCCGGGGAACCGCGGCTGGTCGGGCACGTGCTGCCGGACGGCGCGCACGTCCGGCCCGCGGACCTGCGGGCGCGGCTGGCCGAGGTGCTGCCCGCCCACATGGTGCCGACGGTGCACGTGGACCCGGCGCTCCCGTTGACCCCCAACGGAAAACTCGATCGCGCGGCGCTCATCGCACCGCCCGTGGCCGGGACGGGCCCCACCGAACCCGCCACCCCGGCCGAAGCCGCGCTGTGCGAGCTGTTCGCGCAGGCGCTCGACGCGCCCCGGGTCGGTCCGGACGACTCGTTCTTCGACCTCGGCGGCGACTCGCTCGTCGCGATCCGCCTCGTCGGCCGGATCAAGGCACGGCTGGGTGTCCGGCTGGCGATGCGGGACCTGTTCGACGCACCGACCCCGGCCGCGCTGTGCCGCGGGCTCGAGCCCGGGCCGGACGCGAGCGCAGCCGCCAGGGCGCACCGGTCCGGCGCGGACCGCGTCCCGCTGTCCTTCGCCCAGCAGCGGCTGTGGCTGCTGCACCGCATGGCCGACCGGGGCGACCTCTACAACTTCCCCGTCGTGGTGCGGCTCTCCGGCCCGCTCGACCGCGACGCCCTGCACAGCGCGCTGCGCGACGTCGTGCGCAGGCACGAGAGCCTGCGCACGATCCTGCCGGAGCGCGACGGCGTGCCCGAGCAGGTCGTGTTGCCCGCCGACGCCACCGGTCCCGTGTGGACGATCACCGGCATCGACGAGGAGCACCTCGACGAGCAGGTGGCGGCGTTCGCCGCGCACCGGTTCGACCTGTCGGCCGAACGCCCGTTCCGGGCCGCGTTGTTCGTATTGGGGCCGGAGGAGAACGTGCTGGTCCTGCTCATGCACCACACCTGCAGCGACGGGTGGTCGATGGGCACGCTGTCGCGGGACCTCGCCACGGCCTACCGGGCCCGCACGGCGGGCGGGGCACCGCGGTGGCGGGCGGCGCCGGTGCGCTACACCGACCACGCGGTCCGGCAGCGGGCGGCTCTCGGCGACCCGGCCGACCAGGACAGCCCGGCCGCCGCTCAGCTGCGGTTCTGGACCGGCGCGCTGCGCGGTCTGCCCGACGAGGTCGGGCTGCCGCTGGACCGCCCCCGCCCGCCGGTCCCGTCCTACCGGGGCGACGCGGTCACGTTCCGGGTGTCCCGCGCGGTGCACGAACGGGTCGCCGCGCTGGCACGGCGCACCAGGACGACCCCGTTCATGGTGTTCCAGGCAGCCGTCGCGGTGCTGCTGGCCAAGATCACCGGCGGCGACGACGTCCCGATCGGCACCACCGTCGCGGGACGGGAAGACGAGGAACTCGCCGACGTGGTCGGGTTCTTCGTGAACACGCTGGTGCTGCGCACCGACGTGTCCGGGAACCCCTCGTTCGACACCGTGCTCGCCAGGGTGCGGCGTGCCGACCTCGCGGCGTTCGCCAACCAGGGGGTGCCGTTCGAACAGGTCGTCGAGGCGGTGAACCCCGCAAGGTCGGCGGCCAGGCACCCGCTGTTCCAGGTGCTGGTGACCGCCGACGCCAAGGAGGTACCGCTGGACCTGCCAGGGCTCCGCACCACCGCTCACGAGCGGGAGTTCGGCGTGGCGAAGTTCGACCTGAACGTCAACTTCGACGTCCGGCACGACGCGGACCGCGCACCGTCCGGAGTGGACGTCGAACTGCGGTTCGCCACCGACCTGTTCGACCGGTCGACGGCGCGGGCGATCGCCGGCTGGCTGGTCAGGGTGCTCGACGCGGCCACGGCCGACCCGGGGGCCCCGGTCGGCCGGATCGAACTGCTCGACCGGGAGCAGCGGCGGCGCGTCCTGGTCGACTGGAACGACACCGCGCGCCCGGTCGAGCAGACCACGCTGCCCGAGCTGTTCCGGCGACAGGTGCGCGCCACCCCGGACCTGCCCGCCGTGCGCATGGGTGACGCCGAGTTGTCCTACGCCGGGCTCGACGCCAAGGCCAACAGGGTGGCGCGCCACCTCATCGGGCTCGGCATCGGGCCGGACGACCTCGTCGGGCTGCACCTGCCGCGGTCGATCGACATGGTGGTCGCGGTGTGGGCCACCCTCAAGGCGGGCGCGGCCTACCTGCCGCTGGACCCCGGTTACCCGGAGGAGCGGATCTCGTTCATGCTGCGGGACGCGCGTCCCCGGGTGGTGCTGACCGAACTGCCCGACCTCGACGACATCGCGGCGGACGAGGTGACCGACGCCGACCGGGTGCGGCCGCTGCTGCCGCACCACCTCTGCTACGTCATCTACACCTCCGGCTCGACCGGCAGGCCCAAGGGGGTCGAGGTCCCGGTCGCGGCGCTGGTCAACCTGGTCGCCTGGTACGGCGGGTTCGGCTCGGCGCGCCGGGTCGCGCAGTTCTCCGCGATCAGCTTCGACGTGGCGGCCATGGAGATCCTCATCGCCACGCTCAGCGGCGGCTGCCTCGTCGTCGCCGACGACGACACGCGCAAGGACCCGGACCGGCTCGTCCGCTGGCTCGCCGAGCACCGGGTCGGCGAGCTCATCGCACCGAACCTCGTCATCGACGCCGTCTGCGCGGCGGCCGCCAGAGCGGGCACGACCCTGCCCGCGCTGAACCAGATCGGCCAGGGCGGGGAGGCGCTGATCCTGTCCGGGGCGCTGGCCGAGTTCTACCGGGCCCGGCCCGGCAGGCGGCTCGACAACTACTACGGCCCCACCGAGACCCACCTCGCCACCGCGCACACCCTGCCGTCCACAGTGGAGGAATGGCGGGCGGACCCGCCGATCGGCCGCCCGATCGCCAACATGCGTGCCTACGTGCTGGACCGATGGGGGTGCCCGGTCCCGGTCGGGGTCACCGGCGAGCTGTACCTCGCGGGCGCCCAGCTCGCGCGCGGCTACCACCGCAGGCCGGCACTGACGGCGAGCCGGTTCGTGCCGGACCCGTTCGGGCCGCCGGGCGAGCGGATGTACCGCACCGGCGACCTGGTGCGGTGGTCACCCGCCGGTGAGCTGCTGTTCGTCGGCCGGGTCGACCACCAGGTGAAGATCCGCGGGTTCCGCGTCGAGACCGGGGAGATCGAGGCCCGCCTGCGCGAGCACCCCGACGTGGCGAACGCGGCCGTCGTCCCCGTCGAGGACACCCCGGGCGCCAAGCGGCTGGTCGCCTACGTCGCCACCGGGGCGAACCGTCCGGACACCGCGGCGCTGCGCGGGCACCTCGCCCGGACGCTGCCCGACTTCATGGTGCCCGCCGCCTACGTCGTGCTGGAGTCGTTGCCGCTCAACCCCAACGGCAAGCTCGACCGCGGTGCCCTGCCCGCGCCGCCGACCGGTGGCAGCGCGGCCCGCGACCCGGGCAGCGACCGCGAACGGCTCGTCTGCGCGCTGTTCGCCGAGGTGCTCGACGTCGACGCGATGAGCCCCGACGAGGACTTCTTCGCCCTCGGCGGGCACTCCCTGAGCGCGAGCAGGCTGGTCGGTCTCATCCGGTCGCGCACCGGTGCCGAGGTGTCGATCCGCGACCTGTTCGAACGTCCGACGCCTGCCGGACTGACCGCACTGCTCGACGACGGACCCGGCGAGGAGGCCCGGTGAGCACGGCACGACCCGTCCTGCACCACGTCGGTGTGCAGACCTTCGACCTGGCGAACTCGGTGGCCTGGTACCGGGACTTCTTCGGCTGCGAGACCAACTGGTCGACCGACCGGTTCTCGGCCCTCACCCGCAGCCGCCTGCCCGGGGTGACCCGCCTGACCGAGGTGGACTTCGCCGGGGTGCGCCTGCACCTGTTCGAACGCCGGGGAACCGAGCGCGCCGAGGCCACCGACCAGGTGCGGTTCCAGCACCTGTGCGTCCGCGTCGCGGAGGCGGCCGAACTGCCGTGGTGGCGCGACCGGTGGTGGGAGCTGTACCGGTCCGGCCGCTACCGCTTCCTCACCGACGCCCCGCCCACCGAGATCGTCGTGGACGCCGCCGGGATCAGCAGCTTCTACTGCCTCGACGTCAACGGGCTGGAGTTCGAGTTCACCCACGTCCCGGAGGCCGCCTCATGAGCGCGACGACATCCAGGGCGGTGGCGCTGTCCCCGCCGTCGGGCACCGGGTGGGACTTCGGCGACTACCCCTACGGGCTGGAGCCGCTCACGTTGCCGCGCCCTGGCGAGTCGATCGTCACCGGCGGCCCCGACCTGGCACCCGTGTGCCGGGAACTGGTGGCCGCCGTGCGGGAGCGGCGGCTGGGTACCGTGCCCGCCGGCCCGCGGGACCTGGAGCGGCTGTTCTGGTTCCGCTGGATGATCGGCCACCACGTCTCCTTCGTCATCTGGCGGCTGCTGGCCGAGGCCGTGGGACGGCTGTCCGACCCGGACACGGACCAGGTGGCCACGGCGAGGGCGATCACCTGGTACGTGCGCGGCTACAGCGCGATGCTGCTCTACACCGCGTCGAGCACGCGGAAGATCTACAACAGCACCATCCGGCCGAGCATGTACCGCCTGCACGACACGTTCAGCGGCACGTGGGCCGCGGACTTCGCCCCGGTGCGCAGTGTCTTCCGCAGCAGGCGCGTCCCACCGGTGCCGCCGAGCGAACTGGCGGCCCTGCGCGAGGAGGTCGCGCTCGGCCACCGCATCCACCTCGGCGTCGCGTCGAAACTGGTGCGCGACGGCCGGTCGCTGCTGCAGCACCTGGTGGACCACCCCGCGGCGCACCAGCCGCGGATGTGGGGCGCGATCTTCGACTGCTACTTCCTCACCGTGCGCGAACCGGTGTCCGAGCACGAGGTGACCGTGCAGATGCTGCGGCGCTGCAAGGCCGTGCTCGCCGACCTCGCCACCAACGGTCTCCGGCCTGCCGCCGCCGACTACCCGGAACCGGTGCCGGAGGAACTGCGCACACCGCGGGTCCGCGCGTGCGAACGCGATCTCGTCGACATCGTGCTGCGGATGGCCACGCTGGCCGTGTCCGCCGACCGGGGCAGGTGAGCCCGACGCGGCACGGAGTGATCATCCTGCCGGACCGGCCGTGGCCACAGGCCCGGCCGGACTGGCTCGCCGCCGAGCGCCTCGGGTTCGACCACGCGTGGACCTACGACCACCTGATGTGGCGGTGGTTCCGCGACAAACCGTGGTTCGCCGCCGTGCCGACGCTCAGCGCGGCCGCCGCGGCCACGGAGCGGATCGCGCTCGGCACGATGGTCGCGAGCCCGGCCTTCCGCCACCCGGTCACCCTTGCCAAGGACGTGATGACCCTCGACCACATCGCCGGGGGCCGGGCGATCTGCGGCATCGGCGCCGGTGCGGGCGGCTACGACGACACCGCGCTCGGCGCGGGCCCGCTCACCGGCGCGCAGCGGGCGGACCGGTTCGCCGAGTTCGTCGCGCTGACCGACAGGCTGCTGCGGCAACCCGAGACCGACCACAGCGGCCGGTACTACACGGCCGCCGGTGTGCACGTCCGTCCCGGTTGCGTGCAGCGGCCCAGGGTGCCGCTCGCGGTCGCCGCCACCGGGCCGCGCGGGATCGGGCTCGCCGCGGCGCACGCCGACATCTGGGTCACCGCGGGGCAGCCGGGCTGGCCGAGCCCCGTCCGGTACGACCGGGCGGTCGCCGGGCTCCGCGCGCAGGCCGCCGCGTTGGACCGGGCCTGCGAGACGGCAGGACGGGACCCGGCGACGGTGCGCAGGCTGGTGGTCACCGGAGCCATGATCGACGGCGTCCTGACGTCGGTGGAGTCCTACCGCGACGCCTGCGGACTGTTCGCGGGCATCGGCGTCACCGACGTCGTCACGCACTGGCCCCGACCGGACTTCCCGTACCGGGCGCGCCTCGACGTCCTGGCCGGGGTGGCGGCGGAGGTGCTGACCGAAAGGACCGCACGATGATCGACTACCTGCTGGTCGACATGTTCACCGACCGGCCGTTCACCGGCAGCTCCCTCGGCGTCGTCCCGGACGCGGACCGGCTCGACACCGCCGCGATGCGGGCGATCGCCGCCGAGCTGAACGCCACCGAGACCGCGTTCGTGCTGACGCCGTCCTCGCCGGAGGCCACCTACCGGGTCCGGGTTTTCACGCCCAGCAACGAATCCCCGCACGGCGGGCACTCCGCGGTCGGTACCGCGGCGACGCTGGTGCGGCTGGGCGTGATCCCCGGCGGGCCGGTCGTGCAGGAGTGCGGAACCGGGCGCCAGCACCTGATCGCCGAACCCGGCCGGGCCACCTTGACCGGGTCCGGTGCGCTGCCCGGCACGGCCGTCGACCCGGAGCCGCTGCTCGGCGCGGTCGGCCTCACCGCGGCCGAGACCGACCTGTACAGCCCGATGGCAGCCGGGTTCTCCGCCAGGTTCCCGTTCCTGCCCGTCCACGAACGGGCGCTGGCCGTCGCCCGCCCGGACCACCGGCGGCTGGGCGAACTCGGCGTGGCGGCCCTGTTCCTGTTCAGCTGGCGCCCCGACAGCCGCTGCGCGCGCGCCCGGCTGTTCGCGCCGGGGTTCGACATCCCGGAGGACCCCGCGTGCGCCCCGGTGGCGCTCGCACTCGGGATCTGGCTGGCGGAGGCCGGGCTGTTCCCCGAACCGGACGGGCTGCACGGGTACCACATCCGCCAGGGCGACGAGATCGGCAGGCCCGCCGTCCTGCGGTGCACCGCGGAGATCACCGACGGCCGGGTCGCGCGGGCGGCGGTCACCGGGTCGGTGACCGCCGTCGCCGACGGCCGCATCGCCGTACCCGCGTGAGCACCGGCCACCCGACCACCACCGAGGGGAACACGTCATGACGAGCCGACCGCAACTGCACGGCACGCACTGCGCCGTCGCGTCCACCCACTGGCTGGCGTCGGCCGCCGGGATGGCCATGTTCGAGCGCGGCGGCAACGCCTTCGACGCGGCCACCGCCGCGGCGTTCGTGATCCAGGTGGTCGAACCGCACCTCAACGGCCCGGCGGGCGACGCGCCCATCCTGGTCCACGACGCCAGGACCGAGCGGGTCAGCGTGATCTGCGGGCAGGGCCCGATGCCCGCCGCGGCGACGATCGCGGCGTTCCGGGACCGCGGGCTTGACCACGTGCCCGGATCGGGTCTGCTCGCCGCGTGCGTGCCGGGGGCGTTCGGCGCCTGGATGCGCCTGCTGCGGGACCACGGCAGGCTCGAGGTGGCCGACGTGCTGGCGCCCGCCATCGGCTACGCGTCGGCGGGTTTCCCGGTGCTGCCCAAGGCATCGCTGATGATCGACGTGCTGACCCCGCTGTTCCGCGACGAGTGGGCCGAGTCCGGCAAGACCTACCTCGTCGGCGGTGGCGCCCCGGCGCCCGGGACCATCGTGCGCAACCAGGTGCTGGCCGAGACCTTCGGCCGGATCGTGGCGGAGGCACGCGCCGCGCGTGGCGGCCGGGAGGCGCGGATCGAGGCCGCCCGGCGCGCCTTCTACGAAGGGTTCGTGGCGGAGGCCGTCGACGAGTTCCTCAGTACCGCGGAGATGGCCGACGCCACCGGCAGGCGCAACGGCGGGCTGCTGCGCGGCGCGGACCTGGCCGGCTGGCGGTCCGGCGTCGAGGAGCCGGTGAGCCTGCCCTACCGCGACCTCGTGGTGAGCAAAGCGGGTCCCTGGTCGCAAGGGCCGGTCTTCCTGCAGCAGCTGGCACTGCTGTCCGGCTTCGACCTCGGCGCCATGGGGTTCGGCAGCGCCGACCACCTGCACACGGTCGTCGAGTCGGCCAAGCTGGCCTTCGCCGACCGTGAGGCGTGGTACGGGGATCCGGACCACGCCGACGTGCCGATCGACGAGCTGCTGTCGCCCGGCTACAGCGACCACCGCAGGGCGCTGATCGGCGACCGGGCCCGCGACACGCTGTGCCCCGGCTCCCCCGCGGGCCGCGCCCCCTGGGTGCCGCCCGTGCCGGACGGAGCCGCGGTGCCCGACGGGCCGGACTGGCTCGCGCAGCTGGACAGCGGTATCCCCACGGTGGTCCAGCTGACCGCCGCCGCGGGCGACACGACGTGCGTGAGCGCGACCGACGCCGAGGGCAACATGGTGGTCGCCACCCCGAGCGGCGGGTGGTTGAAGAGCTCGCCCGTGGTTCCCGGGCTGGGCTTTCCGCTCGGCACCAGGGGTCAGATGGCCTGGCTGGCCGAGGGCCACAACAACAGCCTCGCGCCGGGCAAACGGCCGAGGACCACGCTCAGCCCGACCGTGGTCCGCCGGGACGACGGCACGCCGTACCTCGCCTTCGGCACCCCCGGCGGCGACCAGCAGGACCAGTGGACGCTCAACTTCTTCGTCAACCACGTCGACTTCGGGATGCCGGTGCAGGAGGCGGTCGAGGCCCGCACCTTCCACACCGAGCACGTGCCCAGCTCGTTCACCCCGCGCCGGGCCGAGCCGCTGGTGCTGGTGGCCGAGGACGGCTTCGACGCCGCGACCACCGCCGAGCTGACCCGTCGCGGCCACCGGATCCGCACGGCACCGGCCGCGACGCTGGGCAAGGTGTGCGCCACCGGGCCGGACCCGCGCGGCGGGGTGCTCGCGGCCGCGTCCCAGCGCGGCGAGCAGGCCTACGGCGTGGTGCGGTGAGCCGTCACCGACCGGGCCCCGAAGGGCTGGGGTCAACGACAAACCTCGCCCGCGGCGGGAAATCCATCCGATATCCAGGGAATGGGACCACCTCCCGCTCGAACGGAAAGGACGACACTGTGGCGAACACGACCACGACCTTCGCCGATGCCACCGAGGTCCGCGCCAGGGTGCGGACGTTGTGGGTCGTCGCGACCGGCGGCGACGAGGGGTCGGTGCACGGCCCGTTCTCCGTCGGCGGCGGGACCTCCCTGTCCGGGCTGCGGATGCTCAGCGCGGTGCGGGCCGAGTTCGGTGTCCGGCTCGCCTGGCAGGCGTTGCAGGGAGCGAAGAACGCCGACGACTTCGCCGCGCTGGTGGCGGACCAGTGGACAGGTGGCACGCGGGAGACCGCTCGATGAGCGACGCCGGGGCAGCCGCGGACCTCGGCGCCGGGGTGGCGCTCGAGCCGGGTGAGCGGGAGATCTGGGCGCACCAGGCCCGCCGGCCGCTCGACGTCGCCTACCACGTGACCGCGGCCGTCGAGATCGACGGCGACCTCGACGAGGACCGGCTCGCGCGGTCGCTGCACCGGCTGGTCGGCGAGCAGCCCGCGCTGCGGTCGGTGGTGCGCCGGAACGATGACGGGGTGTGGCGCCGGTACGCGGACGCGGGCGCCGCCGAACTCCGGGTCGCCGATCTTCCCGTGGTGGAAGGGAAAACACCGGTCGAGGAGCGCCAGGAGCTGATCGAGGAGGCGGGCAGGCCCTTCCTGCCCGGCGCCCGGCTGCACCGCTTCGTGCTGTGGCGCGATCCGGCGGGCTCCCCGGTCCTGCAGCTGACCATCCACCACCTGGTGTGCGACGGGTTGTCACTGCGGTTGCTGCTGGCCCGCATCCGCGAGCTGTACCGCGACGACCCGGCCGGGGACCAGCGGGCCGAGCCCGCCGAGACGCTGGCGCACGCGGACCTGACCGACCCCGAGGACGCGACCCGCCACTGGCGGCGGCGGCAGCGGCTCGCCGAGTCGCAGGAACTGCTGCCGCCCGACGGCGACGCGGACAGCGGTGGCCGCGGGGCGCTGCTGCGCCGCCGGCTCGCGCCCGGCTCGGCGACCGCGCTCGCCGAGCGCGCCGCCCTGCTCGGCGTGTCGCCGTTCTCGCTGGCGCTGAGCGGGGTCGCGGTGCTCGTCGGGGCGGTGAGCGGCGCCGAGGAGTTCGCCGTCCGCGTCCCGTTCAGCATCCGGCGGCCCGACGAGGACCGGTTCGTCAGCTACCGGGTGCGCACGCTGCCGCTGCTGCTGCGGGTCGGCGCGGACACCACGGTCGCCGCCCTCGCCGAGCACGTGCAGGACGAGCTGCACGAGGGTGCCATCCGGTTGTGCGGCGACCTGCCGCTGACCCTCGGCGGCACCGGCACGTCCATCGTGGCGGTCAACCAGCTCGACCCACCGGACCTCCCGCTGCACTTCGTCCCCGAGCGGGCGGTGCGCTGCGCAGGCCTGTCCTGGCGGCCCTTCCTGGTGCACAACGGTTCCGCGAAGTTCGACCTGTCCATCTACATCGGACGCGACGGCGACCGGGCGACGATGGCGCTGGAGTACCGCGCCGACCGCTACGACCACGCGTCGATGGCCGCCTACGCCGACCTCCTCACCGGCGCGTGGACCGCACTGTCCGAACGCGACACCGGGCACCCCGCCCTGGACTGCGTCACCGGCACCGAACCCCCGGTCGTCGGCGCCGCGCACCCGGTGCCCTCGTCGCTCGCCGCCGAGTTCCTGCGACAGGCCGAGGACACCCCGCTGCGCCCCTGCGTGATCGAGGACGGCGCGCGCGGTGCGGCGCCCCGCGTCATGACCTACGCCGACCTGGCCCGCTCGGCACGAGCGCTGGCCGGCCGGCTCCTGGCCGAGGGGGCCGGGCCGGGCGTGGTGGTCGCGGTCCGCGCCCCGCGTTCGTGCGCGCTGCACGTCGGCGTGTACGGCGCGCTGCTGGCCGGCGCGCCGTTCCTGATGCTCGACCCCGACCTGCCACCGGAGCGCCGCGCGCACATGGTCGCCGACAGCCGCGCCACGGTCCTGGTCGCCGCTCCCGACGACGGCAACGACGGCGGCGGCGAGGACGACGGCGGCGAGGAGTTCGGCTCGGTGCGGTTGTCGGTGCGGCGGCTGCGCGCCGCCAGCCCGGTACCGCTCGGGCACGCCGACCCGCACGACGCCGCCTACGTCATGTACACCTCGGGTTCCACCGGGCGCCCCAAGGGCGTGGTGGTGTCCCAGCCCGCGCTGCTCAACCGCCTGCGGTGGGCACAGCGGGCGTTCCCGCTCGACCGGTGCTCCCGGGTACTCGCCAAGACCCCGATCAGCTTCGACGTGAGCGTGTGGGAGCTGTTCTGGCCCCAGCTCGCCGGTGCCGTGTGCGTGCTGGCCGGACACGGCAGGCACGGCGACGCCGAGTACCTCGTCGACGTGGTCGAGCGCTACGGCATCGACACCGTCCACTTCGTACCGGCGATGCTCGACGCGTTCCTCGCCGTCGCCGACCGGCGCCGCTGCGGCCAGCTCCGGCGGGTGATCACCAGCGGGGAACGGCTGACACTGCGCCAGGCCCGGCGGCTGCACGAACACCTCGGCGTCGCCGTGCACAACCTCTACGGACCGACCGAGGCGGCGATCGACGTCACCGGGTGGACCTACGACCCCCGTGACCGGCGCACCCACGTGCCGATCGGACGGCCCGCCGACAACGTGCGCATCGACGTGCGGGACCGGTACGGGCGCAGCGCGCCCGTCGGCGTGCGCGGCGAACTCGTCATCTCCGGCGACGCCGTAGCGCTCGGCTACGTCGGCGACGGCACGCTCGACGCAGGCCGGTTCATCGCCGGACCGGGTGGCACCCGCGCCTACCGGACCGGTGACCTGGCGCGCTGGCGGCCCGGTGGCGTGCTGGAGTTCCTCGGCCGCACCGACAGCCAGGTGAAGGTGAACGGCCAGCGCACGGAGCTGGCCGAGATCGACAGCGCGCTCGCCCAGTGCGCCGGTGTCGCCACCGCCGCCGTGCGCCACGACCCGGACGCCGCTCCCACCGACCGGCTCGTCGCGTACCTGCGGCTGAGCCCCGGCGCCCACCCCGACGCGCGCGGCCTGCGCCGGGAGCTGTCCAGGACCCTGCCGCAGCACATGCTGCCGACCCGGTTCCTCACCGTGGCCGCCCTTCCGTACTCCCCCAGCGGCAAGCTCGACCGCCCGGCGCTCGCCACCCTCCCCGCCGAGGTCCTGCCGGAGCACCGCGGTGCCGGGCACGTCCCGGCCGACGGGTCGCAGCGGCTCCTTGCCGAACACGTCACCACCCTGCTGGGCGTCGAGCCCGCCGCCGTCGCCCCGGACTCCGACCTGTTCCACGTCGGCCTGGACTCCATCACGGTCCTGGACCTCGTCACCGGTCTGCGCGCGGCCGGTGCCGAGATCACGACCGCCGACGTGTTCGAGACCCGCACCATCGCCCGGCTCGCCGAGAGGCTCGCCTGCCGCGCCGCCCCGGTCGACGCGGATCCGCCCGCGCCGTCGCGGCCGGCCCGGTTCCCGCTGTCGGCGTTGCAGCAGGCGCTGCTGTTCCACCACGACGTCAGCGACGACTACGTCACCTACGTGACCACGGTCGAGCTGCACGGCCACGTCGACGCCGGGCTCCTGCGCGCCGCCCTGGCCGAGGTCGCCGAGCACCACGAGGTGCTGCGCACCGAGATCGACGCCGGCGCCCCGGAAGGTCCGGTCCAGGTGGTGCGCACGGCCGTCGAGGTCCCCCTCGCCGAACGCGACCTGCGGCACCTGCCCGGGCCCGACCAGGACGCGGTGATCGAGGCGGAGACGGCGCTCGCCCGGCGCACCCCGTTCCGGTGGGACACCGCCCCGCTGTTCACCTTCACCCTCTACCGGCTCGCGGACGACCGCGCCATGCTGTCCGTCGTCGAACCCGTGCTCGACGGGTGGAGCGTCGCCGTGCTGCTGCGCGACGTGCTCGACGCCTACGAATGCCTGCACTGCGCGGCCGGTGACCGGCCGGTGCCGCCCACCGCGCGCCGGTGGCGGCAACGGCGGAAACCGCCCAGCTACGCCGAGTTCGTCCGGCTGGAGCAGGAGGCGGTCGCGGACCCGGCGGCACGGGAGTTCTGGCGGGCCGGCATCGCCGAGGCAGGCGACGTGCGCTGGCAGCTGGCCGTGGCCAAGGACGGCGGCACGCACCCGGACGAGTGGCACCGCCACGACCACGTCTTCACCGAGCGGGAGGTCGCCGACCTGCTGGCGGTCGCCGAGCGGCTCGCGGTCCCGCTGCGGACGGTGCTGCTCGCCGTGCACGTCCACCTGGTCACCACGTTCGCCGGGGGCGGGCAGGCGGCCACCGCCGTCACCGTCAACGGCCGCCCCGAGCTGCCCGGTGCGGCCGACGCGTGCGGGCTGTTCCTGAACATGGTGCCGCTCGTCGTCGACTCGCAAGCCGCGCCGAGCTGGTCCGAGCTGATCAGCGCCGTGCGCGACCGGGAGGGCGCGGCCTGGCGCCACCGCCGCGTGCCCTACTCGACGATCGTGCGCGACGCGGGCATCGAGGGCTGCGACTCGGTCTTCAACTTCACCAACTTCCACCGCTACGCGGACACCGTGGCCGACGAGGAGCGCTCGCTGCGGACGGGCACGCTCGTCGGGCTGGACCAGACCTACTTCGACGTCACCGTGCAGTGCTCGCTCGACCCGGCGCGCAAGCGATTGCGGGTGTCGGTGGACAACCGGTTCCCCACGGTCGCCGACAGCGACGCCGAGCGGATGCTCGCGCACTTCGCGCACCTGGTCCGGCGGCTGACCGCGGACCCGGACGGCAGGCCCGCCGACGTGCCGCTGCCCGAACGCGACGCCCGGCTCGTCCAGCTGGCGTCCGGTGCCGACACCACCCGTGACCGGCCGCGACTGGACAACCTGGCCGCTGTCGTCGACGACCACGCCAGGGTCCGGCCGGATGCCCCGGCGATCGTCGACGACGAGCGGACCTGGTCCTACGCCGAGGTGTCCAGGGCGTCACACGCGTGCGCCGAGGCGATCCGGCGCGTCCTGCCCAGCCCCGGGGTCGTCGCGGTGCTCGCGACCCGGTCGGCCCGGCTGTGGATCTCCGTGCTGGCGATCTGGCGGGCCGGTGCGACATATCTGCCGCTCGACCCGGGACAGCCGCCCGCGCGGCTCGCGGGCCTGCTGCGACGGGCCGGGGTCCGGGTCGTCGTCACCGACGACGAGGTCGGCCCGGCGTTGAGTGCCGCGCTGGCCGAGGCCGGGAGCAGGACCGTCCCGGTGTCGGCCGCCGACCCGGGCGCGGCCGTCGGCGAGCCGGCGGTCCGGCCCGTGCCCGAGTGCGCCTACGTGGTGTTCACCTCCGGGTCGACCGGCGAGCCGAAGGGCGCGCGGATCGGCCCGGACGCGATGGCCAACCACCTGTGGGGCAAGGCGGAGCTGCTCGGCCTGGACGCGTCGTCGGCCGTCGCGCAGGTCGCGCCCGCGTCGTTCGACCAGTCGCTGTGGCAGTGCATGGCCGCCTGGCTGGTCGGCGCCCGGTCGGTCGTCGTCGACGAAGCCCGCATGCTCGCCCCGGGACGGCTGGTCGACCACCTCGTCGAGCACGGGGTCACCGTGTTCGAGACCGTGCCCAGCCACCTCGGTGCCCTGCTGGAGTCGGTCGAGTGCGGGCGCGTGCGGTGGCCGGCCGCGGCGCTGGGCTTGACGCACGTGATGGTCAGCGGGGAGGCGCTCACCGCCGAGTTGGTGACCCGGTGGTTCCGGGTGAGCGACGTGCCCCTGGTCAACGCCTACGGCGCGACCGAGTGCGCCGACGACGTCACGCACGCGGTGCTGTCCGCGCCGCCTGCCGACGCGCGGATCCCCATCGGCACGCCGATCCCGAACTGCGCGGTGGCGGTGGTGGACACCGCCGGGCGGCTGCTGCCGCCGGGTGTGGCGGGCGAGTTGCGTGTCTCCGGCGCCGCGGTCGGGCTCGGTTACCTCGACCCGGCGCACGAACGCGGCCGGTTCGAGTTCGAGTCCACATCGGACGGATCGGTGCACGCGACGTACCGCACCGGCGATCTCGGCTTGTTGCGCGAGGACGGTCAGCTGGTGTGGCTCGCCAGGATGGACGACGAGGTGAAGCTGAACGGCCGCCGGGTCGACCTCCGCGAGATCGAGCACCACCTGCGCGGCTGCGACGGGGTCACGGACGCGGTGGCGGTGATGGTGGACCGGGCAGGCGCCAAGCGGCTGCGGTGCGTCGTCACCGGGCCGAGCGCGGCCACCGGCCACGCGGGACTACGGGCGGAACTGGCGCAGCGGTTGCCGCGCTGGATGATGCCCGACGAGTTGCTGGTGGTCGGCGCGCTGCCGTTGACGCCGCACGGCAAGGTCGACCGGGCAGCACTCGCCGCGCTGTCCGATCCCGCGGACACCCCCGCCGCGACCGACGTCCCGGCACTGACCGGCCCCGGCGCCGCCGCGGTGGCAGCCGCCGCGGGTGCCGAGTGGACGGCCATCCTCGGCACCGATCCCGGACCGGACTCCGACTTCTACGCCGACGGCGGCACGTCGCTGGACTCGGTGCGGTTCGCCGCCCGGGTCAGCGCCCGGCTCGGCACCGAGGTCGACGCCGCCACCGTGCTGCGGAACCCGCGGTTCGGCGCGTTCGTCGGCCTGCTCGCCGACCGCACCGCGCCGCGGGCAGGCACCGCCGCACCGGACCGCGCGGACGCCGTCGACGTCGTCACCGCCGGGACCGGGCTCGCGCTCCTCGACCGGCTGCCCCGGCGACGGCTGACCGCGGCGGCGGTCGGCTACGTCTCGGCGCAGGCCCTCGCCCGCACCGGGCACACCCGCGCCGAGGTGCTCGACGCGGTGGCGGCCGGACAACCGGTGCTCCGCCGGGTCTTCGTGACCCCGTTCGGCCCGGTCGGCCACCTGCTGGTGCCGCTGATGACGAGCGACCTGTTCGCCGACCCCGGCCGGACGGCCGCCGCGGTGGCGGCTGCCGTCCAGGCCGCGGGCGAGATGGGCGCGCGGTGCACCGCGCTCACCGGGATGCTCGCGTCCAGCCTCGACTACGGTCGGCTGCTGCGGCCCCTGGTGCCGGCGGGCAGCGTGACCACCGGGCACGACGTGACCGCGGCGGCGGTCGTGCTGAACGTGGCCGAGGCCCTCGCCAGGACCGGTACCGGCTTCGCCGACCACGACGTGGCGGTTGTCGGGCTCGGCTCGGTGGGCCGGGCGGCCGTGCGGCAGGCGGTCCGGGTGCTCGGCAGACCCCGGCGGCTGATCCTGGTCGACGGCCCCGGCAACCTCGGCCGCGCGCAGCGCGTGGCCGGGGAACTCACCGCGGCGGGCTGCGACTGCCCGGTGGAGTGCGCGCAGAGCGCACCGTCGGCGGTCGCCGATGCCGCCTACCGCGCCACGCTCGTCATCGGCGCGGCCAGCGTGCACGGCGTCCTGGACGTCGACCGCCTGCGGCCCGGCACCGTCGTCGTGGACGACTCGTCGCCGCACCTGTTCGACGTCGCCAGGGCCCTGGCCCGCCACCGGAACGGCGACCTGCACGTCACCGAGGGCGGCATGCTGACCTGGCCCGCCGACCTCACGGAACTGCGGTGGCAGCCGCAGGACGGCGTGCTGGCCACGGTCCTCGGGTCGCTGCGCGCACACCGCGTGGGCCGGCACCTGATGGGCTGCGTCTCGGCGGGGGTGTTGCCGACCTTCGACGGCGCACCGGTGCCCGTGATCGGCGAACCCGATCCCGAGCACGTCCACCGCACCCACCGAGCACTCGTCGAGCACGGCTTCCGCGGCACGCCCGCGATCGTCGAGGACGAGACCTTCGCCGGCGCCAGGAGCTGACCCGGCCCGGCGACGACAGACAACGTCACAACGGAGGAGCACGCATGTTCAACGAAGTCCAGCCGCGCAGCGTCGACGTCAGCGCCGTCCGGAAGAGCTACGTCGACGGGCCGACGCCGATCCGGCTCGTCCAGCCCGCCCGCGCCGACGTCGACCTCCTGCACTGGGTGGCCGCTCACCGCGACGACGTGCTGGCCGACCTCGCCGCGAACGGAGCGGTGCTGTTCCGCGACTTCCACGTCGACACCATCGACGGGTTGCGCCGGTTCGCGCGCACCTTCACCCCCGACCTCATCCCCTACACCGAGCGGCGGTCGCCGCGCACCGAGCTCGGCGACCACATCTACACCTCCACCATCCACCCGCAGGACCAGTACATCCACTTCCACAACACCACGTCCTTCTCCCACCAGTGGCCGCGCAAGCTCTGGTTCTCCTGCATCCAGCCCGCGGAGTGGGAGGGCCGCACGCCGATCGCCGACTGCCGCAAGGTGCTGGCGGTGATGGACCCCGACGTCGCCGCCGAGTTCAAGGCCAAGGGCGTGCTCTACGTGAGCAACTACCACGACGGCATCGGTCTGTCCTGGCAGTCGACGTTCCAGACCGAGGACAAGGCCGAGGTCGCCGCGTACTGCCGGCGGCAGAACATCGAGTTCGAGTGGCTCGACGGCGGCGAGCGGTTGCGCACGAAGTCGCGCAGGCACGCGGTGGCGATCCACCCGGACACCGGCGAGCAGGTGTGGTTCAACCAGGCGCACCACTACCACGTGTCCAGCCTGGAGGAGGAGGTCACGAAGGTCCTGCTGGACACCTTCGCCGAGGAGGACCTGCCGCGGCACGCCTACTTCGGCGACGGGACGCCGATCGACCAGGAGACGCTGCGCCACGTCTACGACTGCTACGAGCAGAACAGCAACAGCTTCCTGTGGGAACGCGGCGACGTGATCCTGCTGGACAACATGCTCGTCGCCCACTCGAGGACGCCGTACCGCGGGGAGCGGCTGATCGCGCTCGCGATCGCCGAGATGTACGTGCCGACCTACACCGGCGGCGGCATCGCCGAGGTGGGCGGCCGCACGAGCAGCGTCGAGATGGAGACGGAGACCGTGTGATGACCGACGACCTGTACGCCCTGTCCGAGCAGCAGCGGCTCCACGTGCCGGGCAGGCGCACCGACGCGGTCTTCCCGATGCCGGCCGGCGTCACCGCCGGGGAGGTGACCGCGGCACTGCGCGATCTGGTGCGCCGCACCGAGATCCTGCGGACGGCGTTCGTTGCCGTGCCGGGATGGCCCAGCGGGATGCAGCGACCGCTGCCCGCCGCGCAGGCGCCCGCGGTCGAGGTCGTCGAGCTGCGCGGTGTCGCCGACCCCGGCGCGGCGGCCGCGGCCCGTGCCCGGACCCTGGAACTGGACCCGGCGAGCGGCCGCGTGATCGGCGCGGTGCTCGCGACCGGGCACGGCTCGGCGGCGCTCGCCGTCACCGGCCTCACCGTCGCCGTGGACCGGAGATCGCTCGAGCTGATCGCCGCCGTCGCCCGCGGCGCGGCCGATTCCGTGACCGACGTGCGGTACCTGTCCTACGGTGCCTGGCAGGCGCAGCAGGCCGACACGACCGAAGCCAAGGAGTGGCACGCCCGCCTGGACGAACTGCACCTGCAGGAGCGGCTCCAGGCCGAGGCTCCCCTGACCCACCACGTCCGCCGGCACGGCGGCACCCCCGGCCGCGTCCCGGTACCGCTGACCACCGCGACCCCCGAGTCCGACGCCGTGCTGATCGCGGCGTGGGGCCAGTTCTGCGCCGAACTCGCGGGCCACCGGGTGGCGGTGGTCGGTGTCCTGCGCGACGGCCGCGACGACGACCAGCTGACGACCGTCGTCGGACCGTTCGCCCGGCTGATGCCGGTCCCGCTCGACCTCGACGGTTCCGACCTCGTCGACCAGGTGCGCGCGGGCCTCGCCGAGGCCGACGCCCACCTGCACCACCACGACGCGTCGGCCTACCGCGACGCGCACTTCCCGTTCGCCTACCTCGGTGCCGACCGCTGCGGCGAACGGTTCGACCTGGCACTCGCCAGGGACGCGGACGGCACCCTGGTCGTGTGGCACGACCAGGACCGGATCGCGGTGAGCCACGCAGCGGTCGTCGCGCAGCGGTTCGCCGAGTTCCTCGCGGGCGAGCCGGACACCGCCACCGACGACGCCGGCCCTGCCCGGCGGCGGGAGCGCCCGGACCTCGGCCGGGTGGTCGCCGTCTGGGCGGCCGACGCCGACCGCGTGGCGCTCGACCGCGACGACGGCCCGGTGTTGTTCGCGGAACTGGACACCACTCCGGCCGGTCTCCTCGCCACGCTGGGCAGCGACACCGATCCGGCGGAACTCGCCGACGGCGCCGCCCGCACGGTGCGGGCGCTGGGCCTGCGGCCCGACGACGTGCTCCTGACGGCGTGGCCGCGGGGCAGCGCGGGCTGGGTCCGTGACGTCACCGCGGCATGGCTGGTCGGCGCGTGCCTGGTCGAGGCGGCGTCGGTGCGGGCCGACCGGACCGCGCTCGCGCGGCGCATCGCCGGCTCCCGCGCGACGGTCGTCGACCTGCTGCCCGACCAGTGGCGTGCGGTGCACACCGCCGCATTGGAAGACGCCGACCTGCGCGGGCAGCTCACCACTGGCAGGCTGCGGTTGCTGGTCGCCTCCGGGCAGCTGCTGCACGCGCGGACGGCCGAGGCGATGCGCGACCTCGCCGGGCCCGCCGCGGAGGTGCGGACCCTGTACACCGCGGCCGGGATCGCCGGTGCGCTGGCCGCGCACCGGGTCGGCGCGGCGGAACTGGAGCGCGACATCGTCCCGGTCGGGCGCCCGGTCGACGGCGTCGGCTGGCGCGTCGCGGGGGACGGCGGCGTGACGCTGCCTCCGGGGGTGGCAGGCAGGTTCCTCGTCCGGGTCGCGGGCCGCGAGCACGACACCGGTGAGACGGCGGTGCTCGACGAGACGGGCGCGGCACTCGGCCAGGGCCGCGACCACCCCGTGTTCGTGCACGGGTTCCGGGTCGATCCGGAACTCGCCGAAGCGGCGCTGGACCGCCATCCCGCCATCGCTCAGTCGCTCGTGTGGTCGCCCGGCGCGGGCAGCGGCCCGGAACTGGTCGCGTTCCTCGTGGTCGAGCGCGATCAGCGGCCCACTCGCGTCGACATCGTGTCGTTCCTGCGGGACAGGGTGCCGGGTTACCTGATCCCGGCTCAGTTCCGCGTGGTGACGGCGCTGCCCAGGACGCACGAGGGGCTCGTCGACCACACCCGTACCGCCACGCTCGCCGGCCAGGGCTGGGCGGTGACATGACCCTGGTGGCGGAGGTGACGGTGATCGCGCCGATCCCGTCCGGCACCATGCTGCGGTTCCTGTGGCAGATCAGCCTGTTGCTCCTGCTGGCCGTCGTGCTGGGACGCCTGGCAGTCCGGTGCAGGCTCCCCGCGCTCGCCGGGGAGCTGAGCGCCGGTGTGCTGCTGGGGCCGTCGGTGCTGGGCGCGCTCTGGCCCGGTCTCGGCGAGGCGCTGGCCTTCGGGCAGCCGCAGCAGCAGCACCTGCTGGAGGCGGTCGGTCAGGTCGGCGTGCTGCTGCTCGTGGGAATCACGGGAATGCACGTCGACCTGGGTCTCGCGCGGGGCCGCTCGGCGACCGTGTCCAAGGTGAGTGCCGCCGGTTTCGTGCTGCCGTTCGCCATCGGGATCCCGGTCGCGCTGTGCATCCCGGCCGCGCTGGTGCCCGACGGCGCGGACCGGGCCACCTTCGCCCTGTTCATCGGGATCGTGCTCGGCATCAGCGCGATCCCCGTCATCGCGCGGACCTTGCTGGACATGGATCTGCTGCACCGCGACATCGGCCAGCTGACGATGTGCGCGGTCATGCTGAACGACACGGCAGGCTGGGTCCTGCTGGCCGTGGTGTCCGGCATCGCGACCGCGGGGCTGCACGCGCACACGCTGCTCACGACCGCCGCCGGGCTGCTCGCCGCCGTGGCGGGAGCGCTGCTGCTGCGCCCGCTGGCGCGATCGGTGCTGCGCCGCACCACCGGAGGGGGCCCGACCACCGGCGTGGTGTGCGTGCTGGTGCTCCTCGGCGCGACCGGCACGCAGGCACTCGGCCTGGAAGCGGTGTTCGGCGCGTTCGTCGTCGGGCTGGTGCTGAGCCACGGCCGCCTCGTGCGGATGGAACTGCTGGTGCCGTTGCGCACCACCGTGCTCGCCGTGCTGTCACCGGTGTTCTTCGCACTGGCCGGCCTGCGCATGGACCTGACGTCACTGGCCCACTGGCCGGTGCTGGCCACCGGCGCCGTCGTCCTGATCGCGGCCGTCGTCGGGAAGTTCGCGGGCGCGTACCTCGGCGCCCGGCTGAGCAGGCTCAGCCACTGGGAAGGCCTGGCACTGGGCGCCGGGATGAACGCCAGAGGCGTGGTGGAGATCGTCATCGCCATGGTGGGCCTGCGCCTCGGCCTCCTCAGCCCGGAGATCTACACGGTGGTCGTGCTCATCGCGATCGTCACCTCGCTGATGGCCCCACCGGTGCTCCGCTGGGCGATGGCCAGGGTCACCGAGACGGAGGCCGAAACATCCCGCTCCGCCCGGCTGCACCTGAACACGACCCGCTGACCCCCGGCGCTCCGACCGCGGCTCGCGCTATTCGCAAACGGGCTGATACGGCACGTTGACGAGGTGTTCGTGCCAGTCGGATTCGGTCATGGGCGGGATGTGCTCGCATACGGTGGCGGCCGCGTCGTCGGCGTCGAGGTGCCAGCGGAGCAGGTTCGCGCCGCCTTGGGCCGGGAACTCGATTGCCTGCAACGTTCTGCCGTCCGTGCCGAAGGTCAGCGCGTCGAAACTGGATTCGTGGTGTTGTGTGAGTTCGACGAGTTGCCTGGGATCAGCGTCGTCGGAGACGTCCCAGACAGCGATGGCGCCACCGATGTCCGCGGTGGCCACCCGGGTCCCATGACCTGCCATGTCGAGTATCGCCGCGCGGTTGCCCCTGGCCTTTCCGTGGATCAGCAGGCGCTCGCCGTCGTCGGCATCCCACACGGAGACCGTGCCTGCTTCGCCGCCGGTGACCAGCGTGTGACTGTTCAACGCGAAGGTCACACTGCGCTGCCATTCGGCGGCGGCCATCTCCTCCCGGCCGACGGGTTTCAATCGTGACAACGTGCCGATGTCCGACACCCACATGATCTGCCGGGAACCGCTACGGTCATTGCCGGCCGGTCTTCCGGGCTCGGCCACGTTCACCGTGGCGATTCGTTTCTCGTCATCGCTGAACGTCGCCGCTTCGAGCCGCCCGGACAAGATCGTGGCGACCCACCGTGGCCGGTCGATGGCTGTGATGTCCCAGAGTTGGCCGGTCGAGTGCTTCCACGTCGATCCGATGTCCGGAAGTGCGTCGACCGCGCCTTCGACCGCGTCCGCGGTGGCCAGGTACGAGTTGTCCGGGCTGAACCAGAAGTCGGCGGATTTTCTGGGCAGGGTCGCAAGCAGCCGCGGCCGGGCGGGGTCCGCCACGTTCCACAGCCGTGCGACCGCGTGGTCGTCCATCGTCGCGGCGATCCGGCTGTCGGGGCTGAAACGTGCCGAGATGTAGCCGCCGGTCAGGGTGCTGACCTCTGCCGTCGCCGCATCGGAGATCGTCGACAGGACCGTGACGTCCCGGCCTCGGTCCGCGGCGGCGTAAACCCGCCCGTCGGGCGTCACCGACACGAACGCACCGCCTGGGTTCAAGGGGCGGACGTTCGCCGCCGCCTCTGCCGCGACGAGGCTGTCGCGAGTGGTCCGCGATGGCGCCAGGCGGTAGGCGGCCAGGCTGAGCTGGGCGGCGAGCCTCGGGTTCGTGCTGATGAGATCCGCGGCGTCGCGCGCAACCTTCAGCGCGGTCACCGTGTTGCGCTCATGGGTGGCGATCCGCTGTGCGTGGGTGGCGTACAGCGCCGCCGATGTCGCGACCACCGCGAGGACCGCGAGCATGGCGACGAGTGCGCGCGTCACGCGTGTTCGCCGCATGGCCGACCGCTGTTCGTGGTCCCGGGCAGCGACACTGGCGTCGAGGAAGGCGTGTTCGGCCTGATTCATGAACTGATGACGTCCGGTCCACTCTTCCACCACCGCCAGCCGGGTCCCACGCAGGAGAGTGCCGGGGTCGCGGTCGTGTTCCTGCCAGACCCGCGTCGCCGCTGTGAGCTGCCGATGTACACGTAGCGCCTGACGATCCTCCTCGAGCCAGGTTCGCAACCGGGGCCACGCACGGATGAGCACCTCGTGGGTGACTTCCACGCCGTGGTCGGAGACCACGACGAGCCGGGCGGCGGTGAACCTTTCGATGACCACGTCGATGACGTCGCCGGTCTCGCCGTTGCCGCCGCCGAGTTCGTCCCGGCTGACCCGCCGTTTGGTGTCCTCGGTCCCCTCGCCCAGCGCGACCAACCTCAGGAACAGGTTCTTCGCCGCCTGCCGCCCGGGTTCGTCGAGGTCGGTGTAGACCGCTTCGGCCGACATGGCGAGCGCGCCGTCGAGCCCCACGCGGTCGAATCCGGCGAGGGTGAGCGTATTGCCCCGGCGGCGACGCCACGTCTCCAGCAAGGCGTGCGACAGCAGCGGCAGCGTCCCCGCCCGCCCGTGCGCCTGCGCGACGAGGGTGGTGAGCAACGAACTCTCGACCACACAACCCACACGCCGTGCAGGCAGGACGATGGCCCTGCGCAACTCGTCGGCGCTCAAGGGGCCCAGGGAGACGTGCCCGTCGGCCAGCTTGGCCGTGATCTCGGCGGCGGACAGGCAGTGGGTGTAGAAGTCCGCGCGCACTCCCAGGACGACCCTGCACCGGCTGTTCGGCGCATCGGCCGCCGCGGTCAGCGCGCTGATCAACCACGCACGCTCCGCGGGGTCCTCGCACAGGGTGAAGGCTTCCTCGAACTGGTCGACCACCAGCACGACCTCCGCGTCCGGCGGCTCGCAGGCAAACGCCTGGCGGATCAGCCGGTGCAGGTTGTGGGCGTCCGCACGCAGCTCCGCGAGCACCGTGCCCGCTGTGCCACCCACCAGCGAGGCGAGCTGGACAGCACACTCCTCCACCGGACTGCGGCCAGGCGTGAACACCGCCACGCGGGCCGCGCTCCCGTTCGTCAACCGCGGCACCAACCCGGCCCGCAACAACGACGACTTCCCCGCGCCGGAGGGGCCGAACAGCGCCACGAACCGCACCGCACGGACCCTGTCCGCCAGCTCAGCGATCGACCGCTCCCGACCGAAGAACCACTCCTCGTCCCCTGTCTGGTAGGAGGCGAGGCCTTGGTATGGCGGGCGCTCGCCGTCCTGATTCACGTGCCCGTGAACGTCAGGAGGCTCCGACGCCGCCAGCTCACGCCAACGACGTTCCCACTCCCCCACGTCCCCGCCGCACGCCGCCACGTACGCCACGGTGACCGCGAGACTGGGCAGTCGCCTGCCGGCAGCGGCTTCCGCCAACGTGGTGGACGAGTAATGCGCACGTCGCGCCAGTTCCCGGTACGGCGGACGCCCCGCCGCCGTGCGCAACCGCCGCAGCTCGACGGCGAACTCGGTCAACGCACTTCCGTCAGGCTCCAGCACACGTTCGGGACGCGCCAATCCGTACACCCCCAGGATCCGAATTCCGGCCCCCCATTCTCCGGGCAGCACCTGCCACGCGTGCCGCAATGACAGCGGACAACCCGATCGGACCAGCCAATCCCGCGGGCCGGCACACCGCGTCACCGACCGAGGTTGTCCGGAGGTTGTTGTCCGGCGCGCGCGCCCCGGCACCGGACAACACATCGTCGCTATGAATTGACCAGCCAACCGAACGGAGACGAAATGATCACACTGTTCAAGAAAGCCGCGATGCTCGCCCCGGCGCTCGTGCTGGGGTCGATGGTCCTGACGGCCAACCAGGCAGCCGCCGCGTACGACGACGGGTTCACCGTGCGCACCGGCAACGGTTGCGGGACCGTGGACTTCGTCGACTACGGCGAGGGCCAGCCGGGCGGCGGCTCCAACGACGACTACGCCGTGGTGCACGACTACTGCAGCGATGGCCACGGGGTCAAGGCCTACGCGTGGATCGACGGCTACTACCTGGGGAGCAAGTACAACGGCAACGGCCTGGCCGGTGCCCCGGTGGTGTGGGACCCCTTCGGGAACGTCGTGGCCGGTGAGGCGATCGGCCTGAAGGTGTGCCTGGTCGACGGCGCCGACGACCCCACCCCATCAGACTGTCGGTCGGCGACGCACACCAGCGTCGACGGCTGAGCCGGGGGGACACGGTGGTCCTGGGCCAGAGGTGTTCAGGACCACCACTCCCGCCTGACTCGAGTCAGCGCACCTGTCCGCGCCGGCTGCGGGCCGTGGTTGTTCGGATGTGGACAGTCCCATCGGAGCCCAGTCGGGGCCGAGTGCTCTGACCGGGTGTGCGGGCCGTTCAGGCGTGGAAGTGCACTCGGATGGCCGTGCCGTCGCTGCCGGTGTGGATCCGGACGAGGTCGGCGAGGTGGTTGACGAGCAGGAGGCCGCGGCCGCGGAGCTGGCCGGGTTCGGTGGGGCGGCGGCCTGCGAGGGGATCGGTGAGCACGCCGCTGTCGCGGACCTCGCAGACGAGGTGGTCGCCGTCGGTCCAGAGGCGCATCGTGCCGGAGCCGCCGCCGTGGTCGACGCTGTTGCTGAGCAGCTCGGTGACCACCAGTTCCATGTCCACGACGCGGTCCGCTGCCAGGCCGGCGTTGTCGGCGTGGTCGCGGACCGCCCGGCGGAGGCGCGTGATGTCGCCCGGGGTGGCGAACTCGGCCGCCTCGATGACCGACGCCGGTTCCGGCAGCGGCTGGTTGTAGGCGGCGACGATCCGGTCCGGCGCGTAGGCCTCGCTGTCGCGTTGACCGTCGCGGTCGAGGAGGACCGGGTGGGTCGCTTCGGCGTCCGCCAGTACCCGCGGCGTGAGCCCTTCCTCGTCGTACGGGCAGAGGATCGTCACGTCCCTGCCCGTGAACGCCATGTTGATCAGCGCCTCGTGCTGGGCGCACGCCGGGTACTCCAGCTCCGACCGGCTGGGCCAGATCGGCTCACCGATGATGCGCACCGGGCGGTCCCGGTGCCGGTCGGCGAAGGCACGCAGCACCCCGGGGATGATCCGGCCGGGGTTGCGGCCCGCCTCGGTCATGTCCAGCAGCAGGACCCGTTCGGCGTCCGCGCCGAACTCGGCGCGCAGCAACTCGAGGTTGCGACCCGGGACGGCCACCGCCACCGGCTCATCCGCCTCGAGGCCGTCCCGCACGAACGGGACCGTCCCGGCGAGGTACTCCGCGTCACCGCGGTAGAACAACGCCGGATGCACGAACGACTCGTCCCCGGAGGTGCCGGTTCTGAGCGCGGGGGAGGCTGTGCTCATCCCGCCTCCTCATCCACGATCACGATCTCAACCTGGTCTTCCGGCCAGAACAAGTCCAGCAGCCGCAGCAGGCACGGCGGTGGCTGGTACAGCGTCAGCGTTCTGCCGGGCGCCACCTTCCGCGCGACGGACATCAGTACCGCGGCGCCGTGCGCGTCGACGAACGACAGACGGGACAGGTCCAGCCGCGCAGGCACACCGCTGACCAGCAGTGACGTCAGGGCGTTCTGCCAGTCGCGATGGGTTGCCGGGTCGACCTCGCCCGCCACCGCCAGTCCTTCGTCACCGGGCAGGCGCGTCACCCGCAGCCCTTCCTCGACGGGGCGCCTGGGTTCAGCAGACTCACCAGCGATGCGTTGCTGGGTGCTCCCCCGTTTCACCATCACCGCGGTCTCCTGCTCTCGCCTGCCTCACACCTACCCCGTTCCGTGGTAGCCGAAACCGGATGTTAACGGTCTCGGGCAGCCCACGGCGAAGTGCGTGCCGTCGCAGTGGCGATGTCGTGCGGGCCGCCATGTCGATGACACTCGCACAATCCGCGAAGCGATCCGAATCAACGGAGAAGGGACTCGATCGGCGCTCTGCCTCTCCTGTAAGAGACTTGCGACCCGGCCCTGTCCTGAGTCCGCCGCTCGCACGCACCCCGCTCGACCTCGAGTCCATTCAGGAGTCAATGCGGCCAGGAACCCGTTTATCGTTTACACTCCGGCCCTGAGGCGGTCAAAGACATTGGCCGAGAACGCAAGTCTGCTCAAACGGAGGACTGAAGGGTGAACAAA
>NZ_BAAFVK010000022.1:0-83307 GCF_054661535.1 Actinophytocola sp. KF-1 | reverse complement strand
ACCACCAGCACCAACACCACCATGCTGCCGCGGCTTGACATAGAAGCTTCTTCGGCGTCCGGCTCCGCCGGATTGCTGCGCAACCCTTGACCCGCGAGCCTCCGCCACCCTAAGACAGGCCCTAACGGGCAGGCTGACGCCTGCCCGCCCCATTGCCCGCCACCACCACCGAACCAATACCGGGGCATCCCACAGGTTCGGCTTCCCCACGGGGGTGGCGCCTTTCGGCGCCGGACGGCTTCGCCGCCCTCCGCTCGGGTGGGCTTCGGCGCCGGACGGTTTCGCCGCCCTTCGCTCGGGTGGGCTTCGGCGCCGGGCGGCTTCGCCGCCCTTACCACCGGGTGGGGCTTGGCACCTTCGGCCCCGGACGGCTTCGCCGCCCTTCGCTCGGCCGGGCTTCGGCGCCTTTGGCGCGGGGCGGCTTCGCCGCCCTCGACGCGGGGTGGCTGCCCCAAGTGCTGAAAGGTCCTTCACTGCGGTAGCGCTTCCCCTCGGACCGGGTGCGAACCGACCCTCACCGCAGTGCGGTCGTCGCCTTTCGCAGGTCTTCCAGGGCTTCTCGGGCCAGTGAGCCGAAGTCCTTCCGGGACGCGGGGGCCACCCACCGGCCGAAGGCGGTCACGAACGCGAGGTTGCCGACCTCCGCCGCGAGGCGGGCCGCCAGGTCCGCCACCCCGCGCGCACGCAGCGCCTCCGCCATGGCCGCCGTCAGTTTCGCGCCCTTCAACAGCTCCCGCTCCCGCAGCGAGTCGTTGGCCTCCACCACCGACTGGCGCTGCCGCGCGAACTCCCGGCGTTCCTCCCCGAACGCCGCCTCACCCGCCGCCTCCAGCGCGGCCTGCACCGCTTCCAGTGGGCGCGCCGCGGCGGGCGCCTTCGCGATGGCTTCCGTGACGAGGTTCAGCAGGATGTCCTGGCCCGCGAACAGCACCTCCCGCTTGTCCGCGAAGTGCCGGAAGAACGTCCGCTTCGTCAGTCCCGCCCGTTCGGTGATCTCCGCGACCGTCGTCGTGTCGTAGCCCTGGTCGACGAACAGCTCCAGCGCCGCCAGCGTCAGCCGCTCCTGTGCGTTGGGCTCCCATCTCGCCATGTGACCCAGCCTACGGGATGACACTTGGTGCCATCAGTGCTAGCGTCGATGACGACACCAAGTGTCATGACTGAGAGGATCTCCCATGCGTGTCTTCGTCACCGGGGCCAGCGGGCACCTCGGCTCCGCTCTCGTTCCCGAACTGCTCAAGGCCGGACACCAGGTCGTCGGCCTCGCCCGTTCCGACGCCTCCGCCGAGGCCCTGCTCGCGGCGGGCGCCGAGGTCAGGCGCGGCGACCTCGACGACCTCGGCTCACTGCGGGACGCGGCGGCGACCGCTGACGGGGTCGTCCACCTCGCCTTCAAGCACGACCTCATGGTCACCGGCGAGTACGCCGCCGCGATCGACGCCGATCTCGCTGCCGTGCGGGCGATGGCGGACGGGCTCGCCGGCAGCGGCAAGCCCTTCGTCGGGACCTCCGGGACGTTGCTGATCGCCGGCGTCGGCCGCACCGAGGACGTCACCCGTCCCGGCGGGTCCCGCGCCGACTCCGAGAACCTCGTCGCCGGGCTTGCCGGGCGGGGGATCCGCAGCTCGGTCGTCCGGCTCACGCCGACCGTGCACAGCTCGCTGGACAGGCACGGGTTCATCCCGGTCATGATCGACGCCGCGCGGCGGGCCGGGCGGTCCGCATACGTCGGCGACGGCGCCAACCGGTGGCCCGCCGTCCACACGCTCGACGCCGCGCACCTCTTCCGCCTGGCGCTGGAGAAGGCGCCCGCCGGGGCGCGGTTGCACGCCGTCGACGACGAAGGGGTGCCGCTCCGGCTCGTCGCCGAGACGATCGGGCGGCACCTCGGCCTGCCGGTCGAGAGCATCACCGCCGAGGAGGCCGGGGCGCATTTCGGGTGGCTCGCGGGGATCGTCGCCACGGACAACCCCGCGTCCAGCGCCCGCACCCGCGAGCTGCTGGGGTGGACGCCCGCCGAGCCCGGGCTCATCGCCGACCTCGACCTCGGGCACTACTTCGCGGCCTGAAGCCACTCCGACCTGGTCAGCGCGTAGACCACGTCGCCTTCCTCCGCCCCCGGCAGCGGGTCCGGCCAGTCCGCGTGGAACGTGTCCACGTGCCGCAGCCCGGCCTTCTCCAGCACCCGCCGCGACCCCGTGTTGACGGCCATCGTCGTGGCCACCACGCGTGGCAACCCCAGCTCCGCGAACGCCCGCCGCACCAGCAGCCGGGCGCCCTCGGTGGCCAGGCCCCGCCCCCAGTACGACGGCAGCAGCCGGTAACCCAGCTCGACGTCGCCCGGGTCCAGGCCCGTGCTCGTGGCGGGCTTCAACGCGAACCATCCCACGAAGTCCGGGGCCGCCGCGGCGAACTGGCCCATGCCGGCGGGCAGCTCGTCGTACTCGCGCAGGATCGCGGGCAGCGTCGACGACTCGACGACTGCCCGCGACTCCGGCGCGTCGATGTACCGCATCACCGCGGGGTCGCCGTGCAGGCTTGCCAGCAGCTCGACGTCCGCCGCGGTGAAACGTCGCAGTATCACAGGGTTTTCGACAACCTCGTCGCCATCAGCTTCGTGAAGCGCGACGGGTCGGCCAGGTCGCCACCCTCGGCGAGCAGGGCCATGCCGTACAGCAGTTCCGCCACCTCGGCCAGGTCCGGCTTGCCCGCCGCCTGTGCGTCCCGCAGCGCGACGACGAACTCGTGCTCCGGGTTCAGCTCCAGGATGCGCTTGATCGGCGGCAGCGCCTGCCCCATCGACCGGTACATCTTCTCCAACGTGGGGGTCAGGTCGTAGGTGTCGCCCACGATGCACGCAGGCGACGTGGTCAGGCGCGTCGAGAGCCGGACCTCCTTCACCTGCTCGTCCAAAGTGGACTTCAACCAGGTGAGCAGGCCCTCGAACTCCTTCTCCCGCTCGGGGTCCTTCTCGTCGGACAGGTCCACCTGGCCCTTGGCGATGGACTGGAACTTCTTGCCGTCGAACTCGCCGACCGCGTCGACCCACATCTCGTCGATCGGGTCGGTGAGGATCAGCACCTCGTACCCCTTGGCCTGGAACGCTTCCAGGTGCGGGGAGTTCTCCACGGCCGTGCGGGACTCGCCGGTCAGGAAGTAGATCGCCTCCTGGCCGTCCTTCATCCGCTCGACGTACCCCGCCAGCTTCGTCTGCTCCTCCGCCGAGTGGGTGGAGTCGAACGAGCAGATCTCGAGGATCGCCTCGCGGTTCTCGGTGTCGTCCAGCAGGCCCTCCTTGAGCGCCTTGCCGAACTCGCCCCAGAACGTCCGGTACTTCTCCTCCGGGAGCCCCTTGATCGTCTGCAGCACCTTCTTGACGAGCCGCCGCCGGATGCGCTCGATCTGCCGGTCCTGCTGCAGGATCTCGCGCGACACGTTCAGCGACAGGTCCTGCGCGTCGACGACACCCTTGACGAAGCGCAGGTACTCCGGCATCAGCGCTTCGCAGTCGTCCATGATGAACACGCGCTTGACGTACAGCTGCACGCCGCGCTTGCGCTCCCGCATGAACAGGTCGAACGGCGCCCTGGCCGGCAGGAACAGCAGCGCCTGGTACTCGAACGTGCCCTCGGCGACCAGCCGGGCCGACTCGAGCGGGTCCTGCCAGTCGTGGCTGATGTGCTTGTAGAACTCGGCGTACTCCTCCTCCGTCGCGTCCGAGCGCGCCCAGAGGGCCTTCATCGAGTTCAGCGTGTCCTCGCCGAGGCGGACCGGCCAGGTGATGAAGTCCGAGTACCGCTTGACGATCTCGGTCAGCTTGGCCTTGTCCGTGTAGTCGTAGAGCCGGTCCTCGGTGTCCTCCGGCTTCAGGTGCAGCGTGACGGCGGTGCCCTGCGGCGCGTCCTCGACCGGCTCGACCGTGTAGGTGCCCTCGCCCGTCGACTCCCAGCGCACGCCCTCGCCGCTGCCCGCCTTGCGGGTCACCAGCGTGACCTTGTCCGCGACCATGAAGCTCGAGTAGAAGCCGACGCCGAACTGCCCGATCAGCTCGTCGGACTGGTTCTCCTTCGACTCCTTGAGCTTGGCGAGGAACTCCGCGGTGCCGGACTTCGCGATGGTGCCGATGAGGGCGACCACCTCGTCGCGGGTCATGCCGATCCCGTTGTCGCGCACCGTGAGCGTGCGAGCGACCGGGTCGGTCTCGAGCTCGATGTGCAGATCCGACGTGTCGACCTCGAGGTCCTTGTCGCGGTAGGCCTCCAGCCGGAGCTTGTCGAGCGCGTCCGAGGCGTTCGAGATCAGCTCACGCAGGAAGGTGTCCTTGTTCGAGTACACCGAGTGGATCATCAGCTGCAACAGCTGGCGTGCCTCGGACTGGAACTCGAGCGTCTCGACCTGCGCGGTCACGGGCATCCCCCTTTCAGACGTGGTTGACCGGTCGATTTTACGGGTGCCGCGACCGGCTGGTCACCGCAGGAGTAGGCCCGCGGGTGTTTCCTCCCGCGGGCCCGCGGGGGCGCTGACCTGGTTCGTGGCGGCGAACGGCAACTCAGGGCATCATGGTGAGCACACAGAGTGCTGATCATGCGATGGGGGATCCACATGACGCAGAAGCGGAGGCTGCTCGCGTTCGTCGCGGGCACGCTCGTCGCCACCGGGGTCGTGCTCGCGCCGGGCACGGCCGCGGCCGCACCGGCCATCGACTGGCAACCCTGCCCGGACGCCGACGGCGTGGACTGCGCGACCATCGAGGTGCCACTCGACTGGGCGAACCCGGCCGGCGAGAAGATCCACATCGGACTGGCGCGGCGGCAGGCCAAGGACCCGGCGGCGCGCATCGGTTCGATCCTCATGGACCCGGGCGGGCCGGGCGGCTCCGGCGTCGAGACCGTGAAGTACGGCGACGTGTTCACCGACGCCGTGAACGCGCGGTTCGACCAGGTCGGCTTCGACCCGCGCGGCATCGCCAGCTCCTCCCAGCTCCGGTGCGACGACGAGCTCGCGCAGCGGTCCGAGGAGGCGAAGCACCCGGCGAACCAGGCCGAGTTCGACCACCTGGCGTCGGTCAACCGGGCACTGCACGACAGCTGCCGCGCCAACTCCGGCGGGCTCGCGGAGCACGTCGACAACCTCGCCACCGTGAGCGACATGGACGCCATCCGCGCGGCACTCGGCGAGGAGAAGCTGACCTACGTCGGCTACTCCTACGGCAGCCTGATGGGCCAGCAGTACGCGGAGGTGTTCCCGCACCGGATCCGCGCGATGGTCACCGACGGCAACATGGACCACAGCCTGCGGACCGCGTGGGACTTCATGCGCAGCGAGACCGCGCCGGTCGAGCGCGGGTTCACCGAGTTCGCGCGGTGGTGCGACACCACGCCGGCGTGCGCGCTGTACGGCAAGGACACCAAGGCCGTGTACGCGGACCTGAAGAAGAAGGCCAGGGCGGGGACGCTCACCGGCCCGGACGGGCGGCCGATCGACTTCTACGACCTGGCGTCCTCGGCGTTCAGCGTGATGTACCCGTCCTCGTGGGGTGACCTCGCGACGTACTTCGCCGACCTGCGTGACGGCACCGCGACGCGGACCGTGTCGTTCGGCGAGGTCACGAACGTGCCGTACCCGTCGATCTGGTGCAGCGACTGGAACTACCCGGTCAAGAACCACGGCCACTACAAGCTGTTGCGGAGCAAGCTGTCCAGGGCGTTCCCGAACGTCGAGTGGTCGCCCTACGTCGACCACGCCATGACGTGCGTCGGCAGCGGCACCGAGACCACGAACCCGCAGCGGCGCCTGGACATCGACGACGCGCCGCCGCTCGTGATGATCGGCAACGTCCACGACCCGGCGACCGTGTACGAGTGGAACCTCACCGCCGCGCACCAGAGCGGCGCCCGGCTGATCACATACGAGGGCTGGGGCCACACCGCGTACGGCAACGGCGGGCCGAGCGACTGCGTGAACAAGGCGGTCGACGACTACCTGATCGACCTGAAGCCGCCGCGGTGGGGCCTGCGCTGCCCGGCGACCGAGGTGCCGGGCGCCGGCTCGACGGTGACGAAGACCAGGCCGGTCCACCCGCAGGTGGGTCCGTACCGGCTGGGTTGACGATGAGCGGCGGGGGCCCGGGATCGCCGGGCCCCCGCCTTCCTCCTGTCACCCCTGACAGCTCAGGCGGGCGTCCGCCCAGTCGGCGTGGTCGAAGTTCTTGCCGTCGCCGCCGTCGGTCACCCTCAGCGTGAGCATCCGGGCACCGGCCACGTCCGCGGTCACGGCGGTCGCGGGACCCGGGCGCAGGACGCCGCTGTCGTAGGCGACGGTGTCGTCGGCCAGGACCTGGAAGGCCACCGACCCCGGCTCGGTCGTCTCGTCGTCGAGGCCGACGGCCGCGGTGAACGTGGTGCAGCGGCCGCCGAGGTAGACCTGGATCGCGGCGGGGGCGTGGGTGCCGAGGCCCTTCTCGTACACCACGCCGCCGATCGTGATCGGGTTGCCGTCACCGCCCGCGGACTCGCCGACGCTGCGGTCCCGTTCGACCGGGCCCCAGCCGTTGGTCTCGCTGACGAACGTCAGGTCGCTCACGTACGGGGTGCCGGTCAGCGGGGGCGGCGGCACGAACACCCGCACGGCCTCCTCGACGTGCACCTGTGACGACCACAACCCGTTCGGCGCCCGGAACTCCGCGAACACCGGCACGTCGACGTAGCCCCGCGACTGCCCGACCCGGACGGTCCACCGGCCGGTCACCGACTGGCCGGCGGTCATCCGGTCGCGGGTGAGCACCGGCCCGTCGACCTGCCAGCCCTCCGGCGCGGCCGCGCGGAACCGCACGTCCTTCGCGGTGCCCTCGGCGAGGGTGAACGTGCCGGTCACCTCGACCGTCTCGCCGACCGCCGCGTCCACAGTGGACGGCGTGACGGTCACCGCGCTCGACGGCACGTCCGGCAGCGGCGTCGAGCACGACGACGCCTGGCAGAGGATCGCGGCGAACCCGCCGTTCGCGGGCACGTCGACCGACAGCGTGCTCCCGGCGCGCACCCGCTGCCGCGACCACACGACGTCACCGCGGTCGGCGGCGCCGTCCCGCACCAGTTCGACCGTCCACTGACCGCCGCCGAGGAAGCCGAGCGGGGCGGTCACCGTGCGCGCGGCCCCGACCGAGATCGCGCCGAGGAACCAGCGGTTCCCGGACCGCCGCGCGAGGACGGTCCCCTCGCCCGGGTGCCCGGCCACGAACCGCGTCTCGTCCCAGCCGGACGGCACCTGGTCGAGGAACCGCAGCGCCTCCGGGTACCGCTCGTAGGCCTCCGGCTTGTCCGCGTAGTGCGTCCAGCCCGACTCGTACACGACCGGCAGCGCGATCTCGTGCGCCACCGACGCCTCGTGCGTGCCGACGTCGAGCGACACCGGCGTGTAGTCCATCGAGCCGACGACGTTGCGGGTGAACGCCTGGACCGGGTTGTTCGCTGCGGGCGGGTAGTTCTCCGCGCCGCGGATGCCCTCCATGGTCATGATGTGCGGCCAGGTCCTGGCGAGGCCGTGCGGGATGGTCGAGCCGTGGAAGTTGACCATGAGGTGCAGCTCGGCGGTCTTCGCGAGCACCGCGTCGTACCACTGGTAGCGGGCCTGCGAGTCCGACTCCATGAAGTCGATCTTCACGCCGCGCACGCCCCAGCTCTTCACCATCGGCAGGACCGTGTCCCGCTTCTCGGCGGTGTCGAGCCGGTTCCAGTGGAACCACAGCAGCACCTCGACGCCGCGGGCGCGGGCGTACCGGACGAGCGCGGGCACCCAGTCGGCGCTCCAGCCCTCGTCGACGAGCACCGCCGACCAGCCGTTGCGCGCGGCGAAGTCCACGAAGTCCTTCTGCCGTTCGAAGTCCGACGGGCTCTGGTGCTCCGACAGCCACGACCACGCGACCTTGCCGGTGTGGATCCACGAGGTGTCGCGGAACCTCGCCGGGGTCGCGAGGTCGTCGACCAGGGTGGACTCGGTGACACGGCCGAGGTCGCCGATGATCGCGGTCCGCCACGGTGTCTGCTTGGCGGTGACCTTCGGGTCGGCGAGCACCACCTGGTAGGTGGACGTGCCAGCCGCGTGCCGCAGCCGCATGCCGGCGTACCGGCCGTCCACATCGGACTCGGTGAGCAGCGCGAAGGTGTCGCCGACCTGGAACAGCGACGGGTTGCCGAAGTCCGCGGCCGCGGCGCCGCCGGCCGTGGTCGCGACGCGGTTGGCCTCGTACCAGGCGTTGTAGGGCAGCAGCCACGCCGGCGCCTCGGCGGGCAGCGTGAACGCCGACGCCTCGCCGGTGATCTCCGCGGCGGCGGGCAGTTCGTACCGGTAGGCGACGCCGTCGGGCGCGACGCGCAGCACGACGTCGATGCGGGCGCCGCCGTCCCCGGCGAACGACAGGCGCCGCTCGGTCATCGTGGTGGCCCGCTCGCGGCGCTTGCCGGTGGTCATCGTGTAGCGCTCGTCGACCGTGCGGGTGCGGTCGCCGACCAGGTGCAGGCCGCTCGACAGGTCCGCGCCGGTGGTGTGCAGGCCGAGCGGGGCGGGGGCGAGCACCTGGGTGCCGCGGTGGCTGACGCTCAGGGTCGGGGTGCCGCTGCCGTCGAGCGCGACCTGGGCGGTCAGGGCCCGGTCCGGGCCGGTGACGGTCCAGCGATCGGGTGCGGCGGCGGTCGCGGGGACGGGTAACGCGGCGGCCAGCGCCACGGCGAGCGTGGCGGCGGTGACAAGGGACGACTTCATCGGCAACCCCACGCTCTGTTGAAACGTGACCGCTTCTGTGCGGATCCTGTTCAAGGGGTACCGGATGTGTCGGTTCCAGACAAGACTTTCGTACGAGTTCTGCGAAAGTTTGCTTAAATTGTGCTCAAGTAGGCCCGCACGCGATGCATGGCCTCGTCCGGCGACCCGTCGTTGGCGACGACGAGGCGCGGCCCGTCCCGCCGGGGGTCCCACGGCTCGTAGGCGACCGCCGTGACCTGCCGCCACGTCGGCACGACCAGCCCGTCGACGTCGCTGCGCCGCTCCTCGACCCGGCGGCGGTGCTCCGCCGGGTCGGACACGACGACCTCGATCATCCGCACCGGCGCCCCCGAGGCGCGGGCCAGCCCGAGCCAGCCCGCGCGGGCCGCCGGCACCGGGCTGACCGCGTCGACCACCACCGGCGTGCCCGCCGCCAGGCACGACGCCGCGACCTCGTGCGCGACGACGTAACCGACGGGACCGAGCGGCGGCTTCGCGAGCCCGCTGCGGATGACGGCCGCCTCGATGGCGTCGATCCGCAGGTGGGCGGCTCTCAACTCGGCGGCCGTGAGGCGGGCGAGTGTCGTCTTGCCGGTGCCCGGCCGGCCGACGAACACAACGAGCACCCGGCAATCATGCCGTGGCTACCACCCGATCGGCGGACGCGGCCAGCTCCGCAGTGGCTTTTGTCCACTTAGCGTCAACAAATCGTCCATCGCGCTTGACGACCCGCCCGCCGACGATGACGGTGTCGACCGCCCGGGTGTCCAGGGACAGCACGATCGCGCCGACGGGGTCGTGCGCGGGCAGGTCGGTGCGCAGCAGCACGAGGTCGGCGTGGTTGCCGGGGCGCAACGAGCCGAGGTCGTCGAGACAGGCCGCCTTCGCGCCGTCGACGGTGGCGGCCCGCAGCGCATCACGGGTGGTGAAGCCCGTGCCGTCGAGCCGCGCGAAGGCGTACGCGCTCCGCATGAGGCTGAACATGTCCCCCGGCCCGCTGACGACGGTGTCGGCGCCGAGCCCGGTCGGCACACCGGCCGCGACCGCGCGTGCGGTGACCGGCGCGCCGAGGCCCAGCTCCGCCTCGACGACCGGGGACACGGCGATGGTGCCGCCGCTGTCGGCGATGGCGCTGAGCGCGTCGTCGGAGTAGCTGTTGCCGTGGGCGTAGTTCGTGCGCGGTCCGAGGAAACCGTTGCGGCGCAGGAAGTCCAGCCCGCGCTCGGCGCTCGCGGCGCCGTGGCCTCCCATGTGGACGGTGACGGGCAGGTCCAGCTCGCGGGCGACGCGCCACTCCCGCAGCGCCTGCTCCTCGCTCACGATCTCCGGGCCGTAGGGCGCCATCGCCATGGTCACGAGACCGCCGGTGCGGTCGAGCACGCGACGGGCGGCGGCGACGTCCGGTTGGCTGACGCAGTAGCCGAACACGGCGCGGATGCCCGCCTCGCCGAGCGCGTCGAGCGCGGCGTCGGTGTGGTCGGGCGTGTGCTGGATGTGGGACCAGTCGACGAGGGTGGTGATGCCGGCGTCGAGGCACTCGAGCGCGCCGGCGAGGGTGCCCGCGTGCACGTCGACGGGCTGGTAGCGCGGCGCGAGCGTGGTCAGGACGAGGTCGAGGTAGCCGGGGAAGGTGAGGTCGGGGCCGACGGCGCGGATGCCCGCCTGCCAGGTGTGGCGGTGGGTGTCGACGAAGCCGGGGAGCACGAGCGTGCCGGTCGCGTCGACCACCTCGGCGCCGTCGGGCGCGGCGAGCCCGGGCGCGACGGCGGCGATGCGGCCGTCCTCGACGAGCACGTCGGCGCGGCGGACGGAGACGGGATCGGTGTCGACGGCGGTGCCGCCGCGGATGAGCAGTGCCATGCGTCGAAGGTTATCCCAAAAGCTTTCTAGAAAGCAATCAGGACAGCGGTAGGCTGCGCGTGTGCGGGACGACGTGGACGGGCTGGCCGAGCGGTGGGCAGCGGCCGGGATGGCCCCCGAGGCCGTCGCCCGGCTGGCGCTGGCGAAACGCGTCGCACGGCTCAGCCTGGTGTTCGAACAGGCGATGAAGGCGGCACTGAGCGACCTCGGCCTGACGTACGCGGAGTTCGACGTGCTCGCGGCTCTGCGCAGGGCGGGCGGCGGACTGCGCCCGAGCGAACTGGCGAAGTCGCTGTACCTGACGTCGGGCGGCACGAGCAACGTCCTGCAACGCCTGTCGGCGGCAGGCTACGTGGCCCGCGAACAGAACGAGAAGGACGCGCGAAGCCGCTACGTCCACCTGACGGCCACCGGCACCGAACTGACGGACAAAGCCATGGCCACCTCGGTGGAAGTCCACGAACGCGTACTGGCCGCAGTCCCCCCGGAAGCCATCACGCAGGCAGCGGAGGCACTGCGCCCCATCACAGCCCACACCCACCCCTGACCCCGAACCTCGCGAGTCACGCTCTCGCGCACACCGAGTTGTACGTTTCGTGCACATCGGCACCTGCACGAAACGTACAACTCGGTATGCCTGCGAGCGAGACTCGCGAGTCAGGGGCGGGTGGTGGTGTGGAGGGTGGCGGCGAATTCGAGGGTGATGCCGCCGTTGCGGTGCATGTCCTCCGCGCCGCGGAAGAAGCGTTCGCGGAAGTCGACGGCCTGTGGGGTCGGGAGGGCGTCCAGGGCCTCCGGGACGCCCTGCAGTGCCAGCCAGTCCCACAGCGCCGCCGGGCTCGGCAGGTGCTTCGGGACCGTGACGACCGTGCGTTCCGGGTCGGCGAAGCCCGCCCCGACGAGCAGTTCGTCCAAGCGTTCCGGGGTCAGCGGGTCGCCACCACCGCCGCCGCCGAAGTACTCGCGGTTCAGGTCGTGGAGCCAGCCGAGGCGCCCGACCGTCTGCCGTTCGAGTGACAGCGCCACCATGCCGCCCGGCACGAGCACGCGGTGGAACTCCGCCAGCGCCACCTCCGGCTGGTCGAGCACCTGCACCACGAACCCCGCGGTGACCACGTCGAACGAACCGTCCGGGAACCGGAGCGCGCCCGCGTCCTGCTGGAGCACCAGCATCTCCTGGTGGTCGGCCGCGAGCCGGGCCACCATGCCCGCCGACGCGTCCACCGCCGTCACCGCGCAGCCGCGGGCCAGCGCGGCCCTGGCCACGGCACCGCGGCCGGCGCCGACGTCCAGCAGCCGCGCGCCCGGCGCGGGCGCGGCCCGCGACACCAGCTCTCGGCCCAGGTCGGCGACGTAGAAGTAGATCTCTTCGTAGCGCTCGGCGAGCGCGTCGTACTTGCGCCTGCCCTGTTCGGTACTGGTCACCGGCGAACCTCCAACGCACAGCAGCGTAGGAGCGGGGCACCGGGTGCTGTACCGCCGAATCGGGGGAAGCATCACACGATCGATGGGTGCATGAACACTGTGTGCCACCTTGTCGATACGGGACCGTTCCCGCGCGCGATCGACCATGATGACGGCGTGAGCGAGGTGGCGGGACTGCCGGCCGGGGTCGAGGTGTACCGGTTCGGCGCGGACGGGACGTGCACGGTGACCGACGCGGCCGGGGCGCGGCCGCTCGGCACGGACGAGGAACTCCTCCGGTTCATCGACGACGGGCAGCTGGCGCACTACTTCGTCGGCGACGCGCGGACGTCCCCGGACCGGCCGAGCAACGCGACGTACAAGCTCGGCGTGGTCGCCCCGCACAGCGCGTTCACCCCGCACGCGCACGGCGGCGAGCACTTCGTGCTGAGCCTCGGGCACGCGTCGTGCGGGCTGTTCGACGAGCGCCGGGACACCGCCGTCGACCTGCGCCTCACGCCGGGCACGATGGTGCGGATCCCCGCGATGATGCCCCACTCGTTCGGCAACCGGGCGGGCACGCCACTGCTGATCCTCGCCGCCAACACCGGGTTCGGCATCGACCACGAGGACTACGCGATCACCGCGGCCGAGGCCGACCGGCGCGGCGCCGTGGAGCTGGCGAAGGCGCTGCTGGCGCTGGCGGAACGCACGCCGGACCGCACGACGACGTGGCGTGAGCGCGTCGCGAGCGGGCTCCGTCGCCTCGCGTCCAGAGTGGACGGTGCGCCGTGATCTGCCCGCACTGCGCGAAGAGCCTGCTCGCCAGGCAGCGCACCGGTTCGACGTGCACGTACTGCAAGCGCCGGTTCGCCTTCGACCCCAAGACGAACAGCCTCGGCCTGCACGACCTCAAGGTGCGGCGGCACGCGGAACGGCTCACCGCGGGCGGCCTGTCGTACACGCGGCGGCAGCTGTGGTACGCCGTCTCGCGCAAGAAGATGAGCGAACCGGCCCAGCCGCTCAGCGGGTGCGGCTGCGGCACGTTCGTCCTGCTGACGATCCTCGTGGTGGTCTTCGGCGTCGCCGTCCAGCCGTCCGGGGACGCGCTCGCCGGGGTGATCATCGCGGCGGTGGTCGTCCTCGTCGCGGCCAACATCGTCTTCATGGTCCTGCGGCCGGTCATGGCGGCCCGCAGGGAGATCGAGCCGCCCGTGTCCGAGAGCAGGTTCCTCGGCATGCTGACGACCTGGCGGGACGTCTACGGCACGAGCCCGCCCGGCATGATCGACACCGTGCCACCGGCCGCCGTCCCCCAGCCCGCGGCGGCGCTGGTGTGCCCGGACACCACGGTCCTCGACTGCCTCGTCGCGAACGGCGTGCCGCAGCGTGACAAGCTCGCCCTCGCGACGAACGCGGCCGCGGTGCCGCCCGCGGTGCCGGTCGTCCTGCTGCACGACGCGAGCGTGCCCGGGCTGCGGTTCGCGGCCGCGACGCGGGCCGCACTGGCCGGCCGGGTGGTCGTCGACGCGGGGCTGCGGCCCGCGCACGTGCTGCGCGGCCGGGGACTGCCGCGGCTGCGCGGCACGAAGGTCGACGCGGCACAGCTGCACGGGCTCGACCTGACCCGTGAGGAGAGCGGCTGGCTCGCCGCGGGCTGGTGGTCGCCGGTCGGCGCGGTGCCGCCCGCGAAACTGGTGTCCGCTGTGGACAGGGCGCTGACGAGGGTGGACCGGGACCGGTCGCGTGCGGCGGAAGTGGGGTTCATGACATGGCCGGAGTGATGGCCCGCGCGCTGCGGGTCGCGGCCGAGCGGGTGGCCGAACCGGGCGGCCTGCGGTTCACCGAGCGGCAGCTGTACTACGAGCTGTGCCGGGTGCTGCGGCCGTGGCACCGGGTCGGCAGGCGGCTGCCGTTCACCGTCGCGCCCCCGGTGTCCTATTCGGACTTCCGGGCGGCGCTCGGGCCGGTGGCCGGTCTCCTGCCGCCGCCGGTCCCGGCCGGCGTGCCCGGCCGGCACACGCCGGAGCCGGACCTGTTCGACTACGGGCTGCCGAGGCTGCTGGTGTGCCAGTCGGCGGCGGTCGCGGACATGTTGCGCGCCAACGGGTTGCCGATGGAGTCCGCGTGCCCGGTGTTCAGTGTGGACGACCTGCCGCTCGACGACCGGGTGGTGTCGATGCTGGCGCGGGTGGACGGCACGATCCACGTGCTGCACGACGCGAGCGCGGCCGGGCTCGCCGTGCCGGGGCTGATGCCCGCGGGGGTGCGGGTGTCGCCGCTCGGGCTGAACCGGCGGCAGGCCGCGGCGCTGCACCTGACGCACGGCCGCGGCCCGGACGGGCGGTTCGCGGAGGTGGAGGCCGTGCGGCCGGCGGTGTTGCTGCGCAGCGTGCACCGGCTGGTGCGCGAGGTGCGCCCGCACCGGCCGAGGTGGACGACCGGCCGCGAGGTCGGGTTCCTGACCTGGCCGACCGCGTGAGGAGGGACGACCGTGGCTGAGATCCCCTACCGCGACGAGCTGCTCGCGGACCGCACGGTGCACCGCGCGTACGCCGACGGCCGGGAGGAGTGGCGCACGCGGGACGGCGGGCTGGTGCGGTGGCGCGACAACCGCGGCCGTGCGGGCACCGACGAGCTGCTGGGGCAGCGGATCATCAAGCGCACGTACGCGGACGGGTCCGTGGTGTACGCGCGGGACGTCGGGTACGGGCGGACGCTGTGGCGCGACGGGACGGTGACGGTGAACCGGACGTCGTTCCGCGGGCGGCTCGGCGTGGTGCTGGCCGCGGTGGCGGGCGGGGTGCTGCTGGGGTCGATGACGCCGCCACCCGCGGAGATGACGCTCGCGGAGGAGGAAGCGCTGCGGCGGCAGGCGCAGGACGCGGGGTCCGCGGGCGGCGGTGGCGGTGGTGGTGACAGCGGCGGCTACAGCGACTGGGACGACAGCGACGACGGCGGCGACGCGGACGGCGACTTCGGCTGACGCGCGCGGCCATTCGACAACGTGAACGGAGAGCAGGATGCCCAGGTGGGTGGCGTGCCAGGGGCCGGACGCGGCCGGGCAGCTCGCGGCCATGGGGGGTCAGCCGATCGTGGTGGGGGCGGCCGCCGGCCCCCCGATCACCAGCCTAGCCGCGGGGACCGACAGTTCCGGGGCACGCGATAGCGGGCCTGTGGACAACTCGGTCGCCCTCGGGTTGGTGCCTGGCACCGGGCCCGCGGTCGGGCCGGTGCGGGCCGGGGACCTCGTCGCCGTCGGTGAGGTCACGCTCTTCAACGCGGCCGACCTGCGGCGGCGGACCGGTGCGCCCGCCGGCGCGACCGACGCCGAGGTGCTGCTGCACGCGTACGCCACGGGCGAACTCGCGGCCGCCGAAGGCATGTTCGCGCTCGCCGTCGTCGACCGCGGTGCGCTCGTGCTGGTCCGCGACCACGTCGGTGCGCGGACCGCCTTCCACGCCACCGCGGGCGACCACTGGGCCGCCTCGACGTCGTTGCGGGCGCTGCGCGGCTGGCCCGCGCTCGACACCGGGCTGCACCTGCCCGCCGTCACGTCGTTCCTGACGTTCGCCTACCTCCCCGGCGCCGACACGTTCCTGCGCGGCGTCCACGAGGCGCTGCCCGGCCGGGTCACCACCCGCGACGGTGACCGGACGTACTGGGAACCGGAGGAGATCGCCGACGACCGGCCCGCCGAGGCGCACGCGGACGAACTCCGCGCGCTGCTGGAACAGGCGACCGCGTGCCGCCTCCCCGACGCCGAGCCGGCGGCCGTGCTGCTGTCGGGCGGCATCGACTCGAGCCTGGTGACCGCGCTCGCGGCCAAACTGCACGACCACCCGGTGCGGACCTACTCGATCAGCTTCGGCGCCGACCTGCCCAACGAACTGGGCTACTCCGGGCTCGTCGCCGCGCACTGCCGCACCGAGCACACGGTGTTGTCGGTCAGCGGGGACACCGTCGCCGCGCGTCTGGAGGGCACGGTCGCGTTGCTGGACAGCCCGGTCGGCGACCCGCTGACGGTGCCGAACCTGCTGCTGGCCGAGGCGGTGGCGGCGACCGGCGCGACCGCGGTCCTCAACGGCGAGGGCGGCGACCCGGTGTTCGGCGGCCCGAAGAACCTGCCGATGCTGATCTTCGAACTGCACCGCGACGACGCGAGCGCGGACGCGCGGGCCCGCGCGTACCTGGACTCGTACCGCAAGTGCCACGGCGACCTGCCGGTGCTGCTGACCCGTGAAGCACAGGACGCCCTCGCCGGCGCGCCGCCGCTGACCGACCACGTGGCGCCGTACCTGCGCCCGGGCCGGATGCGGAGCCTGCTCAACCAGTTGCTGCACACGAACCTGCGCACGAAGGGCGCCCACCACATCCTCACGAAGGTCGAACGGCTCACGGCGGCCACCGGCGTCGAGGGCCGCGCCCCGCTGTTCGACCGCGCGGTGATCGACCACGCGTTCCGCGTGCCACCCCGGTACAAGCTCAACGGCACGGCCGAGAAGTGGATCCTCAAGGAGGCGGTCCGCGACCTGCTCCCGGCGACGATCGTGGACCGGCCGAAGAGCGGGATGCGCGTCCCCGTACAGCAGTGGCTGCACGGACCCCTGCGCGACCTCGGCCACGACCTGCTCCTCGGCCGGACCGCCCGCGCCCGCGGCCTGTTCCGTCCCGACACCGTCGAGACCTGGTTGCGCCGGGAAGGCACGCTCCTCCCCCGCCAGGGCGGCAAGCTGTGGCTGCTGCTCACGTTGGAGTTGTGGCTGCGCTCGTTCGGGCTCTGACCACGCACAGAACGTCACTCATTTCTTGCGTTTCCACTCGGTCGCGTGAATTTCCGCGTGTTTTCTGCCCCCCGGGTAGCGTATTTACGGGGAAGTTGTCGCGCGGCTACTTTCGGACCAGGTCCCGTACATCGAGAAATGGGGAAACAAACCATGTTCCGAAGAATTTCCGTCGCCGTCATCGCCGTGACGGCGACCGTGCTCACCGCCGCTCCCGCGTCCGCCGCACCAGGCCTGCTTCCCAGCAGCTGCGCGGAGATCCGCGCCGCGCTGCCGGTGGCGGGCGACGGCAACTACGTCCTCGTCACCGAATCCCGGATCCTCCCGGTCTACTGCCACGACATGGCGGGCACGCCCCGCGAGTACGTCACGCTGAACGCCCAGAACTTCTCCCAGTACACCGCGGGCGGCGCGTCGCCGGGGAGCGATGTCCGCACCACTTTCTCGAAAGTGCGAATCGACCCGGCAACGCTGACCGTCGACATCGCGGACCTCACGTTCGCGACGTCGACCGGGCAGCTGCGGCACGGCGGCGACACCGTCACCGCGATGCCGTACGGGGTCGCGATGGCGTGCACCGGCGGGCCGTCCGGCGTCGGCCGCGTCGACCTCACCGGCACCGCGTTCGTGCTCGCCGACACGTTCGTCATCGGCGGCAACGGGCCGAGCGGCGAGGCGGTCGAGCGGGCGGACGGCCGCGCCGCGGACCTCACCGGCGGCGGGTTCTGCGGCTGGATCAACCCGGCGCCCGTGCTGTACAACCCGTACAACCCCAGCGCGCCGACCTACCGCCTGGAACTCGCCTGCGGCCCGTACAACGCGCTCGACGTGCTACTCGGCCGCGCCTGCGTCAACCTGCCCTGACCGGCCCCGGGACCCCGCGAGTCGCGCTCTCGCGCATACCGAGTTGTACGTTTCGTGCGCGCGGACCTCCACGAAACGTACAACTCGATGTGCCTGCGAGCGTGACTCGCGAGTCAGTGGGTGCCGATCACTGCTGTCGCGGCGAGGTTTTCGTCCGTTGTCACTGTTGCGGTCAGGCCTGCCGACGTGAGCAGGTCGGCTGCGAGCGGGGCCTGGCGGGTGCTCATCTCGAACAGCAGGTGGCCGCCCGGTGCGAGCCATTCCGGGGCCCCGGCCACGACGCGGCGCAGCACGTCGAGCCCGTCGCCGCCGCCGTCGAGGGCCACCAGGGGCTCGTACATCCGGGCCTCCGGCGGCAACAGCGCCACCTCCGCGGACGGCACGTACGGCACGTTCGCCACCAGCACGTCGACGCGTCCGCGCAGCCGTGTCGGCAGGGCGTCGTAGAGGTCGCCCTCGTACACCGCGCCGTTGACGTTGCGGCGGGCGCAGCGGACGGCGGCCGGATCGATGTCCGCGGCGGACAGGTCCACGTCGGGCACGGCCACGGCGATCGCGGCGGCCACCGCGCCGGAGCCGCAGCACAGGTCGACGACCACGGCGCCGCGGCGGGCGAGCCGGATCGCCTGGCGGGCGAGGAACTCCGTGCGCCGCCGGGGGACGAACACGTCCGGGTCGACGGCCACGCGCAGGCCGAGGAACGCGGCCCAGCCGAGCACGTGTTCCAGCGGCACGCCCTCGGCACGCCGGTCGACCATCGCGGCCAGTTCGAGCGGGGTGGTGGCCGCCTCGAGCAGCAGCTTGGCCTCGTCCTCGGCGAACACGCAGCCGGCGGCACGCAGCCGCGCGACGACGTCGGTACTGAGATCAGATGTCATGAGCGCCTTTCGCTGTGGGCGCTCCCCGGCTCTCCTAGGCCGTACGAGGTGAGAGCACCCAGCCTGCAACAGCGTTGATGGTTCTCACCTCCTGGCGTCGAGCGGACGCGGCAAGGTTACCTCGCCGCGAGCCGGGACAGGAAACCCCTCAGCCGTTCCTGTGTGGCCGGTGCGCTCCACAGCTCGGCGACGCCCGGATCATCCAGTTCGCGCCGCGCCGCGATCCGTTCGTGCGCGGGCGCGTGCAGTTGCCGTTTGGCGAGCGCGTACGCCTCGGGCGGCGCGGCCGCGAGCGCGGTCGCGCGGGCGATGGCGGCGGGCATCAGGTCGTCGGTCAGCTCGTCGACCAGGCCGATCCGGTGCGCCTCCGCACCCGGCAGCTTCTCGGCGGTCAGCACGAGCCGGTCGACGGCCGGGCCCGCCGCGTGCCGCATGATCTCCATGGGCACGGTGGGGAACGGCACGGCAGCGGCCAGTTCGGTCACCCCGATCGTGCCGCCGGACATGAGCCGCACGTCGCACGCGGCGGCCAGCACGCACCCACCGGCGAGCGCGTGCCCGTTCACGGCGGCCACCACCGGGCGCGGGTGGTCGAACAGCGCCAGCATCGCGGTGCTCAGCGCGGGCAGGAACGCCGCGACGTACGCCGGGCCGCCGTCGACGATCCGCTTGAGGTCGACCCCGGCGGAGAAGCAGCGTCCGGCGCCGGTGAGCACGACCGCCGCCGCGTCCGCGACCTCGTGCAACGCGCGGGGGAACGCCGTGAGCAACTCGAGGTCCAGCGCGTTGACCGGACCGCGGGACATGGTGAGTACGGCGACGTCGCCGTGTTCGGAGGTCTCGAGCACGGGTTCAGCATGCCCTTTCGGGCGGACAATGGTGCGACGGATGGCGGTACGGCCGGTCTGGGGGAAAGTCGTAAGGTTTCCTCGCTTCGGGGGCTCCTTGTCGATGCACGTCGCTTTGCCGTTACCCGGAGGTCGAATCGTGAGTGAACGCACTGACACCGAGTTGGTGGCCGGTGTGCTCGCGGGCGACCGGGAGGCGTTCGGGGCGGTCTACGACCGCTACGCCGACCGGTTGCACGACTTCTGCTGGTCGGTGCTCCGCGACCGTGACGAGGCCGCCGACGCCGTCCAGGACACCTTCGTCCTCGCCGCCGAACGCCTCGGTCAGCTCAACGACCCGGAGCGGCTCCGGCCCTGGCTGTACGCCATCGCACGCAGTGTGGCGTTGCGCAGGGTCCGTGTCCGCGGCCGCGTCGTGCTCGACGAGGTGGAGGACATGGCGGACACGGACCCGGGGCCGCACCGCGCGGCGGAACAGAAGGCGCTGCGGGACCTGGTGTGGTCGGCGGCGGCCGGACTGTCCGAACGCGACCGCGCGCTGCTCGACCTGCACGTGCGCCAGGGCCTGGACGGCGCGGAGCTCGGCGAGGCCATGGGCGTCAGCGCCGGCCACGCGTACGTGCTGCTCACCCGGCTGCGCGACCAGGTCGAACGGTCGCTCGGCGCGCTGCTCATCGCGCGTCTCGGCCGGGAGGACTGCACGGAGCTCGACGCGCTCCTGTCGGACTGGGACGGCCGGTTCTCCCCGCTCATGCGCAAGCGCGTGGCCCGGCACGTCGACTCCTGCGACGTCTGCTCGGCACGGCGGCGGGTCGCGGTCAGCCCGCTGGCACTGCTCGCGGGTGTGCCGCTGCTGCCCGCGCCGCTGTTCCTGAAGGACCGCGTGATGGCCGAGGTGCGGCTCGCGTCGGCGGACCGGACGCTGTTCCCGCCCGTCGCGCCGCCACCGGCCGGGGATCGGACGCGGTCACGGCGCGGCCGGGTGGTCGCGGCCGGGGTGGCGGTGCTCCTGCTGCTGGCCCTCGGCTCGGCGGTCGTGTACTGGCGCAGCGACGGCCCCGTCGAGGGCGAACCGCTGGCGCTCGAGCACAGCGTGCCCGCCACGACCACCACCACCGCGTCGACCACGGTCGCGCCGACCACCACGACGGCGCCGACCACGACGACGACCACCAGCACCACCACGACGACCACCACGACGACCACGAGGGCGCGGCCCACCACCACGACGACGACCAGCCGCCGCACCACCACGACCACGACGACCAGGGTCCTGCCCCCGCCCCCGCCTCGGGACACACAACCGCCGGCCATCACCGGCGCCTCCGCGGGCGGCGACATCTACGCGGTGAACTGCGGCAGCCCCAACACCACCACGGTGGCGGCGTCGGGCACCGACAACGTCGGGGTGGTGTCGGCGACGCTGAGCTGGACCGACCCGGCGGGCACCGCGGGCAGCGCGGCGATGACCCTCGTCCGCGGGATGTGGCGGGCCACCCTCGGCCCGTTCCCGACCTCCGGGGTCGTGCCCTGGACCGTCACGATGGCCGACGCCGCGGGCAACACCTCCGCGACCTCGGGAAAGGTCACCGTGTACTGCCCGGTCATCGGCTAGAAAAAAGTTCTGGGGAAAAGTTGTAAGGGTCTCCCGGGGCCTCGGCTCCTACCTGGTGACACGAACGTCGACCAGGGAGGAACCCGATGAAGAAGGCCGTGCTGACCACGACGATCCTGATGGGCACGCTGCTGTCCGGCGCCGGGGTGGCCGCCGCCGCACCGCCGTTCGCCGGCCCCACCGACATCGCGTCGCCGACCGCGACCCCGGAGCGGTGCGAGGTCCGGATCAGGTGCGACATCACGCTGCCGACGGTGGCGGAGCCGCCGACGGACATCGCGAGCCCGACCGCCGAGCCGACCACCCCCACCGACGTCGCGAGCCCCACCGCCACCCCGACCCGGCCCACGGACATCGCGACCCCGACGGGGAACCCGGACCCGACCGACCCGCCGGTCACCACGACCACCCGGCAGCCGCCGGTCGAGAAGCCGCAGGACCCGCCGTCGGGCGTGCCGACGCCGAACCGCATCGACACCGGCGCGGGGCCCGCTGACGAGGTGAACTGGGTCCTGCTGGTGATCCCCGCGCTCGTGCTGATCGGCCTCGCGGGCGCGGGCACGATGCTGGTGATCCGGCGGAGCGAGCGGCGGCCGTCATGAAGGTCGTGACGTGGGTGGCGGCCGTGGTGGTCGCGGTCGGTGCCATGGTCGCCGCCCTGGTCATCGTCGGCACCCAGCTGCGGGACGTGTCGGTGGCGGCGACCGACCCGGCCGCCACAACACCCCCGCCGCCCGCCGATCCCGGTGACCCGCTGCGGATCACGATCCCGGCGATCGACGTCGACGCGGCGCTGGTGCCGGTCGGTCTCAAGGACGACGGGGCCATGCAGACACCGGACTTCGGGCTCGCCGCGTGGTACTCGCCGGGGCCGCGTCCCGGTGAGCAGGGGCCCGCGGTCGTGGTGGCCCATGTGGACTCGAAGGCGAACGGGCCGGACGTGTTCTACCGGCTGCGTGAGCTCGCGGCGGGCGACGAGGTGGTCGTCCACTACCGCACCAGCGCGGTGACCTTCGTCGTCACCGGCAAGGAGCAGGCGCCGAAGACGGCACTGCCCGCGAACAAGATCTGGAACGGCGCGACCACGCCGGTCCTGCGGCTCATCACCTGCGGCGGCGCCTTCGACCGCGCCGCGCGCAGTTACCTCGACAACGTCATCGTCTACGCCGACCAGCTCGGCTGATGTGGGGAGACAAGCAATGATGGCAACCACCCGCACCCAGGTCCTGGTCCGCGCGACCGACCCGATCCTGCAGAACGGGGTGTCCGCGGCACTGCGCACCCGCCAGGAGGTCTGGCTGGCAGGCGACGACGCCGACCCGGCGACGACCGTCGCGCTCGTCGCCGCCGACCGGTTCGACGAGCCGGCCGCGGCGCTGCTGAGAGTCCTGCAGGGCCGCGGTTTCTCCCGGATCGTCCTGGTTTCCGGCGAGATGGCGGAGGCGGAGGTCCTGACCGCGGTCGAGGCGGGGGTGTGCGCGGTCGCCCGCCGCGCGGAGGCGACGCCGGAGATGTTGGTGCGCCTGGTGAAGGCGGCCGCGGCGGGTGAGGGCGCGCTGCCGCCGGACCTGCTCGGCAGGCTGCTGAACCGGGTGTCGCGGCTGCAGCGGCACGTGCTGGAGCCGCGTGGTCTGCAGCTGGCAGGCATCACGAACCGGGAGGGCGAGGTGCTGCGGCTGGTGGCGTCGGGCCTGTCGACGCAGGAGATCGCGGAGAAGCTGTGCTACTCGCAGCGGACCGTGAAGAGCATCATCCACGACGTGACGAACCGGTTCCAGCTCAAGAACCGGGCGCACGCGGTGGCGTACGCGCTGAAAGAGGGTCTCATCTAGCGACGGACGGTCACGCTCGGTGTGACGAAACGGCCTGCGCGGGCTTTCTGCGCAGGTCAGGGCGATGCGGGGGATACCCGGCGGTAACCGGGCGCCACGCGGGTACAACTGTCGTGCGGGATGGCAGTAACCTGCTGCAAGCGTGGGCATTGCCCCACGCGGGGTTTTCGGGGCAAGATCACCGGGTCTCCCGAGGTTGGGATGTGAAGGAATCCGTGCGCGATCAGACGGTGCAGGTGGACGACCTGAAGCTCGTCGCGCTGCCGAGCGCCGTGAACTGCGCAGACCTCTTCGTGCGGTTCACGCTCACCGAGTGGCGGGTCGAGTCGATAGTGCCCGACGTCCGGCGTACGGCGGAGGCACTGGTCAAGGCCGTCGTGGGCGACGCGAAGCCCACCTCGACGCCGACCATGCTGCTGTTCCGCCTCCGCCTGTCGGGCACCTCGCTGGCGGTCGAGATCGAGGACGACCGCACCTCGCCCGAGCTGCGCGTGCCGAGAACCCTCGCGGGCCCGAACAGCGGCGTGCAGCTGCTGTCGACGGGCAAGCAGTTGCTGTGGTGTGAGGTGCCGCTCCCGAAGGGCATGGACGCGACGGTCGTCCCCCTTCCCCGGCGCGGCACCACGCGCGCCGCGGCCGCCGCCGCACCGCCGCCCGCCGAGATCGCGGCCGCCGACGACCTGTCGCCCGACGTCATGGAACGCATCCTGAAGGGCCTGCGCCGCGGCGAGTCCGACGGCCCGATGCGCATCTGAGCTGGCCCGTCAGTCCGGCTCGGAGTCGTTGCGCGGCAAGGGGCACAGCGACGGGAACACCGACGCGATGTCGGCCAGCCAGCCTTCCGGAGCGGGTGCGCCGGGGCCGATGGCGCGCATGGCGGCCAGCACGGTCAGCAGCATGCCGGTGCCGAGGAACCGGGTGATCTCCGCCGGCTCGGCGCCGGTCAGCTCGCGGATCGTGTCGTGGATGCGGCCGAACCTGGCGCGCACGACCGCGGCGATGTCCTCGTCGGCGCTGGCCGCGAAGCCGTGCAGCAGCATGCCGAGCAGTTCGCGCTGTGCCAGCAAGGTGTCGTAGGCGTCCCCGAGCCCCGCGAGGTCGTCCGCGCCCGAGTCGCGGAACGCGCTCTCGATCCGGCCGCACGCGTGCTCGACCGCCGCCAGGAACAGGCGCTGCTTCGAGCGGAACAGCCGGATCACGTACGGCTGCGACACCCCGGCCAGCCGGGCCACGTCGTCGGTGGACGTGCCCGCGTAGCCACCCGAGGAGAACGCGGTCACGGCGGCGCTCACGATCTGCTCGGTGCGCTCGCTCGCGGACAACCTGGTCTTCGACACGTTGACATGTTATCAGTCGATTACTACCTTGTTAGTTATCAGTCGATAACAACCAAGGGGGACGCATGACGCTCACCGAGGAACGGGTCACCCACGCCAGACCGATGGCCGCCGTCCTGGCCGCCGTCAGCATCCCGATGTTCATGGTCACGCTGGACAACCTCGTCGTGACCACGGCACTGCCGGTCATCAAGACGTCCCTGGGCGCCTCGCTCACCGACCTGCAGTGGTTCGTCAACGCCTACACGCTCTCCTTCGCCGCCCTGCTCCTCACCGCGGCCGCGCTCGGCGACCGCATCGGCAGGCGGCGGCTGTTCCTCGCGGGCATCACCCTGTTCACCGCCGCGTCGGCGGCCTGCGCGCTCGCGACCGAACCGTGGCAGCTCACCGCTGCGCGCGCGGTCCAGGGCGCGGCGGGCGCTGCCGTCATGCCGCTGTCCCTCACGCTGCTCGCCGCCGCGGTCCCGGCCGGCGCCCGGAACGCGGCCGTCGGCATCTGGGGCGGCATCTCCGGGCTCGGCGTCGCGGTCGGTCCCGTCGTCGGCGGGGCCGTCGCGGAGGGGCTGCACTGGACGTGGATCTTCTGGCTCAACGTCCCCGTCGGGCTGGTCGCGCTGCCGTTCGCGGCCGCGGTGCTGCGCGAGTCCCACGGCGGGGCGCGCAGGCTCGACCCCGTCGGCCTCGTGCTGTCGTCCGGGGCGATGCTGGCCCTGGTCTGGGGCATCACGCACGCGTCCGACCACGGGTGGACGTCGACCGGGGTGCTGGCCGCGCTCGTCGGCGGCGCGGTGCTGCTCGGCGCGTTCGTCGCGTGGGAGCGCCGGGCGGTCGCGCCCATGCTGCCGTTGCGGCTCTTCCGCTCCCGCGGGTTCAGCGCGGTCAACGGGGTCGCGTTGCTGTTCAGCGCCGGCGTGTTCGGCGCGGTGTTCCTGCTCGCCCAGTTCCTCCAGGTGGTGCAGGGCATGGACCCGCTGGAGGCCGGGCTGCGCACGCTGCCGTGGACGATGGCTCCGATGGTCGTCGCGCCGCTCGCCGGGCTCGTGCTCGTCGGCCGGTTCGGTGCGCGGGCGTTGATCGTCACCGGACAGGTCTTCCTCGCGGTGGCGCTGGCCTGGCTCGCGGCCGTCAGCACCACCGACGTCGGCTACGGGCAGCTGGTCGTCCCGTTCGTCCTGGCCGGGGTCGGCATGGGCCTGGAGTTCGCGCCCATGAGCACGGTCGCGCTCGAGACCGTGGGCGCCGGCGAGCACGGCGTGGCGTCCGGTGTGCTCAACACGATCCGCGAACTCGGCGTCGCGGTCGGCGTCGCGGTGCTCGCGTCGGTGTTCGCGGCGCACGGTGGTTACGGGAGCCCAACGGACTTCGTCGCCGGTGCACGACCCGCGGTGTGGGTCGGCGTGGCGCTGGTCGCGGCGGGCGGTTTGGTCGCCCTGCTGCTGCCGAAGCGCACTAGGGTGACCGTGTGAGCATGCTTGCCGGGCGGCTGAACCCGAGTGCCGGAACGTTCGAGATGAAGCAGGTCCCGGTACCGGAACCGGGGCCTGGGCAGGTGCGGATCCGCGTCCGCGCCGCCGGGGTGTGCCTCTCGGACGTGCACCTCATCGACGGCAGCCTGCCCCCGGCCTTCCTCACCGAACCGGAAGTGACGCTGGGGCACGAAGTCGCCGGCGAGATCGACGTCGTGGGGCCGGACGTGCCGGACCAGTGGCGGCCGGGCACCCGGGTGACGCTCGCGGCGGGCGAGCGGTGCGGGCAGTGTCCACAGTGCACCCGTTTCCGCGAGCCGTGCCTCGCCGTGCGCACCCGGGGCGTCGACTACGACGGCGGCTGGGCCGAGTACGCCATCGCCACCCACCACACGCTGGTCGCGATCCCGGACTCGCTTTCCTTCGAGCAGGCCGCGATCGTGCCGGACGCCGTGTCGACCCCGTGGGGCGCGGTCGCGGGCGCCGGACGTGCCGAACCAGGCCGTCCGGCCGGTGTCTGGGGCATCGGCGGACTTGGCGCGCACGCCGTGCAGCTGCTGCGCATGCTCGGCGCGGCACCGATCGTCGCGGCCGACCCGCTCGAATCGGCGCGCGCACGGGCGCTGGAGTTCGGCGCGGACTTCGCGTTCGACCCGACCGAGCCGGACTTCGGCGACCGCGTGCTGGCGGCCACCGGCGGCGCCGGCCTCGACGTCGCCTACGACATGGCCGGGGTCGGCGCGGTGCGGTCGCAGGCGCTGCGGTGCCTGGCACGCGGCGGACGGCTGGTACTCGTCGGCCTCACCCCGGAGCCGCTCACCATGAGGAACAGCGTCGCGCTGAGCACGCGCGGGCTGAAGGTCATCGGCCACTACGGCTCCGCCCCCGGCGACGTCGAAAAGCTTGTCGACCTGATCCGCTACGGCCGCCTCGACCTGTCGAAGTCCATCAGCGGCACGCTGCCGCTCGCCGAGGCGCCCGAGGCCGTGCGTGCGCTCACCGACAAGACAGGCAACCCGATCCGGCTCATCCTGGTGCCATGAGCTTCACGGCACACACCGGCGACCTGTTCGGTTTCGAGGAGCAACTGTCCGATGAGGAGCGGGAGATCGTCCTGCGCGTGCGGGAGTTCCTGCAGGCCGAGGTCGCGCCCATCGCCACCGAGTACTGGGCACGCGCCGAGTTCCCGTTCCAGGTCATCGACGGGTTCCGCGCCCTGGACACCGCGGGGCTGATGTACGACGGGATGGCCGCGCACCGCGGCACCCGCCTGCTCACGGGGTTCATCGCGCTGGAGATCGGGCGCGTCGACCCGTCCATGAACACCTTCTACGGCGTCCACACCGGACTGGCCATGGGCAGCGTCAACCGCTGCGGCTCGCCGGAGCAACGCGAGCGGTGGCTGCCCGCCATGGCACGCATGGAGAAGATCGGCGCGTTCGCGCTGACCGAGCCGCACGGCGGGTCCGATGTGGCCGGTGGCCTGGAGACCACGGCCCACCGCGACGGCGACCACTGGGTGCTGAACGGCGCGAAGCGGTGGATCGGCAACGCCACGTTCGCCGACCTGGTGATCGTGTGGGCCCGTGACGAGGCCGACGACCAGGTCAAGGGTTTCGTCGTGGAGAAGGGCACCCCCGGCTTCACGGCGACCAAGATCGAGGGCAAGGTCGCGCTGCGGACCGTGCAGAACGCGGACATCACGCTCACCGACTGCGTCGTGCAGGAGGAGAACCGCCTACAGCGCGCGAACTCCTTCCGCGACACGAGCGACGTGCTGCGCCAGACCCGTGGCGGCGTCGCGTGGGGCGCGGTCGGCTGCATGATGGGCGCCTACGAGGCCGCGCTGCGGTACGCGGGCGAACGCGTCCAGTTCGGTCGGCCGATCGCGGGTTTCCAGCTGGTGCAGGACCACCTGGCGACCATGCTCGGCAACGTGACGTCGTCGCTCGCGATGGTCGTGGGCCTCGCCGGGCTGCAGGACCGCGGGATCAACAAGGACGAACACGCCGCGCTGGCGAAGTCGGTCGTGTCCACGCGCATGCGCGAGACGGTCGCGCTCGCGCGGGAAGTGCTGGGCGGCAACGGGATCCTGCTGGCGAACGACGTCGCCCGGTTCATGGCCGACGCGGAGGCGCTGTACTCCTACGAGGGCACGCGGGAGATCAACCAGCTCATCGTCGGCCGCGCGGTCACGGGGTTGAGCGCGTTCGTTCGCTGACCGCGACGCGGCGCGCCAGCTCCACGCGGGACCGCACCCCGAGCGCGGTGAAGATGTTGCGCAGGTGGTGGTCCACGGTGCGGTGGCTGATCACGAGCCTGCGCGCGATCTCCTTGTTCGTCTCCCCCGCCGCCACGAGCCGGGTGATCGCCGCCTGCTGCGGGGTCAGCCCGGCGAGCGACTGGTGCGGCGCCGCGACGGTCTCGCCCGTGGCCCGCAACCCGGCACGCGCCCGCTCGACGTACCGGCCAGCGCCCGCCTTCTCGAAGCCGCGCAGGGCGTCGCGGAACTGGTCACGGGCGTCCCGGGTGCGGCGGTGCCGCCGCAGGAGCGTTGCGTAATGCAACTGTGTGCGCGCCAGCTCCATGCCGCTGCCCGCGCGGCGGTGGCACTCGATGGCCTGGCGGAAGTGCCGTTCCGCCTCGTCGGTGTCCGGCGTGGTCAGTGCGTGGCAGCGGTGGGAGAGCGCGGTCCAGGAGGGGCTGCCGCCCGCGCGGGTCCACCGGTCGAAGATGCCGAGCGCTTCCCTGGCCCGGCCTGCCCGTTCGACGAGGACGGCCGCCTCCACCAGCTGGGGCGTGGCGAGCACGCGGATGGCGGGCTGGTCCCCCGCCACCCCGGCGGCGAGGTCCTCGAGCCGCCCGAGCGCGTCGTCAGGACGGTCCTCGGCGAGGTCCAGGCACGCCTGTGCCCAGGCGGCCACCGCGGCGGGCCTGCCGAGGCCGCGTTCGGCGATGCCGTCGGCCGCCTCGTCCAGTTCCGGTGCCCGGTCGCCGAGGAGCGCGGCGGCGAGCCCGAGCAGCGTGAGGTGCTCCATGCGCAGGTTGTGCGGTGCGTGCAGCCCGTCGCGGGACGCGGCCCTGGCGCAGGGCAGCCGGTCGAGCGCGATCGCGGACAGGGAGAGGTAGACGAGCGCCCACGACAGCTCGGTGTGCCGCTTCTGCAGCCGTGCCCGGCCGACCGCCGCGGCCGCGCACTCGTGGGCCAGCTCGGCGTCGCCGCGGGCGAAGGCGGCCTCGGCGGCCCAGACCGCGCCCGCGACGTCGGTGGCGGCCATGCCGCGCCGCACGGCCTCGTCGAGCGGTGCCGCCGCGTCCTCGTGCCGCCCGGCGAACATCGCGGTGAAGCCGAGGAAGTGCGCCTCGACGAGTGCGTCCTTCGTGGACAGCCCCCGGGCGAGCCTGCGGTAACCGTGCAGGTCGCCGCCCAGCCTGCGTGCCTCGCCCGCCATCAGCAGCGCGGGTGCGGGGTCGGGCAGCAGCTCCGCGGCGGTGGTCAGCTCGTGGGTGGCGACGGCCGGGTCACCGTCGCGCAGCTCGATCTCCCCGTGCCGCAACGCGACCTCGCCGGGCCGGGAGTCCACACGCGACAACAGCAGGCGGGCCCACCCCGGCCTGCCCGCCTGCCACGCCGCGTCGACCGCCGCCAGCAGCCGGGTGGCCCGCAACGCCGGGTCGGCCGTCAACGCCGCCGCCCGCTCCAGCTGGCGGGCCGCGGTCGCGTGATCGGCGGCGGGAGCGGCGGCCAGCTCGTCGGCGAGCGAGGCGGACTCGGTCGCGGCCGCCATCGCACGGTGCCACGTCCGGTCCGGTCCCTCCAGCACGGACGCGAGGTGCGCGTGTGCCGCCCTGCGGTCCGCGACCGAGGCAGCCGCGTACCAGGTGGACCGGGTCGCCTTGCTCATGTCCGCGGGTGCCTCCGCGGCGTTCGCCAGCAGCCGGACGCGGTCGGCCTCCGACAGTTCCGCCAGGTGCGCCGCGTACCGGGACAGCCGTGACATCAGCACCGGCGACACGGGCTCACGGCCCGCGGCCTGGGCCGGGGTCAGCGACTCCGCCAGCGCCACCAGGTCCGCCGGGTTGCCGCCGCCCAGCTCGACCAGCTGGGGCCGCACGCCGGCCGGGACACCGCGGTCCCGCAGCAAGGCGTCCGCCGCGTCGTCGGTCAGCGGGGGCAGCTCCACCGACTCGAACAGCTCGGAGGCGTCCCGCGACGCCAGCACGACAGCGACCGGGTGCCCGGAGAGCCGCCGCGCCGCGTACGCCAGCGCGGCGAGGGACTCCTCGTCGAGCCACTGCGCGTCGTCCACCCAGCACAGCGTCGGCATGGACACCGTGGTGAGGAGGCGGTGGACCGCGGCGCCGTCGGGCAGCGCGGCACCGAACATCCGCTGCAGCGCGGCGAGCGGCAGCGCGCGCTCGGCCCGCAGGCCCCGCACCCCGAGGACGCGCACGCCGGTGGCGGCACGCAGGGCGGCCAGCAACGCCGACTTGCCCAGCCCTTCCGCGCCGCGCACCAGCACGGCGCCGCCGGCCACCGACCGCAGCCCGCCGAGCACGGCATCCCTGCCACGCAGCGGGTAGCCGGTCACGACAACCGGCCGCGCAGTTCGCGTTTGAGCACCTTCCCCGCCGCCGAGACCGGGATCTGGTCGACGAACACCACGTCGCGCACCCGCTTGTACGCCACGACCTGCTCGTTCACCGCCGACATCAGCGACTCCGCGGACACCGCGTCGCCCGCGGGCACCACGAACGCGACCGGCAGCTCACCCACCGCGGGGTCCGGCTTGCCGACCACGGCCGCCGCGAGGACCCCGGGCTGCGCCGCCAGGATCTCCTCCAGCTCACGCGGGTACACGTTGTAACCCTTGTACAGCAGCATGTCCTTCATGCGGTCGACAATGGACAGGTAACCGTCCTCGTCGAACACGCCGACGTCACCGGTGTGCAACCAGCCGTCCCTGATCACCTCGGCCGTCGCGTCGGGACGGTTGTGGTACCCGGCCATCACCTGCGGGCCCTTGATGCACACCTCGCCGCGCTCACCCGTCGGCACCTCGGCGCCGTCGGAGTCGAGGATCCGCACCCGCGTGTCGAAGATCGGCACGCCGACCGTGCCCACCTTCCGCACACCGGACCGGTGGACGGGTCCGAGCACGGCGCCCATGGTCACCTCGGTCAGGCCGTAGCCCTCGGTCACCACGGCGTCCGGTGCGAGCGCACGCATCCGGTTGATCATCTCCAGCGGCATGGGCGCCGCGCCGGACGAGATCGTCTTCACGGTCGTCAGGTCCGTCGTCTCGATCGCCGGGTGGTTCAGCAGCGCGGCGAACAACGCGGGCGCGCCGCCGATCGACGTGATCTTCAGCCGTTCCGCGTCCGCCAGGTACGCGCCGGGGTCGAGCCGGTCGTGCAGGACGGTCGTGAAACCCATCAGCAGCAACGCGTTCAGGCCCGCGATGGTGCCCATGGCGTGGAACCACGGCGTCAGGTTGATCGCGACCGACTGGCCGAGCCGCGTCGGGTACTCGTCGTCCGAGCCGACCTGGTCGAGCACCACGCCGCCGTCGCCGTCGAGCGCGGGCAGCGAGCCGGTCATCCAGCACGCGTACTGCAGCGTGTTGATCACGACGTTGCGGTGCGGCAGGCGCACGCCCTTCGACTCGCCGGTCGTGCCGCCGGTGTAGGCGAGGTGCGCGAGGTTCTCGTCCAGGTCCAGGTCGACCCGCGGCGGCGTCGTCGGCTGGCCCGCGCACAACCCGGGCACGTCCGCGGCGGTCAGCACCACGTCGGCGCCCGCGTCCGCGATCTGCCTCGCGGCGGCCGCCTCCGGCAGCAGCGGGTTCACCGGCACGAACACCGCGCCCGCGAGCAGCGTGCCGTAGTAGGCGACGGGGTACTCCAGGCAGTTCGGCATCCGCAGCGCCACCCGGTCGCCGGGCTGCACGCCGCGGCCGATCAGCCCGTGCGCCGCCTGCGCCGCCCGCTCACCGAGGTCGCGGTAGGTCAGTGACTCGGCGCCGCGGGAGAAGGCGACCTTGTCGCCGTAGCGGCGAACCGCGCCGAGCAGGATCGCACCGGCCGGAACTTCGGGATATACCAGTGATCCCGGCAGTCCGGGTGGCCAGCTGACGTCCGTCCGGACCGGCATCGGCGCCTCCTCGAAGTCGTGTTCGATGAAACACCAAGCGCGAGTGTTTCACAAGGGGGTGGTCGGCACCCGGCCCTCCACGAGCGCCGCGAGCAGGGTCGACGCGGCGTCGAGGTCGGGCGCGCGGGAGGCGAGGACGTCGGAGTACAGGAACGCCTCGCCGAGCCGGACGATGGCGTAGCAGAGGCTTTCGAGGCTCACGGCGGGCACGAACCCGCCGTCGTCGACGTCGCGGCGCAGCAGTTCGATGTGCGCGGCCATCACCCTCGGCTGGACCCGCCCGTGCGGGTCGGTGAGCACCCGGATCGCGACGGTCGGCTCGTCGTCCAGGAACCGCCGGAAGCCCTTGTTGCCAGCGATGGCCGAGCGGTAGTCCCGCATGACGGCGAGGCAGCGCAGCTCGCCGGACGCGTTGCGCACCGCGGCGCCCTCGGCCCGTTCCCACTTGCGCACCGCGGCCGCCATGGTGCGGTCGGCGAGGTAGAAGAGCGCGTCGCCGAGCAGTTCCTCGCGGTTGCCGACGCGGCGGAACAGCGTGCTGCGGGAGATGCCCAGCTCGTGGGCGAACGTGCGGGTGTCCAGGCGGATGCCGCGATCGATCCAGTGCGCGGCGGCACGGACGATCTCGTCGGCGGAGGGGCTCACGGTCGCCGATCGTACGTCCGGGGAGGTCGCGCCGGTCGTGTCACCGCCACGGACCGGTGATTGCACCGATGCGGCAACCGGCGTCCGTTTGCCACAGTCGGTCACCGACCGTGTTCAACGGCGAACGGAGAGGGCACATGCGGAGAACCACACGGATCCTGTGTGGACTGTCGGCGGTCGCGGCACTCGCGATGGCACCGACGGCCCAGGCGGCGGACAACCCCTACGAGCGGGGCCCGGACCCGACGGAGAGCAGCATCGAGGCACTGCGCGGCCCGTTCGCGGTGTCGCAGACGACGGTGTCGAGTCTCGTGTCGGGTTTCGGTGGCGGCACCATCTACTACCCGACCACCACCTCGGCGGGCACGTTCGGCGCGCTCGCCATCTCGCCCGGCTTCACCGCGACCCAGTCGAGCATCGCGTGGCTGGGCCCGCGGCTCGCGTCGCAGGGCTTCGTGGTCATCACGATCGACACCAACTCGATCTACGACCAGCCCGAAAGCCGCGGTGACCAGCTCCTGGCGGCCCTGTCGTACCTGACGAACAGCAGCTCGGTCCGCTCGCGCATCGACGCGTCCCGCCTCGCGGTGGCAGGCCACTCCATGGGCGGCGGCGGTTCCCTGGAGGCGGCGCAGGACCGGCCAACCCTGCAGGCGGCCATTCCGCTCGCGCCGTGGAACACGCAGAAGACGTGGTCCACCCTGCAAGTCCCGACCTTCATCATCGGCGGCGAGAGCGACTCGGTCGCGCCCGTGGCGACGCACTCGATCCCGTTCTACAACTCCATCCCGTCCTCGGCGGAGAAGGCGTACATGGAACTCGACGGGGCGAGCCACTTCTTCCCGAACACGTCGAACACCACGGTGGCGAAGTACATGATCTCGTGGCTCAAGCGGTTCGTGGACAACGACACCCGCTACGAGCAGTTCCTCTGCCCGGCCCCGAACGACTCGAGCATCGAGGAGTACCGCGACACCTGCCCGCACGCGGGCTGACCCCCGACTGAAGGGCCCCTTCGGCACGATCACGTGGCGAAGGGGCCCTTCGCCACGTCCGGGGTGATGAAGGACCCCTTCATCACTTGGGGAATCCACCCCGCGACAAGGGCGGCGAAGCCGCCCCGCGCCGACAGGCACCAAGCCCGGCCGAGCGAAGGGCGGCGAAAGCCGTCCGGCGCCGAAGGCGCTAAAGCCCACGCGAGTGAAGGGGGCGAAGCCGTCCGGCGCCGAAGGCGCCAAGACCCGCCCGGTGGCGAGGGCGCCAAAGCCCATCCGAACGAAGGGCGGCGAAGCCGTCCGGCGCCGAAGGCGCTAAAGCCCACGCGAGTGGAGGGAGCGAAGCCGCCCGGTGCCGAAGGCGCCAAGACCCGCCCGGCGCCGAAGGCGCAACACCTATCCCGTGGAGAAGCCGAACCTGCGGGCTACCCCGGTATTGGTTCGGTGGTGGCGGCGGGCAGAGAGGCGGGCAGGCGTCAGCCTGCCCGTAAGGGCCTGTCTTAGGGTGGCGGAGGCTCGCGGGTCAAGGGTTGCGCAGCAATCCGGCGAAGCCGGACGCCGAAGGCGCCCTTGACGCGTGAGTGCGCCACCCGCACAATCCGCCGCCACCACCGAACACCACAGAACGGCAAACCCCGGGACCTACCCAAGCCGCACCGCAAACACACCCCGAACCCAAGGAACCCCGCAAACAATCCCCAGGCGGGCCAAGATCAACCCCGGCCTCCGGCCCCCCGACATCCAGCCTAGGGCAGACCACCGACAAGATCAGCCGCCAAGGCCCGAGTTGTCCACAGGCAACGGCCTCCGGCCCCCGAACTCCAGCCTAGAGCAGACCACCGACAAACCCAGGCGAACCATCCACAGGCATCATCGCCGCCCGGCGTACCGGCGTCCGGTGGCCAGCAACCCCAACGTCAGCTCGAACTTGTCGTGCGCGTCGGCGAGATCCCGCCCGGTGATGGACTCGATCTGCTTCATCCGGTAGATGACGGTGTTCCGATGGCAGTACAACGCCTGCGCGGCGTGCGTGGGCGACCCGTCGTGAGCCAGCAAAGCGGCCAGGGTCTCCAGCAACGTGTCCGCCAGCTGCGGCGGCTGCCCCAGAATCGGCCCGACGGTCGACGCCACCAGCACCGGCACCACCTCCGGGCTCCCGGCGAGCAGCACCTCGGGCAACCGGTCGGCGAGCGTCACCAACCGGTGCTCCCCCCGCGGCAACGACTCCGCGGCCCGGGACGCGAGCTGGTAGGCGGTGGCGAACCCGGCGAGCCCGTCAGCGCAGGACGCCACCCCGACGCGGCCGGCGACGCACGGCGACAGCTGGTCACACACGTCCCGCACGGTCAGCCCACCGCGTGACACCAACCCGAAGTAGTTCCCACCGCGCACGTGCCAGTGCGACACGATGCCGGCGCGTTCGAGGCGGTCCTCGGGCGCCCGCAGCGGCTCGTCGAGGGGATCGGAGAACGGCGCGACCACGCACATGATCGAGTCGTCGGCCCCGAGGCTCAGCTCCTCCCTGGCCTCCCGCGCGAACTCGGGGTCGGCCCCGCGGCCCTCGACGAGCCCGTCGAGAAAGCTCTGCTGCCGCTGCAGGTCGCGCCGCTGCAGCCGGGTCGTCTCCCGCCGGTAGGACTCGACGAGGATCGCGTTCTGCACGTCGAGCGCCGCCCACAGCTTCTGCCCGGCGTACAGCAGCAGGTGCTCCCCGATCTCCACCTCGCGGTCCCAGCCCTGCCGCAGCAGCGCCTCCCACAGCGTCCTGGTGCCGAGCGTGTACGCCGACAGCACGCGGTCCATCGGCACGCCCTGCCGCGCACGCAGCCGCCCGGTCTCCCGCCACACGTCGATCGCGCGCTGGTCGGGGTCGGGGACGCCGGCCATGGTCTGGATGCCGCGGCGGATGTGCTCGCGGGTGCTCGCGCGCAGGTCGGCCTGGCGGTCCGGACGCTGCTCCGACCAGTACGGATCGCGTTCGATGAGGGTCAGCGTGATGTCGTCGGCGATGGCGTCTGCCTGGCCGAGCAGCGAGGCCCAAGCCCGCTCGATCTCCCGCTCCATGGCGGGCTCGAGCGTCGGCACCCTGGCGGCTTCCATGTCGGCAGCGTTGCACGCGAGTGCACAGAAGGACCAGTCCGAACGCCCAGTTTGGGTCCGCTCGCACCACCGATTTTGGGCATCGTGCCCATGTTCTCGATCGTGCGGTGCGACCAAAGTTCTACCCACGTTGAACCCCAGCGTTGGGAGCCGTGCGTGGCAGAGACCTTCGAGATGTCCGGCGTTTCGGTGACGTTCGGCGGGCTCGTCGCGCTGTCCGACGTGTCACTCTCCGTCGCGCCAGGGCAGGTCCTCGGCGTCATCGGCCCGAACGGCGCGGGGAAGACCACGCTGTTCAACGTCGCGTGCGGGTTCGTCCGGCCGGACAGCGGCACGCTCACGTGGCGCGGCACCGAGCTCAAGCGCCTGCGCCCCCACCAGCTGGCGGGCCTGGGCATCGCACGCAGCCTGCAGGAGCTGGGCCTGTTCAGCCGGATGACCGTGCTGGACAACGTGCTCGTCGGCGCGGACCGGCACGCGCGGACCGGGTTCTGGCCGTCGCTGCTGGGCCTCCCCCGCCGCGCGCGGGACGAGAAGGCGCTGACCGAGCGGGCGATGGCCGTGCTCGAGGAGTTCGACATCGCCGACGTCGCCGGGCGCTACCCGGGCAGCCTGCCCTACCCGGTGCGCAAGCGGGTCGCGCTGGCCAGGGCGCTGGTCGCCGAACCGGACCTGCTGCTGCTCGACGAACCCGCGGGCGGGCTGTCGTCGGCGGAGATCACGGAGATCGGCGAGCTGGTGCGCGGGCTGACCGGCCGGATGTCGGTGATGCTGGTGGAACACCACATGGACCTGGTGATGAGCGTGTGCGACCACATCGTGGTGCTGGACTTCGGGAAGGTGATCGCGCGCGGCGCGCCGGACGAGGTCCGTGCGGACCCGGCGGTGCAGGCGGCCTACCTCGGCGAGGACGTGGTGACCGGTGCTGACCGTCGATGACCTGTCCGCCGGCTACGGGCCGGTCCGCGCGCTCGACGGCGTGAGCCTCACGGCGGCCGAGGGTGAGATCACCGCGGTGCTCGGGGCGAACGGCGCGGGCAAGACGACGCTGCTGCGCACCATCTCCGGGCTTGTCCGGGCGCGGTCCGGGACCGTGTCGCTGGCCGGCCGCCCGATCACCGGTGTGTCCACTGAGGATCTGCCCGGGCTCGGGCTGGCGCACGTGCCGGAGGGCAGGGGCGTGCTGGCCGAGCTGACCGTCGAGGAGAACCTGCGGCTGGGCGCGCTGGGCGCACGCAGGCGGACCGGCGCGGCCGATCTCGCACGGATCTACGAGCTGTTCCCCGTGCTCGAGGAACGCCGCAACGGGCTCGCGCACGTGCTGTCCGGCGGCGAACGCCAGATGCTGGTGATCGGCCGCGCGCTGCTGTCCCGGCCGAAGGTGCTGCTGCTCGACGAGCCGTCGCTCGGCCTCGCGCCGCGGATCGTGGTGCAGATCTTCGAACTGCTGCGCGGGCTCGTGCGCGACGACGGGCTGACCGTCGTGCTCGTCGAGCAGAACGCGCGGAGCGCTTTGTCCATCGCGGACCACGGCGTCGTGCTCAACCTCGGCGAGGTGGTGGCCGTCGAGGACGCCGCGACCCTCGCCGAGGACGACGCCCTCCGTCACGCCTACCTCGGATTCTGACAGGGGGCCTCGTGCAGCAACTGCTGACCACCGTCCTCACGGGCCTGACGCTCGGCGTGGTGTACGCCGCGTTCGCGCTGGCGCTCGTGCTGATCTGGCGCGCGACGCGGATCGTGAACTTCGCGCAGGCGCCGATGGCGATGATCACCACGTACGTGGCGCTGGTGCTCATCGACGCCGGCTACTCGTACTGGCTGGGCTTCGCGGTCGCCCTGCTGTCCGGCCTCGTGCTCGGCGCGGTGGTGGAACGGTTCGTGGTCCGGTTCGTGTCCGGCAAGTCCGAGATCAACGCGGTGATCCTGACGCTCGGGTTGTTCATCGTGCTGCACGCGCTGGCGGCCATCGTGTTCGGCTCGCGGTACCGGTCGTTCCCGGCGCCGTTCGGGCTGCGCGGCTTCCAGATCGGCGACACCACGATCGCGCTGACCGGGTTCGGGGTGTTCACCATCCTCGCGGTCGGCGCGGTCATGGTCGGGCTGGTGCTGCTGTTCCGCGGCACCGACCTGGGGCTGCGGATGCGGGCGTCGGCGTTCAACCAGGAGGTGTCCCGGCTGCTCGGCGTGAAGGTCGGGCGGATGCTGACCCTCGGGTGGGCGCTCGCCGCGCTCGTGGGCTCGCTGTCCGGGCTGCTGATCGCGGGCGGCGGGCTGGTCCACCCGTCCTACATGGACGGTGTGGTGGTGTACGGGTTCGTCGCGGCGGTGCTCGGCGGGCTGGACAGCCCGGTCGGCGCCGTGGTCGGCGGGGTCCTGCTGGGCCTGTCGCTGAGCCTGGTCAGCGGCTACGTCGGGGCGGAGCTGGTGCCGCTCGCCGCGCTGGTGATCCTGATGGCCGTGCTGCTGCTCAAACCGGGCGGGCTGTTCGCGAGCGTCCGTGAGCGGAGGGTCTGACCATGGTCCGCAGGCACCTGTTGCTCGCGCTCGGCGCGCTCGTCGTCATCGTGCTCGTGCTGGAGAACACCAGCCAGTTCCGCAACGCGCAGTTCGCCGCGATGGCGTACTACGCGATCGCGGCGGCCGGCCTGACCGTCCTCACCGGACTCAACGGCCAGTTGTCGCTCGGGCACGGCGCGCTGATGGCGGTCGGCGCGTACGCCACCGCGCTGATGCTCCAGTCACGGGAGGCAACGCTGCCGCTGCCGGTGGTCCTGCTGCTGTCGGTGGTGATCACGCTGGTGGTCGGGGCGGTCGTCGGGGTCGCCGCGGCCCGGCTGCACGGCCCGTACCTGGCGGGGGCCACGCTCGCGCTCGCGGTGGCGGTACCGGGGATCCCGGTGTACTTCGGCGAGTGGCTCGGCGGCGACCAGGGGCTGAACGTGCGGATGCCGGAGATCCCGGGCTGGCTCGCGGACGCCGCGTACTTCGTCACCGGGCAGGACCTCACGCCCATCAGGTACCTCGCCTACGTCGGCTGGCTCGCGGTGGTCGTGGTGTTCGTGCTGCTCGCGAACCTCGCGCGCAGCCGGGTCGGGCGCCAGTGGCAGGCCGTGCGGGACGACGAGGTGGCGGCCGAGCTGGCCGGCATCGACCTCGGCCGCGCGCGGGTGCTGGCGTTCGTGGTGAGCGCGGGGTGTGCGGGGCTCGCGGGTGGGCTGATGGCGTTGTCGGCGCGGCTGGCGGCGCCGAGCGGGTTCACGTTGACGTTGTCGCTGCTGCTGTTGTCGGCGGTGGTGCTCGGGGGGTTGGGGAGTCTTGTCGGGGCGCTGGTCGGGGCGGCGCTGCTGACGTTCCTGCCGCAGGTGGTGACCCAGGCCGGCACGGGCCTCGGTCTCTCCGACGTGCAGGCCGCGCAGCTGGCGCCGTTGATCTACGGCCTGGTCACCGTCCTGGTCGTGCTGCTCGCACCCGCAGGCCTCGCCGGCGGGTTGCGGAAACTCATCCACTGGAGGCGAAGTTCATGAAGCGCTGGTACACGGGTACGGCGTTACTCCTCGCCGTCGCGGTCACGGCGGCCGCGTGCGGGGCGGGCGGCCGGCCCGAGAGCGAGGAGAAGGGCTCGACCGTCGGCATCACCGACACCACCATCAAGATCGGCGCGCACTTCCCGCTGACCGGCGTCGCGGCGCCGGGGTACAGCGAGATCCCGAGCGGGCACAAGGCGTACTACGACTACGTGAACGCGAACGGCGGCGTCAACGGCCGCAAGATCGAGTTCGTCGTCAAGGACGACGCCTACAACCCGACGAACACCAGCCAGGTGACCAACGAGCTGGTGCTGAACGACGAGATCTTCGCGATGGTGGGCGGTCTCGGCACGCCGACCCACAGCGCCGTCGTGGACTACCTCAACGACGCCAAGGTCCCGGACCTGTTCGTGTCGTCGGGGTCGCTGCAGTGGGGCGACTGGCCGAAGGAGAAGCCGTTCACCTTCGGCTGGCAGCCCGACTACGAGATCGAGGGCAAGATCATCGGCGATTGGGTCGCGAAGAACATGCCCGACGCGAAGGTGGGCCTGTTCCTGCAGGACGACGACTTCGGCCGGGACGGCGAGAAGGGCGCCCGCAGGTACCTGGACAAGCAGATCGTGGCGGTCGCCAAGTACACGCCGGGCAACACCGACGTCGCGCCGCAGATGGCGCAGCTGCAGGCGGCGGGCGTGGACGTGGTGCTCGGCTTCAACGTCCCGTCCTACACCGCGCTGAGCCAGCTGGTGTCGCTGCGGCTGAACTTCAAGCCGACGTGGTTCTACAGCAACGTCGGCTCGGACCCGGCCCTCGTGGGTTCCCTGCTGGCGCGGTTCTCGGAGGGCAAGGTGACCGACGGCGCGTCCATGCTGAACGGCGTCATGAGCACCGAGTACCTGCCGGGCGTGGACTCGCCGGACGACCCGTGGATGAAGCTGTGGCAGAAGGTGTGGGACGAGCACGGCGCCGACGGTGAGCTGACGAACTACCGCGTGTACGGCATGTCGCAGGCGTACACGTTCGTGCAGGCACTGCAGGCCGCGGGCCCGAACCCGACCAGGGAGGGCATCGTCGAGGCGATCGAGAAGTCCGGCAAGGACTTCGCGGGGCCGGGCCTGGCCCCGTTCCGCTACACCGGGGAGAGCCACCTCGGCATCTCGGGCATGGCGGTGGTCGAGATCCAGGACGGCATCGGCAAGGACCTCACCCCGGTGCTGGTGACCGACCTCGGTGACAGCCCGATCAAGGAGGACGACTCGGCCGCGGGTGACGCCCCGCCGTCGAACGGCATCCCGGACGTCAAACCCGCGGAGTAGCGCGCGAGATCCCGGCCGGCGGCGTGGCGACCCACGCCGCCGGCCGCTTTGCGTTGGCTGGCAAGGTGGACCGGCGTGCACCCGATCGGGTTCAGTCCCGTGAGGACGGACACAACGCAATACGACACCCGCACGTCAGGTCGCGCACCAGCGGTGAAATACCTCTTGTACGGACAGTTCAGAACACGAAACGACCGGACACGCGGACGTCAGCTCCGCCCACGCAGCGCACAACGGTGCGCGTGGAAGCCAAGGCACGCAACGCATTCGCCGCTCCGCGGTGCGCTTGACCGCGTTCACCCACGTACTTTAATGTGCGTCGTGATCACCACAGCACGTAAAGTAATCGTCGAAACATTCCCGCCCAAGTGATGAAACGCGATCACGATGGGTGTCGTTCGCCCACCGGACGGCGGCTCGCGCCTCTACCCTTGGACAGAGGTGCGACGCGGCCTTCCACATCGGTGCGAAGGACCGCCAGGCCATGGGCGGATTCGGTCAGCCCAGCCGGTGCATCGGCGGCCGGACACCGGACATGTCCCAGCATGACATCCCGGAGTCGAGGCACGCCCCCAACGACAACACGCGCATCGGCTTTGGGCTGTGACCGGAACGGGAGAACACTCGGATGACCCCTCAGCACACGGGCGACACCCCCGTTCGCCCTGCCACGCACCAAGGCAGGACCGTGTGAGCACATCGCGAAACGAGGCCACCGAGAGGGCCATCTCCCGTGCGATCGGGGAGGAACTGCGCCGTGCCCGCGAAGCGAACGGCTGGTCACGCGGCCAGCTCGTCTCCCGGCTGCCGTCGGGCATCGGGGACCGCACGCTGCTCTCGTACGAACACGGCACCCGGCACCTCACGGTGCTCCGCTTCATCGAACTGTGCTCCGTGCTGGACGTCGCGGCGCCGACGCTGTTGAACCAGGGCCTGCAGCGGGCACGCATCCAGCTGCAGAACGTGATCCTGCAGATCGACCTGCGCGACCTGCTCAGCGACCGGAACGAGCGGTTCCTGCCGATCATCCCCTGGGCGCGCAACAAGTTGCGGGAGTTCCCGGACGGCGTCGTGGCGCTGCCACCGTCGTCGGTGCGGGAGCTCGCCACCTTCATCGGCAGGCCCTACCACGAGCTGGCCGGCTACCTGGCGAAGTTCATCCCGGACGAGCCGTTGCCCTTCAGTTCCGATATCGCGACAGACGGATGACGGACATCCTGTGCACGACCGCCTCACCCGACGGCTCCTCGGCACGCGCCGCGGGCACCCGGCCGGGGAACCGGAACTTGTCGATCTTCTCCTGCAGCCGCGCGATGAGGCCCGGTGATCCCGTGTAGTCGTACAGATCCATGGCTTCCTGCCACGTCGACAACGCCGCGTGCGGCTCGCCGCTGTTGTGCAGCGCGTCCGCGAGCGCTTCGACCGCGACGGCCTGCGCCGCGAACTCCTGGGTACCGCGGAGCAGATCCACGCCGTTCGAGGCGTGCGCGACCGCCTTCGCGAACTGCCGTTGCTCCATGCGGATCTCCGACAGGGCAACGCAGATCAGCGCGGCGGCGGTCAGATCGGGCACCGCCTCGGCGACGGCCAGCGCTTCCTCGTAGCGCGCCGCGGCGGTGTCCGCCTCGCCGCGCTCACGGTACGTCGCGCCCAACTCGGCGAGGATCGTCGCCTCGACCGAGCGCTCACCGGTGGCCCGCGCGAACTCCCAGGCCATCCACAGGTGCGTCATCGCGGCGTCGGGGTCGACCGGGCGCAGCACCTGACCGAGCCGGAGTTTGAACCAGCACAGTCCTTCGAGGTCTTCGGCGGCCTCGGCAGCCTCCGCGCCACGCAGGTACAGGTCGACGGCTTCCGCCCGGTCGCCGCGGAGCACCGCCAGCTTGCCGAGGTGGAGCAGCACGGACGCCTGACCCCCGCGGAGCCGCTCGACGTCGCCGGAGCAGGCCGCGGCCTCCAGCCACCGCCGGGCCGCGCCGTGGTCCCCCAACCGCAGGCACGTGATGCCGAGACCGTGCTGGGCGACGGCTTCCGCCTCCCGGTCACCGTTCCGGTTCGCCGAGTCGACGGCGAGCTCACGGATCATCCGGCTCTCCACGTGGCAGCCCGCGAGGTCGAACAGGAGCGCCACCGGCTCGGCGAGCGACCAGACCCGGTCGTGGCACGCCATGTCGTGGCCGAGCCGGACGAGCGCGGGCAACGTGGTCCGTTCCCGGCCGAACCACGCGGACGCGTCGGCCTCGTCGCAGAACGAGCCCCACGAATCCGTCGCGCCGCCCGGGTACCCGCACAGCAGGCGGGCCGCGTCGGTCGCCGCCGTGCGGTAGTGGTCGAGCAACCGGGACACCGCGGCACGCCGCCCCTTCAGCGGCTCGTCGCGCTCGAGGCAGCGGCCGGCGAACTCGGCCACCAGGTTGTGGAAGCGGAACCTGTCCAGTTCGTCCGCCTGCTCCACGAGGTGGAAGCCGGCCAGTGCCATGAGGCTCCGCATGGTCTCCGTCGGCGTCCTGCCGTCACACGCGTAGGCGGCGGTGGCGCTGATGTCCATGCCGGGATGGATGGCGAGCAGGCGGAACAGCCGCCTCTCCTGCGCCCCCAGCGCGCGGTAGGCGGTGGTGAAGCAGGCTTCCATGTTCGACGTCGTCTCGCCGCGCGAGCCGTTGACGGTCAGCAGCCGCCGCATGTCGAGGTGGGTGACGAACTCGTCGACCTGACCGCGGGAACGGCCGGCCAGTTCCCTGCCCAGGATGGTGAGCAACAGCGGTGAGCCCGCGCAGTAGTCGATGACCCGGTCGAAGGCGGGTCCCCGCCGGACCGCGTGCACCGCGAGGAGGTCATCGGCGGTCCTGCTGTCCACGGGACCGAGGGTGATCCGGCGGGCGCCGGTCTCCGCGGCGAGCATCGACAGCCGCTGGCGGCTCGTGACGATCACCAGGCAGGAGTGCAGCAGCCCCACCAGTTCGCGGACCTGGTCGGTGTCGCGCGCGTTGTCGAGCACGACGACCATCCGCCTGCCCGCGACCAGGAGGCTGAGGAGCCGCTCGCGCTGGCGGCGGCCCAGCACGGGTTCCGGCGGCTGCCCGAGCGCGCGGAGGACGGCGTCCACGACCGCCGCGGTCTCGACCTGGCCGGTCCCGGACGAGCCCCGCAGCTGCACGAACACGTCGCCGTCCGGGAAGCGGTCCCGGGCGCGGTGCGTCCAGTGCACGACCAGGGCCGTCTTGCCGACCCCGCCCGCGCCGTCGACGACGACCACACCGGGACCCGGTCCGGTCTCGTCGAGGATCGCGAGTTCCGCCGTCCGGCCGGTGAAGACCGGCACGTCGGGTGGCAACTGACGCGGCACCAGCGTCGGTACCGGCACGGCGGGGACGGGGTGCGCCGCCTTGAGCGACGCGTTGTGCTGCTGCAGCTGGCGGGCCGCGTACTCGTCGCCGTCGGCGCGGTACCGCCGCCAGGTCGCGAGGTGGTAGCGGGTCGCGTCCGCGTACCGGCGCAGGCCGTGGAGCGCGGTGAGCCGCATAATGGCCAGCACGACGTCGTCGGGGAAGTCCGCCTGCAGGTCGGTGAGCGCGGCCACGGCGTCGTCGTGCCGCCCGAGGTCGAGCAGTGCCCGCACCCGCAGGGTGTGCGCGCCGAGCCAGACGTCGCGCAGGATGTGTTCGCGCCACTGCTGCGCGGGTGCGCTGGTCAGGTCGGCCGCGGGCAGCCCGCGCCACCACCACAACGCCGCGTCGATCCGGTCCACGGTCTGCTGCGGGTCGTCTGCCAGCGCGAACGCCGCCTCCGAGAGCTGCTCGCGGAACCTGCCGAGATCGATGCGGCTCTGGGCCACGTCGAGGCGGTAGCCACCGGGCACCGCGTGCAGCGCGGGCGCGGACGGCATCCGCTCGAGCGCGCGGCGGATCCTGGTGGCGTAGGTGTGCACGGTGGGCGCCGGGTTCAACGGGACGGGCTTGTCGTCGGGCCACACCCACCGCAGCAGGGTCTCGACGGGCACGACCTCCCCCGCGTGCACGACGAGCGTGGCGAGCATCGCCCGCTCACGCGGCCGCCCCCACGTGTCGTCGGGTGCGCCGTCCACCAGCAACGCGGTCGTTCCCAGAATTCCCAACGCGTCGTCCATCCAGCTTCACCCCAAAACAACAAAGCTGGTACCGAGCGGCCATATCCTCGTCGGATGGTACTTATGAAAAGAGATCAGCACGACCCTGTGACGCAATTGTTGCGCGAGATTTTTTTGCCTCGAACGCGCCGTCATTTGCCGCCTCCGTCGACACGGCCACGAGCCGGCACATCGCAGATCGCCAGCTCGACATCGTTGACATGACGTCTTCCGTTAGACACTCCGTCAACATGCCGTGCGCAGAGTGTCAATTTCGCACGTGCAGATGCACGTGCACAGGGATCGCGGCATGATGTGAGACACGCGGCAACCCCACGCGAAGCCCTCAGGAGGAAAGTTGGTGCGATCGTGCATAAAAGCTGGCAACACGCCTACTGAATGTCCATATGAGACTGCTCCGGACGGGGACACTCGCACCACGCCCAGTGATGATCACTACGTTAACCTTGACTTCGCAGATAGCAGCGGTTATTCAATTGTAAGCAAGCATAATCCACCGGCACGAGCCAGCGAGGTGCGACGCACGGCGGCAGGCGGAGCGCGCGCCATGGGGAGGAACTGCGGATGGATGCTGCCCAGGACGACGAGGACAGAACCTTCGCCCGCGTTCTGGGCCAGGAGCTGCGGACCGCCCGGGAAACCAAGGGGTGGACACGCATACAGCTCGTCGAGCAGCTGCCCTCAGGCATAGGTGACCGCACATTGCTCACCTACGAGCATGGAATTCGCCAGCTCACCGTGAACCGATTTGTGGAAATCTGTCGAACGCTCGGAGTCGCAGCCTCGGAGATACTCGACCGAGCTTTGGAGAAGGCGCGCGATCTGCGCGCCTTTCCACTGCGTGTGAGTTTGACCGCGGTTCTTCGCGATCAGCGACAGGAGTTGGAGCCGGTTCGATTCTGGGCACAGCACAGAATAAGGGACTCCGCATCGACGGATATCATCTTGTCACCGGCAGTTGTGCGCGAACTAGCGGCGGCACTGGGTTTTTCCCATATCACACTCGCCCGCTATCTTGTTGAATTCAGCCCCGATGACCCGTCAACGACCTAGATTTCCACGGAATTGTATGGGAAATGATCATTCCCACACTGCTGCTCAGCGCTGACCACCTGAGCTGATGCCGGCTCCGCAGCTGCACCGGACGCGGTCAGGACCAGACCCGCCGCAGTCATGCCGAGCACAACGGCGAGCCCGGCGATGAACTTCTTCATGTTCTTCCTTTCGGCGAACCTCTTCAAGGCCGCCAGTCACAACGGGGACCCGGGTCGGTTACAGGGCCAGTGTGGCGCAGTTCGCCGCCGAAGACAACTGATTCATCCACAACGTGCATGCTCGGTGTAACTCCCACAGAGCCGCTGACCTGCAAAAATGACCGTTTTCTACTTCGATTCGATGAACTGACAACCCAAAAAGTCCCGCATTGGGTGTTACCGATCGGTTATAGTTGCGAAGCCAGGAAAGCCTCTGCTATACGCAATTTCAGCAGGATGCCGGTACAAGCCTCGGATCTGCCGTTCCGCAGTTGACAGACAACAGGCCTGCGAGCTGGCCAGACGACATAGCGCGGTCATTAGGAAATGGCAGCTGTCTCAACAACGCTCCGGGCACGCCAGGACGCGCCGTGACCTTGGCTGCCAGAGCGTCCTGCCACGGACGGTCTTCCGTGATCGCTTCGCGCACCTGACCGACGAGCTACCTGTCAGCCCATAGCACCGGAGCGTGCCGCCGGAATGTTCGGTCCCGGAGTCGTTCCGCAGCCGCGAGACCGGCTGTGCGACCACCAATATCCGAAGGCCGACGGCCGCGCGGCGCGATCGACCCCTGCGCGAGCAGGGCCCGGCATCGAGGCGGTCAGCTTCCGGCAGGGAAAGCGCGTCCATCATCGTCGTGGCCGTGGCGTGGACGGCACGGCCACGACACCGTGTGAGTTCGAGGCGTCCGATGCGGGTCTGCGTTCTGCAAGACCGCGGACCGCACCGGCAAGTTTCACCGGTGCCCCCATACCGTGCAGTCGCGTCCGGCATCTGCACGTGAAGTGGGCAAAAACCTGTCAAAACCTTTCCGTTCCCTGGCCTGAACTACAACGATCGAATCACGTGGCGTAACTGATCTCAATCGATAAGTAGCATCCCGTTTGTTGGAGATGTGGGCCCATACATCTCATGACCAGCTTGTTTGGGGTGCGGCTGGGGTGGACGCATTACTGGGGATCCTCGGGACCACGGCGTTGTTCATCAACGGCGACGCCGACGACACATGGGGCAGACCGCGCGAGCGTGCCGTGCTCGCGACGTTGGCCGTGCACGCGGGCCGGGTCGTGCAACTCGACACGTTGATCAGATGGGCCTGGCCGGAGGACAAGCCCGTCCCGCAGAACCCGGCGACGACGTTCCACACGTACGCCGCGCGGATCCGCAACGCCTTGCGCGCGCTGCCGGTCCCGACTGAAGTCCGTGCCCGCCACGGCGGTTACCGGCTCGAGATCGACCCTTCCTTGATCGACCGCAACCAGTTCCGCACGCTGGTGGCAGCCGGCCGTGCCCGTGCCGCCGCCCGTGAACCGGAGCAGGCGATCGAACTGATCGACCGTGCGCTCGCACTGTCACGTGGTTCACCGGTTGCCGACCTGAAGAGTCCCGCCGCGGCGGCGTGGCGCAATGCCATGATCGAGAACGAGTTCCTCGCGGCGCACACGACCGTCGTCGAGCAGTTGCTGGCGCTGCGCCGGTTCGACGAGGCGCTCATCCGGCTCGACGACCTGCACGGCGAGTACCCCGACAACGTCACGCTGGCCACACTCCGGCTCAGCGCTCTCTATGGCGGTCTCCGCCGTACCCACGCGACCGCGTTCTACTTCGCGTTCCGCGGCAGACTCCGGGCGAACGGCGACGACCAGGCCGCCGAGCACCTCCGCCAGCACCACGACGCGTTGCGCACGGAGCACGGTGTGGTGTACCGCCCCGTTCCGACGCTGACACCGCAACAGCTACCGCCGGACCACCCCCGTTTCATCGGGAGGTCCGAGCCCCTCGGCTTGCTGGACGCGTTGGTCGACGTCGCGGCCGGCGATCCGGCGCCTGGTGTCGTGGTCATCGACGGCACAGGCGGGATCGGGAAGACGGCGCTCGCCGTGCACTGGGCACACAAACACCGCCATCTCTTCCCGGGCGGCACGCTCTTCGTCAACATGCACGGGTATGCCGACCGGTCGAGGGTGGAGCACCCGACGGTGGTGGACCACTTCCTGACCGCGCTCGGCCACCCGCCCGAGGGCCGGGTCGGTCTCCGTCACCGGGAGCAGGTGCTGAGTTCGCTGCTCAGTGACATGAAGACCCTGGTGCTACTGGACAACGTCCGGGACACAGCCCATGTGCGGGATCTCGTTCCACTGTTGTCGAACTGCGTCGTGATAATCACGAGCAGGCAGTGGCTGACATCCCTGCGCAAGGAGTTCGGGGCCCAGCGGGTCACGCTGCGCCCGATGTCGGTGAGCGAAGGCGCGCAGCTGATCTCGGCACAACTCGGCCCCGCCAACGAGCTCGGCGAGGAACGGCTGGGCTACTTCACCTCGATATGCGGTGGGCTCCCATTGCTGCTCACCGTGGTGGCCGGCGACCTCGCAGGGAAGTCTGCCGCGGCCGTCGAGGAGTACACAGCGCTCGTGGACCGCCGCGGCCTGGTTCGCGGTCTCGGCGACAAGGGTGACGGACCGACCAGCGGTGCCGCCTGTTTCGCCCCTTCGTACCAGGCCCTGGCTGCTCCGGAGCGCCGCCTGTTCCGTCTGCTGACGCTGCATCCCGGTCCCGAGATCGGGATCGACGCGGCCGTGGTGTGCGACGGCCGGCAGATGGACGAGACCGTCGTAAGCATCAGCAAACTCGCGGGCGCACACCTGATCGAGGAGGCGGATTCGGTTCGCCGCTACCGCTTCCATGACGTGATCGCGGAGTTCGCGGCCCAGTGCCGAGACGCGGACGAGACACCCGACGACCAGGCCGCCGCCGAACGGCGCATCCTGGACTACTACCTCGGCACGGTCACCAACGCGTGCCAGGTCGTTCATCGCAGCTACAACCCACCACCTCCTTCTCCGGACCACGGAGGTGTCCGCCTGACCTCGTTCGACGACGCCGACGGCGCTCGTCAGTGGTTCGCACGGGAAAGGACCAACCTGACCGCCGCGATCACCTACGCGGCCGAGCACGGGTACCACGACCACGTCTGGCGCCTCACTGATCCGGTGACGACCTTCTTCGACCGGGCCGGCAGCTTTGTCGACAGCCGAAGCGTGCGGCAAGTCGCGTTGCGCTCTGCCCGTGCCCTCGGCAACCGCGAGGCTGAGGCGTCGATGCTGAGCTTCCTGGGCATCGCACACATGATGCTGGGAGATCACGACGAGGCGCGTCGAAGCCTCGAGTTGGCCCTGCCATTGGCGGTGGATGAAGGGCTGGACCGCGGAGAAGCCTCCATCCTCCACCTACTCGGCCGGGTCGCACTCCGCCGGGGAGATCCGGCGGAAGCACTCGACCTGTTCCGTCGCGGCATGGAAATCGACCGAAAGAGCGGCAACAGGGAAGGCCTGTGCTGGGCGCACTGCCGCATCGGCCACGCCCTGCACGCCCTCGACCAGCACGAGCAGGCGCTCGCGCATCTGAACCGCGCCGCGCTCCTCGCCCAGGACATCGGCGAGTCCTCGGCGGAAGCGGCCGCCCTGACGGAAATCGGCGCGATCCATCGCGAGCTTGGCGACCTCGCGATGGCAGCCGGTTGTTGCGAGCAGGCGCTGGCGATCGCCCAGAGCGTTCCAGACATGACGGCGACGGCAACGATTCTCGTGGACCTCTGCGAGATCAATCGCGTCAGGCGCCGGTCGCGGGCCGCCATCGACTACGGCAGGCGAGCGGTCGACCTGTGCGAGAAGATCCACGACCTGGTGAACCACGCTCGCGCGCTGGAGGCTCTGGGCACTGCCCAGTACGAGTGCGGAGATCTGGTGGACGCGGCGGTCGCGTGGCGGCACGCCGCCGACATGTACGACGCGACAGGCAACTCGGCCAGTTCGGCACGTCTGCGGAACAGGATCGAGACAGTGCCCGTGTACTACCGGGAGGTCGTGCCGTTCGCGAGGTCTGCCGACGAAGTGGGCATCTCGCCGTTGTCCTGGCCGGACCTGGAGGAGACGACCCAACCCCTGTTCCCCGGCACCCGGACGGGCGATGGGAACCGAGAGCCGTGATGCCGTTGACCCTTCCGGAAGTGGGTACTAGTCTGCATACCAACTATGAAGTACGTACACGATGGCCATGGACTCTATGACCCAGCTGTCCGGGACGCCATGGAGCGGTTCGCGGACGGGGATGGAGGCACGCTTTTCGAAGCGGCAGCCGCTGTCCGAGCGGCCGCGCACGCGGTGGAGCGACTACGAGCGACCGGAGCCGAACACCGGGCGCTCAGCTCCGGTGCCGTCGACGTCCTGTTGCGGCTCAGCGACGGTGAACCAGCAGGGATCGGGGAACTGGCCAGGGCCGCCGGTTTCAGTTCGCGGAACGTGACCGGATTGGTGGACACGCTCGAGCGAGCCGAACTGGTCAGGCGGGCCGCCGACCCGGATGACCGTCGGGTCGTGCGCGTTTCGATCACCGAGGCCGGACATGCCTGGCTCCGCGAGTTCCGGGAGCCTGCGCGGATGGCCATGACGGCGGTGTTTCACGGGTTCAGCGCCGAAGACGTGGCTCGCCTACGGGATCTGTGCCTTCGCGTTGTCGTGAACGGGCAGGCAGTGGCCGAGCGGATGCGAATCTCAAAGTCTACTTCGGACTGACTTGACCTTTGGCGGCCCCGGTGGCGAGGATGGCTCGCGAATGTGGCAACGTTGCCACACGTCTGGGGAAGGGAAAAACGTGTCCGGGCTGCTGGCCGGCGTCGACGTCGGTACGACCAACTGCAAGGTCGGCGTCTACACCGTAGACGGTACCGCCGTGGTCGAGCGCCGCCGCCCCACCCCGGCGGACGCCGGGAACCTCGTCTCCGGCGTGCTGGATGACCTGCGGCTTTGCGTCGAGACGGCGGGCGCGCCGGACGCGGTGGGGGTCACCGGCGTGGCCGAGGGCGGGCTGCCGCTCGACGACGACCTGCTGCCGATGGGCCCGATGCTCTGGTGGCACGACAAGCGGGCCGCCGGCGAGGCGGGGTGGCTCGCCGAGCGGGTGGGCCGGGCGGCGATCTTCGAGCGGACCGGCGTGCACGTCTCCGCCAGGACGCCGCTCGCCTCGTGGCTGTGGTTGCGGCGGCACCAGCCGGCACTGCTTGACCGGATGCGCGTGTGGGTGGGAATTCCCGAGCTGGTGGCGACCGTGCTCGCCGGCACACCGCTCGCACACCGCACGTTCGCCGGGCGTTCCGGGGCCTACGACCAGCTGGCGGACCGGTGGGACGACGACCTCCTCGACCTGGCCGGGGTGCGTGCCGGGCAGTTGGCGGCACAGCAGGTCGGGCCCGCCGCGGCAGGACCACTCCCAGTAGGCACCCCGGTCGTGGTGGCGGGACACGATCACCTGGTTGCCGCACACGCGGCGGGCGCGCGTGAGCCGGGAGATGTGGTGGACTCTCTGGGAACGGCAGAGGCGGTGGTGACGGTGTCCGAGCGGGTGGCCCCCCGCACCGCGGCCGGTACCGGGACGTCCTGGAACCGGACCGCGGACGGCACGCGGTGGGCCATGGTGTCCGGTTATCCGCACTGTGGGCGGCTTCTCGAATGGCTGTGCTCGCTGGCGTCACCGGCAGGGGACGTGGCGGGCCTGGAGAAGGCGACCGCGGCGGTGGACCGGCGGCCGACCGGCATCGTGGTGCTCCCCTACCTCGAGGGCCTCGGCGCGCCCGCGCCCGACCCGCACCGAAGACTCACGGTGCACGACCTCGCGCCGGGGCAGGGGCTGCCGGACGTCCTGGTCGGCGCGCTCGAGGGCGCGTCGTACCACGCCCGGTGGCTCGCTGAGCACCACGCCGAGCTCACGGACACCAAGTTGCACGCGGTGACCGTGCTCGGCGGACCGAGCAGAGGCGCGGCATGGATGACGGTGAAAGCCCACGTCATGCCGGGTCCGGTGCGGACGACGGCGACCGCCGACGCGGCGTGTGCGGGTGCCGCGCTGCTGGCGGGCGTCGCGACGGGACGGCCGGCACCGGTGCTGCGTAGCGATGTCCTGGCACGTGACGATCTCCTCGCCGACCGATACGACGCGATCTACCGGGGCGGCTTCCTGCCCCGGGTACGGGAGGTGGCATGACAAGCCTGACCGAGTTGGCGCGGCCGTCCGGTGGTCTGGCCATGGTGGCGATGGACCAGCGCGAGAGCCTGCGCGCGATGCTCGGGGAGCACTCCCCCGCACCGGTACCCGACAGCGACCTGACGAAGTTCAAGCTCGCGGTCGCCACCGAGCTCGGCGCGTACGCCAGCGGGTTCCTGATCGACCGGGAGTTCGGGTTCGACCAGGTGCTCGGCGAACGGCTGCTGCCGCCGACGTGCGGGCTGATCCTCGCAGCGGACCGGCTCCGGCACCCACCGGAAGGCGGGCCGGTCGTGGAGACGTCGCTCGACGAGGCGATCAACCCGGTGCACGTCCGGGAACGCGGGGTGGTCGCCATGAAGCTGCTGCTGGTATGGCGACCGGACGAGCACCGCGACGAGCGGCTCGCCATGGCCGAGGAGTTCGTGCGCCGCTGCGCGGACGCCGGTCTGCTGTCGATCCTCGAGGGCGTGGTGCGCCCGACCTCGGACGACGACTTCGACCGGCTGCAGCTGGAGGCCGCGGCGGAGCTGGGCGCGCTGCGGCCGTCCCTGTACAAGGCGCAGGTGCCGAGACGCGGCCTCGGCGACCAGGCCGAGGTGGCACGGGTGTGCGAACGGATCACCGCGACGGTGCCCGTGCCGTGGGTGGTGCTGTCGCAGGGCGTGACGATCGAGGACTTCCCGCACGCCGTGCGCACGGCGTGCCACGCGGGCGCGTCCGGGTTCCTCGCGGGCCGCGCCATCTGGAGCGACACGCTCGCCGACCCGGCGCCACTGCTGCGGTCACGGGCGGTGGACCGGCTGAAGCGGCTGGCCGAGGTGGTCGACAGCTCGGCGCGGCCGTGGCAGGAGGCCGCGGCGTGAGCGGACCCTGCGGAGCGGAAGACCCGGCACCGATGCCGTCCCGGAGCCTGCGAGGGGGCGGCGGCGTGAGCGGACCCTGCGGAGCGAACAATCGAGACCGATGCCGTCCCGGAGCCTGCGAGGGGGCGGCGGCGTGAGCGGAGCCTGCGGAGCGAACAATCGAGGCCGATGCCGTCCCGGAGCCTGCGAGGGGGCGGCATGAACCACCAGGTCGACGGGGTGCCCCGGCGCGTGACCATTGGCGATGTCGCCAGGGCCGCCGGGGTGTCACCGTCGACCGCGTCGCGGGCCTTGACCGGTCAGGGCTACGCGGCCGCGTCGGTGAAGCTGCGGGTGGAGGCGGCCGCGGCACGTCTCGGGTACGTGCCGGACGACATCGCCCGCAGCCTCAAGCGGCGGACGAGCAGGCTGGTCGGGGTCGTCATCTCCGACCTGCGCAACCAGTTCTACGCCGACCTCGCGGCCGGGATCGAGCAGGTGCTCGGCGAGGCCGGCTACCAGATGGTGCTGGTCAACGACGACGGCGACGCCGATCGCGAACTGGCGGGCGCCCGCACGCTGCTGGCGATGCGGGTGCCCGGCGCGATCGTCACGCCGCTCACCCCGGAGGCGGGTGCGCAGCTGACCGCGCAGGGCGTGCGGGTCGTCGAGGTGGACCGGCAGATGGCGGAGAGCCAGTGCGACGCCGTTCTCGTCGACTCGGAGGAGGGCGCCCGCGTCGCCACGTCCCACCTGCTCGAACTCGGCCACCGGCGGATCGCGTTCGTGATCGACGAGCTGGAGTGGACCACCGGCGTCGGCCGGCTGGCCGGGTACAAGGCGGCGCTGCGTGCCGCGAAGGTGCGGTTCGACCAGCGGCTGGTCGCGCGGGTCGGGTTCGGCTCGGGCGACGCCGCGACCGCGCTGTCGAACCTGCTGGACGCGCAACCGGACGTGACGGCCGTGTTCGCGGCGAACAACCTGATGGCGTCGGGCGTGTGGCAGGAACTGCAGCGGCGGCGGTTGCGGGTGCCCAGGGACATGTCGCTGGTCGCGTTCGACGACCTGCCGTGGATGACGATGGTGCAGCCCGCCGTGTCGGCGGTGTCGCAGCCCGTGTTCTCACTCGGGGCGCGGGCGGCGGAGCTGCTGCTGGCGCGGTTGTCGGGTGAGCTGACCGGGCCGCCGAAAACGGAGTGGCTGGCACCGACGTTCGAACGCCGCGGCTCGACGCGCAAGGTGGTCGCGGGCTGAGGTTTGGCCTCCGGCCCCCGTTTTCCAGCCTACGGGATGGGACCGACAATTCCGGGCGCGTGCCGCGGGGTTATCCACAGGGCCGGGCTGAACCCGACATTCGAACGCCGCGGCCGAAAGCGGTCCTCGGGCTGAGGACACAATCCGGGCGCAGGTTGCGCACCGACTCCGATAACGCGAACGGCCCGCCGAAGCTTCGGGCCACGGAGTGGACCACCCGGCCTCCGGCCCCCGATCTCCAGCCTACGGCACAAGACCGACAATCCCGGACGCAAGCAGCACAGTTGCCCACAGGACCGGGGCTGACCCCCGACACTCGAACGCCGCAGCCGAAAGCGGTCCGCGAGCTGAGGACACAATCCGGGCGCAGGTTGCACACCGACTCCGATAACGCGAACGGCCCGCCGAAGCCTCGGGCCACGGACTGGACCACCCGGCCTCCGGCCCCCGACCTCCAGCCTACGGCACAAGACCGACAATCCCGGACGCAAGCAGCACAGTTGCCCACAGGACCCCCAGGTTCGGGCCGCGCGCCGCGCTGGGCATCGTCGCGAGTTTGGCCTCCGGCCCCCGTTTTCCAGTCTACGCCGTAGGGCCGACAATTCCGGGGGCACGCCGCGGAGTTGTGCACAGCGGACGGTGACCTGTGGATGGCTCGGCCGGTTTTGTCGGTGGCCCGTGAGACCATGGATACCGGGGGCCGGAGGCCGCCGCCCCTACAGCGCCAGCACCTGGCCCTCCTCGCGGAGCTGCGTTTGCAACTCCACCACGTCGACGCGTTGCACGGCGATCCCCTTCCGCAACGCCTGCACCGCCGCCAAACCCGCCGCGTGGCCGAGCATTTCGTATTGCGGTTCCATGCGAACCGAACTGAACGCCAGGTGAGACGCGCTCACGCAGACCGGCACGAGCAGGTTCTGGCACTCGCCATACCGTGGCACCAACGCTCGATACGGGACCTGGTACGGCCGCACCGGAACCGACAGATAGCCCTCGTTGTACACGGACGGGATCGGGTCCGGGTGTTCGTACACCCACCGCCACGTGCGGCGGACCTCGCGGACGTCCATGTGGTACGACCCCATGGCCACGGTGTCGTACTGGGAAACCCCGAACAGATCATGCTGGGTCAGTACGTACTCGCCCACCATCCGGCGTGCTTCCCGCACGTACAGCTGGTGCGGCAGGCCACCGTCGAACTCGTCCGCTGCCCAGCCCCAGCCGGACAGCACACCCTGGCTGGACATGAAGTACAGGAAGTCCTGTGTGTACTCCTGGAACCGGCGCACGATCGCCGCGCGGCGTGCCGGGGTCGCCGTCGGGTAGTCCTGGTGGGTGCCGTCCAGCAGGTTCAGCGACAGCGGGCCGATGGAGTTGCCGTCGCACTTGCCGTTCGGGAGGTTCTGCACCAGGCCGACCACGTCGCCCGGGTCGCCGAGCGCCAGCCACCGGCGCGCCAGTTCCCACTCCTCATCGCGGAAACCGTCGCGGCGGGTGAACGGGATGCGGTCGTCCGCTGTGGACAGGCAGACGCGGTAGCCGTACGCCATCACGCGGCCGTCGCCCTCGCCTGCGGGGACCTCCTCTCCCGGGTCGATCAAGGGCAGCAGCCGGCCGGAGGACGAGAACGGGTTCAGGTACGGCGGGAACTGGTGCTTGCCCGGCGCCGGTTCCGTCCGGCCGGCCAACGGTTCTCCGTGCAGCGAACGGCTTTCGCGGCCCACCCGGTACGACACGCCCGCCGCCGCCAGCAGGTCGCCCTCGTAGCTCGCGTCCACGTACACGGCCGCGTCCGTGACCACGGGCAGGGCGGCGTCGAAGACCACGTCCACACCCGCCTCCGTCAGCCACCGCGTGAAGACCTGTTCCGCCACATGGGGTTCCGGGCCCGCGTACCGGTCGGTGCCGTAGTGCTCGGCGACCGCCGCGCGGAACTCCGCCGCCATGCCGCCGATCACGCACGGGTCGCCGATGTCGGTGTAACCGAGGCCGCCGGACACCATGCCGCCGACGTGCCTGCCCGGCTCCAGCAACGTCACGGCCACCCCGTGGCGGGCGGCCGCGACCGCCGCGCACACGCCGGCCGCGGTCGCCCCGTACACGACCAGCTCACCCAAGGCTCTCCTCGCAGGCCAGCAACAGCACGCCTGCGCACCACGCGTGCGACAGCGTCAGCAGCATGCCCTTCGGCTGGTAGCACGCGGTCTGGTAGTACCGCTCGGTCACCATCCCCCGGTACGCGTTGAAGTCGCCGTCCTCGCGGGCCACGAACTGCCGGAAGCACGCCAGCGTCTCCTCCGCCGACCGCGTGTAGTACTCGTCGCCGGTGTGCTTGCCGAGGCGGGTCAGCTCGCTGTGGCAGATCAGGCCGTACGAGTGCAGGTGCTGGTTCGCGGGCGACGCCTGGTCCGCGCCCCGCGACCGGAACTCGTACGCCCCCAGCAGCGTGTGCGCCGGGAAGTCCACGTCGTAGGTGTACCGGAACGTCAGCGTCCAGTCCGCGGCCCGCCGCGCCAGCTCCAGCCACGTCCGGTCGCCGTCCGCCTCGTACAGCGACACGTACGCCATGATCGCGAGGTACCCGTCCTCCGACGTGGGCGCCAGGTCGACGTCCTCGGGCGCGCCGTAGAGGAACTCGTCCCGCACGGCCTGTGCGTAGAAGCGGCCCGCTCGCTGCGCTACCTCCACGCGCCCGTCCGCGACCAGGGCTGGGATCCACGCCAGCCCGCTGGTGCCGACGCGGTCGATCACCTCGCCGGTCGCCACGTCGTACCCGGAACCCAGCGAACCGTCGGCGGCCTGGCCCCCGCACGCGACGTCCAGGTTGGACCGGACGGCCTCCGTCCACAGCCGGGGCGCCCGTCCCAGCGCGACCGCGCGCTGCAGGAACACCGTCGCCTCGCCGAGCGTCCGGGCGTGCACGCGCCGCCGGTTCGGGGTCCAGCCGGCGTTCCAGCCGTTCTCGCGGGTCCACTGGCCCCAGAACGTGCCGCCCGGCGTCAGGTTCGCGGTGATGTTGTCGAGCACCGCGCTCGCCGCGTCCACATAGGTCTGGTTGCCGACGCGGCGGCCGTGGCGCAGCAACGCGTACGCGTACGGGACGCCGCTGATCCACGACACGTGCATGGCCTGCCGGTCGCCGCGTTCCCCGAGCGCGTCCCGGTCGAACGCCGCGGTTTCCAGCAGGACCGCGTCCTCCTCGCGGTAGTGCCACCGGTACAGGCCCCAAGCCGTCAGCTCCGCCGCCTCGGCGAGCGTCACCCACGGCACCGCGTCCAGGTCACGCGCGGCGGTCCTGCGGTGCACGTCCCGCAGCACGCCGGTGTAGGAGTGCCGGTCGGGCCCGAGCAGGTAGACGTCGAAGTCGATGACGGCGGTCTCGCCCGCTGCCCACGCGAACGCGGGCAGGTCGGCCGGGCGGGGCACCGGCGAACCGTCGTACACCACCGGCTCCTCCCGGTACGGGAAGTGCAGGCGCAGCTCCGGACACCCGTCCGCCACCGCGAACCCGACCCCGGCCTGCCCGAGCGGTGACCACTCGCGGGTGACGAGCGCGGCGCCGCCGTCGCGGTCCCACGCGAACACCGCGGGTGTCGCGCACCGGTCGGCACGGAACGACCACGCGTCCGACTCCAGCTCCGTCGGGTTCGGACGGTCCACGGTGAACCGCGGGAACCGCACCCGGCACCCGGCCACCCGGTTCTCGCCGTAGAACACGCCCGGCACGAGCCAGCCGGGGTCGTCGGCGGGCCCGAGCCGCAACGCGACCCGCAGCCCGGCGGTGACGGCCGAGGCGGCCGTCACCGTCAGCCGCACCGCGAACCGTCCGCCGTCGTGGGGCGTCACGTCCTGCTCGACCGCCAGCGCGTCCGCCGGGCCGAGCACCGTGACGCCGATCGGGGGCGTCACCACTCGATCATGTCCGTCTCGACGACCGGCGCCTCCTCGTCTCTCGGCACCAGGAACGTCTTGATCTCGGCGGGCCCGAACGACGCGGTCACGGGCCGGCCCAGCACCTCGATGGTCGCCTCGCACGCACGCCCCGCGGTCTCGTACGCACGCACCACCAGCGCGTGCGGTCCGTCCTCGGCCACCTTCAGCACCGACGGCACGACGCTGCCGTCGGACACGGACATGAACGACCCGGCGGTGGGCAGGTCACCGTCGTGGTAGGACTCGAGCAGGGTGAACGCGGGCTGGTTCAGCTCGGCGGCGAGCCGCACCACGGACGCGTCCCGCCAGTCGCCGCCGTGCGGGACGAGGCGCAGGGTGAACTCCTGGCGGCCCTGGTCCTGGAACGTGTACAGCTCGTCCGGGTCCAGTTCCTTCGGCTCGTGCCACGCGTAGACGGGGCTGCGGGCGGCGGTCACGCCGATGTCACCGCCGAGCACGTCGTGCCCGTACTTGCCGTCGTTGAGCACGGCGAGCCCGGCGCGGCGTCCACCGGGCAGCTCGCCGGACACGTCGACCCATGCCTGCGCGGCCTCCTCGCTGCCGTTCGCGGGCCGCACCAGGTGCCCGTACGGGATCTCGAACGTGGCCTCGGCGCCGGACAGCACGGTCGGGAACCGCAGCTTCAGCAGCTTCTGCTTCTCGTGCCAGTCCAGCGTGACGCGCACCTCGACGTGCCGGTCGCGGACGCCGAGCACGTACTCCTCGGTGAGCGTCGACGACCCGTACTCGCTGACCACCCGCAGCACCGCGCGCACCGGCCCGTTCTCCACGAGCCGCACCGAGCGCGGCGCGAACACGCCGGCCACCTTGTCGTAGGCGCGGACGCGGTGGCCCCACGTGTCGGACCGGTCGTCGATCACCACGCCGTGCGCCCCGCCGCGCACCACGTCCACATCGGACTTCTTGTCGCGCAGCGAGCGCAGCCAGCCGGTCTCGGGATCGATCTCCAGCGCGACGAACTCGTTCTCCAGCCGGGTGTCCGTCGCGGTGACCCCGGGCGCGCCCTCGCTGTCGCCGGACGGGTGGATCCGGTACACGCGGTAGCCGAGCGGCGGCACGTCGGCGGCGATGGCGATCCGGCGCCGCCACCCGTTGACGGTCGCCTTCGACCGGGTGCGCTGCACGGCGACCGCCGTGCCCGTGTCGTCGACGGCACGCGCGCCGAACGCCGGGAACCCGCCGAACTCCAGCTCGACGTCGGCGACCAGCCGCCACGGGTGCGGGTTGAACACCACGAGCGGGGTCATGTCCGGCTCCTGCCGGATGTCGATGCGGCGCGCAAGCGTTTGCACGGACCGGTTGAACGCCTCACCGGCGAGTGAGGCGGCGTGGCCGTACTGGTCGCGGCTGTCCTCGTAGGCCGGTTCGATGGCGGCGCCGCCGAGGGTGTCGTGGAACTGGTTGAACAGCACCAGCTTCCACGCGCGCGCGAAGTCCGCCGACGGGTAGTCCACGCCGGACAGCGCACTGGCGACCGCCGCCCACTTCTCCGCGCGGGCCAGCAGGTTCTCCGCGCGCCGGTTCCAGCGCTTGACACCGGAGTGCGCCGAGTAGCAGCCGACGGCGTGGTGCTGCAGTTCGCCCGCGTGCACCGGGATGTCCACCCCGGACGAGGTCAGCGCGTCGAAGAAGTCGCGCGGCGACGAGCACCGCAGGCGCGGCAGCCCGCCGGTCGCGTCGAGCCTGCGGATCGAGTCGAGGTTCGCCCTGGTGGGACCGCCGCCGTGGTTGCCGACGCCGTAGAACACCATCAGGTCCGGCGCGTCCGCGGGCAGCTGCGCGAGCGACTTGTCGATCTGGTAACCGAGGTCGGTGCCGGAGCTGCAGTACTCGTGCGGGATGCGGTAGGTCAGCACCCGGGTGCCGTCCGGCGACTCCCACCAGAAGTACGGGCCGGGCAGTGTCATCTCGTGCGGGCCGGGCCGCATGAACACGTAGGCGTCCATCCCGGACTTGCGCAGGATCTGCGGCAGCGACGCGTTGTGCCCGAACGGGTCCACGTTGAGGCCGACCGTGGACGTGATGCCGAACTTCTCCTTCAGGTACCGCTGCGAGTACAGCGCCTGCCGCACGAACGACTCACCGCCGGGCAGGTTGCAGTCGGGTTCGATCCACCACCCGCCGAGCTGCTGCCACCGGCCGTCGGCGATCCGCTTGCCGATGGCGGCGAACAGGTCCGGGTCGTGTTCCTCCACCCACGCCAGGTACAGCACGGAGTCGCAGGTGAAGACGAACTCGGGGTACTCCTCCATCCGGTCGATGGCCGAGGCGAAGGTGGCCCGCACCTCCTGGTAGCCCTCCGGCCACTGCCACAGCCACACCGGGTCGATGTGCGCGTTGCCGATCATGTGCAGCAGGCGTTCTTCCGACATCGTCACCCCTCCCCGGCGGCCCATGCGTCGACCCGCTCGCTGAGCAGGTGCAGGAGCAGCAGGTGCATTTCCTGGATCCGTGCGGTCTGCTTGGAGTCGACCACGAGCGCGTGGTCGGCGTGCGCCGCGGCGGGCCCGCCACCGGAGCCGCCGAAGAACACCGTGGTGGCACCCATCCTCCTCGCCTCGGCGAGGCCGCGCACCACGTTCTCCGAGCGGCCGCTGGTCGAGAACGCGATGACCATGTCACCGGGCCGGACGAACCCCGCGACCTGGCGGGCGAACACGTCGTCGTAGCCGAAGTCGTTGGCGATGCAGGTGAGCACCGACGGGTCGACGGTCAGCGCGAGCGCGGGGAGCGGTCTGCGGGTGCGCTGGTAGCGGCCGATCAGCTCGGCGGCGAGGTGCTGCGCGTCGGCGGCGCTGCCGCCGTTGCCGAACGTGAACAGCCGCCCGTCGCGTTCGTAGGTCCTGATCAGCAGGTCGGCCACGGTCGACAGCTCGGGCAGCAGCTCCTCCACCCGGGAGGCGAGCCCGACGTGGTCGGCGAGGTGGTCGGCCAGTTGTTTCACGTGTGTCCTTCCCTGAAGAAGCGGCGCATCGCCACCGCCGCGGCGCCCACGACACCCACCCGGTCGCCGAGCGCGGCCCGTTCCACCCGCACCGACCGGCCGCCGGGCGTCATCGCGGCCGCCCGGACCGCGTCCCTGGCGGGGTCGATCAGCGCGTCGCCGGACCGGGTCACCCCGCCGCCCAGCACGACCAGTTCGGGTTCCAGCATGTTCACGATCGACGTCAGCCCGGAGCCGAGCGCGTCGACGGTCTCCCGCCACACCCGCGCCGCGAGCGGGTCACCGGCAGCGGCGTGCGCGGCGACCTCGGCGGCGGTCAGGGTGTCCAGCGCCGCGAGTGAACTGCGGTCGTCGAGCGACTCCCTGGCCCGCTCGGCGATCGACGTGCCGGACACGTACGCCTCCAGGCACCCGCGGCCACCACACCCCCGGCACGCGCGCCCGCGCCAGTCCACGACCACGTGCCCCAGCTCCGCGCCGTTGCCGGTCGCGCCCCGGTACACCTGCCCGTTCAGCACCGCGCCGCCGCCGACCCCCGTCGACAGCGTCAGGTACACCATCTGCGACGTGCCGACCCCGGCGCCGAACCGGTGCTCGGCCTCGGCGGCGGCCGTGCCGTCGTTGTCCAGTGCCGCGGGCCGCCCGAACGCGGCGGCGGCCAGCGCCGTCACCGGCACGTCCACCCAGCCCGGCAGGTGCGGCGGGGACAGCAGCACGCCGCGCTCCGCGTCGAGCGGGCCGCCGCAGCCGATGCCGACCGCCGCCACCTCCGGCCAGTCCGCGCCCGCGTCCGCGACCGCCTTGCGACCCAACGAGAACAGCACGTCGAGCACCGGGCCCGGCCCGTCCGCGGCCGGGGTCGGCGCGACGAGGAACGAGCGGACCCGCCCCGTCGCGTCGACCAGCCCGGCCGCGAGCTTGGTCCCCCCGATGTCGAGCGCCAGCACCCCCGGAGCCGTCATCCCTTGCGCCCCTGCGTGGCGATGCCGTGGATGAAGTGCCGCTGGGCCAGGAAGAACACGATCACCATCGGCAGCACGGTGATGACGCTGCCCGCGAGCACGATCTCCCACTGCTGCTCGCCGGCCTGCCCGAACCGGTCGGAGATCGCCTTCAGGCCGCGCGGCAGCGTGAACAGCTCCACGTCCCGCAGGTAGATCAGCGGCTTGAGCAGGTCCGACCAGCTGGCCTTCAGCTCGAACACGAACGTCACGACCAGCGCGGGCTTGCACAGCGGCACCGCGATCCGCCAGAACAGGCCGAAGTGCCCGACGCCGTCGATCTTCGCCGCCTCGAACAGGTCCCTCGGCAGACCGAGGAAGAACTGCCGCAGCAGGAAGATGTAGAAGGCGCTGCCGAACAGGTTCGACGCCCACAGCGGCACCTGCGTGGTGGCGAGCCCGACCGAGTTCCAGATCAGGTAGACCGGGATCATGGTGACCGCGCCGGGCAGCATCATGGTGGCGAGCACCAGCCCGAACCAGCCGTTGCGGCCGGGGAACCGGTAGTAGGCGAACGCCCACGCCACCATCGCGCTGGAGATCGTCACCGCCAGCGCGGCGGCGAGCGACACCGTGACGCTGTTGACGAACCACGTCCAGACCGGCGCGGCGTCCCAGATCGTCAGGTAGTTCGCGAACGCCCAGTCGCGCGGCAGGATCAGGTTGTCGAACACCTGCGAGCGCGGCTTGAGCGACGCGGTCAGCACCCACCAGAACGGGTACAGGAACGCCACGGACGCGGCGGTCAGCCCGATCCAGAAGAGCACCCTGCTCCGCTTCACCGGCACGGGTCTCGGGCCGCGTGCCGGCACCGGCGCCGGCCGTGCGGGGGCCGTCGTGGTCGTCGCCATCAGCGGTCACCGCCCTCGTAGTAGACGAACCGCTTGCTGACCTTGATCTGGATCGCGGTGATCACCATGATCACGACGAACAGCAGCCACGCCATGGCGGACGCGTAACCCATGTGCAGGAACTGGAACGCCTGCTGGAACAGGTACACGAGGTAGAACAGCGCCGCGTCGGACGAGTACGTGGCCGAGGCCGAGCTGCCGTAGAACGCGGCGTAGGCCTCGTCGAAGGTCTGCAGGGCGTTGATGGTCTGCACGATCAGCGTGAAGAACAGGGCGTGGCTGATCATCGGCACGGTGATGTGCCGGAACCGCTGCCACGCCGACACCCCGTCCAGCTCGGCCGCCTCGTACAGGTCGCGCGGCACGTTGTTGAGCGCGGCAAGGTAGATGATGACCGTGCCGCCGATGGACCAGACGTGCATGAGCGCGAGGCCCGGCTTCACCCACGCCGGGTCGGTGCTCCAGTCGGGGCCGTCGATGCCGATCAGCCCGAGGGCGCCGTTCACCAGGCCGACCTGGCCGTTGAACAGCATCAGGAACAGCACGCCGACCGCGACCTTCGGCGTCACCTCCGGCAGGTAGAACAGGGTCCGGAACACCCCGGCCGAGCGCCGCCCCACCCGCGAGAGCATCATCGCGAGCCCCAGCGCCACGATCATGGTGCCGGGCACGATCATGATCGCGTAGATGATGGTGTTGGTGAGGCTCCTGCGGATCTTCGGGTCGCTCAGCAGCTGCTCGTAGTTCGCGAGACCGACGTTGCTGGTCTCGCGCAGCCCGTCGTAGTCGGTGAACGACAGGACCAGGCTGATGATCATCGGACCGCCGAGGAACACGACGAACCCGACGAGCCACGGGGTCATGAACCCGTACGCGGCCCAGGTGTCCCGCTCCCGGAAGCCACGCGCCCAACGGCGGACGCGGGACTTCCGGGACGTGTCGAGCGGGTGCATTTACTTCGCCGCGTTGTCGAGCGCGGTCTGGGCTTCCTGCTGCGCCTGCTTCATCGCGTCGGCGGGCGACTGCTGCCCGGACAGCACCCGGTTCACCGCGTCCTGCCACGCCGTCTGGAACTCCGAGCCCGCGGGCGAGGCGGGCAGCGAGAACGCGGACTCCTGCGCCTCGAGCACGGCCTTGACCGCCTTGTCGTAGACCGGGTTGTCGCTCAGCTGCACCAGCTCACCGAAGATCTTCTCGTCGGCGACCTCGTTGCCGGTGTAGACGCCGGTGAACGCCTTGCCCTCGGACTTGCGCTTCTCGACGCGGGCCTCCGCGGCCGCGATCCAGGTCGCCGAGTCGGTCATCGTCTTGATCCACTTGCAGGCCTGGTCCTTGTGCTTGGCCGCGGCCGGGATCGCCCACGCCGAGCCGGTGACGAAGTCGATCGCCTTGCCCTGCTCGTCGGTGAACGGCTTCACCGTGAGCTTCGCGTCCGGCGAGACGTCGGAGAGCACGTTGAGGTACCAGTCCTCCATCGGGAACGCGGCGAGCTGGTCGGTCGCGAACGGGTTCTTGTCGCCGAACAGGTCGAACGAGTCGCGGAACGCCTTGAAGGAGCCCCAGCCGCCCTGCTTGTTGATCAGCCCGACGGTGTACTCGAGCGCCGCGATCAGCTTCGGGTCGTCGAGGTTGGCCTTCTTGCCGTCCTCGCTGAGCATGTCGACGCCGTTGGCCTTGGCCCACACGGGCAGGAACTCGGGGATCTTCGGGTCGAAGCCGATGCGGGCGAGCTTGCCGCCGTTGCGCTTGGTGAGCTGCTCGGTGACGGTCGCGAGCTTGTTCCGGTCGCTCGGGTCGACGTCGTCCGGCGTGAGCCCGGCGCTCTGCACCGACGGCTCGTTGATCAGCATGACGCGGTTGTTGTAGAACTCGGGCAGGCCGTAGAGCTTGCCGTCGAGGGTGACCTCCTCGAGCGCGGGGTCGCGGTACTGGTCGAGGTCGATGCCCTCCTTCTCGACGCAGTTCTCCAGCGGCTCGAGGGTGCCGCGGGCGGCGTAGGTGCCGAGCTTCTCGCGGCCCATGTACACCAGGTCCGGCGGGTTGTCCGACGCGACCGCCGAGAGGAACTGCTGGGCGTCGAAGGCGTTCTCGCTGACCTTCACCTTCGATGGCGCGATGGCCTTGCCTGCCAGGTCCGCGCGCACGGTCGCGATCTCGTCGCCGAGGCCGAAGCCCATCGTGGTGAGGGTGACCGCGCCGCCCCCGTCCTCGTCGTCACCACCGCCGACGCCGCCGCAACCGGCGAGGACCAGGGCCGTTGCCGCGGATAACGCCGCCACCCGTGGGAATCGCATGGAACTTCCTCCGCGTCGTCGAGGGGAAAGAGTGTGGCAACGATCCCACATGGAATCGTTGCCACACGCTAGGACGACGTACGACCTCCGTCAAGGGTGTGCCGGTAAGTCCCCCACACCCGCGCGACCTCGGCCAGATCCTCACCGGTCAGCGCCTCGCCGGAGAGGTCGATCCGGTCGGCGTAGTAGAGGGCCGGCACGCCGAGTTCTGCCTGGATGTCGAGGTAGGCACGCCATTCCGCGCGGTCCGGCAGGCACCAGCCGTCGCTGTCGACCGGCATGCCCGGCAGCGCGGCGGTGACGACCGAGGCGCGGTACCGCATGTGCGGCACGACCGGGCCGTCCGGGTCGATCGCGTCGAGCATGCGGATGTCGTTGAGCCGGATCATGTCCGTGACGTCCGCGAACGCCGGGTTCGGGGTGTGCGTCACGATCAGCGCACCGGGTTTGACCGACTTCGCCGTGTCGTACACCAGCCTCAGCAGGTGGTGCAGCAGCGCGGCGCCCCACCTCCGTCCGGCGTGCCGCAGGGCGGTCCCGCTCGGGGTCTTCGCGAGGAAGTCGACCTTGAGACCGTCCGCGTCGAGGTCGCCAAGCATGTGCGTGACGGCGTCGACCACGGTCTTCTCGCCCAGTGGGTGCTCGGGGTCGAGGGCGACGGGCGTGCCGTCCGGCAGGGTCACGCACGCCTCCGGTGGCGCGCCGTCGTGGTCCCACGCCTTCCACCACAGCAGGACGCGGCGGTCCTCGGCGTGCTGCTTGGCGATCCAGCCGCGCAGGTCGGGCCACTTGTGCTCGTCGGCGCGGCTGGTGGCGTAGTGCGCGGCCCACTTGTCGTCGACGACGACCGTGCCGGGGACGACGTCGTGGCGGGCGAGGTGGGTGAGGAAGCGGTCGTAGTTCTCCTGCGTCGACTCGTCCTGGGTCGTGCCGGGGAGTGCGCTCTGCGCGCCCCAGCCGCAGAAGATGGGTTCGAGCCAGTGCCGGTGCACCTGCGCAGGGACCGGCGGTGCGATGGCCCGCTCCCGCAGCAGGTCGCTGTGGGCGCGGATCGCCGCCTGCGGGGTGTCGTGGCCGAACTGGATCACCAGCGTGGGCGTGGTGAACTCGCCGTCGACACGGGTGTGGCCCTCGTAGTCGAGGCGCAGCGTGAAGCCGTCGGTGCCCGCCGCGTAGTGGAACGACGTGAAGGTCTGCTCCGCGATCGGCGCGGCGAGGCCCATGGCGGCCCAGCGGCCGTCGCGGGCGACCGCGTAGCACCAGGGCGCCGGGCAGAACAGCCAGCGGCCGACGCCGGGCTCCGCGCCGTCGCCGGTGACGGCGATGACGGCGGGTTCGACGGCCGGGCGCAGCACGCGGCGCGGGTGGTCGGGGTTGGGTGAGAACACGGTGTCGAGCGCGGATCCGCTGGGCAGGAAACCCGCCGGCGGGCGGTGGCCGCCGAGCAGGTGGGCGGTGAGGAGGTCGCCACGGCCGCGCACGGTGGTGGTGATCTCCAGGCGGTCTGGGTGTTTCTCGAGGACGGTGACGCGTTCTTCCCAGCGGGAACTGGTCGCCCGTACGGTGATCCGGTTGTCGTCCTCGGTGGTGGTGAGACCGAGGGTCTCGTCCGGGCCGTGCAGTGTGTCCAGTGAGGACAGCAGGCGGAGCTGGAACCACAGTACGCCGTCGTGTGCCACGCTCACGACCGCGCGCTTCGCGTTGAGCGTCACCTTCATCGGACGTCCACCAGTGCCTCCGCGTGCTGGCCGAAACGGGTCGCGCCGACCGTCAGGTCCGCGCCGATGCGTGCCCGCCGGCGGGGCGTCTCCTCCGGGGTGACGACGAACTCGAACGTCTCCGTCGCGCGGCCGGGCACCTCGGCGGTGGCCGACGGCGGGTCGGCCCGCCAGCCGTCCGGCACGACGAGGGCGATCGTCACGTCGTCGGCGTCGGCGAACGGGTTGCGGGCCTCGACCTCGACCGCGAACGGCACGCCGGCGCCGGTCGTGACCTGGTAGGGCCGCAGCCACGCGCCGACGCCCTCCGCGTCGAAGTCCACGTCGGACAGTGGCAGGAGCTCGCGGTGGATGCGGGCCAGTTCGGCGCCCTTCTCCTCCAGGTGGTCGAGGTAGGCGTCGTCGACGCGGCGGGGTTCCCAGTGCCCGCTGATCATCAGGTCGGGCGCCAGTTTCCGGTACAGGGCGGCGCTCTTGGTGAAGTCGTCGATGCGGAACCGGTTCTTGTACTGCAGGTTCAGCACCTCGGCCCGCTCCCCCGGCCGCCAGGTGGTGGACTGCTGGTCACCGGTCGCGACCACCCGCTGACCGTCCACCTCGAACGCGATGGCCACCGCGTACATGGTGTGGCCGGGCAGCGGGTACATGGTCAGCTCGTACTCGTGCCACCGCACCGGTCTGCCGGTCGCGACGATCCGGTCGACCGGGATCGGGTCGTACCACAGGCACGGCAGGTCGTAGCGGGCCGGCGTGGTCAGCACGTCCGCGACCGTTTCGGCGGACCACACCCGCGTGCCCTCGACCTCGCGCAGCAGGTTGAACCCCGCCACGTGGTCGTCGTGGTAGTGCGTGGGGATCGCGACCTCGACCCGCTCGACGCCGAAGTCCCTTTTCAACGGCCCCAGCGAAGGCAGCCACGGCCGCCGCGACGACCGGTCGTCGCCGGTCGGCAGGTTGACGATCATGTCGAGGCCGAAGTCGATCAGCAGTGCCGCGCCGGTGTCCGAGCGCAGCACGTAGCTGGTCGCGAAGCTGGTGGTGTTGCGCAGCAGGTGCGGGGTCAGTTCCTCGAACGGGTGCTCCCACTGGCCACGCGCGTGCCACGGCTTGTCGTGGCGGGAGTCGTGGTACGCGAGGAGGCGGCGTTCCAGCAGGTCGAACGCCGCCCGCGGGTCGTCGATCGGGTCGCCGTGCGAGGGCAGCACGAGGTCCGGGCGTCTGGCACCCAGTTCGTAGAGCGACAGCACCGTCGACTTGACGCCCTCGAGCGCGGTGTACGACCACTGGGTCGCGGCGAGCGACCACACCTTGCCCGCGCTGTGGATCAGGTCGCCGGTGAACGCGAGCCGCCTGCCGTCGACGTCCACCAGGTAGGACACCGAGCCCAGGGTGTGGCCGGGGGTCGGGACCGTCGTGATGTCGAAGCCGCCGAACCGGCGCGTGCGGTACTCGGGGACCGTGCCCGTCACCGGGACCGGTTCCAGCAGGGAGAACCGGTCCTGGCGCAGGTCGTAGTAGTTGCGGAGGGGGCGTTGCTGCCAGTGCGCGTCGACCTCGTCGAACAGGTCGCGCTCGACGGGCGGCACCCAGATCCGCGCGCCGTGCGCGACCGCCCGGTGCAGGCCCTGCACCTGGTCGCGGTGGTGGTGCGTGACGAGCACGTCGGTGACCCGGTCGGCGCCGAAGTCGGCGAGGTGGTCGAGCACCGCGCCGTCCCCGAAGTCGATCAGGACCGCGTCGCGGTCACGGACGAGGACGTAGACGTTGCAGGTGTCGCGGAACAGGTGGACACCGTCGGCCGGCCGCATGTGTGGCAACGTTGCCACACGCGGTCAGGAACCGTCCAGCACCGCCGTGACGAACACGTCCAGCACACCGTCGCCGACCAGGACGCCCTTCTTGTGGTGTGGCCGCCGGTCGTCGCGGACGTTCGCCGCCGCGGCGGCGAGGCGCCGGACGTGGTCGTGCCCGGTGCCGTGCGTGATGACCGGGACCAGCGCGGCGAGGGCCTCACCCCACAGCCGGGCCGAGGTGAGCCACGCGTCGGCCTCGACGGCGAACCGCGCGTCGGCGGCGGCGACCAGGTCCGGCATGGCGATCAGCCGGCCCGCGAGGTCGGTGAGCCGGGTCAGCGCGGTGTCCTGGTCGCCACGGTCGAGGTCGGCGCGGATCTGCGCGAGCACGGCCGCGTGCCGGGGCGCCTGGTCGTGGTGGAGGCGCTCGTCGCGGGTGTTGAGGTCGGCGAACGCGGTCAGGGCGGCTGCCACGTCGGCACGGCCGTCGCCCATCGCGGCGAGCGCTCGCCGGTGCGCGGCGGCGGCGTCGAACCCCGTGTCGTCCCAGCCGTACTCGGCGAACGCGCGCAAGGCGACGGTGCTCATCGCGACCTGGTTGGCCGGATTGGACAGCACGCCCTCGACGTGCGCGGAGAGCCCGTTGTCGCGGCCGTCGTACGGGCCGAGGGGGACCCGGCCGGGGCAGTAGTCGTTGACCGGGTAGTTGTCCCACACGAGGATCGGGTGCCCGAACAGCTCGCGCGCCTGCCGCGCCTCGTCGACGGTGATGGTCGCGGGGACGACGTCGTGGCCGGTCCACCAGACGGCGGTGTCGGGGGCGAGCAGGTCGCGGATCTCCTTCTTGTAGCGGGTTTCCTCGAGCCCGTGATATTCGGTGGGCACGAACTGCACCGGGACGCCCGCCCACTCGCGGACGCGGTTGACGAGCCACGCGTGCGCGGCGCCGAGGTGCCCGTGCTCGGTCTCGTCGCGGGGGTCGTGCCAGAGCCGCGGATCGATGTCGTCGAGCGCGACGCAGAAGTGCTCGCAGCCGAGGTCGCGCACAGCGGCGAACTTGGCGAGCAGGGCGTCGAGATCGGCCCGCTCGCTGTACCGAATGGACAGTCCAGGTGAGACGGTGAAGACGAACCTGACGTGGTTGGCGTTCGCCCGGTTCACCAGCTCGGCGAGGCGGGCCAGCTCGTCGGGCGGGTAGGCCGCACGCCAGCGGTCGCGGTGGTAGGGGTCGTCCTTGGGGGCGTAGACGTAGGTGTTCATGCGGTGGGCGCCGAGGAAGTCGAGGTGGGCGAGACGTTCCCGGTGCGTCCAGGGGGTGCCGTAGAAGCCCTCGATCGACCCGCGCCAGGCCATCGCGGGCCGGTCCTCGACGGTGACCGCGGGCAGGCCGTCGGCGAGCAACCGGGCGAAGACGTTGGCGGCGTGGAAGGTTCCCGCGGGGTCGGCGCCTTCGAGCAGGACCTCGCCCGGACGGGTGACCACCCGGTACTCCTCCGGTGCGCCTGCCCTGCGCGCGAAGCGGATCGTGAGGTCGGGGGCGGGCGCGTCGGTCCGGTACACCCCTGCTCGGTGGAGCGCCGACCGGACGACTGCTTCCGCCGCACGGTCGGTCACCCCGTCGAGGGCGACCGTGCCGTGGCGGAATGGAACACTGCCACCGTGGTGGATGAGCCGTCGTGGCGGCGGAATGATCGAACCCATGCGTCCTTACGGTAGTTGTCCACAGGTGCATCGGTTGTCCACAGCCAAGATCGACTTCCGTCCCCCTGTCGGTGGTCACCGGTAGACTGGACAGCGGGGTGCCCCCGGGAGTGGTGGGGGCTGCCCGTATGTACTGGGGCCGCGGTTTTCTTTCGGTTTTCCCAGGTCAGCGATGTCCCGGGTTTTGTGGTTGACCTTGTTGTGGGGTTTCCCTCCGGGGGGTCCTCGCCGGACGGGCTGGTCTCCGGGATGGCGGCGGGTCGGGCACGGGGCTGGGTTGGCAAGGACTGCTGTTGAGTGGTGGTGCCTGCCATCCCGTCGACCTCCCACGGGCTATCACACCGCGTCAAGGGGGCCCGGCGGCTTTGGCATGTGGGCGCTTTGGGCTTCGGGCCCCCTTGACCCGGTGTGATCGGGCTTCGCCAGGTCGACGGGATGGCAGGCACCCCATAGTGGGTGATGGGGCTTCGCCCGCTTCGCGGGGTCCGTGCGCTGCGCGCCCGGCATGCAGGGCTCCTCGCTGGACGGGCAAGGCTCCGGGAGTCCGGGCAGCAGTCCGTTGTGTGGTGCGGTGGGGCGTCAGGTCTTCCCCACTGTCATGGCCACAGTTGGGTTGCGCGGTGTGCTGGTAGCCATGCGTCGCGGTAGGCGTTGCGGACCGGTTCCGGCAGGCCGCCGATGATCGCCAACGCCGTGTCGTCTGCCGTGCCGTCCAGTAGCCACGGCAGGATGCGCGAGACGTCCGCGCCGTAGCGTGTGGTGTGTGCGCCGCCGAACGCGGCGATGTCCGCTTCCGTGACCGTGGCCTCGACCAGGGCGAGCGCCTCCTTCTCCTCGTGGGCGAGGTGTGCGGTCAGTTCGAACGCGAGCGCGTCGGTGAGGTCGCCTACCCGGTCGAGCCGTGTCTCGTCGGTCAGTGCCTCGTCGATCGCGGCCAGCAGGGGGTCGATGCGGGCGTGCTCGTCCTCCATCGCGGCCAGCAGGGCCAGGTCGTCGGGGCGGTCGGCCAGTGCTGCGCGCATGGGTGGCCACAGCGCCTCGTCCTCGGCGACGTGGTGGGTGAGCAGCGCCTTCTTGAACAGTTCCCAGCCCGCGGCGGTGCGCAGGAGTGGTGTGCGCTTCGCCGCGGACTTCGCGAGCAGGCCCAGGTCGCGGCGCAGCGCGTCGTGCATCACGTACATCATCGTCATGTCGGGCACGGTCTTCCCCTTCCGAAGTGGTCACGGCCATGACGAACGCCACGGCGCCGATGTGACCGGCGCTGGTCACATCGGTCGCGTCCGGTTCGTCAGTGCGGTAGGACCACCACGGAGGACTGATGGACGACAACGACTGGCTCGCCGAGCGGTTCGAGGGGCACCGCGGCCACCTGCGCGCGGTGGCGTACCGCATGCTGGGCTCGCTCACCGAGGCCGACGACGCCGTGCAGGAAGCGTGGCTGCGACTGTCCAGAACGGACACCAGCGACGTCGAGAACCTCGGCGGCTGGCTCACGACCGTCGTGGGCCGGGTGTGCCTCGACATGCTGCGGTCACGGCGGGCACGCCGGGAGGAACCCGCCGGGCCGCACCTGCCGGACCCCGTGGTCGGGCGCGCCGACGGGTTCGACCCCGAGCACCAGGCGCTGCTCGCGAACTCCGTCGGGCTCGCCCTGCTGGTCGTGCTGGACACGCTCGACCCCGCCGAGCGGCTCGCGTTCGTGCTGCACGACATGTTCGGACTGCCCTTCGACGAGATCGCGCCGATCATCGGCCGCTCCAACGCCGCCACCCGGCAGCTCGCGAGCCGCGCCCGGCGGCGCGTCCAGGGCGCGCCGACCACGCCCGACCCCGACCTGTCCCGGCAGCGCGTGGTGGTCGACGCCTTCTTCGCCGCCGCGCGTGGCGGTGACTTCGACCGGCTCGTCGCCGTGCTCGACCCGGACGTCGTGCTGCGGACCGACGGCGGTGTCCTGCCGGCAGGCGCGATGCGGACCGTGCGCGGCGCCGAGGCCGTGGCCGGGCAGGCGCTGCTGTTCCGGCGGTCGGGCGCGGCCGTGGCCGGCGAGCCCGCGCTGGTCAACGGGGCGGCCGGCATGGTCGTCCGGCGCGACGGGAAACCGCAGGTCGTGTTCGGTTTCACGGTGGTCGGTGGCCGGATCGTCGAGATCGACGTCCTCGCCGACCCGGATCGGGTGGCCGCGCTCGTACTGGAATGACCACCGCCGCGAAGGGGTACCCGGTGCGCCGGACCGGAAGGAGGCGCACAGATGAACACCGGTGAGCTGCGCCGGGTGCTGGCGCACCAGGGCCCGTTCGCCACCGTCCACCTGGACGGGTCGCACGACACCGAGAACGCCGCACGGGAGCAGGAGCTGCGCTGGCGTGCCGCGCGCGGGGAGCTGGCCGAGAAGGGCGCCGACGAGCAGACGCTCGCCGCGCTCGACGAGGCCGTGCGCACGTCCCCGCCCGCCGAGGGTCGCGTCGGCAGGCTGCTGATCGCCGCGGGCGGCGAGGTGCTGCTCGACCGCACGCTCGCGGGCCCGCCGCCCGCTCCCGTCACCCGCGTCGGCTCGTGCCCGTACCTGCTGCCGCTCGTCGCACTCGACGCCGGCCAGGTGCCGCACGTCGCCGCGCTCGTCGACAAGACCGGCGCCGACGTCCGCGCTGTCGACACCGATGGGGTGGTGCGGACCGAGCACACCACGGAGGGTGAGGACCACCCGGTGCACAAGGTCCGCGGTGGCGGCTGGTCGCACCTGCGCATCCAGCACAACGTCGAGGAGACCGTGCACCGCAACGTCCGCAAGGTCGCCGAGGAGCTGACCAGGCTGGTCGACGAGGTCGGCGCCCGGCTGCTGGTCGTCGCGGGCGAGCAGGCCGTGGTCGCGGAGCTGGCGGACGAGCTGCCGCCGCGCTGCCGCGAGATCCTGGCCGAGCCGTCGGGCCGCCGCGAGAACGACGGCGGCGACTTCGACCGGATCGTCGCGAGCCTCGCCGCCGAGCGGTCGCGGGCCGAGCAGGACGCCGTCGTCGAGGAGTTCCGCGCCGCGCTGGCCGCCGACCGCGGCCTCGCCGTGCAGGGGCTCGCCGAGACGACCGCCGCGCTGCGGGAAGGCAACGCTGCCGCCGTCGTGTTCGGCGACGACCAGGCGCTGCACGACACGGTCGTGTGGACCAGCGCGGAACCGAGGACCGTGGCGCTCAACGAGGACGAGCTGCGTGCCGTCGGCGCCCGGCAGGTCGACCAGGCACCCGCCGACGAGGCACTGCCGGTCGCCGCGTTGCTGGTGGGCGCCGAGCTGGTGAGCGCCGCCGACGTGCGCGGCGAACCGGTGCCCGTGCGCGACGGCGTCGGGGTGCTGCTGCGGCACCGGCCATGAGCGAGGACCGGCTGACCGAGTACCGGTCGAAGCGCGACACCGCGGCGTCCGGCGAGCCCGCCGGGCGCCGCGGACGTGACGAGGACCTCGAGTGAACGCGCCGAAGGCGATGCTCGCGACGCTCACCGACCGGCGGTTCTCGTCGGCGAGCTGGCTGTTCGAGCGCAAGCTGGACGGTGTGCGCGCACTGTCCGAACGCGACGGTGGCGCGGTGCGCCTGTGGTCCCGCAACGAGAAGCGCATCGACGGCAGCTTCCCGGAACTGGCGGAGGCGCTGGCCGAGTACGGCGGCCCGGAGTTCGTGGCGGACGGGGAGATCGTCGCGTTCGACGGCGCGCAGACCAGCTTTTCCGCGCTGCAGCCCCGTATCCACCTGACGGACCCGAAACGGATCGCGGCGACCGGGGTGCGGGTGTACTACTACCTGTTCGACCTGCTGTCGTACGGGGGTGAGAACCTGCGCGGCACGCCGTTGCGGGAGCGCAAGCGCGTCCTGCGGAAGGCGTTCACGTTCACCGATCCGCTGCGCCTGTCCGCACACCGGGACACGGAGGGCGAAGCGTACTTCGCGGAGGCGTGCGGGCGCGGCTGGGAGGGCGTGATCGCGAAGCGGGCGGACTCGCTGTACCAGCCGGGCCGGTCGGCGGACTGGCTGAAGTTCAAGTGCGTGCGGGACCAGGAGTTCGTGGTCGGCGGGTTCACCGACCCGAAGGGTTCGCGGGCGGGGTTCGGCGCACTGCTCGTCGGCTACTACGACGGTGACCGGTTGCGGTACGCGGGCAAGGTCGGCACCGGCTACGACCGGACGGCGTTGGTGTCGCTGCGGGAGCGGATGCGGGGGCTGGAGGTCGACCGGAGCCCGTTCGCGGAGCGGGTGCGGGAGCCGGACGTGCACTGGGTCGCGCCGGAGCTGGTGGCGCAGATCGGGTTCACGGAGTGGACGACCGACGGACGGCTGCGCCACCCGCGGTTCACGGGGCTGCGCAACGACAAGTCGCCGACCGACGTGGTACGGGAGGGGCCGTGAAACTGTCCAATCTCGACAAGGAGTTCTTCCCGGACGCCGGGTTGTCCAAAGGGGACGTCATCGAGCACTACCGCCGGGTGGCGGAGGAGATGCTGCCGCACCTGCGGGGCCGCCCACTGACGATGCGCCGCTACCCGGACGGCATCGAGGGCGGCGGGTTCTTCCAGAAGGACGCGTCGGACCACTTCCCCGACTGGGTGCGGGTGGTGGAGGTCCCCCAGCGCCAGGGCGGCACGATCCACCACGTCGTGTGCGACGACGAGGACACGCTGGTGTACCTGGCCAACCAGGCGACCATCGAGTTCCACGTCTGGCTGTCCACTGTGGAGGACCTGGAACACCCGGACCTGCTGGTGATCGACATCGACCCGCCATCGGGGGTGCCGGTACGCACACTCCGCGACGTCGCGCGCCGGCTGGCCGCGGTGTACCGGGAGGTGGGGCTGACGCCGTACGTGCAGGCGACCGGCGGGCGTGGGTTCCACGTGGTGGCGCCGCTGGACCGCAGCGCGGACTGGGAGGAGACGCGTGCGCTGTCGATGGCACTGGCGGACCACGTCGCGGCGGAGGACCCGGACCTGCTGACGACCGCACAACGCAAGAACAAGCGCGGTGACCGGATCTTCCTGGATGTCAACCGGAATGCGTACGGGCAGACGTTCGTGGCACCGTTCACGCTGCGGGCACGCCCGCAGGCCGGCGTGGCGATCCCGATCACGTGGGACGAACTGAGCCGGGTCGAACCGGACGGGTTCACCCCCGACCGGATCCGGAGGCGCCGCAAGAAGGACCCGTGGGCCGACATGTCCAACGACGCGGCATCAGCCACCACGGCACTAAAGGCACTGACCCGCGGTTGAGAAGTTGTCCACAACCGCCCGAGTTATCCACAGCCACCCCCTTCCACCCCGAAATCGTCGGTGGTCCCCGGTAGACTGGCATGGCGGGTGGCCCCCGGGATCGGGTGGGGGTTGCCATCGCGCGCGCGAGCGGTGGGAGCAGACCCAGGACGCCGCCCCCAGCATGGGGAATCCCGAGCCCGGAATGAGGATCCCGACTCCGGAATGAGGATCCCGACTCCGGAATGAGGACGCCGATCCCGGCGTGCCGGGCGCTGCGCGCCCGGCACCGCGAAGCCGGGGCGAAGCCCCATAACCCCGTGAGGGGTGCCTGCCATCCCGTCGACCTGGCGAAGCCCGATCACACCGGGTCAAGGGGCCCGGAAGCATGAAGCAACCCCGTGCCCAAGCCTCCCGGGCCCCTTGACGCGGTGTGATAGCCCGTGGGAGGTCGACGGGATGGCAGGCACCACCACGGACACCAGTCCTTGCCAACCCAGCCCCGTGCAAGACCCGCCGCCATCCCGGAGACCAGCCCGTCCGGCGAGGACCCCCCGGAGGGAAAACCCACGCAACGCACACCGACAAGCCCAGAACGACGGAACCCTGCGGCATCGGGTGGGACATGAGTCAAGTACCGGGCAGCCAGGCCGCGTTCGCGTGCGAAGTGCCGTCAACGCGCCTCTCGCGGCGCGGGTCTGTCCTCCCCGTAGCGCGCCAGTACCCGGGCCCGCAGACCCGGATCCGACCGAGGAACGGGTTCGAGGAAGATCTCGTCCAGGTCCGGGTACCGCTCCGCCAGTTCCCCGGCGATGCGGACGCACGCCACCTCCAGGTCCGCCGCCGTGAGGTCGTCGACGAAGTCGAGGCGGGCGCACATCAGGATGCGATCCGTCCCGGTCACCATGGTCAGCAGGTCCACGACCACCTCGACCTCCGGCGCGGCGTTCAGCCACTCGCGGGCGCCGCGGACGATCGCGGGGTCCGCCTGGCGGCCGATCAGCAACCCCAGGTTCGTCCGCCCCAGGAGGTACGCGACCCCCGCGAGCAGGACGCCGATGAGCACCGACGCCAGCCCGTCCCACAGGGAATCGCCGGTGACGTCGTGGAGGGCCAGGCCGCCGAAGGCCAGCAGGATGCCCGCCAGCGCGGCACTGTCCTCGTAGAACACCGTCTTGACCGTGGGGTCGTCGATCAGCGACAGGTACTGCCGCACGGTCCGTCCTTCGGCCGCTGCCTCCGACCGGAGTTGGCGCACCGCCCGCAGCCACGACACACCTTCGAGGACGAACGCCAGTGCCAGCACGAGGTACCCGACAATCGGGCTGGTCTGTTCCTCCGGCTCGCCGAACACGGTGCGGAAGCCCTCGTAGAACGCGAACAGGGCACCGGACGTGAAGATCGACACCGCCGCCATGAGCGACCAGAAGTACCGTTCCTTCCCGTACCCGAACGGGTGGGCGCGGTCCGCCGGCTTGGTCGATCTGCGCAGCGCGGTCAGCAGCAGGCCCTCGGTCAACGTGTCCGCCACCGAGTGCGCCGCCTCCGCGAGCATCGCCGCCGAGCCCGTGATGATGCCCGCTATCAGCTTCAGTACGGCGATTGCGAAGTTTGCGCCCAGTGCCACCAGCACGGTGAGCGTGCTCTCGGACTTCTCTTCGGCCACGGCTCGACACTAGAACCTCGGCGTCAGCCCGGCAGCGCGTCGAGCACCGCCTTCGTGAACTCCGCCGTCGACGCGGTGCCGCCCAGGTCCCTCGTGCGGACCGGCGAGTTCGCCAGCACGTCGGTGAGCGCGGCCATCACCGACGCCGCCGCCTCCGGGTGGCCGAGGTGGTCGAGCATCATCGCCGCCGACCAGATCGCGCCCAGCGGGTTCGCCACGCCCCGGCCGGCGATGTCGGGCGCGGAACCGTGTACCGGCTCGAACATCGACGGGAACTCGCGCGTCGGGTCGATGTTGCCCGCCGGGGCGATGCCGATGCTGCCCGCCACCGCGGCCGCCAGGTCGGACAGGATGTCGCCGAACAGGTTCGAGCCGACGATCACGTCGAACCGCGACGGGTCCAGCACGATCTTGGCGACCAGCGCGTCGATGTGCTCCTGCCGCCACTCGACGCCGGGGTGCCGCACACCGGCTTCGGCGACCAGTTCGTCCCAGAACGGCATCGTGTGCACGATCCCGTTCGACTTCGTCGCCGACGTGACGTGCCCGCGGCGCGTCGCCGCCAGCTCGAACGCGTAGTCCAGGATCCGGGTGACCCCCGGCCGGGTGAAGATCGCCTCCTGCACGGCCATCTCGTCGGGGAAGCCGCGGTTGAACCGGCCGCCGACCTCCGAGTACTCGCCCTCGACGTTCTCCCGCACGACCACGAAGTCCATGCCCGGCTCCGCGCCGCGGACGGGAGTCGGCACGCCCTCGAACACCATGATCGGCCGCAGGTTCACGTACTGCCGGAACTGCCGCCGGATCGGGATCAGCAGCCCCCACAGCGACACGTGGTCCGGCACGCCCGGCCAGCCGACCGCACCGAGCAGGATCGCGTCGTGGTGGCGGACGCGGTCCAGCCCGTCGGCGGGCATCATCGCGCCCTCGGCCAGGTACCGGGCACACGACCAGTCGAACTCGTCGTAGCTGAACGTGACGCCGTGGCGGGCGCCCACACGATCGAGGACGGCTCGGGCGGGCGGCAGCACCTCGGCGCCGATGCCGTCGCCGGGGATGAGGGCGATGCGGTGGTCGGTCATGACCCATGAGTCAAACGGACGCGGGGCGGCCGGGGCCAAGACCGGCTCCCTGTCGGACTGATAGGCGGTGCCTATCGAGGCAGGAATGCGGCGGCGGCCGGGCTCAGGCGGCCCTCCCGGTGCACCAGGCACACCCGCAGCACCTCGTCGCTCGCCAGGTCGCGCACCACCGCGCCGGCCACCCTGGCCATCTCGCGCCACGACTCGCTGAGCACCGCGACCCCGACCCGCGCCAGCACGAGCGGCAGCACCGCCTCCCGGTGCTCGATCTCCACCGCGATCCGCGACCCCCGCGCCCGGCGGAGGATGTCGTCGGCGACGCGCCGCATGCCGGTGCCCGGCTGGCCGACGATCAACCGCTGGCCCCGGAGCGCCTCCGGGGGTACCGGCTCGCCCGCGGGCAGGTCCGCCTCGGTGCCCGCGACCAGCACGAACGCCTGCGTCTCCAGCTGGTGCACGGCGAGCCCCGCCAGGTCGGGACCGAGGTGCGGCGTGCCGAGCACGCCCAGCTCCGCGGTGCCCGAGCGGATCGCCGCGATCACCTCCGGCGGTGTGGCCGCGGCCCGCACCGCCACCTCGACCAGCGGGTACTCGGCGCGGAACCGGCTGATCATCGCCGCGAGCGGGCTCACCGCCTGCGACGGCATGGACGAGATCACCAGCCGTCCCGCCCGCAGCCCGTGCACCGCCTCGACGGTCGCGCGGGCCAGCTCGACCCCGCGCAGCACCTCCCGCGCCGGGTCGATCAGCCGTTCCCCGGCCGGGGTGAGCACGAGCCTGCGGCCGGTGCGGTGGAACAACTCGGTGCCCAGATCGCGTTCGAGCGCCCGCAGCGCCTGCGACACGGACGGCTGCGCCACGAACAGCTCCTGCGCGGCCCGGTGCACGCTCCCGTGGTCGACGATCGCGAGGAAGTACTGCAGCTGGCGCACGTCCATACACCGAGGCTATGGGCGAACCGCCGTCTAGGACATACTGCACCGCGTGGCGCGGGTGTCGGTGCCGGAACTCATCGGGCGGCGAGCCGAGCTCACCGCCCTCACCGCCTGTGAGTCCACTTCGGACATCCGGATGGTGCTGGTCGACGGGGACGCGGGCGTCGGCAAGACGCGGCTGGTCCGCGCGTTCGCCGAGCAGACCGGCGCGACCGTGCTGACCGGCGGCTGCCTGCAGTTCGAGGCGGACATCCCGTACGCGCCGTTCGTCGAGGCGCTCCCCCACCTGTTCACCGGTGCGGGCGGCCCCGCGGCGGGTGACCGGGCCGCCGAGTACCGCAGGATCGCCGACGCGATCCGCGCCGCGGGCGAGCGGGTCGTGCTGGTGGTCGAGGACCTGCACTGGGCCGACGCCGCCACCCGTGACCTGCTGTTGTTCCTGCAACGGGCGCTCGCGAGCGCACCCGTGCTGATCATCGTCACCTGCCGGGCCGACGAGGTGCCCGCCCACCACCCGGTCGCGGCGCTCGTCGCGGAGCTGTCCCGGTCCCGGCACACCACCCGGCTCCACCTGCCGCCGCTGGACCGCGAGGGGGTGGCGGCGCTCGCGGCGGGCATCCTCGGCGCGCCGCCGCCGACCGAGCTGGTCGACACGCTCGTGGCCCGCGCCGAGGGCAACCCGTTCTTCACCGAGGAGCTGCTCGCCGAGGGCAACACGGTGCCGAGGACGGTCCGCGAGATCATCGTGACCCGGATGGCCCGGCTGTCCGCGCCCGCGCAGCGGCTGGCGCGGCTCGCGTCCGTGGTCGGCAGGACCGTGCCGCACGACCTGCTGGCCGCGCTGGTGCCTGCCGACGACCTGGACGCGGCCGTCCGCGACCTGATCGACCACGGCCAGCTGGTGATCGTCGAACCGGACGCCTACGCGTTCCGGCACGCGCTCATCCAGGAGGCGCTGTACCGGGAGCTGCTGCCCGGTGAGCGGCGGCAGGCGCACGCGGCCGTCGCGCGCGGCCTCACGGCCCGTCCCGAGCTGGCTCGCTCGCACGCGGCCGAGCTGGCGCACCACTGGGACGCGGCGGGTGCGGCGGAACCGGCGCTGGCCGCGGCGGTGGTCGCCGCCGCCGGCGCGTCCGACGGGCACGCCCCCGCGGCCGCGCACGCGCACTACGAACGGGCGCTGCGCCGGTGGCCGGACGTCGCCGACCCCGAGTCGGTGACCGGCATCGACCACGACCAGCTCCTCGAACGGGCCGCCGAGGCCGCGAGCCTCGCCGGGCACAACCAGCGCGCCGTGGAGCTGACACAGCAGCGGCTGGCCGACCTGCGCGACCCGGAACGGATCGCGCACGCCTACGAGCAGCTGTCCTACCAGGCCCGCAGCGTCGGCAACTGGGAGCTGGCGCGGCACGCGAGCGCCGAGACCGTGCGGCTGCTGCCGGACGGCTCGCCCGCGCGGCTGCGGGTCGAGTCGTGGCAGATGATGCTGGCCATGCTGGGTGCGCGGCACCTGGACGCGGTGCGGCACGGCGAGCGGATCCTGCCGCTGGCCCCCGAGGGCCCGGACGACGACCTCGTGCCGCGCAACCGCGCACTCACCGCGCTCGGCACCGCGCACGTCATGCTCGGGCACGTCGACGAGGGCGTCGGGTACCTGGCGCGGCACCGCGAGTTCGGGGCGCGTACCGGGGTGCCCCGGTTCGTGGGTGTCGGGTACGTGAACACGGCCGAGAGCCTGATCTGGGCGGACCGGCAGACCGAGGCGCTGGCGCTGGCCCGCGACGGCGTCGAACGGGCGAGCGAGCTGGGGTTCGCGATCTACCTGCTGCCGATCGTGGGCAACGCCGTGCGTGCGCTCGCCGAGCTGGGCCGGTGGGACGAGGCGCTCGACACCGCGGCCGACCCGGACGACCCGGCCGCGGACCCGTTCAACTGGATCTTCGTGGACCTGCCGCGCGCGGAGGTCCTCCTGCGCCGAGGTGAGCCTGCGGCCGCCGCCGCGCTGCTGGCCAGGGCGGGCGCCGTGCTGGACGGGCAGGACGACGCTCAGTACGGCACCGAGCTCGCGCACCTGCGGGCCCGTCTGGCGGGTGAGGAAGGCAGGCACGCCGACGGTCTGGCCGCGGTCCGGACGGGTCTGGAGACGGCGTTGGCCGCGCAGGACATGTGGCTGGTCGCCCGGCTCGTGGCGACGGGCGTGTGGCTCGCCATGGCCACCGGGGACACCGCCACGGCCGACGAGCTGCTGTCCGCGGGCCGTGAGCACCGCACGTCCCTCGAGGCGCGGGGCGCGGTGGCGTTGCCGCGCACGCTGCGTGCCGTGGCGCTGGCCGAGGCGGAACGCGCGGGCCCGGACCCGGCGGCGTGGGCCGCGGTGGACGGTGGCCCGGAGGTGTACCTGACCGCGTACGCCCGGTTCCGCGAGGCCGAGGCCCTGTTGTCCGCCAAGGGTTCCCGCGTGCGGGCGGCCGAACTGCTGGCGGCCGCCGCCGCGACGGCGGCCGAGCTGTCCGCGGCACCGCTGGCCGACCGGATCGCGGCGCTGGCCGGGCGGGCGCGGCTGGTCCCGTCGGGCGCGGCGCCCGCGCTGGGGCTGACCGCGCGCGAGGCGGAGATCTTCGCGCTGGTGGGGCAGGGGAAGACGAACGCGGAGATCGCGGCGGAGTTGTTCATCAGCACGAAGACGGCGAGCGTGCACGTCTCCAACATCCTGCGGAAGCTCGGGGTGAAGAGCAGGATCCAGGCGGCCGCACTGGCACACAGACAGGAGCACGCGTAGGTGGAGCAGAACTGGGCCGGCAACATCACCTACCGGGCGCGTGAGGTCGTGCGGCCGCGGTCGGTCGACGCGCTGCGGGAACTGGTGGCGGACCGGGAGCGGGTGCGTGCGCTGGGGTCGCGGCACTCGTTCAACGACCTGGCGGACGGGCCGGGCACGCTGGTGTCGCTGGAGGAGCTGCCGGACGAGATCGTCGTGACCGGCGACCAGGTGTCGGTGCCCGCGGGTGTCCGGTACGGGGTGCTGGCGGAGTTCCTGGCCGGGCGCGGGCTCGCGCTGGCGAACATGGCGTCGCTGCCGCACATCTCCGTGGCGGGCGCGATCGCGACCGGCACGCACGGCTCCGGCGACGGCAACGGCTGCCTGTCCACGGCGGTGGCCGGGCTCGAACTGGTGACCGCGTCGGGCGGGCTGCGCACGTTGTGGCGCGGCGACCCGGAGTTCGCGGGCAGCGTCGTGGCGCTCGGCGCGCTGGGCGTGGTGACCAGGGTGACGCTGGACGTCCGGCCCGCTTACGAGGTGCGGCAACAAGTGTGGGTGGACGTGCCGTGGGCGTCGGTGACCGGGGAGCTGGACGCGTTGTTCGCGTGCGGGTACAGCGTCAGCGTGTTCACCGACTGGACCGGGCCCGCGCAGGTGTGGGTGAAGAGCACGGGACCCGCGTCCCTGCCGTTCGAGGCGACGCCCGCGCCGGGCCCGGTGCACATGCTGGCGGGCGAGCCGGTGGCGGCGGTGACCGAGCAGGGCGGTGTGCCCGGCCCGTGGCTGGACCGGTTGCCGCACTTCAGGCTGGGCCACAAGCCGAGCGCGGGCGCCGAGCTGCAGAGCGAGTACCTGCTGCCCAGGGACGCGGCGGTGACGGCGCTGACGCGGCTGCGGGAGATGGCGCCGCGGATCTCGCCACTGCTGCAGATCACGGAACTGCGCACGGTGGCGGCGGACCGCCTGTGGCTGTCCCCGGCGTACGACCGGGACGTACTGGCGATCCACTTCACGTGGAAGCTGGACGTCCCGGGCGTCACAGCGCTGCTACCGGACCTGGAAGCGGCCCTGCTCCCCCTGGGCGCCCGCCCCCACTGGGGAAAGCTGTTCCACACAAGGAAAACCAGCACCCTCTACCCGAGGTGGCCGGACTTCACAGAACTACGCACCCACCACGACCCCGGGAACAAGTTCACCAACACCTACCTGGACAACCTGACCTAACCCCGCGAGTTTCCCGTTCAGGACGCGCGAGTCTCCCGTTCGCGACCCGCGAGTCGCCCGTTCAGGACCCGCGAGTCGCCCGTTCACGACTCCCGAGTTGGCGGTTCGCGAACCGCCGACTCGCCGGTCCCGAAAGGGAGAGGGTTATTCAGAAGTGTTGATCTTGTAGACAGCGCAACAGCCCCGCCTGGCTAGGATCGTTTTCCTTCCACAGAAGACGAACGACCAGGGTGGGGCTGTTGCGGTACGAGTCTACG
>NZ_BAAFVK010000021.1:0-125292 GCF_054661535.1 Actinophytocola sp. KF-1 | reverse complement strand
ACAATGCTTTATGTGAAGAGAAACAAATCCCAGCAATAAATACCTAGCTCTATCAAAAGAGGCCAGGCACAAGCTCACTAGCATTTTGAATCGGCACACTGTTGAGTTCTCAAACAACACACGTTCAGCCATTCCGGGCCGCTGTCCGCGACACAGTCTGACAGACGTCAGTTGGTTTACTGCGTTTGGGGTGCCAGAGCGCCAATCCCTACTTGGGGGACCTTAGACAGTCCCGCTTGGGAGGCTTACCGCTCTAGCAGTGCCGCTACATGCTATCCGGTCCGATCCGCGGTGTCAAGTCCGCTTGGCCCGTTCGCATCCAGCCACTGAACTGTATCAGAGGCCGGGGATTCGCGTCGGAGGGGGGTCAGGCTTGCTAGTTCCTGTCCGGTCCGCCGCGCCGTGCGACGAGAAGAAAGTTATCCGGCCGCACGTGCACAAGTCAAATCGCCTGGTCAGCGGCTTGCGCTCAGAGGAGCGGAAGCAAAGTCCGCAGCTCATAGGGGGTGACCGACCGGCGGTACGCGTCCCACTCGTTGCGCTTGTTCCGAAGAAAAAAATCAAAGACGTGTTCGCCGAGGGTCTCGGCCAGGAGTTCGGACCCCTCCATCTCGGCGAGCGCCTCCCCCAGGTTCTGCGGGAGGTTGCCGTAACCGGCGGCCCGGCGCTCGGCGTCGGTCAGCGACCACACGTCGTCCTCGGCCTCCGGTGGCAGCTCGTAGCCCTCCTCGACGCCCTTCAGCCCGGCCGCGAGGATCACCGCGTACGCGAGGTACGGGTTGCACGCGGAGTCGAGGCTGCGGATCTCCACCCGCCGCGACGACGCCTTGCCTGGCGAGTACATGGGCACCCTGACCAGGGCGGACCTGTTCGCGTGGCCCCAGCAGACCGCGGTGGGCGCCTCCCCGCCGACGATCAGGCGCTTGTAGGAGTTCACCCACTGGTTGGTGACCGCGGAGATCTCCCGCGCGTGCTTGAGCAGGCCGGCGACGAACGCCTTGCCCGTCTTCGAGAGCTCGTAGGGGTCCTCGCTGTCGTAGAAGGCGTTCTGGTCGCCCTCGAACAGGCTCACGTGCGTGTGCATGCCCGACCCGGGCTGGTCGGTGAAGGGCTTCGGCATGAACGACGCGCGGACGCCCTGCGTGATGGCCACTTCCTTGACCACGTACCGGAAGGTCATCACGTTGTCGGCCATGGTCAGCGCGTCCGCGTACCGCAGGTCGATCTCCTGCTGGCCGGGGGCCCCTTCGTGGTGCGAGAACTCGACTGATATGCCCATCGCCTCGAGCGTCTCGATCGCGTGACGCCGGAAGTGGGTAGCGGTCTCGTGGCTCGCCTGGTCGAAGTAGCCGCCGTTGTCCGCGGGCACGGGTTCGCGGCCGTCCGTCGGGACCTCGCTGAGCAGGAAGAACTCGATCTCCGGGTGCACGTAGCAGGTGAAGCCGGACTCGCTCGCCTTGGCGAGGGTCCGTCGCAGCACGTGACGTGGGTCCGCCCAGGAAGGTGACCCGTCGGGCATGGAGATGTCGCAGAACATGCGCGCCGCGTAGTGGTGCCCCTCGGGGTCCTCCCACGGCAGCACCTGGAACGTCGCCGGGTCGGGGCGCGCGACCATGTCGGACTCGTAGACACGGGCGAAGCCCTCGATCGCCGAGCCGTCGAAGCCGATGCCGTCGGAGAACGCGCCCTCCAGCTCGGCGGGGGCCACCGCGACCGACTTCAGGAAGCCGAGCACGTCGGTGAACCACAGCCGCACGAAGCGGATGTCCCGCTCCTCGAGGGTGCGCAGGACGAACTCTTGCTGACGATCCATGTCGGCAGCCTAGGTAGATCGTGTTAACTGCGTGTTTCGGCCCTGGACGCATCACGGATCGGGCGGATGGCGAGCGACAGGAGCGCGGCGACGACGCACAGGCCACCGGCGAAGTACCACGCCGTGTCGTAGCTGCCCTGTGTGTCGCGGATCGCGCCCGCGCCGACGGCCGCGAGCGCGGCGCCGATCTGGTGGGAGGCGAAGACCCAGCCGAAGACGACGGGCCCTGACGTGCCGAAACGGTTCCGGCACAGCGCGACGGTGGGTGGCACGGTGGCGATCCAGTCGAGGCCGTAGAACAGGATGAACACCCACATCGACGGTTCTGTCTCGGGTGCGAAGAGGGACGGCAGGATCATCAGCGACAGGCCGCGCAGCGTGTAGTAGGCGCCGAGGAGTAGTCGCGGATCCACCCGATCGGTGAGCCAGCCGGAGAAGATGGTGCCCGCCACGTCGAAGATGCCGATGAGCGCGAGCAGGGACGCGGCGGTGGTGTGCGGCATGCCGTGGTCGTGGGCCGCGGTGACGAAGTGGGTGCCGACCAGGCCGTTCGTGGAGGCGCCGCAGATGGCGAACCCGCCTGCGAGGAGCCAGAAGGTCTTGGTGCGGGCCGCGTCGGTGAGCGCGCGGACGGCGCGGGCGGCGCTGCTGCCGGTGACGGGACCGGCTTGAGTGACATCTTCGGGGGTCGCCCCGTAGGCGGTCGTGCCGACGTCCTTCGGGTAGTCGCGGAGCAGGCCGATGACCAGGGGGACGACGGCGAGCGCGGCGGCCGCGACGACGAGGGCCGGGGTGCGCCAGCCGTGTGCGGTGGCGAGCGCGGCGACGAGCGGGAGGAACACCAGCTGGCCGGTGGCGCCCGCGGCGGTGAGGATGCCGCTGACCAGGCCGCGGTGCTTGACGAACCAGCGGCCGGTGACGGTCGCGACGAAGGCCATGGACATGGCGCCGGTGCCGACGCCGACCAGTACGCCCCAGCACAGGAGCAGCTGCCAGCTCGCGGTCATGAAGACCGTGAGGCCGCTGCCGGCGGCCACCAGGACGAGGGCGCCCGCGACGACGCGGCGCATGCCGAGGCGGTCCATGAGCGCGGCGGCGAACGGCGAGATGACGCCGAAGAGGACGAGGTTGATGGACACCGCGGACGAGATGGTGGCGTGTGACCAGCCGAATTCCTCGTGGAGGGGGTCGATGAGCACGCTGGGGACCGCGCGGAAGCCCGCTGCGCCGATCAGGGTCACGAACGCGGCGACGGCGACCAGCCACGCCCAGTGGATCCGGGTTCGCACAGGCCGCGTCCGCGGCTCGACGTGAGTCACGTCGACAGCCTGCGGGAACTTCCCGGCGCCGACGAGTGGCCGGATCGCCAATATCTGAAAGAATCTGGCCATGCACAACGTGGTCGTCCTGGCCCTCGACACGGTGATCGGCTACGACATGGCGATCCCGCCGCAGATCTTCGCCGAGGCCACCGGCCGGGACGGGGAACGCCTGTACCGGGTGCGCATCTGCGGGCTCGACCGGTCACCGGTCCGGGTGGCTTCGGGCTACACGATGGTGCCCGACCACGACGCTTCGATACTGGCCGAGGCGGACACGGTGATCGTGCCCGGCACACGGGTCGCGGGCCCGCGCCTGCACGGCGTCCTCCCACCCGAGATCGGGGAAGCCCTGGCCAGGGTGCCGTCGCACGCGCGGATCATGTCGATCTGCACCGGCGCGTTCGTGCTCGGCGCGGCCGGGATCCTCGACGGCAGGCCCGCGACCACGCACTGGGCGTACGCGGACGAGTTCCGGGAGCTCTACCCGAAAGTGGCACTCAACGAGAACGTGCTGTTCGTCGACGACGGCGACGTGCTCACCTCGGCGGGCCTCGGCGCGGGCGTGGACCTGTGCCTGCACGTCATCCGCCGCGACCACGGCACCGAGGTGGCGAACCGGGCGGCGCGGTACTGCGTGGTGCCGCCGTGGCGGGAGGGCGGGCAGTCGCAGTACATCGACCGGCACGTCCCCGAAACGGGCACCGACGGCACGGCCCCGACCAGGGCGTGGGCGCTGACCAGGCTGCGCGAACCGCTCGACCTGGCCGCGCTCGCGGCGCACGCCCGGATGAGCGTGCGCACGTTCTCGCGGCGGTTCCGCGCGGAGACCGGCATGTCACCGGGCACGTGGCTGACCAGGCAGCGGGTCGAGCACGCGCGGCACCTGCTGGAGACGACCGACCTGTCCGTCGACGCGGTCGCCGAGCAGGCCGGGCTCGGCACCGGCGCGTCGCTGCGGCAGCACATGCGGGCGTCGCTGGGTGTCTCGCCGCTGGCGTACCGGAAAACGTTCCGGGCGGGCTGAACGTCTCTCAGCGTCGCCGCCCTAGGATTCCCGCATGATGCGCCGGATCCTGCTCGTCACGCTCGCGTTCACCGCGGCGGTCGCCACGGCCTGTTCCTCCGACGAACCCGCGGACAACGGGGACCTGCCCGACGCCGCTGGGCTGCTGAGCGACGCGGCGGCGTCGACGGCGGAGATCACGAGCGCGCACTTCACGCTCACGGTGAACGGGGAGATCTCCGGTCTGCCGGTGAAGAGCGCCGAGGGCGACCTGACCCGGGAGGGCGGCGCGGGTGGCGCGGCGAAGGGCACGGTGTCCATGGACTTCATGGGCAGCCTGTTCGAGGGCGAGTTCGTGCTGGTCGACGACTCCGTCTACATCAAGGGCGCGACGGGCGGGTTCAACAAGCTGCCGGCGTCGATGGTGCGCAGCGTGTACGACCCGGCGGCGATCCTCGACCCGGACAAGGGCATCGCGAACGTGCTGAAGAACGTCAAGGACGCGCGCACGGAGGGCACCGAGGACGTCGACGGGGTGTCCACCTACAAGGTGACGGGCAAGGTCACCAAGGACGTCGTGTCGTCGCTCGTGCCGGGCATCAACTCGGACGTCGACATCACGTTCTGGCTGCGGCAGGACGACGGGCACCAGCCCGTGAAGGCGAGCGTGAAGGTGCCGGAGGGCACCGTCGACGTGACCCTGTCCGACGTCAACAAGCAGGTCGAGATCACGGCGCCGCAGTGACGACCGAGGTGCAGGCGCGTGGTCGCGCCGTCGCGATCGGCGCGGGCGGGCTCGCGGTCCTGCTGGGTGCGCTCGACACGTACGTCGTGGTCAGCGTGCTGCGCCAGATCATCGACGACATGCAGATCCCGCTGAACCGGCTCGAGCGGGTGACCCCGGTCGTGACCGGTTACCTGCTGGGGTACGTGGCGGCGATGCCGTTGCTGGCGCAGGCGTCGGACCGGTTCGGGCGCAAGCTGCTGCTGCAGCTGTGCCTGCTGGGGTTCATCGCCGGTTCGGTGGTGACCGCGGTCGCCGGGGACATGACGGTGCTCGTCACCGGACGGGTGATCCAGGGCGTGGCCAGTGGCGCGCTGTTGCCGGTGACGATGGCGCTGGCCGCGGACCTGTGGGCAGCGCACCGCCGGTCGGCGGTGCTGGGTGCGGTCGGCGCGGCGCAGGAGCTGGGCAGCGTGCTGGGTCCGGTGTACGGGATCGCGCTCGCGGCACTCCTCGGCTGGCGCGGGGTGTTCTGGGTGAACGTGCCGCTGGCCGTCGCGGCGATGGTGGCCGTGCAGTTCACGGTGCCGAAGCGGGACCGGACGGGTGACCGCCCGAAGGTGGACGTCGTGGGGGCGGCGCTGCTGGCGGTCGTGCTCGGGTTGCTGGTCGTCGGGCTGTACAACCCGGACCCGCAGAAGCGGGTGCTGCCGTCGTGGGGCGTGCCGCTGCTGGTCGCGGCCGCGGTGGTGTTCGTGGCGTTCCTCGGCTGGGAGCTGCGGGCGCGGACACGGCTGATCGACACGTCCGGGGTGCGGCTCGGGCCGTTCCTCGCGGCGCTGGGCGCGAGCCTGGCCGCGGGTGCGGCGTTGATGGTGACGCTGGTCAACGTGGACCTGTTCGGGCAGACGCTGCTCGGCGAGGACGACAACGGCAGCGTGCTGCTGCTGGTGCGGTTCCTGGTGGCGCTGCCGGTCGGCGCGCTGGTGGGCGGCTGGCTGGCGGGGCGGTTCGGGGACCGGCTGCCCGCGTGCGCGGGGTTGCTGGTGGCGGCGGCCGGGTTCTGGCTGGTGTCGACGTGGCCGTTGGACGTGCTGTCGGCGCCGCATGACCTGGGTTTTCTGTACCTGCCACGGCTCGACACCGATCTGGTGATCACCGGATTCGGGCTCGGGTTGGTGATCGCGCCACTCTCCGCAGCCGCGTTGCGGGTCGTGCCGGCGGTGCAGCACGGGGTGGCGGCCGCGGGGGTGGTCGTGGCGCGGATGACGGGAATGCTGGTCGGGGTCGCGGCGCTGGCCGCGCTCGGGCTGCACCGGTTCCACTCGCTGACCGCCACGCTGGACACGCCGCTGCCGTTCGGGAAGTCCGAAGCGCAGTTCGAGCAGGAGATGGCGGTGTACCGGGCGGCCGTGAACGACGCGCTGCTGACGCAGTACAGCGAGACGTTCGCGATCACCGCGGTGGTGTGCGTGGTGGGTGCCGCGCTGGCGCTGCTGATCGGCGGGCGGCGCGCCGAAGCCGCCGCCTGAGGGCGGCCGCCGGCCCCCGGTTTCCAGCGTACGGGCGGGGACCGACATTTTTCGGGGCGTCGCGGCCGGGCTGTGGACAACTCCCGGCGGTCAGGTCGCCTTCTTCAGCGCCCCCGCGGGCAGGTGGCGCAGGACCGGCGCGAGCGCACGCCACGGCCACGACGGCACGTACGCCCGCTTCGGCTCGCGTTCGATCGCGGCCACCATCGCGCGGACCGCGGGCACGGTGTCCGCGATCAGCCTGCCCGGCTCGGGGTTCATCTCCGACCGGATGTAGCCCGGCAGGATCGTCGTCACCCTGATGGGCGTGCCCGCCACCTCGACGCGGATGCCCTCGGCCAGCGACGACACCGCCGCCTTCGTGGCCGCGTACGTGGTGATCGCGCCCGGCAGGCCGCGCAGCGCGGCCATGGACGACACGACGACCAGGTGCCCGGCGTTCTGCCTGCGGAAGATCTCCATCGCGGCCTCGCACTGCGCGAGCGCACCCAGGACGTTGGTCTCGACGGTCTCGCGGTTCGGGCGGTGCCCGCCGGTGCCGATGGGCGTGCCCTTGCCGATGCCGGCGTTGACGATCACCCGGTCGAGCCTGCCCAGCTCGTCGGCGAACTCGCCGAACACCCGGAACACCGCGTCCGCGTCGGTCACGTCCAGTTCCTTGACCAGCACCCGGCCGGGCAGCTCGGCCCGCAGCTCCTCCAGCGCGGGCAGGCGGCGGGCGCACAGCGCCAGTGACCGGCCGTTCGACGCGAACTGGCGGGCCAGCTCGGCGCCGATGCCCGCGCTGGCCCCGGTGATCAGGATGTTCTGCCTCAGGGTGTGCACCGCGTGCCTTCCTTCGGGAGCGTCAAGTCGGTCAGGTACGCCGCGCCCGCGCTGTCGACGCACTCGTTGCCCTGCAGGAACACGGTGTGCTGGGTCGCCTCGTAGGTGAGGAGGACACCGCGCAGGCCCTTCGCCAGCGCCACGCCCGCGTCGTACGGCGTCGCCGGGTCCCCCGTCGTCGAGATGACCAGCACCTTCGGCAGGTTCGGCACGTTCGGCACGTGCGGTTCGCTGGTGTTGGGCACCGGCCAGTACGCGCACGAGTCGAGCACCGCCGCGGGCGGGTTGCCGTCGTCGAGGAAGGGCGCGGCCTCCTTGTACTCGCGGTTCACCTCGAGCGCCACGTCCGGGTCGGTGATGCGCGGGTCGTCGACGCACCGGACCGCGGTGAACACGTCCTGCGTGGTCGAGTACGTCCCGTCCGGGTCGCGTTCGAGGTAGATGTCGGCCAGCTGCATGAGCCCGTCGCCGTCGTTCTGCTTCAGCCCGTTGAGGCCGGAGTTCAGGTTCTCCCACAGCTGCTCGGAGTACAGGGCCTGCACGACCCCCGTCGTGGCGTCCTCGTAGGAGAGCCTGCGACCGTCGTTCACCTGCGCCGGGTTCTCGCCGAGCGGGCGGACCAGGTCGTGGAACCGCGCCAGCGCCTGGTTCTTGTCGCGGCCGAGCGCGCAGTCGTCCTCCTCGACGCACCACGCGACGAAGTCGTCGAACGCCTGCTGGAAGCCCGCGCCCTGCGCCACCACCTCCTCGACCGGCGACTTCGACGGGTCGAGCGCACCGTCGAGGATCATCGCCCGCACGTTGCCGGGGAACGCCTCCGCGTACGTGCTGCCGATGCGGGTGCCGTACGAGTAGCCGAGGTAGGTGAGTTTCTCGTCGCCGAGGGCCGCGCGGAGCACGTCGAGGTCCTTCGCGACGTCGCGGGTGCCGAGGTTGGCGAGCATGGCGGTGCCGTGCTCGGTGTTGGCCGCGCACTTCCGCGCGTACTCCTTGGCCTCGGCGTCCTGCTTCGCCACCCCTTCGGGTGACACGTCCAGCTCGTCGTCCTCGGCGCGTTCGGCGTCCATCTCCTCGTCGGTGAGGCACTCGACGGTCGGTTCGCTGGAGCCGACGCCACGCGGGTCGAAGCCGACGAAGTCGAAGCGGTCGGCGAGGGTGTCGTTCGCGTCCGCCATCGACGCCGCGGTCGACAGGCCGGCCACGCCGGGGCCGCCCGGGTTGATGACCAGCGACCCGATCCGCTGGTCGCGGTCACGTGCCGGCTTGCGCAGCACTCCCAGCTTGATGGTGTCGCCGTCCGGTTTGGCGTAGTCGAGCGGCACCTCGAGGTGCGTGCACTGCAGGCCGTCGCCGCGGAGCACCTGGGCGTCGTAGTCGGTCTTGGCGTAGTCGCCGCAGCTCTCCCAGGTCAGCGTCTGGCCGTAGAACCGGTCCAGCCCCGCCGGCACCGCGCCCGCCGGGCCGTTCTGTTCGGAGAACGGGAGCCGCGGCGCCGGTTGCCCTTCTACCGAGGTCGTGCACGCCCCCGCGACCGAGGCGAGCAGGATGGAAGCTGTCACGATGGCGTGCCGGCGGGTTGGCATGTCGGTGATCCTGCCATTCACGATGTTCCCGGTCGGAACTCCCGACCCGGGGTACACCGTTACCGTGCAGGTGGGCACTGCGAGAAGCGAGCGAGGAGGTGAGCGTCGGTGGCGGCGTTCATGCGGCGCGTGAAGGCCGGCTTCAGCCGGTTCCTGGACCGGCCGGCCACCGTCGACATCTCTCGGTACGAGGGGCTGCTGACCTCGATCGAATGGCGGGAGAAGAAGGTCGGCGAGCTCTCCGACGAGGAGCTGACCGCGGCGGCGGCGAAGCTGCGGCGGGCGGGCGACGAACCGGGGTTCGACGAGAAAGAGCTGGTCGAGCTGTGCGCGCTCGGGCGCGAGGCGGCCAAGCGGGCGCTCGACGAGCGGCCGTACGACGTGCAGCTGCTCGGCGCGATGCAGCTGCTCGCCGGGCACGTCGTGCAGATGGCGACCGGTGAGGGCAAGACGCTCGCCGGCGCGATCGCGGCGGCCGGGTACGCGCTGCAGGGCAAGGCCGTGCACGTCATGTCGGTCAACGACTACCTCGCGCGGCGCGACGCCGAGTGGATGGGCCCGGTGTACGAGCTGCTCGGCGTGTCCGTCGGGTGGGTGACCCAGACGTCCTCGCAGGAGGAGCGGCGGGCGGCGTACGCGGCGGACGTGACGTACGGGTCGGTCAGCGAGATCGGGTTCGACGTGCTGCGGGACCGGCTGGTCACCTCCGTGGACGACATGGTCGGCCGCGAGCCCGAGGTCGTGATCGTCGACGAGGCCGACTCGGTGCTGATCGACGAGGCCAAGGTGCCGCTGGTGCTGGCCGGTTCGTCCGACGAGGGCCAGTCCGACCCGGAGGTCGCGAAGATCGTGCGCACGCTCAAGCCGGGCGCGCACTACGAGAAGGACGAGGACGGCCGCAACGCGTGGCTCACCGGCCGCGGCGCCAAGGTCGTCGAGAAGGCCCTGGGCGGCGTCGACCTGTACTCCGGTGAGCACAGCGACCGGCTCGCCGCCGTGAACGCCGCGCTGCACGCCCACGCGCTGCTGGAGCGGGACGTCGACTACATCGTCCGCGACGGCAAGGTGCACCTGATCAACTCCTCCCGCGGCCGGATCGCGCTGCGCCAGCGCTGGCCCGACGGGCTGCAGGCCGCGGTCGAGGCGAAGGAGCGGCTGCGGCCCACCGAGAGCGGCGAGGTGCTCGACTCGATCTCCGTGCAGGGCCTGATCGGCCGGTACACGACGGTGTGCGGCATGACCGGCACCGCGGTCGCCGTCGCCGAGCAGCTGCGCGAGTTCTACGAGCTGCGGGTCGCGGTCATCCCGCCGAACACCCCGTGCGTCCGGGAGGACCAGGACGACCGGCTCTACGACACGATCGAGAACAAGGAAGCGGCGATCGTCCGCGAGATCGCGGCCGTGCACAAGACCGGCCGTCCGATCCTCATCGGCACCCGGGACGTGGCCGAGTCGGAGCGGCTCGCGAAGCTGCTCGACGAGGCCGACGTGCCGTGCGTGGTGCTGAACGCGAAGAACGACGCGCAGGAGGCCGCGATCGTGGCCGAGGCGGGCGCGTACGACGCGGTCACCGTGTCCACGCAGATGGCGGGCCGCGGCACCGACATCCGCCTCGGCGGCACGAAGGACGGCAGCGCCGAGGAGCACGACAAGGTCGCCGAGCTGGGTGGTCTGCTGGTGATCGGCACCGGCCGCTACCCGTCGAGCCGCCTGGACGACCAGCTGCGCGGCCGGGCAGGCCGGCAGGGCGACCCCGGCGGGTCGATCATGTTCGCGAGCCTGGCCGACGACCAGGTGGTGCAGTACGCGCCGGACGCGACCGCGGGCGCGGAACCGGACGACGACGAGGACGAGGGCCGCCTCAAGGACCCCACGACCAAGCGGTTCATCGACCACGCGCAGAAGGTCGCCGAGGGCGTCCAGCTGGAGATCCACCGCAACACGTGGCGGTACACCCGGCTCATCGAGCACCAGCGCAAGGCGCTGCTCGAGCACCGCGACGAGCTGCTGACCACCGATCTCGCCGCGACCGAGCTGGCCGCGCTGTGCCCGGAGCGGTGGGAGGAGCTGTCCGACGAGCTGGACGAGAAGGTGCTCGAGGAAGCGGCACGGCAGATCATGCTGTACCACCTCGACCAGCGGTGGACCGAGCACCTGGCGTTCGTGGCGGACGTGCGGGAGACCATCCACCTGCGCGCGCTCGCCAAGGAGACGCCGATCGACGAGTTCCACCGGACCGCGATCCCCGAGTTCCGCAAGATCCCCGACGAGGTGTCGGAGCGGGCGGCGGAGACGTTCAAGGAGATCGAGATCGGCCCCGACGGCGTGGACCTGGCCGAGGGCGGGCTGCGCAGGCCGTCGTCGACCTGGACGTACATGGTCCACGACAACCCGTTCGACACCGACGCGGAGCAGGCGCTGCAGCGGGTCCGCGCGATGATCAAGAAGGTGCGAGGCGGGTCACGCCGGTGACTTTTCGCCTCATGGGCGAAAACATGCGAGGATGACGACATGCCACAACTTCGCATCGCGCTCGCGCAGGTCAACGCCACGGTCGGCGACCTGGACGGGAACGCGTCGCTGATCGCGTCGTGGACCGCCCGTGCGGCGGCGGAGGGCGCGCACCTGGTCGTGTTCCCGGAGATGGTGCTGACCGGCTACCCGGTCGAGGACCTGGCGCTGCGGGAGTCGTTCGCGGCGGCGTCGAAGGAGGCGCTGACCGAGCTGGCCGCGCGCCTGGACGCCGACGGGCTCGGGTCCGTGGCCGCCGTGGTCAGCTACCTGGACCGGGACGCCATCGGCGCACGCGACGCGGTCGCCGTGCTGTACGAGGGCCGGGTCGTCGCCACCCAGTTCAAGCACCACCTGCCCAACTACGGGGTGTTCGACGAGCGGCGGCTGTTCTTCTCCGGCGACAGCCTCGACATCGTCCGGCTGCACGGGCTCGAGATCGGCATGGTCATCTGCGAGGACATCTGGCAGGAGGGCGGCCCGATCTCCGCGCTCGGCGCGGCGGGCGTCGACCTGGTGGTGTCGCCGAACGCGTCCCCGTACGAGCGGCACAAGGACGACCAGCGCGAGCCTTTGGTGGCCCGGCGGGCGGCCGAGGCGGGCGCTCCCCTGGTGTACGTGAACATGGTCGGCGGCCAGGACGACCTCGTGTTCGACGGCGACTCGATGGTGGTGTCCGAATCGGGTGAACTCCTGACCCGGTTGCCGCAGTTCGTCGAGCACCTGACCGTGATCGACCTCGACCTGCCGGGTGGTGCGCCCACCCGCGCCGGTGACATCGAGGGCTTCGCGGTGCGGAGGGTGACGCTCACGGACGCTCCCCTCGCGCCGTACGAGGGCCGGCCGCTGCCCGACGCGTTCGAGCCGCTGTCGGAGCTGGAGGAGATGTGGCGCGCGCTGACGCTCGGCCTGCGCGACTACGTCCGCAAGAACGGCTTCAGCTCGGTCGTCCTGGGCCTGTCCGGCGGCATCGACTCGGCGGTCACCGCGTCGCTGGCCGTGGACGCGCTGGGTGCCGAGAACGTGTACGGCGTGTCGATGCCGTCGGTGTACTCGTCGGACCACTCCAAGTCCGACGCCGCTGACCTGGCCGAACGCACCGGCTGCCACTACCAGGAGCAGCCGATCGCGAACATGGTCGAGGTGTTCGTCGAGCAGCTGGGGCTGACGGACCTGGCCGAGGAGAACGTGCAGGCCCGGTGCCGGGGCGTGACGCTCATGGCGCTGTCCAACCAGCACGGCCACCTCGTGCTCGCGACCGGCAACAAGACGGAACTGGCCGTCGGCTACTCCACCATCTACGGCGACGCGGTCGGCGGCTTCGCCCCCATCAAGGACGTGCCGAAGACGCTGGTGTGGGAGCTGGCGCGCTGGCGGAACACCTTCGCCGAGGCCCGCGGCGAGACCCCGCCGATCCCGGAGAACTCGATCACGAAGCCCCCGTCGGCGGAGCTGCGCCCCGGGCAGATGGACACGGACTCGCTGCCCGACTACGAGCTGCTGGACCGCGTCCTGGACGACTACATCGAGGGCGACCGCGGCTACGCGGACCTGATCGCGGCCGGCTTCGCACCCGAGCTGATCGACAAGGTGCTCCGCATGGTCGACAGGGCCGAGTACAAGCGCCGCCAGTACCCACCGGGCACGAAGATCACGTTCAAGGCCTTCGGCCGCGACCGGCGGCTGCCGATGACCAACGCGTGGCGCGAGGGCAAGTAGTCAGCGCCCCGGTGGTCAGCTGAGGTCGGCCACCGACCGGATCGCGTTCAGCGCGTCCATCAGCCGTCTCGCCGCCGGTGACCACACCGCCGACGACGGCACCGTGTAGGCCAACGTCAGGTGGAACGGCCCGTCGCTGAACCCGGTGAGGTCGTCGACCACCTGGTAGTCCCCGCCCCCGGGCTCGGAAATCAGCGGCGAGGTGGCGAGCGCCGCCGCGATCAGCCCGGGCAAGGGCGCCACGGCGGACATCGCCAGCGGCGACGTGCGGGCCACGGTCACCACGCCGGTGCCCGACGGCCGCTCCTCCACCAACGTCACCGCGGAGGCAGACGACGTCGCCAGCACCCGCGTCAGGGAGGGGGCCCCGAACGGGTGGTCGCGGCCCGGATAGCCGCCCCACCGCTCCCAGTACAGCGAGAACGTCGTGTACCTCATGCGCCGATCAGCACCCAGCGCCCGCCGTCGGGGTTGGTGAACACCAGCTCACCAGCCTCGACGGCGGTCACGCGTGCCCCGGCCTCGGGCAGGACCCCGGCGTCCTGGTTGGCGGACCGCCGCCAGATGCTGTCGGCGGAGGGCACCCCACCCGACAGTGACGTGTGCCGCCCGTCGGGGGTCTCGACCTCCACCTCGGCGCTGATCACCCCGGTCGAGTCGTAGGCACGGGCCCTCTCCAGGTCGGAGAAGGACTTCGGCCCCCGGTACTTGTCGGGCGTGTTCACCCACTCCACCCGCACAAGACGACTCTCCACAGGCACGTCGACCACGGAAAAAGCCTAGTGCGGGCGGTCGATGCAGTGGTGCGGCAACGGAGCGCTCGCACCACGGTGTGAAGCTCATCGCACGCCGGTGTGCGACCGGCCGCCAGGTGTCACGCTGGTTTCGTAAGCCATCCACGAATACCCGGGGACCCGCAGCACGTGGGCTTCGAGGGAAGGACGGTCGACAATGACGTCAGCATCGAACCCTGAGGTGGCCGCGCCGTACGGCACGGGCCCGAGCGCGCCGGCCAAGCCGGCGAAGCGCGTTCGCATCCACCACCTCAAGGAGCTGAAGGACCGCGGCGAGCCGTGGCCGATGCTCACCGCGTACGACATGTACACCGCCGAGCTGTTCGACGAGGCCGGGATCCCGGTCCTGCTGGTCGGCGACTCCGCATCGAACAACGTCTACGGCTATGAGTCCTCACTGCCGGTGACCGTCGACGAGATGATTCCACTCGTACGTGCGGTGACCCGGTCGGTCAAGCGGGCGCTGGTCGTGGCGGATCTGCCCTTCGGCTCCTACCAGCTGTCACCGGAACAGGCGTTGGCGACGTCCGTCCGGATGATGAAGGAGGGCCGCGCGCACGCGGTGAAGCTCGAGGGCGGGCGGGCGTTCGCGCCGCACGTCAAGGCCATCACCACGGCGGGTGTGCCGGTCATGGGCCACATCGGGTTCACCCCGCAGAGCGAGCACAACCTCGGCGGCTACCGGGTGCAGGGCCGCGGAGACGCGGCCGACGACCTGCTCGAGGACGCCATCGCCCTGCAGGAGGCCGGTGCCTTCTCCGTCGTGATGGAGATGGTGCCCGCCGAGGCCGCCAAGCGGATCACCCACGAGCTGGCGATCCCGACGATCGGCATCGGCGCCGGGCCCGACTGCGACGCGCAGGTGCTGGTCTGGCAGGACATGATGGGCCTGCGCCGGGGCAAGGCGCCGCGGTTCGTGAAGCGGTACGCCGACGTGGCCGGGGTCATGAAGGGCGCGGTCGAGCAGTTCGCGGCCGAGGTGCGGGGACGCGAGTTCCCGGCACCGGAGCACGTGTTCCACTGAGCGAACCCGGGACGCCCGCGACTTCGCGAAAGTCGCGGGCGTTCCCGTGTCGATCCGGGGCGCGCCCGTCCGACGCGTGGGCATGAGCACTCTCGCCATCAACATGTTCCTGACCCTCGACGGCGTCGCGCAGGCCCCCGGCGCGCCGGACGAGGACCGCGACTCGGGGTTCGAGCACGGCGGCTGGCAGGTCCCGCACTTCACCGAACAGCTCGCCGAGGAGATCGTCGGGCCCTGGCACGCGAACCCGGGCGCGCTGCTGCTGGGCCGCAAGACCTACGAGATCTTCGCCGCGCACTGGCCGCACGTCGGGCCCGACCACCGCGACCACGAGATCGCGAAGATCCTCAACGACACGCCGAAGTACGTGGCGTCCCGCACGCTGACCGCGCCGACCTGGGCCAACACGACCGTGCTCGGCGGCGACGTGGTCGCGGCCGTGACCGAGCTGAAGGCGAGGGACCTGGGCGAGATCCAGGTGATCGGCAGCCTCGACCTGGCGCAGACGCTGATCCGGCACGGGCTCGTCGACGAGTACCGGCTGACCGTGTTCCCGGTCGTGCTGGGCACCGGCAAGCGGCTGTTCGGCGACGGCGCCGTGCCCAGCGGGCTGAAGCTGGTGTCGGCGCGGACCGTCGACGGCGGGGTCATCGCGGCCGTGTACCGGCCGACGGGCACGCCGGAGTACGGGTCGTTCGCCTTGTGATCAGCCGCGGCCGTGGGGCTCGGTCCAGTCGGTGACCGGGCCCTTCGGCACGATCCTGGTCGGGTTGATCGCGTCGTGCGTGTAGTAGTAGTGCCGCTTGATGTGGTCGAAGTCGACCGTCTCGCCGAACCCGGGCGTCTGGTACAGGTCGCGCGCGTACGCCCACAGCACCGGCATCTCGGTCAGCTTGTTCCGGTTGCACTTGAAGTGCCCGTGGTAGACGGCGTCGAACCGGACCAGCGTCGTGAACAGGCGGATGTCGGCCTCGGTGAGCTGGTCGCCGACCAGGTACCGCTGGTTCTCCAGGCGCGCCGACAGCCGGTCCAGCTCGGCGAACAGGGCGTCGTAGGCCTCCTCGTACGCCTCCTGGCTGCCCGCGAACCCGCACCGGTACACGCCGTTGTTGACGTTGCGGAAGATCGGCTCGATGACCTCGTCGATCTCCGCGCGCAGGTGCTCCGGGTACAGGTCCGGCGCGCCGGGCCGGTGGAACTCGCGCCACTGCGTCGAGAAGTCCAGCGTGATCTGCGGGTAGTCGTTGGTGACGACCTTGCCGGACTCGACGTCCACGATCGAGGGCACCGTGAAGCGGCCGTCGAAGCCGGGATCGGTCTTCAGGTACGCCTCGGACAGGTACTCGATGCCCAGCACCGGGTCGCGGCCGTCCTCGTCGAGCGTGAACCGCCAGCCGCGTTCGTCGCGGACCGGGTCGACCACCGCGAGCGAGATGGCGTCCTCGAGGCCGAGCAGGCCGCGCACGATCAGCGCCCGGTGCGCCCACGGGCACGCCAGGCTCACGACGAGCCGGTACCGGCCGGGCTCGGCCCGCCACCCCGACGACCCGTCGGCCGTGATCCGGTCCGTGAACCGGTTCTTCTGCCGCACGAACTCGCCGCGCTTCGAGGTTTCCGCACCGAACTGCACCGTCGCCATGCCCTCGACCCTAGGCTTCGCGCATGCGCTTCTTCTACCCGCCGCTGCCCGCTCTCGAGCAGGGCATGCTCGACGTCGGCGACGGGCACCAGGTGTACTGGGAGGTCAGCGGCAACCCCGACGGCAAACCGGTCGTGTTCCTGCACGGCGGTCCCGGCGGCGGCACCTCCCCGCTGCAGCGCAGGCTGTTCGACCCGGCCGCGTACCGGATCGTGCTGTTCGACCAGCGCGGTTGCGGCCGCAGCACCCCGCACGTCGCCACCGCGGCCCCCGACGAGCACAACACGACGTGGCACCTGGTCGCCGACATGGAGAAGCTCCGCGAGCACCTCGGCATCGAGCGGTGGCAGCTGTTCGGCGGCTCCTGGGGCGCCACGCTCGCGCTCGCCTACGCCCAAACTCACCCCGATCGGGTGACCGAGATGGTGCTGCGCGGGGTGTTCATGCTGCGGCGGTCCGAGCTGGACTGGCTCTACCGCGGCGGCGCGGGCGCGCTGTTCCCGGAGGCGTGGGAGAAGTTCGCGGCCCTGGTGCCCGACGGTGACGTGCTCGAGGGCTACCGGGAACTGCTCGACGACCCCGCCCGTGCCGCGGAGGCGGTCGCCGCGTGGAGCAACTGGGAGGGCGCGATCGTGTCGCTCACCCCCAACCCGGGCCTCGCCGCCTCGTACGCGGAACCGCGGTTCGCGATCGCGTTCACCAAGCTCGCGCTGCACTACTTCGTCAACGGCGGCTGGTTCGCCGACGACCAGTTGCTGCGGGACGCCGGCAAGCTCGCGGGCATCCCGGGCCGGATCGTGCAGGGCCGCTACGACGTGGTGTGCCCGCCGGTCACCGCGTGGGAGCTGCACCGCGCGTGGCCGGACTCGACGCTGACGATCGTGCCGAGAGCCGGGCACGCCGTCACGGACCTGGGTGTCCTCGACGCGCTCATCGACGCGACCGACGAATTCCGGACCTGAGAGCCTCGTGCGCCTCGGCCAGTGACGGGCCGCACCACGTGAGGTGGCGGCCGTCGACCAGCGCGTACGGCAGGCCGGGGAACGCCTCCGGGCCGTCGTCGGCGGTGAACTCGTACGGCTCGTCCGGGAGGACCACCAGGTCGGCGCCCGCGGCGTTCAGCTCCTCGATGGACGGGCGCGGGTAGCGGTCGGCGTGGTCGGCGTACACGTTCGCCACCCCGAGCCGCAACAGCACGTCCCCGGCGAAGGTGTCGCGGCCGACCACGATCCACGGGCGCCGCCACACCGGGATCACGGCCCGCGCCCACACCGGTTCCGGGGTGCGCCACGCCTCCTCCGCGGCGACCAGCCACTCCGGTTCCGCCAGGTCCAGGCCCTGCGTGAGCAGCCTGCGCACCGATCCGAGGCCTTCCGGCACGGTCGCCGCCGCGGCCGTCACCCACACCGGGACGCCGTCCGCGCGGATGCGCGCCACGTCCTCGGGGCGGTTCTCCTCCGCGTTCGCCACCACCAGGTCCGGGCGCAGGTCCAGGACGTCATCCACGTTCGGGTACTTCGAACCACCCACGCGGGGGACGTCGAGTGACTCCGGGTGCGTGCAGTAGTCCGTCGCACCCGCCACCAGGCCGGGAGCGGTCGCCTCGATCGCGTCCGTCAGCGACGGGACCAGGCTGACCACCCGCTTCGGCGGGGACGCCAGTGGGACCGGCTCCCCCAGGTCATCGACCAGCACGCTGGGCCTCCTCCGCGAGCACGTCCGCGTGGCACGCCGCGGGTGCGCACCAGCAGCCCAGTGCCCTGCCCGCCAGCTCCGCCGGGATCCGGCGCAGCAGGGACGGGTGCTCGTGCAGCCACTCGCGGTACCGCGACACCATGGTCCCCCGGTCGCTGTCACGCAGCCCGACGAACGGGTTCGCGAACGGCGACTCCGGCCAGCTGTGCCGGTTGCCCGCGTGGCCGACGTACGTGAGCAGGCCTTCCCCGACCAGCCACGGGACCACGTGCTTGTGGGGGCCGGACTTGCGGACGTTCACCACCACCGTGTCACCGGAGAGGACCGCGAGCGCGAGCTCCCGCTCGGCCGCGGTCCACTTCTCGGCTCCCGGTGGCAGCGCGTGCATCTAGACGTCCGTGACGCGGATCCCGGCGTGCGCCTTGTAGCGCCGGTTGATCGCGATCAGGTTCGCGGTGAACGCCTCCACCTGGTGCGCGTTGCGCAAGCGGCCGCCGTACACGCCACGCATGCCGGGGATGACGTCCGCCAGGGCGCGGACCAGGTCGGTGGCTTCACGGTCGTCGCCGAGGACCAGCACGTCGGTGTCCATCTCGGCGATCGACAGGTCCGCCAGGTGCACGGCCGACACGTGGTGGAACGCGGCCGTCACCCGCGACTCGGGCAGCAGCTTCTCGGCCTGCTGCGCCGCGCTGCCCTCCTCGACGGGGAGCGCGAACGGGCCCTGCTTGTCGAAGCCGAGCGGGTTCACGCAGTCGATCACGATCTTGCCGCGCAGCTGGTCGGCCAGCGCTGCCAGCAGGTCACCGTGGCCGTCCCACGGCACCGCGACCAGCACGACGTCCGCCGCGGCGGCCGTGGTCGCGTTGTCGGCACCGGTCACGCCGTCGCCCAGCTCGGCCGCGGCCGCCTCGGCACGTTCGGCGCTGCGCGACCCGATGATGACCTTGATGCCCGCCTTCGCCCAGCGCAGCGCGAGGCCCTTGCCCTGCGGCCCGGTGCCACCGAGCACCCCCACGGTCAGGCCTGTCACGTCGGTCACAGCCACTCCTTAAGAAGCCCGCTCGAAGACGACCTTGCGCGCCTCCGCGTCCGCCTGAGTCAAACGCACCCGGATCGTTTCACCTTCCGGAAGGTCGGCATTCACACACTTGGCGATCACCGGCGGATCGGGGAGGAACACCTCGGAGCTGTTGCCCTCGGACCGCAGCACGATCGCGTCGAACTCCTGGCCGACGCGGTTGCCGAGCACCCACGCCTCCACCTGGTCGAGGCACGCCTTGTCGACCTTGTTCGCGAGCGCGTCCGACCCGGCCATCACGTCCGGCAGCGCGGGCAGCGCCTCCCGCACCCAGTCCGCCACCTCCTCACCGGCGGCGAGCGCGAGGCAGATCTCCGTGCCGAAGCGGTCGACCAGCCGCCGCAGCGGCGCGGTGACGTGCGCGTACGGGGCGGCGATGCCCGCGTGCGTGGCCGGCTCGGGGTGGTCGCCGTCGAAGACCGTGTAGCCGGCGCCGCGCAGCAGGCGGGTGGCGTCCATGAACAACGCCAGCGCCTCCGGGCGTGCCGGGTCGAGGCCGGCGAGCAGCTCGGCGGCGTCCATGTTCTTCGGCCACGTGATGCCCAGCGAACGGGCGGAGCGGCGCAGCCACTTCACGGCGCCGTTCTCCGGGTCGGGCAGCGTGCGGAGGATGCCGATCCCGGCGTCGAGCATGAGCTTCGCCGCCGCCATGCCCGTGAGCAGGGAGATCTCGGCGTTCCACGCGTCGACGTCGACGCGGGGCCGCAGCGTGAGCCGCCAGCCGTCGCCGTCGGGCTCGACCTCCTGGTCCGGCAGCTGCAGCTCGACCGCGCCGCGTTCCACCGCGCGCTCCCGCCGGAGCCTGCCGATGTCCGGCAGCACGGCCAGCGACGGGTGGGCGGTGCCGTTCTTCAGCTCGGCGTCGACCGTGTCGTAGTCGAAACGGGCCTGGGACCGGACCAGCGCGCGGTGCACGTGGGCCGCTTCGAGCTCGCCGTCGGCGTCGCAGTCCAGCGTCCACAGCGCGGCCGGGGTGACCTGTCCCGGCAGGAGGCTCGCGACCCCCTCGCTCAGCACCGGCGGGTGCAGCGGGATGGTGCCGTCCGGCAGGTAGATCGTCTGGCCGCGGCGGCGGACCTCCTGGTCCAGTGCGCCACCCGGGGTGACGAACGAACCCAGGTCCGCGATGGCGTAGTGGACGCGGAACCCGCTGCCGCGCCGCTCCACCGCCATCGCCTGGTCGAGGTCCTTCGCACCGGGCGGGTCGATGGTGACGAGCGGCAGGTCGGTGGCGTCCTTGTGCCCGTCGTGGGCCTTGTTCGCCGCCTGTGCCGCCTCCGCCAGCACGGCCGGGGGGAAGTCCGGCGACAGCGCGAACTCCTCCCGGACGTTGCCGAACCCGATCCGGTCGTTGTTCGCACGGATTACCACGAGCGGCACCCTACCGGGAGTTGGCGCCCCTCGGATCTTTGTGCGGAGTCCTGGCCTGATCAGCGGTGACCTCAGGGGAACGTGACGGCACGCAACCACTAACGCCTGCGGTCCGCCGGTGTCGCTGGGGCTGGACCAACACTTTTAAGTCCGGGGAGGCGGACTAGTCATCGTTCCAGTCCCGTTCGGACTTGTCCCAGGCTTCCGTGCGCTGCTTCGCGATCTCCAGCGCGTGTTCGGCGGTCTCGCGGTCCGGGTACGGGCCCAGCCGGTCGATCGCCGGGCACACCTCGCCGTGCTCGACCCGGTTGTGCTTCGTGCAGAAGTACCAGCCCGGGTCCGGGTTGTTGTCGGCCATGAAAAAGAGCCTACGACCAGGGACCCATCTGCGGCGCGGGGAAACCCCGCGGGGGCGTGTCCTCGTTGGCGTTGCGGTAGTCGCCGGGGATCGGGTCCAGCACGGACACCAGCACCTCGGTGTCCTCCGGGTTGTCGATGCGCCTGCCGCTGCGCTCGCGGTAGACCAGCTCACCGTCCACGTCGATCTCGACGAGGTACCCGGCCTCGGCCAGCTGGTCCTCGTCGAGGTTCACCAGCTTCTCCCGCCGGGACGGGACCACCCGGTACTCCGGCCAGTCGAGGTGCCCGAACGCCTGGTGGAACTCGGCCAGGATCTGCACCATCGCGTGCTGCCACGGCAGCGGCATGGCCTCGACCAGCGACTTCGGCATGACCACGTAGTTGGCGGGAGTGCCGGGGTGCGGGGCGGCCAGGTAGTCGCGCACCGGGGTGCTCGACGCCGGCCTGCCCATGTGCGGCGGGATCGGTTCTGGCGTGTACATGGTCATCGCGCCCCTCGGTCATACGCCCGGCCGCACGGCCTGGCCCATCAGCTCCGGCTCGCCCCAGCGGACCGGACGGATGTGCACGGGCACGCCGGTCTGCTGCGCCTCCACGATCTTGCCGTCCCCGATGTACATCGCAACGTGGTGGATGGTGTTCGGATCGCTGGTGTCGTAGCCCCAGAACAGCAGGTCACCGGGCAGCGCCTGCTCCACGGGCAGCATCGCGCCCGCCCGGTACTGCTGGCGAGAAACCCTCGGGAGAGTGATGCCGACCGAGCGGTACGCCTGCAACATCAGGCTGGAGCAGTCGAACGAGTTCTGGTGCGTGGTCGCCGCGCCCCACTGGTACGGCTTGCCCTGCTGCTTGAGCGCCCACTGGATCGCCTCGCCCGCCTGCTTCGTCGGGGCGGGCACCAGCAGGCCCGTACCCTGACCGCAGCCCGTCGGGTCCGGCACGAGGCCGACGTTGCCGATCAGGTGGGCCGCCATCGGCTCCCAGTTGTGGTACCGGTCCGGGAACGCCGACCGCTCCACGTCCTGCGCGGACTCGCCCGGCCGCTGCGTCTTCCAGCCCGGGACCTTCTCCAGGACGTCGTAGAACTTGTTGATCGCGTACACCGGGTCGGTGACCTGCGCGGGCGTGCCCCAGCCCATCGACGGGCGCATCTGGAAGATGCCGAGCGAGTCGCGGTCGCCGTAATTGAGGCTGCGCAGCCCCGACTCGGTCATGCCGGCCTGGATCGCGATCTGCCACGCCAGCGGCGGCAGCTTGCGCTGCTTGCCGATCTCGATGATCTTCGCGACCGTGCCGCGCTGCTCCTCGGTCAGCTTCGCCGCGGCCGCCGCGCCGCTGCCCGGCGGGCCCGACGTGATCGGCCCGAGGCTCGCGTTGCAGGTCAGGGACACGTTCATGGCGCGTGCCTGGTCCGCCGCCTGGTCCTGCGACACCACCTGGGTGACCGCACTGACCCCGGCGACGGCGACCGTCACGACGACCACCAGCCCTCCGACGACAATCGCGCTCTTCATCGCGGCGCCACCTCGCAGGCTCCGTGGCGCCGCGGTGTTCGATGCTTCGCTCCGCAAGCTCCGCTCATGATCAGCTCACCTGCTCGTAGAAAGCCACCCGCCAGCCGTCGGGGGTGTCGATCACCGTGATGAGCAGGTCGCCGTCGTCGGTCGGCAGTTCGACCTTGACCGAGCTCGTGAAGGACTCGACGGCCTTCGGCTCGCCCGTCACCTTCGTGGCACCGATGTTGCCCGGCTCCACCGTGGCCATCTCCGTGAGCTGCTCCTCGGTCGTGAACGGCCGCAGGTCGGCCAGCCAGTCCTCGTTGCTGACGCCCTCCGGGTGGTTCACCCAGGCGCGGCCCCACGAGTCGGCGACGTCCAGCGCGGCCGGGTCCGCGGGCGCGGACGTCGGCGCGGACGGCACCGAGGTGATCCGGGTCGGCAGGTCGCTCGCCGATCCGGTCACGCCCGGCGTGTTCGTGGTGCCGGGCGTGCTGGGTGCGGTGGTCGAGCCCTCGTTGTCCGACGACGCGGCCGCCGCCGGACCGCCGGGCCGGTCGCCGCCGGTCAGCTGCGGGACGATGATCCCGATCGCGATGACCAGCACCGCGACCACGAACACCACCATGGCGAGGTGCCGGGGCGAGCGCATGGGCCAGCCCCACAGGCGTCGGTAGACCGCGGCGCGCCCGCGGTTGGTGCGGATCGGCATGTCACCTCACCACCGCGTCGGTGTCGCGCGGTCCCTCACGCAGCGGCATCCGCCGTGGTTCGCGGCGCGGTGCGGGCTCCCGCACCTCCAGCCCCCGCGACGGCCGGTACACGACGTGCACCGGACGGCCGGCGACCATCTCGACGTCCGCGGCCCTCGGGTTGTTCCGGGGCGCCGCGACCGGCGGCGCCTCCAGCCGTCCCTCGTTCCGCACCGACGTGACCTGCGACGGGACGACCATCGCGTCCTCGCCGTACTCCCGGTCGTACACCGGGCTCGTGTCGACGACCCGGCTGCGCCGCGGCGGCAACGCACCGGCCGGATCGTTCCGCCCGCCGGGGCCGCTCGGCATGAGCACGGCGTCGCCGTCCCCGCGTGCGGGCGGCAGCCCGAGCGCACCGGTCCCGATCGGCTGCCGCCGCGTGTCGAGCCGCTCGGCGGTCGCCATGACGGGGCCCGCCGCCTCCGGCCGCGGCCTGCGCCCGGCCGGACGCGTGGTGGTCACGGTGTCGCCGGCCAGCTCCTCGTCACGCAGGTTGTCCCAGAACTCGTCCTGCGGCCCGCGCTCCGCGTCACCCTTGCGGCGGCGGAACCGGGAGAAGATGCCACCCCGGCTCGCGGTCGGCACAGAGGCGCCGACCGCGCCGACGGACAGCTCCACCATCTGCCACATCCGCTTCATCGGCCGGCCGACCAGTAGGAACACGACCGTCACGATGCCCGCGAGCAGCATCTGCACCAGCATCGACAGCTCGACGTCCGGCCCGAAGATCAGCTGCAGGAACTTGAAGTGGATGCCGGCCAGCATGGCCAGGATCAGCACGTTCAGCACGACCGCACCGACCGCGCGCCCCACCTTGCGCAGGATGTCGTGGTGGACGAGCGCCACGAGCCCGATCACCGGCGCGGCGAGCGTGAACACGCGGAGCAGCAGTTGTGCCAGCAACACGGCGAGCTTCGCGAGGAACTGGAACAACGAGTAGACGAGCGACTGGAAGAACGCCAGGAACCCCGAGCCCGTCCGGCTGCCTTCGGAGCCGTCGAAGTAGCCCTGCGCGGACCCCAGCTCACTGTAGATCTTCTGGTAGTCGGCCCGCTTGGCGGCTTCGGCCTGGTCGTTCGCGTCGTTGCCGTTCGCGAGGTCCTCCCACTTCCACGCCTGCGCGTCGAGGAGGCGACGGCCGAACTCCTCGGCCTGTGGCGCGTTCGGCTGACCGAACTCACCGCGCAGCCAGTTCTCGTAGACGATCCTGGTGTGCAGCTCCGTGGGCAGCACGTCCCGCTGGATCCGGTCGTCCTCCGGGTTCTGGAACCCGTTCTGGATGCCGGTGGTGGTCTCCACGATCAACCGGTCCACGGCGTCGTAGTTGTTCACCAGCACCAGCGTGGACGCCGCCAGCCACATGCCACCGAGGGCGAACAGACCGCGTTTCGACACCGTCGCGAGATCGCCGCGCCAGATCTGGCGGAACATCATCACCGCCAGCACCAGCATGAAGATGCTGAACAGCTGCATGTAGATGTTGTCGAAGATGGCGTTCGCGGCCGCGCCGATCTGCTGGTTCAACCCGCCGAGCACACCGCCGTTGTAGAGCGTGTAGTGCAGCGAGTTGGTGGCGCCGACGATGTTCTTGCCGAGGTTGAACAGCTCGTTGCCCAGCCAGGTGTCGATCGTGACGCTGGGGTCGCTGATCGAGATCGGCTGGTTGCAGTTCGGGTCGTAGACGTGCCACACCATGCCGGCGTAGCCGTGGTCCAGGTACGGGCTGTTCGGGTACTTCTCGTTGGTGTACGGGCCGCCCGCCTCACCGTTGCCCTGAGAGGGGTCGATCGCGCCGACCATGCCCGCGCCCGGGCGTTCCGGGAACGGGGCACAGCTGGTGTCCTCCGGCTGTGCCATGGCGGGCGATCCGACGATCGCCTGCATCCCGAGGATGCCCGCGACTATCGCGAGAGAAGCAACCCGGCCCCTACGCCTGGCCGGGTCGGGAGTACCGCGTCTTTTGCGCCGCCGTGCCGTGAGGTACAGCACGGCGGCGATCGCCACCAGGAACGTGATCATGCTGCGCCGCCTTCGCCGGCCCCGGCCGAGCCCCGGGGTGGGTGAATGCTCGCGCGCCGATGGCCGCCGTCGTCAGTCATGCGGCATCGACCCGTCCGCGTTTACCTGCTTTCTTTCCGTTGCCGGACCCGTCCGGCGGGCCGGCCGGGTCCACGTCCGTGTTGGGGTCGTCGTCGGTGAGGCCCAGTTCGAACTCCGCCTCGAGTTCGAACTCCTCGTCCGAGTAGCGGTCCTCGTCGTCGACCGTGCCGTCGCGGGGTGGTGCCTCCTCGTCGCCGGGGATTTCCGGGGCGTGCGAGTCGGCGGGCAGGACCGCGCCCGGCGCCGCGTCGCGCAGCGCGTCCGGGGTGGTGTCCATGGCGGCGCGCAGGTGGTCGAGGTGCGGGCCGGACAGGTCGATGCGGATCCGTTCCACGCCCCCGGCGCCGTCGGCGAAGATGAACTGGCGCGGCGCGGTGTCGCGGACGGTGTCGCGGTGCCCGCCGGGGCGGCGGCCCAGCGACGCCACGACCTGCTCGTACCCGGCGCCGACCGGCACCTTCAGCAGCCGCAGCGCGTCCTCCTGCGCCTGGTCGTCGTCGAGACGGCCGACGAACACCGAGTCCAGCAGCGCCACGAAACCCTGGATGCGCAGGAAGTCCGCCGGGATCTGCGACGACAGCAGCACGCGGACGTTCCACTTGCGGGAGTCACGGGCGAACCGGTTCATCAGCACGCGACCGGTCGGCACCTCCGACAGGAAGAACGCCTCGTCGATCCACACGCCCTTGCGGGTGTCCTTCGGCCGCTCGTAGATCGACCGCTGCGTCAGCCACGCCGCCAGGTTCAGCATCTCCACGCCGAGCGACTCGGCGTCGGTCCAGTGCTCGCGGCCGACCCCGTCCTTCGGCAGGGTCAGCCCGGCCATGGTCATCACGGTCAGCCGGTCGTCGCGGGTCTCGTTGTACGGGTCGGCGTCCTTCTCCGGGATGAGCAGCGACATCCGCTCCCGCATCTCGTCCAGGAAGTCCGCCACCACGACCGCGTGCTCGTGGTGCTCCGACGCGTCCCGCCGCAGCGCGTCGAACACCTGGCTCGGGTCGGCGTCGGGGCGGCCGCCGACCATGCGGACCGCGCGCAGCAGCACGATCCGGGTCTGCGGCATGCGGGCGATGTCGTACGGGAGGAGGCCGGTCAGCACGTCCAGCGCGAGACGGCGGCGGGTCGCGGCGGCGAGCGCCTTCTCCCGGCGCCACGCCCGCTCCGGGTCGTCCTCCTCGACGAAGTGCTCGAACTGCGGCTCCGCCACCACCCGGTACGGGTTGAGGATGCCGGGCTGCGCGTTCAGCAGGTTGATCGGCCGCGCGTAGGGCCGCAGCTCCGGCAGGTCGCACAGCTTCGTCAACGGGCCGGACGGGTCGAGGATCGTCCAGTGCGCGCCGGCCCGCAGCGTCTTGTAGACGATGCCGCCGCCCAGGAACGACTTGCCGCCACCGAGCCCGGCGACCATCGCGGTCAGGCCGGACCCGTCGCGGATCTCCTGCGCCATCCACGGGTCCCACGCCACCGGGCGCCGGGTCGCCGTCACGGTCTCGCCGAGCAGGATGCCCCGCCGGTCGCCGACCTCGGCCGTCGCGGTCGGGACGGCGGCCGCCGCCCACACGACCGAGCCGCGCCGCATGTACGCCGACGACGCGAGCGGCTCGCCCGGGATGAACTCGCGGGCGAGCGCGTACTGCGCCTCCGGGTGCTCGATGGCCACCTTCGGCTTGTACAGCTCCAGCACCTGCTGCGCGAGCCGGAGCGCGTCCCGCTCGGTCGGCCCGGACACGGCGAGCCGCCACCACGACCGCACCCGGGTGGCGAGCGCGGTGAAGCCCGACGTCATCTCGTCGTCGATCTCCAGCACCCGCGACGCCTGCCGGGCCAGCGACTGCGGCGGTTCCAGCTCGTGCTCGTCGGTGTAGTGCCGGACCTGCGAGCGGACCTTGTTCATCTGCCGCTGCAGCTCACCCGACACCTCCTCGGGCCGGCGCACGTAGATGCGCGCGGACCACTCCACCGAGGCGGCGAGCCGGTCCGAGTGCTGCACCCACGGGTCGTCGATCTCGGGGATCTGCAGCCCGTGCATCTGGCCGACGGTCAGCACGGCCACGTGCCGCGTCATGCCGGCGTTCGAGCCGGTGCGGCCACGCACGGTGACGGTCGGCGAGTACGGCTCCTGGTGGAAGTCGGCCGCGTCGGTGAACGACGCCAGGTCCTCCGGCTCCCACGCCGCGCCCGGCACCGCGGGCAGGTTGCGCGGGGCGGGCAGGCCCAGCGAGCACGACCGGTGCATCAGCCAGGACATCTCCTCGGCCGTCACCGGACGGCCCTCGAGGCCCGCGGAGCCGATCACCTGGTCCAGGTGCTCCACCTCGGAGTCGATGGCGAGCAGCTCGGCGTCCACCGCGGCCGGGAAGATCTTCCGCAGCAGCGGCGCGGCACGCTCGACCGCGCGGTCGACCATGTTGCGGGTCTGCACCTGGACGCCCAGGTACACCTCCTTCTCCGCCATCGACCGGCCGAGCAGCTGCTGCTGCTCACCGATCAGGTAGTCGTCGAAGGACAGCGCGCCCGGCGCGTCGGGCAGGCGGTTGACCGCGTTGTGCACGTGCGCCTCGGCCCACATGCGGATCGGGTACGGCCGGGTCGTGACGCGCAGGTGCAGCCACCGGCCGTGCAGCTCGGCGTACTGGCCCGCGATGGCCGCGATGAGGTCCTGGCGCTGCGAGTCCGAGCGGAACGACCAGCGCTGGGGCGCGAGCCGGTACCACGCGAACACGTCGGTGCCGTTGCGTAGCAGGTGGCCGTCGATGCTCCGTGCGGCGATCGACGGGGTGTACGTGGGAATGGACTGCTCCCCTGGGAGACGTCGGTTGCGCTTGCTGTCGGCGGCGGGTCGGTACTGCGCCGGCTGTTGTCTCACCTGTCTCGCCATGGGTGGGTCGGGCAGGTCGTGCTCCGGTGCCGCGTGCCGGCCCCGGTGGAGCTGTTGCTGCTGTGGTTGCTGACGCCGGACGGGGGGCATCCCGGTGGCCGGTGCCATCGGCGGGTACGGAGCGTGCGCCTCAGGCGCCCGGTTGCGTCGGCGTGCGAACACCGCCACTCCTCCCGCGTTTCGTCTGCTGCTGCCTCGGGCCGCGCCGCTGCCTGGCCTTGGCGCGGGCCCGGTCCGCCCGCGCCCGGTTGCGTTCGGCCTTCGAGGGCTTCACGGGCTTCGCGGTCCTCGGCCGTTTCGCCCGCGGCGCCTGCTTGCGCGGCCTGCTCGCGTTCACCCGCACCCTCGTGGCACTGACGGCGCCACCCTCCCCCGCGGTTGCCTCACGCGGGGCGGTCAGCTCACGCAGCCACATCGCGGCGACCGCGGACAGCGGCCGCTCGTGGCTGATCTTCGAGGTGATCATCCTGGTCAGGAGGATCGTGACGACGATGCCCCACGCGATCGACCAGAACAGGTCGATGCCGAGGCGGCGTTCCACGGTCAGGACGATCAGGAAGACGAAGACACCGACGCCCCACGCCACATAGCGGGCCCGCCACGGCATCGTCGCCCGCGGGGGCCCGAGCCAGACGGCGTCGACGCGGTAAACCTCGTCGTCGGTACGTATGCGCACTGCTGCCCTCTGCTCAGCCCGTGAAGAGGCCGGCGATCCACGTGCCGATGTTCTTGCCGGCGTCCGTGGTCACCGCCAACCCGATGATGGCCAGTGCGACGATCACTCCGCCCAGGCGGCGCATGACGCCCGCGTTGTCACCCTTGCCACCGCCGAGCCACAGCAGGAGGAGGGCCACCACGAGCAGCAGCAACGGGATGATGTTGTTGAGGATCCAGTCGCGGACGTTTGTCGTGCCCAAACCACCGGTTTCCTGGGCGAGCTCGAGGGTGGTCATGGCGATCATGTTGTTGACTCCCGTGTGCGCGGAGCGTCCCGCTGTTGTGCGTTCGTAGACGAGTAGAGCACGCCCGGATCACGATGTGTAGTGGCGGGGCCGCGCTCCGTAGATCCACATTTCCTGCACTCGCATTCTCCTCGGCGCTCTCGGACGTGCCATCTGACCACACACATGATGCGGCTCGAAGGCCTGGTAAGTCGCATCCACCACTCGTCCGGACCAATCTGCGCGGATCTTCACCCGCCTGCGACGGAGACACATAACTGTAGGTGTGGTGGGAGCGGGGTCAACCCGCTCCCGCTGGCCTGCGTTAACTCGATCGGCCTAGCGGAACAAGGAGAGGCGTGTTCGCCACACCGCCCTTGCACGTTGGGCCGTTCGGCGCAATATCTGTCACTCATGCACAATCGGCCATCCTTTTCCGGGCCGGACGATCGTGATCCAAAAGCCGCACACAGCGTGCTGTGCGCGCTCATCTGGGCGGACGAGCCGGCATGTAAGCCGGATCCTGTCCCCGGCCTCGCGGCCGGTGGGCGGTCATCCATCTGGACCTGCCGTCGCCGGCAGGCTCTAGCGGCCTACCCGCAGGCTCGGGCGGGCCGCCCTCGAACGCCTGCGCAGGAGCCCTGGGGCTCCCTCTTGGCCTTGCTCCGGGTGGGGTTTACCTAGCCACCCCGGTCACCCGGGGTGCTGGTGGTCTCTTACACCACCCTTTCACCCTTACCTGGTCACACCAGGCGGTTTGCTTTCTGTGGCACTGTCCCGCGGGTCGCCCCGGGTTGCCGTTAGCAACCACCCTGCCCTTCGGAGTCCGGACTTTCCTCGACGGGCTTCCACCCGCCGCGACCGCCCTGCCGACTCGTCCGCACCACCCAGGGTAATACCGAAGTGGATCTTGAGTGCCGGTGGTCCGGCACTCGCTACACGGTCAGGTGCGAGGTGTCGTTCACGAGGCGTACCGAAGCGTTACCGTCCGGATACCACTCCACGACCGAGAGCGACGCCAGGTCCAGGTGCAGGCGGAACAGCAGCGACGGGCCGACGTCCAGCCCGAGCCGCAGCAGCGACTTGATCGGGGTGACGTGGCTGACCACCACGACGGTCTCCCCCGCGTACCGCTGGACGAGGTCGTCGCGGGCCGCGCGCACGCGGGCGAGCACGGAGTCGAAGCTCTCCCCGTCCGGCGGCGCCACCCCCGGGTCGCCCAGCCAGCGGCGGTGCAGCTCCGGGTCCCTGGCCGCCGCCTCCATGAACGTGAGCCGTTCCCACGCGCCGAAGTCGGTCTCGATGAGCCCCTCGTGGACCTCCACGGGACGGCCGATCGCCTCGGCCGTCTGCGTCGCCCTGGACAGTGGCGACGACACGACCGCCGCGAAGTCCAGCTGCGCGAGGCGCGCGGCCGCCGCCTTCGCCTGCCGCTGCCCCACGTCGGTCAGCGGCACGTCACCCCGGCCGGAGTAGCGGCGCTCCCCCGACAGTTCTGTCTGCCCGTGCCGCAGCAGGAGGAACCGGGTCGGTGTGCCCGTCGCGCCGGTCCAGCGCGCGGGCGCGGCGGTGTCCATGGGCGCGGGCTGCTCGGAGCGGGACGGCTTGCCGTCCATCGCCTCGTTCGCGAGCCGGTCCGCGTGCGCGTTCTGGGCGCGCGGGATCCACGTGTACGTCACCGTCTCGAACGCCGCCGCCACCTCGTGCGCCGCCGCCGCGAGGGGTTTCAGCGCGGCGTTCTTGATCTGCCAATTGCCGGACATCTGCTCGACGACCAGCTTCGAGTCCATCCGGACCGCGACCTCGGTCGCCCCCAGCTCCCGCGCGGCGGAGAGCCCGGCGATCAGGCCCTGGTACTCGGCGACGTTGTTGGTCGCGATCCCGATGCTCTCGGCCCGCTCGGCGAGCACGTCCCCGCCCTCGGCGAACACCACCGCGCCGTAGCCGGCCGGTCCCGGGTTGCCCCGCGAGCCGCCGTCGGCCTCGACCGTCACCCTCATGCGCTGACCTTCACAGGCCCGATTCCGCCGTGCGCACCATGATCGCGCCGCACTCGTCGCACGTCACGACCTCGTCGGCGGCGGTGCCGGAGATGCGGGAGATGGCGCTGCGGTCCAGCTCGATCCGGCACGCGCCGCACCGCCGGGCCCGCAGCAGCGCCGCCCCGATCCCCTTGCTGGACCGCACCCGCTCGTACATCGCGAGCAGCGGCTCCGGGAACTGCGGCACCAGCTTCGCCCGGTCCTCGGACCGCCGCGCCCACGCGGTCTCGAGGTCGGCGAGCGCGTGGTCGCGCCTGCCGGCCGCGTCCGCGAGCACCTCCTCGGCCTTCGCCAGCTCGACCGCGGCGTGCTGCCCGTCGGCCTCGACCGCCTCGCGCCGCTCCATCAGCTCGAGCAGCTCGTCCTCGAGCGTGGCCTGCCTGCGCTCCAACGTGTTCAGCTCGTGCTCGAGGTCGGTCATCTGCTTGGCGTTGACGGTGCCGCCCGCCAGCAGCGCGCGGTCGCGGTCCTCGCGGGCCCGCACCGCGTCGATCTCCTTCTCCTGCCGCTTCACCTCGCGGTCGAGGTCGCCGAGGGCGGTCTCGTTCGCGACCTTGGCGTCCCTGCGCGCCTGCACGGCCTTCTCGGCCTCGGCGATCTCCGCGAGCTCGGGCAGCGTCCTGCGCCGGTGGTCGATCCTGGCCAGCTCGGCGTCGACGTCGGCCAGCTCGAGAAGTCGGCGCTGCACTGCGGGATCGGCTTTCACCCTGGGAACCTCCGGGTACTACCTGGCCGCCGCGACGGTCCAGGGGTCGGTGCGAAGAGTGGACACGTGGATGTCGACGTTACCGCCGAAGGCGTCGCGCAGGATCGCCGCCGCCTGTTCGCACCACGGCCACTCGCTGGCCCAGTGCGCGACGTCGACGAGCGCGGGCGCCCCCGCGACGGCCGCGTGCTCGCTCGCGGGGTGATGCCGCAGGTCAGCGGTCACGTAGGCGTCGACGCCCAGCCGCGTGACGGACCCGAGGTAGGAGTCGCCCGCGCCGCCGGACACCGCGACTGTCCTGATGGGACGGTTCGGGTCGCCCGCGCCGCGCACCCCGGCCGCGGTGGCCGGGAGGGCCGCCGCGACCCGCTCGACGAACGCGCCGAACGGTTCGGCCTCGGGCAGCTCGCAGATCCGGCCGATGCCGGTCACCCCGTCCTCCCCGGGCGTGAGCGGGCCGACGACGGTGAGCCCGAGCGCCTCGGCGAGCGCGTCGGAGACGCCGGGGCTCGCCGCGTCCGCGTTCGTGTGCGCGCAGTACAGCCCGGCGCCGCCGCGGATCAGCCGGTGCACGATGCCGCCCTTCGGCGTGCCGGCGGGCACCCCGTGCACGCCGCGCAGCAGCAGCGGGTGGTGCGCGACCACCAGCCCGGCCTCCATCGCCAGCGCTTCGTCCACTGTGGACGCCACGGGGTCGACGCAGACCAGCACGCGGTCCACCCGTTCGGCCGGGTCGCCGCACACGAGCCCGACCGCGTCCCACGACTCGGCCAGCTCGGGCGGGTAGGCGGCCTCGAGCACCTCGACGACGTCACCGACGGTCGTCACTTCGCCAGTACCTCCTGGGTGAGTTCCGCGAGCGCGGTCAACAGGTCGTGGCAGCGGGCCGGTTCGCGCACCGCCACGCGCAGGTGGTCGGCGGTCAGCCCGGGAAAGGTGTCGCCGCGCCGGACCGCGATCCCCCGATCCCGCAGCCCGGCGCGGACCCGTTCGCCGTCGCGCACCCGTAGCAGCAGGAATGGCGCGGCAGCCGGTTCGTACACGTGCACACCGGGCAGACGGTTCAACTCGGCGGTCAGCCAGCCGCGGTGTGCCGCCAGTTCGCTGGCGGCGCGCTCGGCCTCGGCGACCGCGTGCGGCTCCGCGCACGCGGTGACGGCCTCGAGCGCGAGCGTGCCGACGGGCCAGTGCGGGCGGTGCTTTCCCAGCCGCGCCAGCAGGTCCGGCGCGCCGAGCGCGTACCCGGCACGCAGTCCGGGCAGCGCCCACGTCTTGGTGAGGCTGCGCAGGACCAGCAGCCCCGGCAGGTCCGCGTCGCCCGCGAGGGACTCGCGTTCGCCGGGCACCGCGTCCATGAACGCCTCGTCGACCACCAGCACGCGGCCGGGGCGGGCGAGCCGCGCGATCTCGGCGGCGGGCCGCAGCTCGGACGTCGGGTTGTTGGGGTTGCCGACGACGACCAGGTCGGCCGCGTCCGGGACGGCACCGTCGACGACGTGGTGGACGGGCACGTCCGCGTCCCGCAGCGCCACCTCGGGTTCGGTGAACGACGGGTGCAGCAGGGCGGCCAGCCTCGGCCGCAGTGCCGGGAGCAGCGCGAAACCCTCCGCGGCGCCGTTGAGGATCAGCACCTCGTCCGGGTCGCGGCGGTGGCGGCGCGCGACGGCGTCGCGCGCCCGGCGGTCGTCGGCCGCGGACGGGTACGTGCCGAGCCGGTCCAGCGCGGCCACGAGCCGGTCGCGCAGCCACGGCGGCGGGGCCGTGCCGCGGACGTTCACGGCGAAGTCCTGCAGGCCCGGCTCCGCGTCCACGTCGCCGTGATGCCGCAGGTCAGTCATGCGCGCGATCCTAGGCGGTACTTGGCGGGGCCCACGCCGAGGAGCTTGGTGAAGTGCCGCGTCAGGTGTGCCTGGTCGTAGAACCCCGCCATGGTCGCCGCCGCCGCGGGCGGGTGCCCGGCGAGCAGGTGACGACGCGCCAGCTCCAGGCGGCGACCGGTGACGTACCGGTGCGGCGGGATGCCGAACTCGCGGCTGAACGCCCGCACCAGCGACACCGGGTGCACGTCCAGCGTCGCGGCGGCCTCGTCCAGCGTCGGGGTGTCCGGCAGGTGCGCGTCCAGCAGCTCACGCAGCCGGTGCGCGGTCGTCGCCCGCACCGGCGGCGGCACGCCGGTGCCGTTCAGGTGCTGCCGCAGCCGGTCGCGGATCAGCGCGAAGCGGCTCTGCGCCTCCAGGTCCTCGCTCCGCAGCGACTGGTGCAGCTGGTGGATCCGCGTCCGCAGCAGCGGGTCGGCGAGCGACGGGTGGTCGACGGCCGCGCCGACCCCGGTCAGGGTGTCGCTCGCCAGGTAGAGGACGCGTTTGCGGAACCCCTCCGGCCGCACGGACCGGCCGTCGTGCGGGACACCGGGCGGCAACAGCGTGACCTGGTCGCGGAGCGCGCCGTGCTCGTGGCGGTCCAGGTCGTAGCGCACCACGCCGTCGTCGACGATCAGCAACGTCCAGGCGTCGTGCGTGTGCGAGGGGTACGCGTGGGTGGTGAACCGCGCGTGGAACACCTCGTGGATGCCGGGCACGTTCGGGCGCCACGCCGTGATCTCGGGGCCCATGGTTAGGAACGTACAAGACCCGGGGCGGTCCGGCGGCGGATCGTGGCGCGGTGAGCTTCTCCACCAAGATCGCCGTGGTCGTGCGCGACGACCTGCCGGCCTGGCAGCGGCTGAACGTGTGTGCCTTCCTGGTCAGCGGGGTCGCGGCCGCCGTCCCCGAACTGATCGGCGAACCCTACGAGGACGCCGACGGCACCAAGTACCTCGCGATGTTCGGCCAGCCCGTGCTCGTGTTCGAGGCGTCGGCGCAGGTGCTGACCGCCGCGCACGGCCGCGCGGTGTCCCGTGGCCTGCCGACGGCCGTGTTCACCGCCGGGCTGTTCGCCACCGGCAACGACGAGGACAACCGGGCGGCGGTGCGGGCCGTCCCACGAGACCGGCTCGACCTCGTGGGACTGGCCGTGCACGGGCCGCGCAACGCCGTCGACAAGGTGGTCAAGGGCGCGCGCATGCACCCCTAGAGCCGGGTGACCTTGCCGGTGTCCAGCTCGTAGGTCGCCGAGACGACCTTGACGCCGTGGTGCGCCACGGCGTCGCTGATGATGTTCGACCGCTCCTGCAGGTACTTCGCGGCGCGGCGGGCCTGCTCGGCCACGCACGCCGCGAGGAACGCGGCCGGGTCCGGGTTCGGCGGGGTCGCCCGAACCGCGGGCTCGATCGAGCGGACCAGCGTCGAGATGTCCCCCGCCACCTCGGTGCCGTGCTGGACGACGTCGATGGTCGCGCCGACCGCGCCGCAGCTCTCGTGCCCGAGCACGACGACCAGCGGCACCGACAGGTGCTCGATGGCGTACTCGATGCTGCCGATGACCGCGGTGTCGAGCACCTCGCCCGCGGCGCGGATGACGAACAGGTCGCCGAGCCCCTCGTCGAACACCAGCTCCGGTGACACGCGGGAGTCGGCACAGCCGAGGATTACCGCGAACGGGTGCTGCCCGTTCACCAGCGACGCACGCCACTCGAGGGACTCGTGCGGGTGCCTCTGCTCGCCGGCGACGAAGCGGTTGTTGCCCGCCACCAGCTTGCGCCACGCCTGCTCCGCGGTGAGCGGCGTGGCCTTCGGATCCGTGGTCCGGCGGCCTGGGGTGGCGGCCGCCGGGGTGGCGCCCGTCGCGAGCGCGGCAGCTGCCGCCGCCCCCGCGGTCACGCCGAACAAGGTGCGCCGGGACAGCCCGGCGCCATCAGTGTTGGTCACTCAGCGAGGTTATTACCACTCGTTCGAGTGACATCCGGACGAGTGGGAGCTACCGCACATACTGGGATGTGAACCCGTTCACAGTGCCGAGCCGCCGGTCGCGTCGATCACCTGACCGGTCACCCAGCGGCCCGCGTCGGAGGCGAGGAACCGGACCACCCTGGCGACGTCGTCCGGCGTGCCGACCCGGTCGAACACCGAGTACGCGGCCGCCGCGGCGCGCCCCTCGGCCAGCCAGCCCGCGTTCATGTCGGTGTCGATGATCCCGGGCATGACGGCGTTGACCGTGATCCCGCGCGGCCCGAACACCGGCGCGAGCGCGAGCCCGAGGTTGTTCACCCCGGCCTTGGCCGCGGCGTAGGCGGGGTGGGTCGGCGCGGCGATCCGCGTGTAGCCGGTGGTGATGTTGACGATCCGGCCGCCGTCGCGCAGCCGGGCCGCGAGCTCCTGCATGAGGAACAGCGGCGCGGTCAGGTTGATCTCGATGATCCGCCGGTAACCCTCGTCGTCGATCTCGCCGAACGGCTGCCTCGCGTCGATGCCCGCGTTGTTGACGAGCACGTCGACGTCGCCCTCCCACTCGGCGGCGACGCGGCGCGCCCCGGCGATCCCGTCGACGTCCAGCGGCGCCTCGATCAGCACCGGCTTCGCGCCCGCCGCGGCGACCAGGTCCGCGGTCTGCGTCGCCGCGGCGCGGTTCGCGGCGTAGTGGATGCCGACGACCTCCGCCCCGTCCTCCGCGAGCCCGACCGCGATCGCCCGCCCGATACCCCGCGAAGCCCCCGTGACCAGCGCCTTCATGACCATCTCCTTTTTGTAGTGATCGCTACTGAAGTCGAATAGTATAGTAATCGCTATGAAAGGTCGACCCCGTTCTTTCGAACTGGGAGAAGTGCTCGACAAGGCGATGACCGTGTTCTGGCGGCACGGGTACGAAGGCGCGAGCCTGGGCAGGCTGCAGGCGGCGACCGGGCTGACGCCGCCGAGCATCTACAACGCGTTCGGCTCGAAGGAGGGCCTGTACGAGGCCTGCCTGGACCACTACCGGGCGGGCCCGGGCGCACGACCGGCGGCGGAGCTCACCGAACCACCGTCCAAGGACGCCGTCCGCGCGTTCCTGGTGGCGGCCGCCCGCGAGTTCACCCAGCCGGGCCGGCCGGCGGGCTGCATGATCTCGACCGCGGCGCTGACCCTCTCCCCCGACCTGACGTCGATCGAGGAGGCGACGGCCGCCCACCGCGCGCGGACGTTGTCGCTGATCGAGGACTACCTGCGCCGTGCGGGCTCCGCCGAACCGCACACCATGGCCCGCTTCTTCGGCGCCATGATCCAGGGCATGTCGGTCCAGGCCCGTGACGGCGCCACCGAGGAGGAACTGACCGCACTGGCGGACGTGGCACTCGCCGCGTGGCGGTGATCGGGCAGACTCGGTGCGTGCACGTGTGCTTCGTCTGCTCCGGCAACATCTGCCGCTCGCCGATCGCGGCGCTGGTCCTGACCGAGCACCTGCGCCGGGCCGGCCTCGCCGACCGGGTGCGGGTGTCGAGCGCGGGCATCGGCCCGTGGCACGTCGGTGAGCCCGCCGACCCGCGAGCGCAACGGGTGCTGGCCGAGCACGGCTACCCCACGAACCACGTCGCCGCGCAGGTGAACGAGGACCACCTGTCCGCCGACCTGCTGCTCGCCATGGACGCCGGGCACGAGGCCGCGCTGCGGGACCTCCTCAAGCACCAGGGCGACACCGACGAGCGGCTCGTGATGTTCCGCTCGTTCGACCCGCGCGCCACCGAGCCGGACGTGCCGGACCCGTACTACGGCGACTTCGCCGGGTTCGTCGAGGTGCTCGGGCTGGTGGAAGCCGCGATGCCGGGACTGGTCGAGTGGATCCGCGCGAACCTCGACTGACCGCGCTGCTCGGGCAGCCGGTCGCCGCGACGATGCCGCTGGGCGGCGCGTACCGGCTGCGCCTCGCGGACGGCGCCGAGGTCGTCGCGAAGCGGCACGACCGCCCCCGCGGTGTCGCGGCCGAGGCGGCGGGACTGCGGTGGCTCGCCGCTGGCGGTCTCCGGTGCCCGCACGTGCTCGCCCACGACGAGGAATGGCTGGTCATCGAGGCCGTCACGGTCGGGTCGCCGAGCGTCGCCGCCGCCGAGGCGTTCGGGCATGAGCTCGCCGCGCTGCACCGCACGGGCGCGTCCGCGTTCGGTGACGCACCACCCGGCGGCCCCGTCGACGGGTGGATCGGTCTCGCACCGATGCGGAACGTGCCGGGACCGGCCTGGCCGGAGTGGTACGCGGCGCACCGCGTCCTGCCGTACCTGCGGGACGCGGTCGACCAGGGCGTGCTCCACGACCCCGGTCCGATCGAGGCGGTGTGCGAGCGGATCGGCGAGCTGGCCGGTCCCGCCGAGCCACCCGCCCGGCTGCACGGCGACCTGTGGAGCGGCAACGTCCTGTGGGGCGCCGACGGCCACGTGTGGCTGATCGACCCGGCGGCGCACGGCGGCCACCGCGAGACCGACCTCGCCATGCTGCACCTGTTCGGGTGCCCCCACCTGGACCGGATCGTCGCCGCGTACGACGGGGCCGGCCCGCTCGCCGAGGGGTGGCGCGCCCGGATTCCCCTGCACCAGCTGTTCCCGCTGCTGGTGCACACCGTGCTGTTCGGCGGCGGCTACGGGGCCCAGGCGGTGGCGGCGGCCAGGGCGGTGCTGGGCGGTCTCTAGCATGGGTGTGTGCGGTTGCGGTTGCTGCTACGCCCGGGATGGCTGGCACTGACGGCGCTGGTGCTGATCTTCGCCGGCGTCTGCTTCACGCTGCTCGCCCCGTGGCAGTTCGACCGCCACGAGGAGCGGTCCACGACCAACGACGCCATCAACCACGCCGCGAACTCCGACCCCGCCGAGCTGAACTCCCTGCTCCCCGCGGGTCAGCGCCCCGACGCGAGCACCGAGTGGCGCACGGTCCGGGTCACCGGCGAGTACCTGGCCGACGAGGAGGTCGTCGCCCGGCTCCGCACCGTGCTCGGCCAGCCCGCGTTCGAGGTGCTCACCCCGTTCCGCATGACCGACGGCTCGATCGTGGTGGTCGACCGCGGCTACGTGCGGCCCGTGCAGGGCACCAAGTCGGTGACGGTGCCCCGCTACGCGGCCCCGCCGTCCGGCGAGGTCACCCTGACGGCCCGCATCCGCGCCGACGAGCGCGACCCCCGCGACCGCCGCGCTGAGTCCGAGGGCGGGCGGCCGCAGGTGTACGCGGTCGGTTCGGGCGTCGTGGCACGGGCCACCGGCCTGGACCTCCGCCCCGGCTACCTGCAGTTGGAGGAGGGCGCTCCCGGCGTGCTGGGCGCCCTGCCGCTGCCGGACCTCGACGCCGGGCCGTTCCTGTCGTACGCGCTGCAGTGGATCGCCTTCGGCACGATGGCCCTGCTGGCGTGGCTGTACTTCACGTGGCGCGAGATCAAACCGGGCGGCGTCCTGGCGGCGCCGAAGGCGGACCGTCCACGCCGCGTGTCGGTGGCGCAACAGATCGCGGAGGAAGAAGCCCGCGAACGCGCCGCCCTCAACTGACCGAAACGCCTCCGACCCGGGTCGGCGCACCCGCTCGCGCGCGCGATGGCAACCCCCACCCGATCCCGGGGGCCACCCGCCATGCCAGTCTACCGGTGACCACCGACAATTCCAGGGCGCGAGCCGGAATTGTGGATAACCGGGTGGGCTGTGGACAACTCAGCGGCGGCTGCGGAGCACGGCGATCAGTGCCGTGATCGCCGCCGTCAGGCTGCCCACCACGCGGGACAGTTCGACCGCGCGCGTGACGTGCCCCGAGTCCGGGACACGGCCTTCGCCCAGGATGGGGCGTTCCTCCACGCCGTGGCGGTACACGGTGCGCCCACCGAGGCGGACCTCCAGCGCGCCGGCGAACGCCGCCTCCACCGGGCCCGCGTTCGGGCTCGGGTGCGCGGCCGCGTCGCGGTGCCACGCCTGCCACGCGCCACGCCACGAGCCGCCGACCACCGGGGCGCCGACCACCGTCAGCGCCGCCGCCATGCGAGCCGGGAGCAGGTTCAGCACGTCGTCCAGGCGGGCCGACGCCCAGCCGAACCTGCGGTACCTCGGTGAGCGGTAGCCGACCATGGCGTCCAGGGTGTTCACCGCGCGGTAGCCCAGCAGCGCCGGCACACCGCCCACCGCGCCCCAGAACAGCGGCGCCACCACCGCGTCCGACGTGTTCTCCGCCACCGACTCGACCGCCGCCCGCGCGAGTCCTTCCGCGTCGAGGGTGCTCGGGTCGCGGCCGCACAGGTGCGGGAGCCGGTCACGGGCCGCGGCCAGGTCGCCCGCGTCCAGTTCACGGCCGATCGCCGCGCCCTGCACGGCGAGTGAGCGGCCGCCGAGCACCACCCACGTCGCCGCCGCCGTCGTGAGTGTCCGCAGCACCGGGCTGCGCCTGCCCGCCCGTTCGATCGCGACGCCCAGCGCCACGACGCCGCCGCTCAGCACGGCCGCGTGCGCGACCCCCACGAGCTTGTCGTCGCGGTAGAGCGCCTTCTCGACCCGCTCCGCGACCTTGCCGAACCCCGCCACCGGGTGCCGTCTGCGCGGGTCGCCGAACGCACCGTCCGCGGCCACCCCCAGCAGCAGCCCCACCGCACGCGCCACACTGACCAACCGATTCACCCCTGTCCCGTGCGAACGACACCGTAGCGCAGCGCCGCTGGTTCAATGTCAGGCATGTTGCGAGCCCGCAGGCGGGGGTTCTTCCGCCGCGAGTACGAGATCACCTCCGCCGACGTCGCCGTCACCACCCTCGGCGGCACGCGCAAGGAGGGGTGCGTGTTCACCCTGGACGGCGTCGAGTACCGCGTCGAACGCGACGGCAGGCGGCGGTTCGTGCTGCACGGCCCGGACCGTCGCGTCGCGACCGCCGACCGCGCCACCGGTCGCGAGTGGACGGTCAGCGCGAACACCGGGAACCTGAAGCTGATCCGGCCGTCGCTGTGGCGGTCCGCCTGGGAGATCCACCAGCGCGGCTCGGCACGCGGCACCATCCGCCACGAAGGGGTGTTCGGCCGCACCTTCGTCGCGGAGATGCCCGCGGACGTGCCGCACCCGGTCGGCGTGTTCGCCTTCTACATCGTCCTGGTGCAGTTCGAACACGCGGCGAACGCCGCGGCAGCGGGGTAGCTCGTGCTCGTCATGGCACGGCAGGGCGGGGTCACCTACCTGATCTCCGAAGACGGCCGTCACGTCACGTCCTTCACGACCTTCTTCCAGACGCCGTGCGCCATCGACGGCGTCCCCTACCGGCTCACCCACGAGGACAAGGGCCGGTTCTGGCTGGAAGGGCCGACCGGGACCGCGGCGTTCGCCTACCGGACCGGACGCGGCGAGGTGCTCGCCAGCGCCCCCGGGCACGAGCTGTACCTGCGCCGGACCAAGCGGTTGCCGCCGAGGTGGGAGCTGCACCACGGCGGGCAGGTCCTCGGCACGTGCCGCCTGAGCGCGTTCGGCGCCACGAGCGACCTGCCAGCGCACCTGCCCATGCCGCTGCGGGTGTTCCTGTTCTACGTCGTGATCATGACCGACGCCGGGTTCATCCTCTGGTTCTAGTCGGCGAGCGCCCAGCCCTTGATCATCTGGTAGGCGATCGAGGTCGGGCCGGGCAGCTTCAGGTCAGGCAGCTCCGTCGCCAGCGCCTCGCGCACGGTCGCCCGCGACACCCACTGCGCGAACTCGATCTCGCCGTCCGCCGGGTGCAACGGCACGGTGCCCTCGGCGGCCGCCGCGAAGCCGACCATGATCGAACGCGGGAACGGCCACGGCTGGCTGCCCAGGTACCGGATGTCCGACACCACGACGCCGACCTCCTCCGCGATCTCCCGCGCGACGCACGCCTCGAGCGACTCGCCCGCCTCCACGAAGCCGGCCAGCACCGAGAACCGGCCCGGCGGCCAGATCGGCTGCCGCGCCAGCAGCACGTGCGAACCGTTGACCCCCACCCCGTCGTGCACCAGGCAGATCACCGCCGGGTCCGTGCGCGGGTACTCCTCACGGCCGCAGTTCGGGCAGTGCGTGGCCCAGCCCGCGTTCCTCCGCTCCACCGCGGTGCCGCAGTTGGCGCAGAACCGGGCCTTCGCGTGCCAGCTCAGCAGCGCGACCGCCGTCGTGAACAGGCCCGCCGCCGTGTCGGACAGCAACGCGCCCGTGGTGCGTAAGTCGTGCCACTCCTCGCCGTCCTTCGACGCGCCTGCCCACAGGCCCCACGCCGAGTCCGGCGACGGCACCCCCTCCTGCAGTTCCTCGTCGGTGCGCATCGCCCAGTAGCCGACGCCGTCCGCCTCGCCGAGCAGCATCGCGTCCGGCGGCAGCTCACCGAAGGTCGGCCGCGGCGCGAGTTCGGTCGCGCCCGCGCGGACCGGGGTGCGGCCCTTGCGGTCGACGACGATCACCCGGCCGGTCTCCCACAGCTTCGCCAGGCGCTCCGGGTCGGTGCGCACCGGCTCGTTGCGGTCCACAGTGGACCGCGAGAGCCGGGGCACCTCGGCGAGCTGGAACGGAACGGTCACTCGACCACGCCACCCAGGGAACGCAGTGCGGAGAACTGTGCCGCGTCACCGACCACCACACCGGTGAACCTGGTGGGCGAGAAGAACTCCCGCGCCGCCTCCGCGATCTCCTCGGCCGTGACCTGCGCCAGCCGCTGCGGGTGCGCGACCAGCCAGTCGGTGCCCAGCCCGAGCGGCGCCAGCGCGGCCAGCTGCGACGCGAGCCCGGTCTGCGACGCGGTCGAGATCAACAGCGACCCGATCGCGTACTGGCGGACCGTCTCGACCTCCTCCTCGGTCGGCGGCACCACACCGAGCCTGCCCAGCTCGTAGCGCATCTCGAGCAGCGCGGGCGCGGTGACCTCGCTCGCCGTGTCCGCGTCGATCAGCAGCGTCGCGCCGCGCACGGTGAACTCGAACGACGACCGGGCGTGGTAGGTGTAGCCCTTGTCCTCGCGGATGTTCTCGACGAGCCGGGAGGAGAAGAACCCGCCGTAGGCCAGGTTCGCGAGCTGCAGCGCCGCGTACCGCGGGTCGGTGCGCGGGACGGCCTGCGCCGACAGCCGCAGCTGCGACTGCACCGCACCCGGCCGCGGCACGAACAGCACGTCGCCGCCCACCACGTCCGGCAGCTCGGGCAGCTCGACGGCGCTCGCGTCCGACGACCACCCCGACAGCGCGGCGCCGATCTTCGCGACCACCGTGTCCGGCTCGACGTCCCCGACGAACACCAGCACCGAACCACGCGGCAGCACCGACGCGCGGTGCATGGCCCGCACCTCGTCCGCGGTGACGGTCGCGACGTCCGCCGCCTCCGGCGTCTCGCGGGTGAACGGGTGGTCGCCGTAGCGGTGCCGCTGCAGCGCCTCGCGCGCGATCACGCTGGGCTGCGACCGGGCGACCGCGATCCGCTCGACCAGCCGGGCGCGCTCGCCCTCGACCTCCTCGTCCCGGTACGCGGCGCCGGTCAGCGCGTCGGCCAGCACGTCCAGCAACGTGTCGAGGCCGCTCGCGAGCGCGTTGCCGCCGATCGCGAGCCGCTCCGGGTCGACCCCGGCACCCAGCTCGCCGCCGACGAGCGCGAGGTCGGTGTCCATGGCGACGCGGTCGCGCCGCTGTGTGCCGGTGAGGATCGTGGCCGCCAGCACCTCGGCGATCGCCGCGTGCCGCCGGTCGGTGCCCGCGAACGGGATCCGCAGCCGCACCTCGGCCATCGGCACGGTCGGCTGGTGCACCGCGACGACCCGCAACCCGTTGTCCAGCACCGTGTCGACGGACTCGAGGCCGGTGGCCGAACGCTGCTCGCCGAGCTCCGGCAGCGGTCGCGGCCCCAGCTCGGTGCGGCCGATCTCGGCGGCGGTACGGAAACCCGCCGACGTACTACCTCCCGCGGAGGCGGCATCGATACTGGTCACTTCTCTCCTCCTGCGGGCGACACGGTCAGGACCGCGCGCGAGTCGGGGCGCAACGTCTTGGCGGCGGCGGACACGGCCTCCGGCGTGACCGCCGACAGCCGGTCGGTGAGCTGGTAGACGAGCCCGGGGTCGCCGTAGAGCAGCTCGAACGAGCCGAGCGCGAGCGTGCGCGACACCAGCCGGTCGTGCTCGCGGTGCAGGCCCGCGACCCAGCGGGCGGTCACCTTCGCCAGCTCCTGGTCGGACGGCGCGGTGGTGGCGAGCCGCTCCAGCTCCTCGTCGACGGCCGCGAGCACCCTGGCCTGCGCGACCTCCGGCGAGTGCACCGCGGTGATCGTGAACGTGTCCGGGTCGCGTGCCTCGAACGGGCCGAACAGGCCGCAGGCCGCGTTGATGTCGGTGACCAGCGGCTCGCGCAGCACCAGGCGCTGCTGCAGCCGCGACCCGTCACCCTCCGCGAGCACCGAGGCGAGCACGAGGTTGGCGAGGTAGCCGTCCAGCTCGGCGATCGGGTCGGGCATGCGGTAGCCGATGGCGAGCGCGGGCAGCGGCGCGTGCGGGTCGACGTGCTCGGCCTCCAGCTGGCCCGCGGGCGGCGGCTCGCCGAACGACGGCCGGTCCGGCGCCGGGCGCGCGGGCACGTCGCCGAAGTGCTTCTCGATCAGCTCACGGGTGCGCGCGACGTCGAGGTCCCCGGCGACCGTCAGCACCGCGTTGGCGGGCGCGTAGTAGGTGTCGAAGAACTGCGCGCAGTCGTCCAGGTTCGCCGACTCCAGCTCGGTGAAGTCGCCGTAACCGTTGTGGGCGTTCGGGAACGTCGAGTACAGCACCGGCGGCAGCAGGATCCACGGGAACCCGCCGTACGGCCGGTTCAGCACGTTCAGGCGGATCTCTTCCTTGACCACGTCGACCTGGTTGCGCAGGTTCTCCTCGGTGATCTTGGGCGCCCGCATGCGGTCGGCCTCGAGGAACAGCGCCCGCTCCAGCCCCGCGGACGGCAGCACCTCGAAGTAGTCCGTGTAGTCCGGGTGGGTGGAGCCGTTGAACGTGCCGCCCGAGGACTGGATGTGCCGGAAGTGGGCGAGCTTCTCCAGGCTCTCGCTGCCCTGGAACATGAGGTGCTCGAACAGGTGCGCGAAGCCCGTGCGGCCCTCCGGCTCGGAGCGGAACCCCACGTCGTAGTGCACGCTGACACCCACCACCGGCGCGGTCGGGTCCGGGGCGAGCACCACGCGCAGTCCGTTGGGAAGCGTGAACCGGGTCAGCTCATTTCCTGGCATGCCCGAAGCCTACGTGCAAGCACCGACACTCGGCGTCCGACTCGTCCCGAGTTGATCACTCAGCGGAGCCGGTGAGCGCCGCCTGGCCCGCCTCGTCGGTCGTCACCCGTGCCCGCGAACCGCCCGTGACGTGCATCTGCGGGCCGCTCGGACGACGGCGTACGCTCCTGGCGAACCCGGGGCGGTCACCGGCCCAGCGCCGCGTCGAGCGCGAGCAGGAACGCGGCGAACCGGGCGGGGAACTCGGCGGGCGCGTCCGTCTCGTACCAGTAGATGCCGGGTGTCCCGTCCGCGGCGGCGTCGAGGTCGGCGAACCGGCGCACCCACCCGTCGACCTCGCCGAGCACCACCGCGTACGGCAGCGACCGCGACAGCACCATCTCCCGGTCGGCGGCGGGGATCGCGCCGGCCTCGGTGGTGCGCAGGTAGTTCAGCAGCCCGCGGATCTGCTGCACCAGCACGGACCCGCGCCTGGTCCGCGCGGGCATCATCCGCGCGCCGAGCGCGAGACCGAGGCCGCCGACCACGAGCTCGAGCCCGAGGAGGGCGTGCCCGACCGTCAGCGCCAGCACGACGGTCGCGACGATGCCGCCCACCGCGAGCAGCACGCCGACCAGCGACCACAGCGACCGGTCGTGGTCCGGCCTGCGCGCGAACCACTCCCGCTTCACGACGTCGGTGTACATGGCCTCGCGGACCGCGCCCAGGTCGACGCGGAGCGCCGCGACGGACACCTCCGGGACGTCCCCCAGGACCTGCCGGTAGACGGCTCTTTCGTAGTCGGTGAGCGCCGCGTCCGGCGGGTTGCGCCGCACCAGCACCCACTCCGACGGCCCGGTCTCCCGCACCGACAGGTAGTTGCGCACGGCCAGGTCGACCACGGTGGCCGTCACGTCCGCGACGTCCACCCGCTCGTCGACGACCGTGCCGACCTGCCCGGGCAGCACCCCGTCCGGCGAGGCGAACGCGACCCGGCCGCCGTCCCCGGTCATCAGCAGCTCCACCGGCGCGACGTCCCCCGCGAGCGCACGCGCGTCGCGCCCCCTGGCCAGCCACAACAGCACGAAGCCGCCGATCAGCAGCAGCACCAGCGCGCCGAGACCGACGCCGCTCGCGGTGGTGAGCGCGAACGCGCCCGCCGTGCCGATGTCGTCGAACCGGGCGTTGGCCCCGACCGTCCCCGCGGGCAGGTTCACGGTCAGGTCGACCCGCTCGCCTGCGGGCAGAGCTTCTTGCACCACACGCAAAACCTGCGACGAGTCCGCGAGCGCCGACCCGCATGGCGAGTCGGTGCCGAACGCCCCTGCCAGGCACACCACCGCCTCCGGCCGCGCGGGTGCGATGAAGGAGGCACGCAGCAGCCGCACCTCGGTGTCCCAGCCGCTCGCGACCTGCCAGCGCACCTCCTGGTGCCCGGCGACGTCGGTGACCGCACCGTCCACCTTGTACGTGACGGTGCTGGCGCCCTCGCCGAGTGCCATGACGAACCGGTCCCCGGTCACCTCGGTCTTGGCGTTGCCGGTGACCTTCACGTCCCGGACCGAGAACACGCGGTCGCGGTCGTCACCGGCCTGGATGCGCAGCGGCGCGCGCCGCGTCATCGTCTTGCGCGCCCGCACGAAGACCTGCTCGGTGACCGACAGGCTGCCATCGCGCTCCACCTTCAACGCGATGTTGACGCTCTCCGGGAGCAGCGGGCGCGGGCCGGTCGGCGGCTTGTCCTCGTCGGCGGGGCCGGACGGCTTGGTGGGGTTCAGATCGTCGAAGTCGCCCGTCGGGAGCGGCTGTCCCGGCCACTTCAGCGTGGGTACCGACGACGGCGGCGACGGCACCACCGGCACGGTCGGCTCCTCCGCCCCCGCCGGATGAGCCAGCCCTACCAGCGCGCACGCGGCCAACGCCGCCGCGGGAATCCCCCACTTCGCCAACACGCCTGCGGAGGATAGTCGAGTGCCCATATGCTCACCCGCTGTCTGAGACAAGTAGGGGGAGACGGGGATGACGCAGCCGCCGCAGGGTCCGTGGCGCCCGATGGGACCGCTGCCGCCACCCCAGGCGAGGCCCCTGCCGCCCGGTTACGTCCCCCCGCCACCGCACCCGCCGACGCGGCCGTACCCGGTGCCACCGCGATTCCCCACCGGGCCGTACCAGGCGCCGCAGTACCCCCAGTACCCGCCGCCCGGCATGTACCCACCGCGGCCGCCGACCCCGCCGTGGCTGCAGTACCCGGGTCACCAGCACCTGCTGCAGCCCCGCAGGAAGTCGAACACCGCCGCTCTCGTCGGCACGATGCTCGTGATCGTGCTGCTGGGTGTGGTCGCGATGGTCGGCGTGATCGCCATGAACGACAAGGGGGACAGCGTCGCCGACACCGGCTACGGCGACGACCCGACCGCCACGTCGACCACGACCACGACGACCACCACGTACGAGACGACCACGACCACCGCCGAGCCGACCACCACGACCGAGGAGTCCACGCAGGACACCCCGACGGAGACCACGCAGGCGGGTCCGCAGCCGGTGTACGCGCTGGAGGACAACCCGTTGTTCGCAGGCGACGTCGGCACCCCGGCCGTGACGTGCAACCTGACCCGCTGGGAGACCAGCCCCGCTGGCGCGGAGGCGTTCTTCACGAGCGCGCTGCCGTGCCTGGACGCGGCGTGGCAGCCCGTCATGGAGTACCAGGGCCTGCCGTTCTTCACGCCGGGCATCGCGTTCCCGCAGGGCACCGAGTGGTCGAGCCCGTGCGGTGACGTGTCCGCGGGCAACGGCGCGGTCGCGGCGTTCTACTGCAGCTACGACAACACGCTGTACATGCCGTTCGCCGGGCTGCAGACGGAGATGTACGGCGCGCGGCCGGGTGTGTACCTGGCGGTGCTCGCGCACGAGTACGGGCACCACGTGCAGGCGATGAGCGGTGTCATGGACACCTACTGGGACGCCAGGTACAACGCGGGCGCCGACACGGAGGCCGGCCTGGAGCTGTCCCGCCGGTTCGAGTTGCAGGCACAGTGTTTCTCCGGCATGTTCCTCGCCGCCACGTACGGCCGCGGCTCGGTGGACGACAACATCCTCACCGAGGCCCGCACCACCCAGGACCGCGGCGACCACAACCCGGGCGCACCCCGCGACCACGGCAGCGACGAGCACGCCATCGCGTGGTGGGAACAAGGCGCGCAGCTCAACCGCACCTACCAGTGCAACACCTGGCTGTCCCCACCGGAAGACGTCAGCTGACCGCCGCCCGAACACCGCGAGTCACGCTCGCACGCACATCGAGTTGGCAGTTTCGTGCAGGTCGTGATGTGCACGAAACCGGCAACTCGGTGTGCGCGAGAGCGCGACTCGCGAGTCGTCAGGTGAGGCGGAGGGTGGCGGGGAGTTGGGTGGTGCGTGGGCCTCGGCGCAGGAGGAACGCGTAGGCCGCGCCTGCCATCCCGCTCACCACGACCAGCAACAGGCCGAGTCCTTCGCCGTCCTTGCTGTCGCCCACCGCGGCGTCCGCGGCGTGCACCACCACGTCACCCGTGAGCGGACCGGTCGGCACGGTGACGTCGACCGGCTCCCCCTTGACGTGACCACAACCGTCGAACCGGGCGCGGTGTTCCTTGCCGCCCGCCGTGAACGTCACCGTCTCCAGGGCCCCGGCACGGCTGCAGGGCACGCCGGCGACCACGGATGCGCGGGTCTTCTGCCCCTGGTCCTCCGGGGACGCGTCGAACACACCGACCGTGCCGACCAGCGCGGCGACCAGCACGCCGAGCACCACGACCGCCGTGCCCGCCGCCGCCCACCGCAGGTAGCCGAGCGGGATGAGCACGCCCCAGATCCGCACGCGCAGATCGTCCCAGACGGCTCCCCGCCGGCCGACAGGTCAGTCTTCGTCGGCGCGCGTGACCTTCTTGACGTACAGCAACCGGTCACCGGGCTCCACCGCGTCCGCCTCCGGGTGGTCCACGCGGTACAGCTTCCCGTTGCGCACGACGCCGAGCACGATGTCCGGCAGGTGCCGCGGCGACCCGCCGATCTCGCTCTCCTCGACGTCCCGCTCGGCGATCGCGAGCCCGGACTCCGGCGTGATCAGGTCCTCGACCATGTCCACGACCGTCGGCGTGTGGGTGGCCATGCCGAGCAGCCGCCCCGCGGTCTCGCTGGACACGACGACCTGGTTGGCACCGGACTGGCGCAGCAGGTGCACGTTCTCCGCCTCCCGCACGGCGGCCACGATCTGCGCCTTGGGCGCCAGCTCGCGGGCGGTCAGGGTGACCAGCACGGCGGAGTCGTCGCGGTTGGCGGCCACGACCACGGCCCGTGCCCTCGGCACACCGGCGACCCGCAGCACGTCGGAGCGCGTGCCGGAGCCGTGCACCGTGACGAGGCCGAGCGCGGACGCCGCCTCCAGCATCGCGTGGTCGGTGTCCACCACGACGATCTGCTCGGGTTCCACACCGTCGGACAGCACGGAACGCACGGCGGACCGGCCCTTGGTGCCATATCCGACGACCACCACGTGATCGCGCACCTTCGACCTCCATCGTTGCAGCTTGAATGCCTGGCGGGAGCGCTCGGTGAGCACCGCGAGGGTGGTACCGACCAGGACGATCAGGAAGAGGACCCGCAGCGGCGTGATGACCAGGACGTTGACCAGCCGCGCCGACGCGCTGACCGGCGTGATGTCACCGTAGCCCGTGGTCGACAGCGAGACGGTGGCGTAGTAGAGGCAGTCGAGGAACGACAGCCCGTCCCCGTTGCCGTCGCGGTAGCCGTCCCGGTCGATGTACACGATCACGACCGCCGCCATCAGGGCGATGAACGCCCAGACGACCCGCCGCACGATGGACGTGATCGGGCTGATCGTGGTTTCCGGCATGCGGATGACACCGACCAGCGAGTGGTCCGGCCGGTCGGTGAGCCGGTCGGCGAAGCGGAGCTTGCGCAGTCGCCGGTGTCCGGACTCGTCAGGGCTGGTCACGGTGGGAGATTAGCTGTGGGGGCCGCCACGCGCGTGACGGCCCGCCGGTTCCTCAGTAATACGTGATGTCCCAGTGGTTGCCCTCGTTGTAGTAGACGTTCCCGGCACCCGACCGCCACTTGGCGCCACCGATGTAGGTGAAGTTCCGCTTGATGTACCCCGACACGCACGACGTGATCGCGATGTCGACCTTGTACCCGTTCCAGTGGCTGTAGGTGCCGGAGGCGTGCCCGGTCTCGGTCCCCCCGGTGACGGTCACCTTGCAGCGGCTGGCCTTCTTGAACGTGATGACCCCGCTGATGGTGCCGGACTTGATCCCGCTGAACGAGGTGCAGTTGGGCTTGTTGCGGTTGCTGCAATGTCCGCTGGACGTCCAGCTGATCCCCGCCGCCCTGAGCTTCGCCGCAGCGGCCTTGTGACTCAGTTCCTTGCCCCCGGCCGACGCCGGCGCCGACATGGCGACCGCCATGCACAACACCACGACCAACACACCCAACCCTTTGCGAACCATGCGTGACCTCCTCATGTGCTGCCCTTGCGCAGGCAAGGTCGCACTCAAGAGGAGGCCACGGAGAGACAAGTGCACAGACGGCACACCACAGTGCACAAGCACCATCCAGGCCCGCCGGACCGGGCCGAGCAGGGGCGCGAGCCCCAACACACAAGGACGGCTGCCTGCCATCCCGTCGACCTGGCGAAGCCCGATCACACCGGGTCAAGGGGGCCCGAAGCACGACCCAACCCCGCACCCAAGCCGCCGGGCCCCCTTGACGCGGTGTGATAGCCCCGTGGGAGGTCAACGGGATGGCAGGCAGACAACGGACACCAGTCCATGCCAACCCAACCCCGTGCAAGACCCGCCGCCATCCCGGAGACCAGCCCGTCCGGCGAGGACCCCCCGGAGGGAAAACCCCGCGCAAGGCACACCAAAAACCCCGGGCACACAAACCGCCACAACGGCACTGACCTGCGAAAACAGCGCGATACGCGCGCCCCCGGTACGTACGTGGACCCCCACCCATTCCCGGGGGCCACCCGCCATGCCAGTCTACCAGTGGGCACCGACAATTCCGGGGCTCGGCGCGAAACTGTGGATAACCCACCGAGCTGTGGATAACCCGCCCTCGCCGACCCGTCGATGTCGGACCTGTCTGTTCGTATACGCGGCATGACTGAACTGCTGCTCTCCGGACGAGGCCTGCTCGAGTCCCTCCGCGTGCACGACGACCACCTCTACGTCGCCGACTGGTCGGCGGGCGAAATCCTCGACGTGACCACACAAGAAACCGTCGCCACCATCCCGTCCCTCCCCCTCTGCTTCGACTGGCTCCCCGACAACCGCATGGTCATCGTCCAGTCGGCAGAAGGAAAACTGCTCCACCGACACCCCGACGGCACCATGACGACCGCGGCCCGGCTCGGCGACGGCACGTGGAACGACATCACGGTCGATCACAACGGGGACGTCTACGTCAACAACTCCCAGGGCACGATCCACCGCGTCCGGGGCAGCACGACGACACAGGTGGCCGACCGTCTGGCCTTCCCCAACGGCATGACGATCGTCGACCGCACGCTGGTCGTCGCCGAGTCGTACGCGCACCGGCTCACCGCGTTCGACATCGCCGGCGACGGCCTGGCGAACAGGCGCACCTGGGCACTGCTCGACGACACCGCCGCGCCCGACGGCATCAGCGTGGACGACGGCACGATCTGGTACGCCGACGTCCCCAACAAGTCGTGCGTCCGGGTCGCCGAGGGCGGCGAGGTCCTCGAAACACGAACAGTCGATCGCGGCGCCTTCGACTGCGTGGTCACCGGCACGACCGTCTACGTCGCGACCGCCGAGTGGCGCGGCATGACCGAACTGGTCACCCCGGGCAGCGGTCAGCTGGTCGGGATCCCCCGCAGCAGCGCCCGCAACGCGGGCGCGTCCATCAGGTCCACGGGCCGCAACGTCACGTTGGAGCGCACGTAATGGAACGCCGCACGCACCTGGGACAACGGCACGCCGGACAGGCTGGCCCACGCGAGCCGGTACGCGGCGAGCTGCACCGACAACACAGGCAGCTCCTCCTCCGCCGGCACGGCACCGGTCTTCCAGTCGACCACGGTCCACCCGCCGTCGGCGTCGGCGAACACCGCGTCGAGCCTGCCGCGCAACGTCATGCCGTCGACGTCGCACGTGAACGACACCTCGACGTCTGTCGGCGACCGTTCCGCCCAGTCCGACGCCAGGAACGCGTCCTGCAGGGCCTCGAGATCGGCGTCCGCGGCCGCTTCGGCGTCGGCAGAACCGGGCAGTTCGTCCAGGTCCAGCAAGGCGCGCGACCCGAACCGCTTCTCCAGCCACGAGTGGAACGCCGTCCCCCGCCGGGCGACGGGGTTCGGCGGGAACGGCAGCGGGCGGCGGAGCCTGCGGGCCAGCGACGCGGGGTCGCGGGCCAGTTCGACCAGCTGGCTCACCGAGATCGAGTCGGGCAGCGTCACGTCCTCGTGCCGGTTCGCGGCGGCAGCGCGTTCGGCCAGCAGCACGTCCGTGTCGGCGATCCAGCCTTCGGGATCCGGTTCCAGCGACAGCTGCTCACCCGAGCGCAACGACGCCAGTTCGGAGCGGACCATCGTCGCCGCGTCCTCGATGTGGGGACGCGCCGGGGACAACGGGTCCGCGGGCCACAGCGCGGTGCGTTCGGCGGTGGCGAGCGGGTTCTCCTCGTGCTCACCGGGTTCCGCCGCCATGAACTCGACGGACGCCACCTGTTCGTCCATGGTGCCCACGGCGGCCGCGACCTCGGTGAAGAAGTCCGACGGGCCCTTCGGCTTGGCGCCTGTGCGGCCCCACCAGTGCGCGGACACCAGCAGCGTCCGCTCCGACCGGGTCAGCGCGACGTAGCAGAGGCGCCGCTCCTCGACGAGGTCGCGCTCGGCGAACGCCTCCGCGTGGTTGGTCAGCTCGACCTCGATCTCCTTGCGGTTCTCCGCGGCCGACAGGTCCAGCTTCGGCAGGTCGGCGGCGTCACCGCGCAGCGCGGCGGGCAGCTCGGTGACGGCACGCAGCCAGCACGACGTCCGCTTGCGGCTGGGGAACACGTCCTTGACCAGGTGCGGCACGGCCACGATCTCCCACTCGAGGCCCTTCGCGCTGTGCACGGTCAGGATCTGCACGCGGTCCTCGGCGACCTCCACCTCACCGGGTTCGAGGCCGTCCTCCGCGCTCTCCGCCGCCGCGAGGTAGTCCAGCAGCGCGCCGAGGCTGGCCGACGGGCTGGCCTGCGCGTAGTCGGACACGACGTCGGCGAACTTGTTCAGGTGGGCCCGCCGCGCGCCGCCGACGCGGGCGGTGGCTTCGACGTCGAGCAGCATGGCGCGCTCGACGTCCGCGACCAGTTCGGGCAGCGGCTGGTCGAGCCGCCTGCGCAGCATCCGCAGCTCACCGCCGAGCGACCGGATCCGCCGGTACCCCTCGATGGAGTACCGCGCGGCGTCGCCGGGGTCGTCGATCGCGTCCACGAGCCCGGCCTGCTCGGTGCTCTCGCCGGGCACCATGTCGACAAGTCGACCTTCGCCGTCCGGTCGGTAGGCCTGGCCCAGCTCGGCGGCGCGCTTCCACAGCGCGGCGAGGTCGGCGGCGCCGAGCCGCCACCGCGCACCGGTCAGCAGCCGCGCGGCGGCCGCGCCGGCGAGCGGGTCGATGAGCACACGCAGTGCCGAGGTCAGGTCCCGCACCTCGGGTTCGTCGAGCAGACCACCAAGGCCGACCACCTCGACCGGCAAGCCCCTGGCGCGCAGGGCGGTCGCCAGGTCGGTCATGTCGGCGCGGCGCCGCACGAGCACCGCGGCGGTCGGCGGCCGGTCGCGTTCGTCGGCGGCGAGCCGCCACCGCTGGGCGATCTCGTCGGCCACCCACTCGACCTCGGCCGCCACGTCCGGGAACAGCCCGACCCGGACGTCGGCGGGGCCGCGGCCCGGCGGCGCCCGCAGCTCGTCCACGTCCAGCCCGGCGCCGCGCAGCGGACCGGAGATCGCGTTCGCGAGTTCGAGCACCTCCGGCGGGTTGCGGAAGCTCGTCAGCAGGCCGTAACGGGTGGCCGGCACGAGCTTCTTGCCGTCCAGCTTGGGGAAGTCGGTGACGAACCGGGGCAGGTTCGCCGCGCTCGCGCCGCGCCAGCCGTAGATCGCCTGCACCGGGTCGCCCACCGCGGTCACCGGCATCGGGTTCTTGTCCCCGAACAAGGACCGCAGCAGGACGCGCTGCGCGTGGCCGGTGTCCTGGTACTCGTCGAGCAACGCGGTGCCGTAGCGCTCCCGCTCCCCCGCCACCACCTCGGGTTGCGTGCTGGCGAGCCGCGCGGCGAGTGCCATCTGCTCGGCGAAGTCCAGCGCGCCCTCCTTGCGCTTGGCGTCGCTGTACGCCTGCACCAACGGCAGCAGCGCGACCCGGAACCGTTGCGCGGCAACGACTTCCTTGAGGTCCTGGGACAGCTCGGCGCGCTGGCGCGGCCCGCGGGGCGCGTTCTCAATCGTCGACGCGAGGTCCTCGCTGTACGCGCGGAGCTTGTCCTCGTCGACCAGGTGCTCGGCCAGCTCACCGGCCAGGTCCAGCAGGTAGCGGGTCACCGTGACCGGCACCCGCTCGGTCTCGAGGTCCTGCGTCCACGTCGACACCACGCGGTGCGCGAGCTGCCAGCACGCGGTCTCGGTCAGCAGGCGAGCGCCCGGCTCCACGGGGAGCCGCAGCCCGTGCTCGGCGACGAGCCTGCCCGCGTACGCGTGGTAGGTCAGCACGGTCGGCTCGCCGGCGTAGAGGTCGGCGAGCAGCTGGCCGCTCGGGTCGAGCCGCCGCGGCAACGCCGAACCGGCCAGCCTGCGCAGGCGCGAGCGGACCCGGTCGGCGAGCTGGCGGGCGGCCTTGCGGGTGAAGGTGAGGCCCAGCACGCGGTCCGGGGTGACGATGCCGTTGGCGACCAGCCACACCACGCGCGCGGCCATGGTCTCGGTCTTGCCCGCGCCGGCCCCGGCGACGACCAGCGCCGGGTCGGTGGGTGCGGCGATCACCTCGGCCTGCTCGTCGGTGGGTGCCGGCAGACCGAGTTCCTTCGCGAGTTCCCTCGGGGAGATCACCGTCGAGATCACTCCGGGACCTGTCGCCCGCTGGCGTGCATGGGGCAGCTGGTGCGGACCGGGCAGCGCGGGCAGTCCGGGTTCTGCCTGGCGAGGTACTCCGGTCCGGTGCTGGCGGCGGCCACGTCGGCGACGACGCCGGTCCAGTGCTTCACGCCGTCCTCGCCGACGGGGTCCTGGTTGCGTTCGGTCGCGGCCTTCTTGCGGTTGGCCTTGGCGACGTACAGCAGCCGGGCGCCGCCGGGTTCGCGGTCGAGCCCGAGTTCGGCGAACGCGCCGTACGCGGCGGCGAGCTGGTACACGGCGAGCTGCGGGTGCTCGCGGGCGTCGGCCTCGGTGACCGCGTTCTTGCCGGTCTTCACGTCGACCACGACCGGCCGGTTCTCGTTGTCGGCCTCGAGCCGGTCGACGCGGCCGCGGACGCGGACCGGCGGCTCGGTCTCGGGGATGTCGACGGTGAAGTCGTGTTCGACCGCGACCTGCGTCAGCTCGCCGCGGGTGGCGGCCATCCAGGAGAGGAAGGTGTCCAGCATGGCGTGCACCCGCTGACGTTCCCGCCGGGAGAACCACGGCGCGCCGGCGTCGACCGCGTCCCACGCGCGGTCGAGTTCGGCCCGCAGGTGCACCTCGTCGGCGCCGGAGGCGGCGGCCTGCGCGAGCGCGTGCACGAGCACGCCGGTGATCGACGCGAGTTCGGCGGGGTCGGTGCCGCCGTGCCGCTCGACCATCCAGCGCAGCGGGCACTTGGCGAGCGTCTCGACGTTGGACGGCGAGACGGTGACGCGTTCCCGCTTGTCCCGCAAGGGGTTCGCGGTGGACAGGTCGGCGAGGCCGTACCAGCTGTCGGGGTGCGCGCCGGGCACACCGGCCTCGGCGAGGCGGGCGAGCTGGCGGGCGGCGCGACGCCTGCGGTCCTCGGTCGCGTCCGGGTCGGCGACCGCGCGGCGCAGGTCGCCGACGAGGTCCGCGAGCACGAGCGCGCGCCGGGTGCCGCCGAGAGAGGTGGGCCTGCCCGCGTCCTCGAGCTCCTCGATGTCCACACCGGACAGTTCGGCGAGGAACCGGGACGGCTGCTCGTCCTCGCCGCGGATGGCCGACACGAGCAGCTTGCGGCGTGCGCGGCTCGCGGCGACGAGCAGCAGCCTGCGTTCCTCGGCGAGCAGCGGCGCGGTCGCGGACACCCGCTGCGAGTCGTCGACGCCGGAGAGCCGGTCGACGAGCTTCTCGACGCCGAGCAGCGTGCCGCGCAGCCGCAGGTCCGGCCAGGTGCCCTCCTGGACGCCGAGCACGGCCACGACCGTCCACTCGCGACCGACGGCGCCGTGCGCGGTGAGCACGGCGACGACGTCGTCGCGTTGTGCGGACGGGGCGAGTGTGTCGCCCACGATGCGCTGGGAGGCGAGGAAGTCCGCGAAGCCGGTGACCCCGGCGCCGGGCAGCCGGTCGGCGTAGCGGGCCGCGGCGTGGAAGAGGCCGACGATCGCGTCGAGGTCGCGGTCCGCCTGCGCGCCCAGGGTTCCGCCGCGCCGCGACTGCGCGACCCAGCGCGCCTCGAGGCCGCTCTGCTGCCACACCTGCCAGAGCACCTGCTCGATGCCCGCGTTGTCGGCGATGGCCTCGCGCGCGGTGGCGAGCAGCCCGGCGACGCGGCGGACGCTCACGGCCTCGGCGTCGTCGAGCGCGGCGAGGAGGTCCTCGGAGTTGAGGACCTCGACGATCAGCTCGTCGGAAGGCCGGTCGTGCCCGGCGGCGAGTTCGAGCTTGCGCAGCCCCCGGCGCAGACGGCGCACGGCCAGCGGGTCGGCGCCGCCGAACTGGCTGGTCAGCAGCATCTCGGCGCGTTCGGGGTCGAGCAGCCGGGGGTGGGCGGCGACCCGCAGGAGCACGAGGAACGGCCGCACCGCGGGCTGGCGGGCGAGTGGCAGCTCGTCGGCGTCGGTGCTGACCGGCACGCCGGCGGCGGTGAGCGCGCGGTAGAGCACAGGCGCGGACCGGGTGACCGACCGGCACAGGACGGCCATCTCCGACCAGGGCACGCCGTCGATGAGGTGTGCCCGCCGGAACTGGTCGGCGATCCAGGCCGCCTCGGCGGCCTCGGTGGTGTGCAACCGGACGTCGGCGCTGCCGTTCTTGCGCGAGTTCTCGACCGGTTCGCCGGGTGCCGGCCGCTGCGGCGCGGCGCCGGGCAGCCGTGCGGCGAGGCGGGCGACGGCCTCCCGGACCGCGGGCGCCATGCGGTGCGACTCGCGGAGGACGACCGTGCCGCCGTCGGGTTCGGTGTCGGCGAGCAGCCGCGGGTCGGAGCCGCGGAAGGAGAACACGGCCTGGTCGGGGTCGCCCGCGAGGACGAACTCGTCGGCGGCGAAGCCGAGCCGGGCGAGCAGCTGGTACTGGAGCGGGTCGAGGTGCTGCGCGTCGTCGACGAGCAGGTGCCGGACCCGGCGCCGCTCGGCGGCGATGAGGTCGGCGTCGGTGTCGAAGGCGAGGAGCGCCCCGGCGACGAGTTCGGCGGCGTCGAGCGCGGGCGCGGACTCCTGCGCGACGGCACTGTCCGCGGCCCCGGCGAGCAGCGTGACCTGCTCGTACTGCTGCGCGAACCGCCCGGCCGCCACCCACTCCGGCTGCTTGGCCTCCTTGCCGACGCGGATCAGGTCCTCGGGCCCGAGCCCGCGCTCGGCGGCGCGGAGCATGAGGTCCCGCAGTTCCTCGGCGAACCCGGGCACGGTCAGCGCCTGGCGCAGCCGCTCGGGCCAGTACCCGACCTCGTCCTCGACGTCACCGGCGAGCAGTTCGCGGACGACCGCGTCCTGCTCAGGGCCGGACAGCAGCCGCGGCCCGGGCACGTCCCGCAGGTGCGCGTGCAGCCGCAGCACGGAGAACGCGTAGGAGTGCACGGTGCGGACGAGCGGCTCGCGCACGGTGCGCGGCACGTCGTCGGTGTCGTCGTGCTCGGTGATCAGCCGCGCGACCCCGGCCCGCACCTCGGTCGCGGCCCGCCGGTTGTGCGTGATGATCAGCAGCTGCTCGGGGTCCACGCCACCGCGGAGGATCCGGTCGGCGGCGGCCTCGACGAGCAGGGTCGTCTTCCCGGTTCCCGGTCCGCCGAGCACCCGGACGAAGCCGTGGGCGCCCTCGAGCACGCGTCGCGCGGCCGGGTCCCACCGGGACGGTGCGCGGGGTGCGACCGGCCGGCGAACGAGCCGGGGCCCCGGCATGCTCGTGACGACCACGCCGACGATGGAACCACGCCGGGCGAACGGGGTCGCGGGCGGCACGCCGTCATACTTGCTCCCGTGGTGTCGGAGGAACTGCACGAGCGCGTACGGGAGATCATCAAGTCGATCCCGAGTGGCCGGGTGGCGTCGTACGGTGACATCGCGGCGATGGCGTCGGCCCCCACGCCGCGCCTGGTGGGCCGGATCCTGTCGGAGGACGGTCACGACCTGCCGTGGCACCGCGTGCTGCGTGCGAACGGCACCCCCGCACCTGGTCTGGCCAGGCGGCAGCTGGAGCTGCTGCGGGCCGAGGGCGTGCTGGCGGACGGCGACAAGGTCAGCATGCGGAAGTACCGCTGGCGGCCGTGAGCTCGGCGAGCCGCCGGGTCAGGAAGCGGCGTTCGGCGTCCGTCGGCGCCTGCGCGAGGGCCTCCTCGTAGGCGACGCGCGCCTCGTCGTGCCTGCCGAGCCTGCGCAGCAGGTCGGCGCGGGTGGCCGCGAGCAGGTGGTAGCCCGCGAGGTCGGCGCGCAGGTCGTCCACGAGCGCGAGCCCCGCCTCGGGTCCGTCGACCTCCGCGACCGCGACCGCCCGGTTCAACGACACGACCGGTGACGGGCTCATCCTGGCGACCACGTCGTACAGGTTCGCGATGCGCCGCCAGTCGGTGCCGGCGGCGGTCCGCGCGGTCGCGTGGCACGCCGCGATCGCCGCCTGCAGCTGGTAGGGGCCCGGGTCGGCGAACAGCTCGTCGAGCACCGCGACGCCCTCGTCGATCATCGCGTGGTCCCAGCGGGTGCGGTCCTGCTCGGCGAGCGTGACCAGGTCGCCGTCCGCGGTCCGCGCCGCCCGGCGGGACTCCTGGAACAGCATCAGCGCGAGCAGCCCGCGCGCCTCCGGGTCGGGCAGCAGCTCCACCAGCACGCGTGCCAGCCGGATCGCCTCCGCGGCCAGTTCGCGGCGCTCCGTCGAGTAGCCCTCGTTGAACAGCAGGTACAGCACGCCGAGCACGCCCGCCATGCGTTCCGGCAGCAGGTCGGCGGGCGGCACCCGGTACGGGATGCGAGCGTTGCGGATCTTCCGTTTCGCGCGGACCAGCCGCTGCGCCATCGTCGCCTCCGGCACGAGGAACGCCCGCGCGATCTGCGGTGTCGTGAGGCCGGCCAGCGTGCGCAGCGTCAACGCGACCTGCGCTTCCAGCGGCAGCGCCGGGTGGCAGCAGGTGAACATCAGCCGCAGCCGGTCGTCGGGCACGACGTCGTCCTCCGCACCGGGCGGCGCGTCGTCGTCGACGAGCGGCGCGAGCTGCCGCAACCGGCCGGACTCGGCGGCGCCGCGCCGGATGCGGTCCAGCGCCCGGTTGCGTGCGGTCGTGGTGAGCCACGCCCCGGGGCGGCGCGGCACGCCGTCCCGGGGCCAGGTCGCCAGCGCGCTCGCGAACGCGTCGGCCGCGCACTCCTCGGCGAGGTCCCAGTCACCGGTGAGGCGGATCAGGGTGGCGACGACCCGCCCCCACTCGGTGCGGAAGGCCTCGTCGACGGCGGCGGTCACGGCCATACGGGACGCAGCTCGATCGCACCGAACTTCGCGACGGGGTGCTTCGCGGCGATGTCGACGGCCTCGTCGAGGTCGGCGCACTCGATGATGTCGTAGCCCGCGATGTACTCCTTGGTCTCGGCGAACGGGCCGTCGGAGACGAAGGTGCCGCCGTCCCTTGGCCAGACGGTGGTGGCGTCGCTGACGGGCCGCAACTGGCTGCCCTCGAGCCGCCGGTCACCGGTCGAGGCGAGCCACTCGGTCGGGTCGCCGCCCTCGCCGACCAGCTCGGGGTCGGCGCACACGAACATCAGGAAACGCATCATTCCTCCCAGAACGGCCGGATCTCGATGGGGAACCGGCCCGCGGCCGGGTGGGTGGACGCGATGGCGATGGCGTCGTCGAGGTCGGCGCACTCCAGGATCTCGACACCGCCGATCCACTCCTTGGTCTCGGCGAACGGCCCGTCCGACCGCAGGGTTTGCCCGTCGCGCACCCGCACGGTGACGGCCTCGTCCGGCGGCCGCAGAAGCGTGCCGACGCGCCGGGCGCCACGGGCCTCGACGTCGGCGAGCCAGGCCATGAAGGCGGGCTGGACGTCGATCTCGGCCGGACCGGCGAGATCGGACCCGTCGCTGCTGATCATCAACATGTACCGCACGTGTTCCTCCTGTCCGGCTGCCGCTCGTGCAGCCTCTCACCCCCACGACGCGGTCCCCCGCGGAAATCGACAGGCGCGCGGGTGTCGATTTCCACGGCGGGCGGCGTCGGGCGGGTGAGGAGAGGAGAACGCGATGTACGTACCGACGGTGCTGACCCAGCCACCGACCCGGGAGTCGGAGGTCCGGCTGGCACGCCTGGTCGCGCGGTGGACCCGTGCACTGCGCCGCCGATGCCCTGAACCGCGGCGGTGGACACGGCTGCAATCAAGCCGCTGACCAGCGAGAATCTCCCGGCCCATCCGGCGGGGTTCCGTCCTGGGCTGCTGGTGGTTTTCCTTGTTGTGGGTTTCCCTCCGGGGGGTCCTCGCCGGACGGGCTGGTCTCCGGGATGGCAGGGGGTCGGGCACGGGGCTGGTTTGGCAAGGACTGGTGTCCAGGGTGTGCCTGCCATCCCATCGACCTCCCGGCGGGCTATCACACCGCGTCAAGGGGGCCCGGCGGCTTGGGCAGGGGTTGGGTTGGGTTTCGGGCCCCCTTGACCCGGTGTGATCGGGCTTCGCCAGGTCGACGGGATGGCAGGCACCCCTCACGAGGTTGATGGGGGCTTCGCCCGCTTCGCGGGTGCCGGGCGCTGCGCGCCCGGCATTCCGGGTCGGCATCCCTCATCCCGGGGTCGGCATCCCGGAGTCGGCCCACGCCGCTCGCGCGCGCGATGGCAACCCCCACCCGATCCCGGGGGCCACCCGCCATGCCAGTCTACCGGTACCCACCGACAGAGGGACGGTTGTCGATCTTGGCTGTGGACAACCGGGTGGGCTGTGGACAACTCACCCCGCGCCGGGCGGGATTGTCGGTGGGTCGTGAGAGGCTGGTGACCGGGGGCCGGAGGCCGCGCCTCAGCTCAGCTGGTCGTCCGCGGACGTGCGGTGTGCCAGGTGTTCCGCGGGGATCTGGCCCAGGCGGCCGGCCTGGAAGTCCTCGAACGCCTGGACGATCTCCTCGCGCGTGTTCATCACGAACGGGCCGTACCGGGCGACCGGCTCGTTGATCGGCACACCGCCCAGCACCAGGATCTCCCACGCGGGCGAGTTCGACGGCTGCGTGGCCGCCGCCCGCACCGACAGCGCGTCGCCCGGGCCGAAGACCGCCAGCCGGCCCTCCTCGAGGGGCGTGCCCGAGCCGGCCGTGCCCCGGCCGGACAGCACGTAGACCAGCGCGTTGTAGTCCGCGGGCCACGGCATCGCCAGGCGGGCGCCCGCGCTGACCGTCGCGTGCAGGTACGTGATCGGCGAGTGCGTCACGCCCGGGCCGTCGTGGCCGTCCAGCGAACCGGCGATCACGCGGACCAGCGCGCCGCCGTCGTCGCTCGACAGGAGCACCGTGTCGGTGGCGCGGATGTCCTGGTAGCGCGGCGTGGTCATCTTCAGCGCCCTGGGCAGGTTCACCCACAGCTGCACACCGTGGAACAGGCCGCCGCGCGCGACCATCTCCTGGGGCGGCACCTCGTTGTGCAGGATGCCGGCGCCCGCGGTCATCCACTGCGTGGCGCCATCGGTGATGAGACCGCCGCCGCCGATCGAGTCGGTGTGCTGGAAGGCGCCGTCGATCATGTACGTCACCGTCTCGAAGCCGCGGTGCGGGTGCCACGGGGCGCCCTTCGCCTCGCCGGGGCCGTACTCGACGGCGCCCATGTGGTCCAGCAGCAGGAACGGGTCCGCCAGCGCGAGGTCAACGCCGGGGAACGGCCGCCGCACCTGGAAACCCTCGCCCTCCAGGAACTTCTGCGCCGTCACCACCTTGTACGGCTCGCGCCAGGCCGGGGCCGCCGGCACGGAAAGACGGGGCAGGGTCAGTGTGTCCGCGGTGATCGCCGGCATGTCGCGCCTCCTGGAACGGAACGGTACGCCTGCCAGAAGGTAGTTGCACTCTCAATTATTCCCGGCCGCCAGTACAGTGCGCGGTCATGTGGCGACAGCTCGGGCTGACGTGGCTCACCGGCGCCGCGGTCACGGGCACCATCGCGGTCCTGTTCACGACCGGCACCCTCGGGCTGCCGTTCCGCCCGCTGGCACTGCTGTCCGGCCAGGCGCGGTTCACCCTCGCCGTGCTGCTGTTCGCGCTCGGCGTCGCCCTGCTCGCCATCGGCAGGCGCACGCAGCACGCGAGCTGGCTGCCGAACGGCGGCCGCGGCGTGCTGCTCTGGACGATCCTCGTCGCGGGCGGCGGGCTCGCCGGCTGGGGATACGCGGCCGCGGTCACCTTCGAGGCCGGGTTCTCGCACACCACGCAGCTCGTCCTCGCCTACACCGGCGGCGGACTGCCGTTCGCGCTGATCGCGGGCCTGCTGGCGAAGCCGAAGCGGATGAACGCCGCCGCCGCGATGCTCACGGCCGTCGCGCTGCTCATCGGGTTCGTGCTCCTCGACGGGCGGCCCGAGACGCTGCTCCGCTACCTGCAGACGATGTTCGGCCCGTTCGCTACAACGTGGTGATCAGCCGTGCGGCCCGCTCCAGGCCGCGCATGGACTGCTCCGTCGAGTGCGGGTGCAGGGCGTGCACCGCGAGCCGGAACAGCAGGGCGTGCACCAGCACCTGCGGCCACTCCGCCAGGTGCGACCACCGCTTCGGCAGGCCGTCGTCGGCGCCGCCCCACGCGAGCGCGTCCACGACCACCACCGCGGCGGCCCACTCGGCCGGGCGGTGGAACGCGGTGAAGTCGACGATGCCGGGCGCGGCGTCCGCGGCGAACAGGACGTTGCCGAACAGGTCGCCGTGCACCACCTGCGGGCGCAGCGACAGCGGCTTGCGGGAGCCGGAGATGACGTCGAACAGCCGCCCGCCCAGCGACGGGTTGAGCGGCGCCTCCTCCTCACCGGCGGCGGCGCGGTCGGCCATCGCGAACACGTCGGCCCGCAGCGCGAGGAACCGGGGCACGGGCAGGTCGGCGGTCGCCTTGTGCAGCCGCAGCGACGCGGCCACGACCTCGTCGTAGCGCGGCTCGGGCCTGCCGTCGATGTGACGGAACGCGATCCACCCGCCGACGACGTACCGGCCGTCGCTCGACCGCAGCGGGCGGCCGATGCGCAGGTCCGGCACGTGCAGCTCGGTCAACGTCTGCGCCACCCACGACGCCTCGGCCGGGTTCGTCACCGGCCGCAGCGCGATCTCGCCGCAGCGCCACAGCGGGCCGTTGCCGACCAGTTCCGGCACGCTGTCCTTGGCGCCGAAGGCAGCACGCACGTGCTGGGGCGGCGGGGCAGGTGGGGACGCAGTCACGTCCAGGCACGCTACCCCGCCGAACCACCGTGCGGCGTGCAGGTCACGCCGCCGTGCGCGTCGCTGACCCGAATGGACCAGCGGATCAGTACGTCGGCAGGCTGGTGTCCACGTCGCGTGCCCAGCCGAGCACACCGCCACCCACGTGCACGGCGTCCTTGAAACCGGCCTTGTGCAGGGCGGCGAGCGCCTCCGCGGACCGGGCCCCGGACTTGCAGTGCAGGACGATCGGCTTGTCCTGCGGCAGCGACGCGAGCGCCGCGCCGGACAGGATCTCGTCCTTCGGGATGAGCGTGGACCCCTCGATGCGCACGATCTCGTACTCGTGCGGCTCGCGGACGTCGATCAGCGCGAAGTCGTCGCCCCGGTCGAACTTCTCCTTGAGCTCACGCGGCGTGATCGTGGAGTTGGCCGCCGCCTGCTGGGCGTCGTCGGACACGACACCGCAGAACGCCTCGTAGTCGATGAGGCCCTCGACGGGCTTCGACTCCGGGTCCTTGCGGATGCGGATGGTCCGGTACGACATCTCCAGCGCGTCGTACACCATCAGCCGTCCGAGCAGCGGTTCACCGATTCCGGTGATCAGCTTGATCGCCTCGGTGACCATGACCGAGCCGATCGACGCGCACAGCACGCCCAGGACGCCACCTTCCGCGCACGACGGCACCATGCCGGGCGGCGGCGGCTCGGGGTAGAGGTCGCGGTAGTTCAGGCCCTGGCCGTTCGGCGCGTCCTCCCAGAACACGCTGACCTGGCCCTCGAAGCGGAAGATCGAGCCCCAGACGTACGGCTTGCCGAGCAGCACGGCCGCGTCGTTGACCAGGTAGCGGGTCGCGAAGTTGTCCGTGCCGTCCAGGATCAGGTCGTACGGCCGGAAGATGTCGAGCGCGTTGTCGCTGGTCAGCTGCTCCTGGTGGAGGATGACGTCGACGAACGGGTTGATCTCGGCGATCGACTCCTTGGCCGAGACGGCCTTGGGCTTCCCGACGTCCGAGACGCCGTGGATGACCTGGCGCTGCAGGTTCGACTCGTCCACCACGTCGAAGTCGATCACGCCCAGCGTGCCGACACCGGCCGCGGCCAGGTACAGCAGCGCGGGGCTGCCGAGCCCGCCCGCGCCGACGACCAGGACCTTCGCGTTCTTCAGCCGTTTCTGCCCGTCGACCCCGACGTCCGGGATGATCAGGTGGCGGCTGTAGCGGGCGACCTCGTCCTTGGTCAGCTCGGCGGCCGGTTCCACCAGCGGCGGCAAACCGCTTGCCATGGGTTCCTCCTCGACGCGTGACTGGATGACTCCAAGTCTCCCCACAGTCAACGCGATCGTCCCACCCGCTCTTCCTGGGCTCCCACATCGCGGGAACACTCAGCTCGGGGGCTGGCCCTGCGGGTTGGGCCACTGGTTGGCGCGGCACGTCTTCCCGTCGGCCTGGACCGGGTCCGAGTTGCCGACCTGCTGGTTCAGCCGGGCGACGAAGTCGTTGTTCGTGCCGAAGGTCTGCTGCATCATCACCGGCGCGAGGTCGCCCTCCTTGGCGCAGCCGACGTGGCCGTTGCCGAAGGCGTGCCCGATCTCGTGGTTGATGGCGTACTCGCGGTACGAGCCGATGTCGCCGCTGAACGCGAGCGCGCCGCGCACCCAGCGCGCGAGGTTGATCATCACGCGCTTCTCGCTGCGCCGCCAGCACGACGACTCGTACTTGATCGAGTAGCCGCAGTAGTCCGGCCGGTGCACCGTGTTCGGGGTGCTCAGGCTGATCCGGATGTCCGGTTCGGTGGTGCCGTCCACGCGCTGCACGGACACCTGGCCGGTCGACGTCCAGCCGCGCGGGTCGGCGAGCGTGGTGTCGACGAGCTTGCCGAACGAGTCGATGCCGCCGTACGGGGCGAGGTCGATGCCTTCCTCGATCTCGATCGTGTACGTGAACAGCTCGCCGCCGGTGCCCACCCGCTTGGTGGTGCCCGGCAGGACGGTCCACTTGCCCGCGCCGCTCTGCGGGTAGGACGCGCCGGGCGGCAGGTCCGCGGTCGGGATCTTCAGGTCCTGCGGTTTCGCCGGCTTCTCGCTGACGCCGGGACCGGACGGCTGCACGTCACCGGTGTTCTGCTGGTCCGAGGTCTGGGCCGGGGTGCCGCCCGCTGCCTGGGCGTCCTTGCCGTCGTCGCCCGCGGTCTGGATCACCACCAGCGCGGTGATCGCCACCAGCACGGGCACGGCGTACACCCGCCAGCCGTACGTCGCGAACAGGCCGCGCTTCCTGGGCGGCTTCTTCCGCGGCGGCGCGCTGGGTCGCCACGACGCCGCGAGAGGCTCCGCAGACGTGCGGCGCTCACCTGCGCGGTACCGGTCGGGGACCCGCTTCGTCACGGCCCCAGGGTGCCACACGGCGGATCTCCGGCCGATTCGCACGGCGCGTCCGGGTGACGTGCCACACGCGTCACCAGTTGCCCGCCTCCACCTGCTCCCACATGCCGAGCACCGCGCGGGCGACCGTGCCCGGCCGTTCCATCTGCGCGACGTGCCCGGTCCTCGGCAGCACCAGCAGCCGCCCCCTGGGGATGAGCCGGGCCGTGCGCGGGGCCTTGCGCGCGGTCACCATCTTGTCGTCGGCGCCCCACACGACCAGCGTCGGCGCCTTGATGCGGGGCGCGAGCGTCCACATCGACCGCGACCTGGGCACCAGCCACGACCGGAACAGCCCGATCGTGCTGCGGGCCAGCGCCGGGTTGGCCCACACCATCCGCGCCCGCTCCGCGAACTCGGCCGCCGCCTCGTCCTTGCGGGACTGCGGCACCCGGCCGGCGTCCGCGAACACCAGGTTCAGCAGCTGCAGCACCCGCTGCTCCACGGGCACCGCCGCGAGCCTGCGCCGCACGGGCGCGCCGATCAGCGGCAGGTAGGCGAGCGCGAGCCGGGGGTCGGACATCCTGGACACCGACGGCCGCAGGTCGGGCACCGCGGGCGACACCAGCGTGAGCGTGCGGACCAGGTCGGGGTGGTCGGCGGCGACGTTCATCGAGATCGCGCCGCCCATCGAGTTGCCGAACAGGTGGACCGGGCCGACGTCGAGGCCGCGGACGAACCGGGCGACCGCGTCGGCGTGCGCGGGGATCGAGTAGTCGAAGTCCCTCGGCGGTTCCGTCCTGCCGAACCCGGGCAGGTCGACCGCGATGCCGGGCACCCGCGTGGACAACTGGGCGGCGAGGTCGGTCCAGTTCGTGGCCGAGCCGCCGAGTCCGTGCACGTAGACCGCGGTCGGGGCGTCGGACGGGCCCTCGGTGACGCGGACGTGCATGCGGACGCCGCCCGCCGTCCGGTCCTCGCCGGGCCACGGCGGGATCGACATGTCGACGGCGGGCAGGACCGCGTCGGACAGCGGGACGAACGTGACCGGTGGGCGCGGTTCGGTGCTGGTGCTCACCCATCCAGTGTCCATGACTCTCCCGGACTCGCATTACCGACGAGTAAGGTCGGGGCCACGAGTCGGCAACCCCGGCTCGCGATGGACGTGGAGGGGCGCATGTCGGAGACGATTCAGCACGGTGTGGCCGGCCAGGCGAACCGGGCCGCGCGGTTGCCGCGCACCGCCCGGCGCGCCCAGTTGCTGGCCGCCGCACAGGACGTCTTCGCGGCGAACGGCTACCACGCCGCGGCCATGGACGAGATCGCCGAGCGGGCGGGCGTGTCCAAGCCGGTGCTCTACCAGCACTTCCCCGGGAAGCTGGAGCTGTACCTCGCGCTGCTCGAGATCCACGTGGACGAGCTGATCATGCGGGTGACCGACGCGATGGAGTCGACCACCGACAACAAGGTCCGGGTGCGCAACGCGGTGAGCGCCTACTTCGACTTCGTCGACGGCGAGAGCCAGGCGTACCGGCTGGTCTTCGAGTCCGACCTGCGCGGCGAGCCGGTCGTGCAGGCCGCGATCGACCGCGGCACGGACGCGTGCGTGCAGGCCATCACCAGGACCATCACCGCCGACGCCGGTCTCGACGAGGAACGGGCGCGGCTGCTCGCCGTCGGGCTCGTCGGCATCAGCCAGGTGGCGGCGCGCTCGTGGCTCGCCGACGGCCGGACCATGGACAAGGACGAGGCCGTCGGCCTGATCAGCACCCTCGCCTGGAAGGGCATCGGCGGCGGGTACCCGCTGCAACCACACTAGTGTCCCGAGCCGGGGATTCGGCGCGCTTCTCGACGGCCCAGCTTCCCGCTGGCTGCGTTGCCGGAAGGCCCAAGTACAACCCGGTACGAGGACCTTCCGGCGCCTTGCCAGCGGAAACCTGGATCCGCCGATAAGCACACCAATCCCCGGCTCGGGACACTGAGGAGTAGATTCGGCCAAATGCCAGAAGCAACCGGCAGCTCCACTGGTGACGCGAGACGGGACCGGTGGCGCTCCCACCGGGCGGCACGGCGGGCGGAGTTCGTCGAGGCGGCGATGCGCGCGCTCGCCGAACACGGCCCGGACGTGGGCATGGACCACATCGCGGCCGAGGCGGGCGTCACGAAACCCGTCCTGTACCGGCACTTCGCCGACAAGGCCGACCTGTTCGTCGCACTGGGGCACCGCGGCACCGAGATCCTCTTCGACCGGCTCATCCCGGCGCTGAACAACGAGGAAGCACCGGTCCCGCGCATCCGCAGGAGCCTCGACGCGTTCTTCTCCACCGTCGAGGAGCACCCGCACCTGTACCGGCTGCTGGTCCGCCGCTCGCTCGCGAACCGGCCGGTCGAGCAGGACATCGTGGCCGAGGACAAGGAGCTGATCGCGCAGGCCCTGTCCGCGCTGCTCGGCGACTACCTGAGGGCGATGAACCTCGACTCCGGCGCGGCGGAACCGTGGGCGCACGGCATCGTCGGCATGGTCCAGAACGTCAGCGAGTGGTGGCTGGAGCGGCGCACCATGAGCCGCGACGCGGTCGTCGAGTACCTGACGCAGATCATCTGGGCGGCGATCGACGGCTTCACGCGCGCCAACGGCGTCACGCTCGACCCGAACAAGCCGCTCGAGCTGAACAAGGTCGTCAAGCTGTCCGAGGCGCACCCGGACGTGGGCTGAGCACGCGAAAGGGGCAGGACCGACGTGGCCCTGCCCCTTGTCGAAGCGCACTCAGGTGGTGACGAACCCGACCTTCCGGGCGTCCGCCTTGCCGATCTCGACGTAGGCGACGCGAGCGGACGGCACCAGGTAGCGGCGCCCCTTGTCGTCGATGAGCGCCAAGGTCCCCGAGGAGTCCTTCAACGCGTCGGTCACCAGCGACTCCACCTCTTCCGGAGTCTGCGAGCTGTTGATGAGCAGCTCCCGCGCGGTGTCCGCGACTCCGATCTTGACCTCCACGCTGAACCTCCAAAAGCGTTGTAACGACTGGTTCAGGCTAGCCGAGACCGAGCGCGGTCATCCGCTTGCCGTGCTGCTGTTGCAACCGCCGGAACAGCGCGGCGATTCCGGCGAGGTCGCCGGTCCCGGTGACGATGAGCTCGGCGAGTCCGTCCCGCTCAGCGACCACGTACTGGGCCTGCGTGAGCGCCTCGCCCAGCAGGCGGCGCCCCCACAGCGTGAGCCGGTCGCGGACCGTGCGGTCGCGTTCGATGGCCGCCTTCACTTCGCGCTCGGCGAACGCGGAGTGACCTGTGTCACCCAGGACCTCCATCACCAGCGCGGAGGTCTCCCCGTCGAGCCACGACGCGATCTCGCGGTACAGGTCGGCGGCGAGCCCGTCGCCGACGTACGCCTTGACCAGTGACTCCAGCCACGACCGCGGCGCGGTGGACGCGTGCCAGGTGTCGAAGTGCCCGATGAACGGCCGCATCGCCTCCTGCACGTCGACGTCGTGCTCGGCGAGGTACCGCTCGATCCGCTGGTAGTGGCCCATTTCGGCGGCGGCCATGGCCGACAGCGCGGCACGCCCGGCGATCGACGGCGCGGTCCTGGCGTCCTCCGCGAGCCGGTCGAAAGCGGACAGCTCGCCGTACGCGAGCACTCCGAGCAGGTCAACAACACCGGGATCGATGGCCCCCGCAGCGGCACCGTCGCGCGACTCACTCACGGGGCAGAGCCTATCCGCCGTCCCTCGCAGGTAGACTGACACCGACGCGGCCTTGTCAAATGAGCTGCGTACAGAGGGTGTGCGCGCCTCGCCGGCCCTCCCGCGCCTCGCAAGAAGGCGTGGTCGAGCGGCCCGTCCAGGGCGGAGCGCGCTGGACAAGGGAGAAATCACATCACTGAACAGAACACACAGGACCTGGACCCGGTCACGCTGGAACACAGCGAGGCAGGGGTCCCCGACACCGACACGTCGCATCCGCTGAAGGCCGATGCGCCCGTCCGCCCCGACTCCCCCACGTTCGCCGAGTTCGGCGTGAAGGCGGAGATCGTCAAGGCCCTTTCCGAGGCCGGCATCGAGCGGACCTTCGCGATCCAGGAGCTCACGCTGCCGCTGGCGCTCGCCGGCGAGGACGTCATCGGCCAGGCCCGCACCGGCACCGGCAAGACGCTGGGCTTCGGCGTGCCGCTGCTGAACCGGATCACCACGCCGGGCGACGGCACGCCGCAGGTGCTGATCGTGGTGCCGACCCGTGAGCTGTGCCTGCAGGTCACGCACGACCTGACCGACGCGGGCAAGCACCTCGGCATCCGGGTGGAGGCCATCTACGGCGGCCGCCCGTACGAGCCGCAGATCGCGGCGCTGCGCAAGGGCGTGGACGTCGTCGTCGGCACGCCGGGCCGCCTGCTGGACCTCGCCGAGCAGCGCCACCTGGTGCTGGGCAAGGTCCGCGCGCTGGTGCTCGACGAGGCCGACCGGATGCTCGACCTGGGCTTCCTGCCGGACATCGAGCGGATCCTGCGCATGGTGCCGGACGAGCGGCAGACGATGCTGTTCTCCGCGACCATGCCGGGCCCGATCATCACGCTGGCCCGCACGTTCCTGCGGCAGCCGACGCACATCCGCGCGGAGGAGAACGACGCGGGCGCGATCCACGAGCGCACCCGCCAGTTCGTCTACCGGGCGCACTCGCTCGACAAGATCGAGGTCGTCGCGCGGGCGCTGCAGGCGGAGGGCCGCGGCCTGACGATGATCTTCAGCCGCACCAAGCGGACCGCGCAGAAGGTCGCCGACGACCTCGCCGAGCGCGGTTTCGCGGTCGCCGCGGTGCACGGTGACCTCGGTCAGGGCGCTCGTGAGCAGGCGCTGCGCGCGTTCCGCTCCGGCAAGGTCGACGTGCTCATCTCGACCGACGTCGCGGCGCGGGGCATCGACATCGACGACGTCACGCACGTCATCAACTTCCAGTGCCCCGAGGACGACGGCACCTACGTGCACCGCATCGGCCGCACCGGCCGCGCGGGCCGCGAAGGCGTGGCGATCACGCTCGTCGACTGGGACGAGGAGCCGCGCTGGAAGCTGATCAGCGACACGCTGGGGCTGGGCATGCCGGAGCCGGTCGAGACGTACTCGACCTCCGAGCACCTCTTCTCCGACCTGGGCATCCCCGAGGGTTCGACCGGTCGGCTGCCGCTGGCCAAGCGGACCCGCGCCGGCCTGTCGGCCGAGCCGGAGGAGGACCTGGGCGGTCAGAAGAAGGGCCGCAACCGGCGGCGGTCGCGGCGCTCGACGGGCGCGTCCGACGCGCCCCGCACGGCCGAGGCGGGCGAGAGCGGCGGCGAGCCGCGGCAGCGCCGTCGTCGCCGTCGCGGCAGCGGCGGTGGCGGCGCCGAGGGTGAGCAGCCCGCGGAGACGCAGGAGGCCACGTCCGCGCCGCGCTCGGAACGCCCGGCCCGCACGCGGCGGCGCCGCAGCCGGGGCGGGGTGCCCGTGAGCGAGACGCCGAACACCGGCGAAACAGGCGGTTCGGCAGACTAAGCCACCATGATTGGCGACGAGGACGTGCTCGAGGGGACGGACGAGCCCGTCGAGCGTTGGGAACGCACCAGGTTCCACCGCAAGCGCGACGTCCTCGTCGCCGCGGTCATCGGCGTGGCGGCGCTGGTCGGCGGGCTGCTGTTGTGGCAGTCCAGCGACATCCGCGCCACCACGTCCGAGACCGCCGACAGCCCCATGTCGTCGCCCCCTCGGCCGACAACCTTCCCGCCGTCGCTCGCCGAGGTGTGGCGGGCGAAGTCACCCGCGACACCGGAGCCGGTCACGGTCGGCCCGGCCGTGGTGACCGGTAACGGCGGCGAGGTCGCGGGCCACGACCCGATGACCGGCGAGGTCCGCTGGCGCTACTCGCGGGACCTGCCGCTGTGCACGGTGTCGTCGGCGTGGCAGCTGGCGCTGGCCGTGTACGCGAAGACCGGCAACCTGCTGCCCGACGACGACCCGCGCAAGGCGGGTGGCTGCAGCGAGGTGACCGCGCTGTGGCCGGAGACCGGTCAGCGCGGCCGCCCCGCCCGCCCCGACGAGCAGCGCGACCACCCGTACCTGGGCACCCGCAACTCCGACGCCGAGCTGGGCACCCGGCTGCTGTCGGACGGCACGTACGTCACCACCACGGGGTCGAGCCTGCTGACGACGTGGCGGTCGGACCTCGTGCAGACCATGGAGTACGGCCGGGTCGGCGCCGTCCAGAACCCGGACAAGCAACCGAGGAACGGCTGCGAGTACGGCACCGTCTCGGTGGTCACCGGCAAGATCGCGGTGATCGAGCGCTGCCCGACCGACCCCGGCGACCGGCTGACCGTGTACAAGGCGACCGGCGAGGACGACTCCGAGAAGCCGGTGGTCGTGGCGAGCGTGGTCGTCGGCAGGGGCGCCAAGGTCGTCGCGATGAGCGAGCAGTGCCGTCTGGACGCCGAACACCCGGACGAGGTGCAGCAGTGCACCGCGGTGGCGCTGCCGGACCCCGACCGCCTCGTGGTGCTGAACGAGAAGGGCGAGCAGGTCGCCGACCACCCACTCGAACTGGCGGCGGACGACCTGCGTGGCGACCCGCCCGGCCACACCATGTCGGTCAACCGCGTGACCGGTGCCGTCTACTGGTACACGGGCTCCCGCACGATCGCCCTGTCGATGGACGACCTGCGCCCGCTGTGGACGGTCGAGCACGCGCTGGGCCCCGGCACGGCGTTCGCCGGCAAGATCCTGGTCCCGGTGACCGGCGCCATCGCGGTCCTGAACCCGGCGACCGGCGAACAGGTCGAGACGACCCCGGTCGAACGCGGCACCTACCGCGGCGAGATCACCATGTCCGCCCTGGGCCCGATGGTCTTCGAACAACGCGGCGACACCCTGGTCGCGCTCCGCTGAGTTGTCCACAGCCGCCCAGGTTGTCCACAGTTCCGCGCGAGCCCCTGGAATTGTCGGTGGGTACCGGTAGACTGGCATGGCGGGTGGCCCCCGGGATCGGGTGGGGGTTACCATCGCGCGCGCGAGCGGCGGGAGCCAACCCCGGGATGCCGCCCCCCCCGGCATGAGGACGCCGACCCGGCATGCCAGGCGCACAGCGCCCGAACCCCGCGAAGCGGGGCCGAAGCCCCATCACCCCGTGAGGGGTGCCTGCCATCCCGTCGACCTGGCGAAGCCCGATCACACCGGGTCAAGGGGGCCCGAAACCCAACCCAACCCCGCACCCAAGCCGCCGGGCCCCCTTGACGCGGTGTGATAGCCCGGCGGGAGGTCGACGGGATGGCAGGCACCCACGGACACCAGTCCTTGCCAACCCAGCCCCGTGCCCGACCCGCCGCCATCCCGGAGACCAGCCCGTCCGGCGAGGACCCCCCGGAGGGAAACCCACCACACGGCCACAAACCCTGCCGGGAACAGACGGCAGCCGCGCGTTTTGGCAGTGTGAGCGAAGTCCAGGTTCGGCTCCACGCGTCCGCGAGGGGTGTTGAGGCACACTCGACACGTGAACATTCCGTCGCAGTTGAGCCCGCACGGGGCGGATCGGGTGGATCTGCAGGGTCGGTACGGCCGCCTCGCCGCCTTGCGCAGGCGTGCGGTCGACGCGACGGATCCCAAGCCGACCGCCCTCCTGCTCCCCGGCTACACCGGGTCCAAAGAGGACTTCGCGCCGCTGCTCGACCCCATCGCCGCCGCGGGGTTCGAGGCCGTCGCCATCGACCTGCCCGGGCAGAACGAGTCCGCCGGGCCCGACGACGAGGACGCCTACCTGCCCGCCGCGCTCGGTGGCGTCATCGCCGAGCTGATCGGCAAGCTCGCCGCCGAGGGTGGTCCCGTCGTGCTCCTCGGTCACTCGTTCGGTGGGCTGGTCGCGCGCGCGGCCGTGCTGGCGGGCGCGCCCGTCGCCGGCCTGACGCTCATGGCCAGCGGCCCGTCCGAGCTGCCGGAGGGGCTGCGCCGCCAGACGCTGGACGTCGGCGAGCCCGCCATGCGCACGCACGGCATCGAGGCCGCCTACAAGATGCGGGAACAGCTCGACGCCATGTCCCCGCCCCAGCCCGGCCACACCCCGGCGCTGAAGGCGTTCCTGCGCGACCGGTTCCTGCGGTCCCGCCCCGCGGCCCTGCTCGGCAAGGCCCGCGCGTTGCGCACCGAGCCCGACCTCGTCAGCTCGCTGGCCCGCGTGCTCCACACGTCCGGCACGCCGTGCCTGGTGTGCTGTGGCGAGTTCGACGACGCGTGGCCGGTGTCGACGCAACGCGACATGGCCGACCGGCTCGACGCGGACTTCGCGGTGATCCCGGCGGCCCGCCACTCGCCGAACACGGAGAACCCGGAGGAGCTGCTGGCCACGCTGCTGCCGACCTGGCGTTCCTGGCTTTCCGCGTAGGACTGTCGATCCGCGCCACCGCCGTTCGTGTAGGGGACGAAAACCGATCCCCGAGGAGGACACGATGGCGGAGCTGGTTGTGTTCGAGCACGTGACGCTCGACGGTGTGATGCAAGCGCCGGGCAGGCCGGACGAGGACACCCGTGACGGGTTCACGGCGGGCGGCTGGGCCGCGCCGTACATGGACGCCGTCGCGATGGAGCAGGCCGGGAAGAGCATGGCCACCTCGGCCGCGATGCTGTTCGGCAGGCGCACCTACCAGGACTTCTACGGCTACTGGCCGAAGCAGACCGACGGCAACCCCTTCACCGCGGCGCTGAACGCGGCACCCAAGTACGTGGTGTCGAGGACGCTCACCGACCTGCCGTGGCAGAACTCGACGCTGCTGCCGTCCCTCGACGGGCTGCCCGCGCTGAAGGCACGGCTGACCGGCGACCTCGTGGTGCTGGGCAGCGGTGAGCTGGTCGCGTCACTGGGCGACCACGTCGACCGCTACGTCCTGTCGATCCACCCGCTCGCGCTCGGCCACGGCCGCAGGCTGCGGCTCCCGGCCGGCGCGTTCGAGCTGGCGGAGTCGGTCACCACCGGCACCGGCGTGTTCATCGGGACGTACGTTCGCACCACTTCTTGAGCGACGCCGCCTCGGTGTCGACGGCCTGCCGGACGAGCTTGCCCGCGAGCAGGCTCGCCAGCGGCGCCAGCGGCCCGGCCATGCGGAACGTGAGCAGCACGGTGGTGCGCCCGTGCTCCTCGGTCACCACGTGGTCGGCGGACATGCGCAACCCGCGGCCCGAGCTGGTCCAGGTGAACGAACGGCCCTCGGTCAGCTCGGTGACCGTCCACGTCCGCTCTGGCTGCTTGGGCTGGCGGACGGTGGCGCTGGCGCCGCTGCGCAGGTCGTCGCCGTCGAGGCGGATCTCCGTCATGGTCGGCGTCCACTCCGGCCACTTCTCGACGTCCTTGACGGTGCGCCAGACGAGGTCGGCGGGCGCGTCGACGGTGGTGGTCACCTCGTGTCTCATGGCCTGACTGTACCATTTGGTACATGTCGCGAGCGGACCTTCTCGACCGCGTGATCACCCACCTCGCGGACGCCGGTGTCGGCGACCGCAGCCTGCGCCGGATCGCGGCGGGCGCCGGGACGAGCCACCGCATGCTGATCTACCACTTCGGCACGCGGGACGCGCTGCTCGTCGAGGTCGTGCGCGCGGTGGAGGAGCGGACGCGGGCGGCACTCGCGTCGTTGCGGGCGCGGTCGCCGCGGGAGCAGGTGCTCGAGTTCTGGCAGCGGTTGAGCGACCCGGCGCTGGCCCCGTACGAGCGGTTGTTCTTCGAGCTGTACGGGGCGGCGCTGGCCGGTCAGGAGTCGTTCGCGCCGGTGCTGGACGGGATCGTCACGTCGTGGCTGGCGGACGAGTCGCGGTTCGCGGGCCTGTCTCTGCCGCGGGCGCGGATGGCGCTGGCGTTCACGAGGGGCGCGCTGCTGGACCTGCTGGCGACCGGCGACCGCGACGGCGTGGACGCGTCAGTGCGTGAGTTCGTCGACCTGGTGTGGCCGGACTAGGCCCACCAGAACAACCACAGCGCGGCCCCGGACACGGCGACCACACCCAGCACGGACGCGGCCGCGGCCCACCCCGTGAGCCGGTCGGCGAACCGCTGGACGAACACCGCGAGCACGGCGGCGGCGATGTGCCCGAAGACGGTCAGGGCACCGGGGCCCGGCATGTCGCGGATGAACGCGAGCACCTGGAACACGACGACGACCACGGCGAGCACGGACATGCCCACCGCGAGCGCGCCGGACAGCTCACGCCACGGCCCGCCGCGGTGCCGGGGCGCCGATGAGAACCGTGGTGCCACGGGCAGCTCCGCCGTGGTCGCGTTCGAGTAGTCCACAGGACCTCCACACGTCCGGGCGACTCTAACTCACGGCGTCAACATCGCCCAGGGTTCCGCCGCGGGGCCCGCCGCCTGCCCTTCCGGGCAGCTGCGCCGGAAGTCGCACCATGAGCACTGGCGGCCGACCCTTGCGGGGAACAAGACGTCCGGATCACCGCCCGCGTTGAGCGTATCCGTGGCGAGGTGGAACTCCTCGGCGGCCTCCTCGGCCCGGGTGCGGTGCCGGGTGAGCGACTCCTCGGTGTGTTCCCAGGCCGCGACCGTGCCGGTGGGCAGGTGGTGCAGTTCCACGCGGGTGCACGGTTTGCGCAGGGTGCGCCGCGCGGCGAGCACGTACAGGGCGAGCGCCTGCGACCCGCGCGCGTCGTCGGTGGTCAGCGCCGACCGCCCGGTCTTGTAGTCGACGATGACCACCTCGCCGTCCCGCTCGTCGATCCGGTCGACCCGCCCCTCGGCGACGATCGTGCCGACGGGCGCGGACACCCAGCGCTCCAGCCCGATCGGCTCGATCGAGACGTCGATCTCCGCCACGTAGTCGGCGACCCAGCCGGCCGCGCGGGTGCGGTACTCGGCGGCCTGGGCCGGCCCGGCGAACCCCTCGTCGCTCCAGTGCTGCCCGACGAGCGCGGCGGCGGCCTCGGGCGTCCGCTTGGCGACGGGCAGGTCGAAGAAGGCGCGCAACGCGTTGTGCACCACGGCACCCAGCGTGCTGTGGGCCCACGCGCCACCGCGCGGCGGCGTGGGCCGGTCGAGGTAGGCCATGCGGAAGCGGCGCGGGCAGTCCACCCAGGTCGCGAGCCGGGACGGGGTGACCTTGATGAGCTTGCGCGGCATGGCGTCGAACCCGAGTTGCACGGGTGTCACGGTAGAGGACCCCACCGACAGAAATGTCCGGGGAGCGATCCCCGGACCTCCGGCGGAACTACGCGCCGCTCACAAAGCCCTGCACGGCGTCGGCGACGAGCTGCACCGCGATGGCGGCGAGGAGCAGACCGGCGATCTTCGCGAGCAGCGTGATCCCGCTGTCCTTGAAGACCCGGATCAACAGCCCGGAGAACCGCAGGCACAGGAAGAGGATCAGGTGCACGGCGACGATGGCCAGCGCCAACGCGATGTAGGACCCGGCCTGCCCGTCCGCGTGCCGCACGAACACGATCGTCGCGGCGATGGCACCGGGCCCGGCGAGCAGGGGCGTGCCGAGCGGCACGAGCGCGACGTTGACGTCGTCGACTTCCTGCGGCTGCGTGGTGTCCCGGCCGGTGAGCAGGTCGAGCGCGATCAGCAGGAGGAGCAGCCCGCCCGCGCCCTGGATGGCGGGGATGCCGATGCCGAGGTAGGAGAGGATCGCCTCGCCGCCGACGGCGAAGAGGCTGATCACGCCGAGCGAGACGAGCACCGCCTGCCGCGCGGCCCGCGCACGCGCGGCCCGCGCCTTCCTGCCGACGAGGCTGAGGAAAACGGGCACGGTGCCGGGCGGGTCCATGATCACGACAAGGGTGATCGTCGCCTCGGCGAACAGACGGGCATCGAACAGCACCGTGTCAGCCTGCCATGCCACAGAGGACACTCGCCCACCGTGCCCGGTCGGCATTGACCCAGGTCACGCCTCCGGCCAGAGCCGCGAGAGCGGCGGCAGCCACGCCGCGCCCACCCTGCCGAAGGCGCCGCTCGGGCGTGTGGCGGCTTGGCCTCCGGCCCCCGGTGCCATTCTTCCAGCGGGGACCGACATTCCCGGGCGCCCGCGACGCGGGGCTGTGGACAACCTGCGCCGGGTCACGGTGGTGAAGGGGTCCTTCCTCGCGCCGAAGGCAGGACCACCCGGCGGCAAGGGCGGCGAAGCCGCCCGGCACCGCAGCACCCTTGACTCGTGCGCCACCCGCGCAATCCGCCGCCGCCACCGAACGCCACGGCATCCGCGGCCGGCAGCACCCGCAAACGCTCCCGAACCCCAGCAGCCCAGCCAAGGCCACCAAGATCAACCCCGGCCTCCGGCCCCCGAACTCCAGCGTACCGGCGACCACCGACAAGATCAGCCGCCGAGCGCCGGGTTGTCCACAGGTCCGCGGCCTCCGGCCCCCGACATCCAGCTTAGAGCCGACCACCGACAAGACCGGCCACCGAACCGGCCCCCTGTGGACAACTCACCCGCCGACGACGGGCACCCCGGTGGCGCGCCGGGCGATCTCCGCCAGCATCTCCGGCGGGGTGACCTCCTGCCCGATCCGGATCACCTTGTTCGTCCCGTGGTAGTCGCTGGACCCGGTGGTGATCAACCCCAGCTCGTCGGCAAGGGCACGCAAGCGCTTGCGGGCCTCCGGGTCGTGATCAGGGTGGTCGACCTCGACGCCGCCCAGCCCGACCCCGGCCAGCTCCTTGATCACCTCACCGGTCACCGTGGGCCCCCGGTGCGTGGCGAAGGCATGCGCGAGCACGGTCACCCCACCGGCCCGCTCGATCATCTCGATCGACTCGAAGATCGGGGTCCGGGAGCTGGGCAGGTAGTACCGCCCGCGATCGTTGAGGAACCGCGCGAACGCCTCGTCCACCGACGACACGACGCCGGCCTTCATCAACGCCATCGCGAGGTGTGGCCGGCCGGCGGTGGCCGTCTCCGGCACCGACTCGAGCAACGACTCGGCGGAAATGGGGAAACCGTCCGCCGCCATGAGGTCCGCGATGCGGGCGAGCCGCTCCCGGCGCTCGGCGCGGGCCCGCGCGTACTCGCGGACGACGGCCTCCGCCTCCGGGTCGAACAGGTACGCCAGCAGGTGCACGGTGCAGTGCCCACCGCGGCCGTCCGGCGACACGCACGACAGCTCGGCACCCCGGACGAGGCGAAGGCCGGGTGGGAGCGCGGAAACCGCCTCGTCCCACCCGGCCGTCGTGTCGTGGTCCGTGATGGCCAGTGCGGTCAACCCGGCGGCGGCCGCGTTCGCGACGAGCTGAGCCGGGGTGTCGGTGCCGTCGGACGCCGTCGAGTGGGTGTGCAGATCGATCGTCACACCCCTATTGAACGCTCTAGCCGACCATCGGCTTGCGCCTGGCCAGTCGCTGCGCCTTGATCATCGAGAACCGGGCCTTCTGCGCTTCCTTGTCACCGAAGACCAGCTCGGAGATCGCGTCGTACACCTGCTCCGCCTTCGGCAGGTACTCCAGGCGGTTCAGCGCCTGGATCTGACCGGCCGACTCGACGATCATCGTCCCGTAGCCGAGGATGCGGCCCATGAGCGGCCGTTCGTAGGTGAGGTCGGTGACCTTGCCGATCGGCATCATCAGCACCTTGGTGGTGATGATGCCGGTCGTCATCATCATGCGCTTGTCGGTCACCACGATCCGCTCCACCCACCAGGAGATCACCTTGTAGGCGAAGCGGAGCACCACGAACAACGCCGCGTACCACAGGATGTTCTGAACGAGCCACATCGACGGCGGTAGCAGGTAGGACACCATCACCGCGACCGCGAGCAACGCGACCGTCTCGAAGATGTCCCAGGCGAGGCATGCCCAGTGCAGGCGCACCCGGATGACCCGGCGTTCAGAGTCAAGCAGGTACTCGTCTGAATCCCGTGGGGCGAACATGGTTCGACGGTACTCGGATCAGGTCTGGAACACCGAGCGCACGAACGTGATCACCGCTTCGGCGGCATCCTTCAGCGTGTTCAGGATGGTCGTCACAAGTGCTGCCGACTGGACGGGTTGGGTCACGAGGAAGAACACCAACAACGCCGCGCCAGACAGAATCAGGACCTTTTTGGCTTTCACCGGGTGTTACTCCGTGTCCATGGGTGGGTGGGTTGCTGCCTTGCGTTCTTGAAAACCGTTGTACAGCACTGTGCGGCCGAACGGGAGGCTAGTACTGCTCTTGGGGCAAGGGTCGGGTAACTCGCTGTCCAACGGCTACGCTCGGTGGTCATGAACGCCTCCGACGAACCGATGATCCGGTGTGTCGGTGCGGTCGTGCACGACCCGGACGGGCGGTTGCTGCTGGTCCGGCGGGCCAACGACCCCGGCCGAGGGCAGTGGTCGCTACCCGGTGGCCGCGTGGAGCCCGGGGAGAGCGACGCGTCCGCCGTCGCCCGCGAAATCCACGAGGAGACCGGCCTCCAGGTGCGGGCCGGATCCTTGGTCGGGAGCGTATCGCGACCCGCTCCACAGGGCGTCTACGTGATCTTCGATTACGCCGCCGAGGTCGTCGGCGGCGACCTTTCCGCAGGTGACGACGCCTCCGACGTGGCATGGGTGGACCTCGTCACATTCACCGACCTCGACCGGCGCGGCCTGCTGGTCGATCAGCTGGCGGCCACGCTCACCGCCTGGCAGGTGCTGCCCCGCCGGTGACGCCGGTCACACCAGCCAGTGCATCCGCTCGCCGTGCCAGGACGTCTGGGCGAGCGGCGTCGTCCGCTCCTCCCCGTCCGCCCAGCTCGTGCACGCGAGGATCGCCTGGCCGGTGTCCAGATCCGGACGATCGGAGATCAGCCCGACGGAGTACGCCTCCAGGCTCACCCAGTAGGCCGGTCGTGCGGCGGCCAACTCAGTGACCGCAGACCGGAACGCGGTCACCCGTTCGGCCGAGAGCGGTCGCAGTGCGTCGCTGGTCAGTACGACCACCGGGAGTTCGAGCGGGATCCGGCCCGCCGCGTCCGCGAGATCGGCGACCATGTCGCCCGCGACCATCGTCGGCGGCTTCTTCCTGCGTGCCGTCGCCGCGGCCCCCAGCTGCCGCAGCCGGTCCGGCTGGTCCGGCCACACGCAGGCCTCGAGCCACGCGTACTCGTCCTCGTCCTCCAGATCGACCGGATCGGTGTCGAGACCGACCCGCGCCGACACCAGCAGGCGCTTGGGGATCGCCGGGCCCTTCTGCCCCGGCTCGGACTTGAGCGCGCAGTGCAGCCCCAGTGCCGCGCGGCCGGGGCCTGCCACGATCTGGCCTGCCTGCTCCGACTGGTACCGGTACGAGTACAGGTCCATGCCCAGCAGCAGGCCCGCGCACGCGCTCACCTCGAGCAGCCCGACCGGCCCGCCGCCCGCCAGGCGCGCCGCGTACGCGACGGCCGGGTAGAACAGCGCGGCCCTGCCGACCTCGTTGCTGCGCGGCACGCGGCTCGCGACCAGCACCCTGATCCGGTCCGCCCGGTCGAGCACGAACGTCCGGAACATCGGCCACAGGCTCGCGTCCGGCCCGTACGCGCCGCCGAGCGCCGGGTAGTAGTTCGTCAGCTCGTGGAACGGCTCGGCCTGCAGCACCCGCTGGACCGCCGCGAGCAACAGTGCCGGATCGGGTGACGTCGCGTCCGTGAGCAGACCCGCGACGTCGTCGTCATCGGCGATGTGTGCGGCCAGATGGCTGTAGAGCGGCGAAACTTCCGCCGCTTCGTCGGCGAACCGCCGCAACCGATCCTGTACAGCCTCCAGCGCGGCGCTCATGCCCCCTAGTTTGCCGCAGGCTCCGGCCGGCCGGGCTGTTCGCCTCCCCGGGCCTCGCCGTAGGAGCGCTTCGGGACCATCACCTTGCGCCGGAAGACGCACACGACGGTGCCGTCCTGCTTGTAGCCGCGGGTCTCCACGTACACCACGCCGCGGTCGTCCTTCGACTTCGACGGCGTCTTGTCGAGCACCTCGGTCTCGCCGTAGATGGTGTCGCCGTGGAAGGTCGGCTTGACGTGCCGGAGGGACTCGATCTCCAGGTTCGCTATGGCCTTGCCGGAGACGTCGGGCACGGACATGCCGAGCAGCAGCGAGTAGATGTAGTTGCCGACCACCACGTTCTTGCCGAAGTCGGTGGTGTTCTCGGCGTAGTTCGCGTCCATGTGGAGCGGGTGGTGGTTCATCGTGAGCAGGCAGAACAGGTGGTCGTCGTACTCGGTCACGGTCTTGCCGGGCCAGTGCTTGTAGACAGCGCCGACCTCGAACTCCTCGTAGTACCGACCGAACTGCACGGCGAACCTCCTTGTCATGACCGGACGCAGGCAGTCTGACAGGTGGAGTACCCTCGACAACTGGTGTGTGAGTGAGCCCGCACCGCTTCGACCCGAGGAGGTGAGGACGCGTGAGCGACCCGCATAACCATTCCGGCGTGCCGAGTGCCAGTAGCACCCGCGTCCTCGCTGGAAGGGTCACCCGCTAAGGCAGCAGGTTCCCCGCTGGATCCGGCCGGACGCTCCGGCGCCTTTCGAAGGCGCGTGCCGTCCTGTCTGCCAGCTGGAGGTCACCATGCCCGCCATTCCCTCGCTCGGGAACCTGAGGGGCCGGAACAACCGGCGCCCCCAGCACCCCGCACCCGCGAACGAGCAGGCGCACGTCGTCGACTGCGGTGTGTACGTCGACGGTGAGCGCCTCCCCGGCACGTGGTCGCCGGTCGACGCGATCACCGAGGTCCGCCGCAGGCGCGAGGGCTTCGTGTGGATCGGGCTGTACGAGCCGGGCCAGGAGGAGCTGCAGGGCATCGCCGAGGTGTTCGGGCTGCACGAGCTGGCCGTGGAGGACGCGGTCACCGCGCACCAGCGGCCCAAGCTGGACCGGTACGAAGAGACGCTGTTCATGGTGCTCAAGACGGTCCGGTACATCGAGCACGAGTCGCCGACCACCGCGAACGAGATCGTCGAGACCGGCGAGATCATGGCGTTCCTCGGCAAGCAGTTCATCGTGACCGTGCGGCACGGCAAGCACTCCGGTCTGCAGCAGCTGCGCGAGGAGCTGGAGGGCGCGCCGGAGCGGCTGAAGATCGGCCCGGCCGCGGTGCTGCACGCCATCGCCGACCGGATCGTCGACTCCTACCTCGCGGTCAGCGAGGCGTTCGAGAACGACATCGACGTCATCGAGGCCACGGTGTTCGCGCCCCGCAGCCCGATCGGCGCCGAGCAGATGTACCTGATGAAGCGGGAGATCCTCGAGCTGCGGCGCGCGGTCATGCCGCTGGCGGTGCCGCTGCGCAGGCTCGCCGAGGGCTACACGCCGCTGGTGCCCGAGCAGGTCAGGTCCTACTTCCGCGACGTCGACGACCACCTCACCACCGTGTCCGACCGGGTGGCGAGCTTCGACGAGCTGCTGACCACGCTGGTCGACGCGACCCTCGCGAAGATCTCGCTGCAGCAGAACACGGACATGCGCAAGATCACCGCGTGGGCGGCGATCATCGCGGTGCCGACCATGGGCGTCGGCGTGTACGGCATGAACTTCGACTACATGCCCGAGCTGCACTGGCGGTTCGGCTACCCGCTCGTCATGTGCGTGATCGTGGTGGCCTGTTTCGTGCTCTACCGCATCTTCAGGAAGAACCGATGGCTGTAGCTGGGTCGCACCCAGCTGTCCAGCCCACCCGTCCATGTGTGCCGAGGGAGGTTCCCCGTGTCGAAGCTGCTCACCAACCCGCGTTTCTGGATGGTCACGTTCGTGCTGACGTGGCTCGTCGTGGTCACCGTGCTGATCGCCATGGGCCCCGACGTCGCCCCGGACACCGCAGGCGCGCGCTGACCCAGCGGCCCTGAAACCCCGCGAGTCACGCTCTCACGCATACCGAGTTGCCGGTTTCGTGCACACCAAGATCTGCACGAAACCGGCAACTCGGTGTGTTCGAGAGCGTGACTCGCGGGGTTCGGGGCTCAGTCCTCGTCGGCGCCGATGACCGGGGTGCTGGTTTTCGCCGGCTTGCCGAAGATGTCCTGGGGGTTGCCGACCACGCGGTGGCGGGACTTGTGGTCGCCGTCGCCGCCCATGCCCTGGCCGCCGCCCATCGGCATCATCGGCATCATGGGCATGCCCATGCCGGTGCGGCCGGCGCCCTTCGGGGCCGCGGCCGCCGCCGCGGCGGCCGCCGGGGCGTCGCTCTTCGGGATCTGTTCGCCCGCCACCGTGTTGCCCGCGCCGAGCGGGTTCGGCGTCGAGCCGCCACCGCCCACGCCGCCACCGCCGCCGCCGATACCGCCACCACCACCGCCGGCGCCCGCGCCTGCCTTGTCCGTGCCGGTGTCCGGGAGCTCGCCCGGCGGTGGCACGGTCGGCGACTTCGGCGGGGCAGGCATCGACCAGTTGTCCTCGGGGAAGGTGTGCGCCATCGCGACGCCCTGGAAGGCATCCGACCCGTCGACGCCCTCGCAGAGCTGCACGAAACCCTCGAGCACCTGCCGCACCGCCTCGAAGAGCTCCTTCGTCGGCCTGCGCATCAGGTCCAGGTACTCGCGGGTCCGGTCGTCGCCCTGCACCGGCAGCGCCATGGCCTCCGACGCGGTCTCGGCCGTCTCCGCCATCACCGTCGCGAGCTGCACGACGATCTCGCGGATGCCGTCGGCGGTCTTGTCGAGCACGTCGGCCATCGCGACCATGGCGTCCGCGAGGTCGTTGCCCGCCAGGCCGACCTTCTGCATGTACGCGATGAACGACTGCGCGGCCTCGCCGTCCCAGGCGGCGTCCAGACCACCCAGCGGCTTGGCCAGCGCCTCCGTCACCTGCTCGGTGCCCTCACCGACGACGCGCCACCGCTCGGCCTCGGCGTGCAGGTCGCTCCACCGGCCGACGACGGGCGCGAAGTACTCCTCGACCGGGTCGGCGATGCCGAGGTGGCGCGCCAGCTTCGACAGGTAGTCCAGTTGCGCGGCGATCTGGTTCTCGACGTCCGTGCCGTCCGGCGCCGCGACGACCTCGTAACTCACCGGTCCTCCCGCCGGATCGTCACGCCGCCCTCGTCGTCGGTGTCGACGTACCCGGCGGTGACCTTCTCCAGGCCGTCGGACGCCGACGACAGCGCCTCGACGGCCCTGGCGAGCTGCTCACGCAGGAGCTGCGCGGCCTTCCCGTACGCCTCGGTGGTCTTGACGGTCCGCCCCAGCTGCCCGAACGACTCCTCGCCGAGCGGCTCGATCGCCATCGTCTTCACGCCCTCGGCGAGCGCGTCCGCGCTGTTGCCCGCGAGCTGCGCGTACCCACCGACCCACGTCGCGTCGAACTTGATCCCCGTCACAAGTCCACCCTTCGTCAGGGCTCCGACGATAGGTGACCCGGCGTGGTTCCCACGGGTGCTTGTGCAACGAGGTCCACGCCGGGCGGGAGGACTTTGCGAAGGGAATCAGCCGCCGCCCTGTGCCTCCGCCGTCTTGGACGGGTACTGCCCCGGCCCGAACGGTGTCGAGTCGTAGCTCTGTTCCACGTCCTTGACGCTCAGCGACGCGCCGTCCGGCAGCAACTGGATGATGTTGCGTGGCGCGGGCAGCTGGTTGTCGAGGCCGAGACCGGCGGCCGTCCTCGGGTCGGGCACGCCGTACTTCACGCCGCGGTCGGAGATCAGCGTGATCTGCCCCCGGGTGAAGTCCGCGGGCGAGGTGGCCTGCCGCACGACCGCGCCGCGGCCGGGCGGCATGTAGAAGTGGTCGATCCGCACGCCGTCCGCGTTGGGGCTGGAGATCGCGACGGTCTCCGGCTTGCCCTCGGAGTTCAGCTTGATGCCGGGCAGCTTCTTGCCGATGTGCACCGCGGTGAACTCCTCGGCGTTCTCGCCCTCACCGGAGTAGCTCCACGCGAGGCAGGCGACGGGGAAGTTCTCCGGGTCGAGCACCTCGGTGTCCCGCTCGGGGAAGGTCGTGTCGTCGATCTCGTCCGGCTGGTCGAGGCCCGCGATCCGGTCCGGGTTCACCGCGGTGATGCGGGCGTTGCCGAGGTTCCGGTAGTAGCGGATGAGGTTCGCGGTGGACCGCTTGACCTCCTCGATGCCGTCCTTGAGCACCACGTACGTCCGGGTCACGTCGCCCGCGCGCTCGACCTCGAACACCGAGCCGACCTTGCGCAGCTCCGGGTCGCCGAGGTCGACGTTGGAGTCGGTGTCGCGGCCCTTGATGCCGGGGCTCGCCAGCCGCGCCTTCTCCGGGATCGCGTTGAGCATGCCGGTGGTGATCACCCGCGGCTCGATCCCGGTCAGCTCGAGCGCCTCCCGCACCCGCGCGTCCTCGAGGTCGACCTCGGCGCGCACGGCGCTGGTGTTCGGCAGGTTCGCGGTGCCCGGGGTGCGGTAGACGAGGTAGGTCTTCCCGTTGGGCGCGCGCACGAGCAGCGACTCGTTCTGCTTGAGCATCGGGCCGAGCTCGTCGACCCCGGCGATCACCGTGGTCTCGACCTTGTTCTCCTTGGCCGGGTCGGGGAGGGTGCGGTCGAGCATGTACTGGTCGCACACCGTCCACCGGGACTCGATGCGCTGGTCCGCGCTCGGCAGCAGGTCCGGCCCGTCGGCGATGCCTGCCTTGCGGCCCTTGGGGATGTCCCGCAGCTCGTTGTCGTCGACCACGGTCGGCGCGACCACCTGCGGCGTCGGACCGCCGCCCTGCTGGCCCGCGCCCGGCGCCGCGGACGACTTCTCCTGCTGCGCCATGAGCAGCAGCCGCGCGGACGCCATGTTGAACACCGGGATCAGCTTCTTGTCCGGCTTGGCGAGCAGCACGTAGACCTGTCCGGACGGCTTGCCGATGACGATGCCGTCCTCGTCAGGCGCCTTCGGCTTCGGCGAGAGGATCCCCCAGATGAGGAAGCCCAGCAGGCCGAGTGCGGCGAGGCACACACCGACCACGGTCGCACGGCTGTGCGTCCGCATCGGGTCGTGCAGCATCACCGCGTCCTTGCGGACCAGCGCCGACTGCATCCTGCGCAGCACGAACCGATACGCCTGAACCTGTGACTTGGTAGTCGGTGTAGATGGCATTTCCGCCTCTGCAGCTCCCCGATCGCGGTACGGTTCCGCAGGATAGCCCTACCGGCGTCGGTTGCACGGCGGTTCCAGACCTTCGGCAGAATCGGGTCCGGCCGGGGCACACAGGTGACGAGGGGAAAGATCGAGCGGATGTCGGTGAGCACTCCTCCACGGCGCGGGAACGGCGGCACGCCTCCTCCGGCCCAGCCGCCGAGACCCGCGGGGTCCGGGGCCCCCGCCGGTCGGCACGGAGGACAGGGTGCCCCCGCGCGTCCGACGGGTCCCGGTGTGCCGCCCGCGCCAGGGCGGCCGACGCCGCCGCCCGGCATGCCCGCACGGCCGAACGGTCCCGGCGTCCCCGCCAGGCCGGCCGGTCCTGGCATGCCCGGCGCCCCGAGCAGGCCCGCGACTCCGCCGCCCGGCGCCACTCCGCCGGCCGGCCCCGCGACACCCCCGCCAGGCATCCCCGGCGGCCCCGCCACTCCACCGCCCGGCGTCCCGGGTCGCCCCGGCGGCTCCGGCCCCGGCGGACCGGGTGGTCCAGGCGGTCCCGGTGGGCCCGGCGGTGGCGGCGGCGGTTCCGGGCCCGGCGGCCCCGGTGGTCCTGGTGGCGGCAACGGCGGAGGGGCGGGCGCACGTCCGCCCGCAGGCCCGCCGCGGCCCCCGATGTCCGCACGCCGGCGCACGCGAGGCGCGAGCCTCGGCGCGCTGCCGGTCACGAACCTGGTCGTGCTCGAGATCGCGGTCGCGATCGGGCTCGTCCTGCTCGCGATCGACATCGACCTGGTCTACGTCGCCATCGGCATCGCGTTCGCCGGCCTGCTGATCGCCGCCATCCGGTGGCGCGGCCGCTGGTTCACGCAGTGGATCGGCCTGACGCTGCGCTACGCGTTCCGCTCGCACGCGCGGCTGTCCAAGCCGACCAAGCCGGTCAGCATCGAGGGCATCGAGGACTCCGACGCCACCCCGGTCACCGGCCCGGACGACCCGCGCGTCGCACTGCTGCGGCTCGCGGTGCCGGACCTGGTCGTGGCGCACGGCACCGACCACGAACGCAGGCCGCTGGGCCTCGCCTGGCACGACGGCACGTGGACCGCGGTCCTGCTCGTCGACCCGGCCCCCGGCCTGGTCACGCAGCTCGGCGGGGCGCCGAACCTGCCGCTGGGCGCGCTCGCGCCGTGCCTCGAGGACCGCGGTGTGGTGCTCGACGCCATCCAGGTCATCTGGCACTGCTACCCCGGCAGCGCGGCACTCCCCCCGACCTCCCCTGCCCTCGCGTCCTACATGGAGCTGCTCGGCCCGCTGCCCGCGGCCGCGCGCCGCACCACGTGGGTCGCGGTGCGGCTCGACCCGCGGCGCTGCCCGGCGGCGGTCCGCGAGCGCGGCGGCGGCGTGCTCGGCGCGCACCGCGCGCTGATCGGTGCGCTGTCCCGCGTGCGCAACGCGCTCGAGTCGCGTGGCGTGCCGACCCGCCCGCTCGACCCGGACGAGCTGCTCAAGGCGGGCATCTCGTCCGCGGAGCTGACCGGGGCGCTGCACGTGCCGCCGCAGAACCCGAACGCGCCGCAGCAGCCGCCGCAGACGCCGAGGGCCCGGCTCACCGAGCGGTGGACCGGCGTGACGGTGGCCGGCATCGGCCACGCCAGCTACGCGATCACCGGCTGGTCCCGCGGCAAGCCCGCCACCAGCCTGAACGCGCTGACCGGCGTGCGTGCGCTGTCGTCGACGGTGACCGTGTCGATCTCGCCGGGCGCCGAGGACAACCAGGTCGGTGTGCGCGGGCTGGTGCGTGTCAGCGCCCGCACCCCCGACGAGCTGGAGTACGCCGACGAGCGCCTGTCCACGATCTCCGACCGGCTCGGCATCACCCTGACCCCGCTGCGCGGGCTGCAGGTGGCCGGGCTCGCCGCCACGCTGCCGTTGGGAGGCCGCGCGTGAGTGAGTCCTCCAGGCTCCTCGACATCCAGACGGGCAACGGGCTGACGCAGGAGTTCCTGATGTCGCCCACCATGCTCGACGCGATCAGCCCGACCGGTGACCGCGGCGGCATGATGCTCGGCTCCACCCTGCAGGGCGAGCCGATGACGATCTCCGCGCTGCGGCCAGCGCCGACCAGGCTCGTGCTGGTCGGTGGCCTGTACCTGGCACGGCAGGTCGCGCTGCGTGCCATGGCCGTCGGCGCGTGGGTGGTCGTCGCGACCGGGCGGCCCGCGTCGTGGCAGGTGCTGCAGAAGGCGGCGGGCACCGGCCCGGACGGGCGGCCGGCGCCGCTCGTGCAGATCCGCCGCCTCTCCCCGGTCGAGCTGCCGCGCCCGTCGGAGGACGGTCCGCTGCTCGTGGTGCACGACGGTGGCCCGACGCCGCAGGAGCTGTTCCCGCCGAGGGCGGCGTGGCAGACCACCGTGTACGTGCTGCCCTACATGCACCCGCAGGCCGGGGCGACCGCGAACGCGGCCGATCTGGTGCTGCTGCAGCGGCTGCCGGTCGGCCAGGCGCAGCTCGCGGCACGCGTGTGGCGGCTGCCGCCGCCGATGGTGCACGAGCTGACCACCCTCGCCGACGACGAGGTGGTCGCGCTCGGCCACATGCTGTGGAAGCGCATGCGGCTGATCACCAACACGAAGGAGCAGCAGATCCTGGGCCCGGTGCGGCGCGGCGACTGACGCCCGTCGTCTCCGTCCTTTCGGGACGCGGCACCCGGGCCAACTTCCGGGCCCGTTCGGCCGAACCTGTTCCCAGGACCCGGCCAAGTGTTCACAAGTACCTACTTGCGTTTCTTGTTCGAGTGATCATTCCCGGCGAATGTTGACCTTGAACACGCGCGTGGACCTCATCGAGGGCTGAGGACGCGCGTGCCCTGCAACAAGGAGAAACACACATGAGTAGGTCTCATGCCGCCTCGTTGAGGCGGCTGGTGGCGGGCGGTGCCGCGGCTGCGGCGGCCGTCGGGCTCGCCGTCGGGGCGACCACACCGGCATCCGCCGAACCCGGGGTGACGATCCTCGGCGCCGACTCGGCCACCGCGGTCGACGGCAGTTACCTCGTCGTGTACAAGGACGGCGCGACCGGCGAGGCGGCGGACGTCGCCGCGTCGCTCGGCGGGCGGGTCACGCACCTGTACGAGGCGCTGAACGGCTTCGCCGCGTCGATCAGCGAGGCGCAGGCGAAGGACCTGGCCGCCGACCCGGACGTGGCGTTCGTGCAGCAGAACCAGACGCTGCGGATCACCGAGGACCAGGCGAACCCGCCGTCGTGGGGCCTGGACCGGATCGACCAGGCAGGCCTGCCGCTCGACGCGAAGTACTCGTACGCGACGACGGCGTCGAACGTGCACGCGTACATCATCGACACCGGCATGGACCTCGACCACCCCGACTACGGCGGCCGCGCGACGTCCGGCTTCGACGCGGTCGACGGCGGGTCCGCCGACGACTGCAACGGCCACGGCACGCACGTCGGCGGCACGGTCGGCGGCACCGCGCACGGCGTGGCCAAGGAGGTGCGGCTGGTCGCGGTCCGCGTGCTGGACTGCAACGGCTCCGGCACCACCGCGCAGGTCGTCGCCGGCATCGACTGGGTGACACAGAACGCGGTCAAGCCGGCCGTCGCGAACATGAGCCTCGGCGGCGGCGCGGACACCGCGCTGGACGAGGCCGTGCAGCGGTCGATCGCGGCCGGTGTCACGTACGCGATCGCGTCCGGCAACTCCAACGCCGACGCGTGCGGCTTCTCCCCGGCCCGCGTGCCGGAGGCGATCACGGTGAACGCGTCCACGGACGGCGACGCGCGTGCCTCGTTCTCCAACTACGGCACCTGCACCGACATCTTCGCGCCCGGCCAGGACATCACGTCGGCGTGGCTCGACGGTGGCACCAACACGATCAGCGGCACGTCGATGGCGACCCCGCACGTGGCCGGTGCGGCTGCCCTGTACCTGGCCGCCAACCCGGACGCGACCCCGGCCGCCGTGCGGGACGCCCTGGTCGCGGCCGGTGGCGCCGACAAGATCGGTGACCCGGGCACAGGCTCGCCGAATGTGTTGCTGCACACCGGCACCGGCGGTGGCACCGACCCCGAGCCGCCGACGGGTTGCGAGGCGGCCGCCAGCACGACCCGCGTCACCATCCCGGACGCAGGCGCCGCGGTGACGAGCGCGATCGAGATCGCGGGCTGCGAGGGCAACGCCGCGGCCGCCACGAAGGTGCGCGTCCAGATCACGCACACCTACCGCGGTGACCTCGCGGTGACGCTGACCGCCCCGGACGGGACCGTCCACACCCTGAAGCCCGCCGACCCGTTCGACGGCGGCGACAACGTGGACGAGACCTTCACGGTCGACGCGTCGGCGTCGGCGGCGAACGGTGTGTGGACGCTCAGCGTGCAGGACATGTACGGCGCTGACACGGGCGCACTGACGGGTTGGACCCTGGACGTCTGATCCGGCAGTTGCTCGCGGCGCTCCCCGCCTGCCCGGTGGGGAGCGCCGTTCCACGTCCGGACGCCGCTGACGTGGCGCGGCGACAACTGGTGGGCGCGCCTCCGGCCGCCGATTTCCAGCCTAGCGACGGGCACCGACATTCCCGCGCCGCGGACGGCCCGCACGGGGTGGTTGTCCACAGGTGAGCGGGTTGTCCACAGCTCGCGTCGATCCCCGCCCGGATCGCCGATTCATGTCGGTGGCATGCCGTAGCGTGGTTCGAGGGGGCCGGAGGCCAGCCAGGCACCGCCCGAGCCCGGCCATACCGGGCGCGACCCCAGCGGCGCGGTTCGGCGGCGCGGTTCGGCGGCTGCCCAGCGGCGCGGTTCGGCGGCTGCCCAGCGGCGCGGTTCGGCGGCGCGGTTCGGCGGCGCGGTTCGGCGGCGCGGCCCAGCGGCTCAGCGGCGTGGGTCCAGCGGCGTGGTTCAGCGCGGCGTCCACAAACGCGACCCCAACGGCGCGCCCCAACCGAGCGCAACCCAAACTGCGCGACCCCATACGAGCACGACCCCAATCGAGCGCACCCCAAACGGCGCGACCACCACATGGGCGCGAGTCCACCCCAACGGGCGCCAGCCCACTACACAAGGACTGCTGCCTGCCATCCCGTCGACCTGGCGAAGCCCGATCACGCCGTGTCAAGGGGGCCCGGAAGCCCAACGCAACCCCGTGCCCAAACCGCCCGGGCCCCCTTGACGCGGTGTGATAGCCCTCCGGGAGGTCGACGGGATGGCAGGCAGACCACTCAACAGCAGTCCTTGCCAAACCAGCCCCGTGCAAGACCCGCCGCCATCCCGGAGACCAGCCCGTCCGGCGAGGACCCCCCCGGAGGGAAAACCCACAACAAGGCCAACCACAAAACCGACCCGAGCAACCCAGCGCGCTACGACTGATCCGAGGCGCGCAAATGCGGAGTCTGCTCAGCGAGCATGTCGAGCTGCGCACGCACCCGCACAAAATCCGAATCGTCCCGCAGCTCCAAGGCGATCGCCGCCGCGCGTTCGGTGGTCTCGTCGAACGAGCGCTCCGCCGCGCGCAGCCGGTCGAGCACGCGCACCGCGGTCCCGTCCAGTTCGCCGTCCCCGTCATCGAGGCTCTCCCCGAGCCGCGCCAGGCGCAGCGACTCGGCCAGCTCCTCGTCCAGCGTCTCGCCGATGCCGGCGAGCCAGTCGCGGCCCGCGCCCGCCGGCAGCGTCGCCACGACCTGGTGATACGCCGCGACCGAGCGCGCGCACGTCTCATAGGAGCGGGCCCAGCGTCCCGACGGTCGCAAGCCGTGCCCGGGTACGCGTGCCGCCTGCCGCTCGGCCTCCGTCGGGTTCCGCAGCCACATCCGGGCCGCGAACTGGGCGGGCAACCCGAGCAGCGCCCCGATCACCGCGCCGATCGGCACCATCACGATCAGGCCGCCCACGAAGTTGGCCGCGGCGCTGTTGTCCGCGCCCCGCGGACCCGGGTTCGCCGCGTACAGCACCGCGACGCCGACCATCACGACGGCGCCCAGCATCGCGAACACGAACCACCCCGCGCGGGCGAGCGCATGAGTGATCGGCCCGCCTCGCACGGCCATCCGCGCGCGCCAGTCGTCCCGGGTGTCGCCCACCGCGCCACTGTACGTCCACAGCGGCACGCGCAGGTCAGAGATGTTCGCGCAGGGCCCTGGTCTGTTCCGCGCGTGCGGCCAGCTGGTCCGGCGGCGGGTAGTCGACGCCGGTCAACGTCAACCCGTGGGCCGGGGCGACGGTGATCGTGCTCGGGCGGGTCTCCGCCTTCAGCAGCGACGCGGGCCATTCCACCGGCTTGCGGCCCTCGCCGACGGCGAGCAGCGCGCCCACCAGGCTGCGCACCATCGAGTGGCAGAACGCGTCCGCCGACACGAACGCCGTCACCACGTCGCCCTCGCGCTGCCACGACAAGCGCTGCAGGTCGCGGATCGTCGTGGCGCCCTCGCGGCGGCGGCAGAACGCCACGAAGTCGTTGAGGCCCAGCAGGTACGCCGACGCCTCGTTCATCGCGTCCACGTCCAGGTGCCTCGGCCACGTCACGGTGTCGTTGCGGCGCAACGGGTCCGCCGCCCACTGGACGTCGCACAGGCGGTAGGCGTAGTGCCTGCGGACCGCGGAGAAGCGCGCGTCGAAACCCGGCGGCGCCACCGCGATCGAGTGCACGCGCACGTCCGCGGGCAGGGCGCGCGCCAGCCGGTTCAGCGCCGGCGCGGACGGCAGGTCGGTGTGCGCGACCTGGCCGGACGCGTGCACCCCGGCGTCCGTGCGGCCCGCGACCGTCAGGCGGACGTCGTGGCGCAGGATCATCGACAGCGTGTCCTCGACGACCGCGCACACCGTGCGGCGGCCCGGCTGCCGGGCCCAGCCGGAGAAGTCCGTGCCGTCGTAGGCGATGCCGAGCATGAACCGGACGAGCCCGCCACCCACGGGGGTGACGGGCTCGTCGGTGACGAAACCGGTCAGGACTCGTCGTCCTGCTGCTGCGACGCCGGCTTGCTGAAGCCGGCGGCCTCGGCGTCCTCGGCGGTGGCGAACCACACGTCGGCGACGGTCCGGTCGTAGTGCGACGTCTCCGGCTCGTGGTACAGCATCGAGGAGGTCTTGCCCTTGATGGCGAAGCCCTCGGGCTGCGAACCGTCCTCCAGCGGGGCGTGGCTGCCCGCGCCGTAGGGGTGCTCGTCGTCGGACGCGCTCTCCTCGACCTCGACGTCGGAGGCCGGGGCCTCGGTCGCGGTCGTGTCGTCGGCCTTCGTCTCCTCGGCGGGAGCGGCGGCCTTCTCGTCCTTGGCGAACTTCGTCTTGCGCGCGGCCTCGGCCTCCGCGGTGACGGTCTTCTCCTGCACCAGCTCGATGATCGCCATCGGGGCGTTGTCGCCCTTGCGCGGGATCGTCTTCAGGATGCGGGTGTAGCCGCCGTTGCGGTCGGCGAAGAACGGGCCGATCTCCGTGACGAGACGGTGCACGACCTCCTTGTCGCGGATGACACGCATGATCATCCGACGGTTGTGGAGGTCACCCCGCTTCGCCTTGGTGATCAGGCGCTCCGCGTAGGGCCGCAGCTTGCGGGCCTTGGCCTGGGTGGTGGTGATCCGGCCGTGCTGGAACAGCGATGTGGCGAGGTTTGCCAGCATCAGCCGCTCGTGGGCCGGCGAGCCGCCCAGGCGGGCGCCCTTGGTTGGCGTGGGCATTACAACTGCTCCGTCTCCGCGTAGTCCTGGCCATCGTCGTGGCTGCCGTCCGCAACCCCGCTGTCCGCCGACGACCAGCCTTCGCTCGCGTAGTCCGATGCGGCGGTGGTCGGGTCGAACCCGGGCGGGCTGTCCTTCAGCGCGAGGCCGAGGCCGACGAGCTTCATCTTGACCTCGTCGATCGACTTCGCACCGAAGTTGCGGATGTCCAGCAGGTCGGCCTCACTGCGCGAGACGAGCTCACCCACGGTGTGGATGCCCTCGCGCTTGAGGCAGTTGTACGAACGCACGGTGAGGTCGAGGTCCTCGATCGGCATCGCGTAGGCGGCGATGGTGTCCGCCTCCTGCGGCGACGGACCGATCTCGATCCCCTCGGCGTCCACGTTCAGCTCGCGGGCGAGGCCGAACAGCTCGACCAGCGTCTTGCCGGCCGACGCGACGGCGTCCCGCGGGGTGATCGACGGCTTCGTCTCGACGTCCAGGATCAGCCGGTCGAAGTCGGTGCGCTGCTCGACACGCGTCGCCTCGACCTTGTAGGTGACCCGCAGCACCGGCGAGTAGATCGAGTCGACCGGGATGCGGCCGATCTCGGCGCCTGCCTGCTTATTCTGCACCGCGGGCACGTAGCCGCGGCCGCGCTCGACGACGAGCTCGATCTCCAGCTTGCCCTTGCCGTTCAGCGTGGCGATGTGGAGGTCGGGGTTGTGCACGGTGACACCGGCCGGCGGCACGATGTCGCCCGCGGTGACCTCACCCGGGCCCTGCTTGCGCAGGTACATCGTGACGGGCTCGTCCTCCTCGGAGCTGACGACCAGCTCCTTGAGGTTGAGGATGATGTCGGTGACGTCTTCCTTCACGCCCGGCACGGTGGTGAACTCGTGCAGCACACCGTCTATGCGGATGCTCGTGACGGACGCGCCCGGGATCGACGACAGCAGCGTCCGGCGAAGCGAGTTGCCGAGCGTGTAGCCGAAGCCCGGCTCCAGCGGTTCGATGGTGAACCGGGAGCGCGTCTCGTTGACCGGCTCCTCGCTGAGCGAGGGCCGCTGAGAAATCAGCACTTTCTTTCTTCCTTTACCTCAGGGGCGACCGCTATTTGACGCCCACCGGAGATGTGACCCGGCGGCGGCTCGTGGTCGAGCCGCCGCCGGGTGAGGATCACTTCGAGTAGAACTCGACGATCAGCTGCTCCTGCACGGGCACGTCGATCTGCGCGCGCTCGGGCAGCTGGTGCACGAGGATCCGGAGGTTGGACTGCACGACCTGCAGCCAGCCCGGGATCGGCCGGTCGCCGAAGGACTCCTTGGCGGCGACGAACGGCAGCGTGTTCAGCGACTTCGGCTTCACGTCGATGATGTCGAACTTCGACACCTGGAAGCTCGGGACGTTGACCTTCTTGCCGTTCACGATGAAGTGGCCGTGCGAGACGAGCTGGCGGGCCTGGCGGCGCGTGCGGGCGAGACCCGCGCGGTACACCACGTTGTCCAGGCGCGACTCGAGCAGCTGCAGCAGCGCCTCACCGGTCTTGCCCTTGGTGCGCGCGGCCTGCTCGTAGTAGCGGCGGAACTGGCGCTCCAGCACGCCGTAGGTGTAGCGAGCCTTCTGCTTCTCCTGCAGCTGCAGGAGGTACTCGCTCTCCTTGATGCGGCCGCGGCCGTGCTGGCCCGGCGGGTACGGACGACGCTCGAACGAGCGGTCTCCGCCGACCAGGTCGACCTTGAAGCGGCGGGACTTGCGGGTAACAGGTCCGGTGTAACGAGCCATGGTTTCTCAGTCCCCCCTTAGACCCGGCGCCGCTTGGGCGGGCGGCACCCGTTGTGCGGCTGCGGCGTGACGTCCTGGATGGTGCCGACCTCGAGGCCCGCTGCCTGCAGCGAGCGGATCGCGGTCTCCCGGCCGGAGCCGGGGCCCTTCACGAAGACGTCGACCTTGCGCATGCCGTGCTCGGCCGCCTTGCGGGCCGCGTTCTCCGCGGCCATCTGCGCGGCGAACGGGGTGGACTTGCGCGAGCCCTTGAAGCCGACGTGGCCGCTGGACGCCCAGCTGATCACGTTGCCGTTCGGGTCGGTGATGGAGACGATCGTGTTGTTGAACGTGCTCTTGATGTGCGCGTGGCCGTGCGAGACGTTCTTCTTTTCCTTGCGCCGGACCTTCTTGACCCCGGCGCCCTGACGGGACTTGGGTGGCATGTCTGCTGGGTGCTCCTGTTAACGCGAAGTCTGGGTGGTGGCGGAGGCGTCGGACTCGGTGTTCGAGTCGCGGTCCGCGTGACGGATGACCGTGCCGTAGTCCCGGTACAGGTCGCGAAGTGCCTGCGGGCGGGCCTTGGGGGCCACCTGCAGAGCCACGAACTGACGGTTGCGTCGCCGCTGCGGGACGACCGATACGACCGTGCTCACTTCTTCCCAGCCTTCTTCTTGCCGGCGACCGTCTTCTTGGGGCCCTTGCGGGTACGCGCGTTGGTCTTCGTGCGCTGGCCGCGGACCGGCAGGCCCCGGCGCCAGCGAAGACCCTCGTAGCAACCGATTTCGATCTTCCGGCGGATGTCCGCGTTCACCTCGCGGCGCAGGTCACCCTCGACCTTGTAGTTCGCCTCGATGTGCTCACGCAGCTTCGAGACGTCCTCGTCGGACAGGTCCTTGGCGCGCAGGTCCGGGCTGATCCCGGTCGCGGTCAGCAGCTCCTTGGAGCGGGTACGGCCGATGCCGTAGATGTAGGTCAGCGCGATCTCCATCCGCTTCTCGCGGGGGAGGTCGACGCCAGCAACGCGTGCCATATCTCCTCTTGAAGGTTCTTCCAGGTCTTCTCCCCCACCGTCCCGTGCTGGCGGGCCCCGGCCTGGTCCGGGGGTGAACCGGGCCCGTGTGGCCCGGCAGGTGTGGGGAGGTCCTCTTTACGGGTGTGCCGTGATCAGCCCTGGCGCTGCTTGTGGCGCAGGTTCTCGCAGATCACCATGACCCGCCCGTGACGGCGGATCACCTTGCACTTGTCACAGATCTTCTTGACGCTCGGCTGGACCTTCACGTCCCTGTCTCTCTATCGGTGGCTCTACTTGTAGCGGTAGACGATTCGGCCGCGGGACAGGTCGTAGGGCGACAGCTCCACGACCACTCGGTCCTCCGGCAGGATGCGGATGTAGTGCTGCCGCATCTTGCCGCTGATGTGTGCGAGGACCTTGTGTCCGTTCTCCAACTCGACACGGAACATCGCGTTGGGGAGCGGCTCCACCACACGGCCTTCGACCTCGATGGCCCCGTCCTTCTTGCCCATGTCCTCCGCGTTTCGTTTTGGGTCTACGCAGCCCGCCGCGCGTGTATCCAACAGGTGCACACGCATGACGGAGACGGCGCAACGAGTGCGCCACCGAACCAGTGTACGCGTGTGTTCGACGGGACGGCAGCCAGGGGGTTAGGCGGACGTGAAGTTGGGGTGCACGCCGATCGTAACCCCGGGCTCGTACCCCTCAGGGGTGGTTTCCCCGGGTGACGCCCGTCGCCCTCGGTGACCGGCCGCAAGCGGACATCCACCCCCGGGACCAGTCCCCACCTGGGCATTCTAGCTTCGCCGACCGCACGGAAGGACGGACACCGATGGTGGAGACAGTGCTCGTGGTGATCGCGGCTGCCATCGTGCTCCTCGCGGCCGTGGCGGCGCTGCGTCCGCACCGCAGGAGGGTCCGGGCCGCGCGGGTCGACCGGCTGTACCAGGCAGCGGTCACCGGCGACCGGGACCGGCTGAGGCAGGCACGCTCCGTCGACCTGACCGACACCGACGGCAACACCGCGCTCCACCTGGCGTACTACCACGGGCGGCAGGAGGCGATCGAGGCCCTGGTGGCGTTCGGCGCCGACGAGCACCTGCGCAACGCCGAGCGCCTGCTGCCCGCCGAGATGCGCGAGGTCGCCGCCATCGAGGACCTGCTGACCGCGGGTGCCGACTGCCTGGACACGACGGGCGAGTGGCTGGACGGCGCACGCGGCCGGGAGGTGTACGACCAGCTCAGGAACCGCAGGCCGCGCATCTTCAACCCCGCGCTCGTCCGCCGCGTGCTGGCAAGCGAGCGGCAGCCACAGCTGCTGTACCTGGCGATCAAGCTCGGCGTCGTCGGTTCGGAGAGGAAGCTCGCCGAGATCCTCCACGGCTACGGCACCGTGACGATGGCCACCGACTACCTGAACTGCGGCTCCGCCGTGCTGCGGGCGGCGGCCGAGGTCTGGGCGCGGCGCCGCGGGTACACCATCCTGCACACCGGCCACGGCCGTTCGGTGTCCTGGGGCCGGTTCTGACCGGCTAGGTATTTGGTCGGGACGTTGGCAGCGGTGGGTGGATGGTGAGGTGGGAGACCCTCCGGGTGGGGTGTGGCTTGCCTGGACCCACGCCAGCGGTCGGCGGTGTGGGCCGGACTGGACCGGTGCCGAGGTGGGCGTGCCCCACCAGGACGGTGTCGCGGGTGCTGGCCCGTCACCAGGTGCCGCGGCTGGCCGCTCTCGATGCGAACGGCAAGGTCGAACGCCTCAACCGCACCTCATGACCGGATACGGCTAGGGGGCCGTGAGGACCCAGGGGCCGTCGTCGGTGATGGCGACCGTGTGCTCCCAGTGGGCGGCGCGCGAGCCGTCGGCGGTGACGACGGTCCAGCCGTCGTCCAGTTCCTGTGTGACCTCGGTGCCCATGGTCAGCATCGGCTCGATGGCGATCGCCATGCCGACGCGCAGGCGCGGGCCCTTGCCGGGTTTGCCGTAGTTGGGCAGGAACGGCTCCATGTGCATGGCGCGGCCGATGCCGTGGCCGCCGTACTCGCGGACGATGCCGTACGTGGTGCCCGTGGCGCGCTCGGTGGCGTGCACCGACTCCTCGATGGCGTGCGAGATGTCGGTGAGCCGCCCGTCCGGGCGGACCGCCTTGATGCCGGCCTCCATGGCCACCCGGGTGGCGTCCGACAGCGCGAGGTCCGCCGCCGACACCTCGCCGACCGGGATGGTGACCGCCGAGTCGCCGTGCCAGCCGTCGAGGATGGCGCCGCAGTCCACGGAGATCAGGTCGCCGTCCGCGAGGACCTGGTCCTTCGACGGGATGCCGTGCACGATCTGGTTGTTCACCGACGCGCAGATCGTGGCCGGGTAGTCGTGGTAGCCGAGGAACGACGGGACGGCGCCCGCGTCGCGGATGACCTGGAACGCGATCTCGTCCAGCTCCCCGGTGCTCACCCCGGCCCGGACCGCGGCCGTGACGGCGGACAGGGCCTTCGCGACCACGAGACCGGCGGCCCGCATGGCCTCCAGCTCTGCTGGGGTCTTCAGCTCGATCATGCTGTCACGCCGCCGCAACAGCGTGCCGAACAAACCACGGGTCACGTCCGGTCGCGCAGCGCGGCAAGCACCCGGTCGGTGATCTCGTCGACCTCGCCGACGCCGTCGACGGTGACGAGCACGTCCCGGTAGTAGTCGAGCAGCGGCGCGGTCTCCGACCGGTACACGTGCTGCCGGTGCCGGATGACGTCCTCGTTGTCGTCGTTGCGGCCGCGCGCCAGCAGCCGCTTGACCACGACGTCCTCGTCGACCTGCAGCTGCACGACCGCGTCGAGCTTCTGGTCGGCGTCCGCGAGCACCTTGGCCAGCACGTCGGCCTGGCCGATGTTGCGCGGGAAGCCGTCCAGCAGGAAGCCGTTCTCCGTGTCGGACTGCTCGAGCCGCTCGATCAGCATCTGGTTGGTGACCTCGTCCGGGACGAGGCCACCGCTGTCGAGGATGTGCTTGACCTGCTTGCCCAGCTCGGTCTCCTCGGCGATGTTCTTGCGGAACAGGTCGCCGGTGGAGATGTGCGGGATGGCCAGCTTCTCGCTCAGCGCGGTCGCCTGAGTGCCTTTGCCCGCACCAGGCGGACCGACGAGAACGAGACGTGTCACTTGAGGAACCCTTCGTAGTTGCGCTGCATGAGCTGGCTTTCGATCTGCTTGACGGTGTCGAGACCCACGCCAACCATGATCAAGACAGCAGTACCACCGAAGGGGAAGTTCTGGTTCTGGCCGTCACCGGTGATGTCCAGGAAGAAGTTGGGCAGCACCGCGATGATGCCGAGGTAGATCGACCCGGGGAGGGTGATCCTGCTCAGCACGAACTGCAGGTACTCGGCGGTCGGCCGACCAGGGCGGATGCCGGGGATGAAGCCGCCGTACTTCTTCATGTCCTCCGCCCGCTCCTGCGGGTTGAACTGGATGGAGATGTAGAAGTACGTGAAGAAGATGATCATCGCGAAGTAGACCGAGATGTGCACCCAGTCGGACTGCTTCGTGAGGTGCTCGGACACGAACCGCGTCCACCAGTTGTTGCTGTTGCCCGCGAGCCGCGTGATCAGGTCCGGCAGGTACAGCAGCGAGGACGCGAAGATGATCGGGATGACGCCTGCCTGGTTGACCTTCATCGGCAGGTAGGTCGAGGTGCCGCCGTACATTCGGCGGCCGACCATGCGCTTCGCGTACTGCACCGGGATGCGGCGCTGGCCCTGCTCGAGGAACACCACGCCGACGATGATCGCGAGACCGAACAGGCACACGATGGTGAACACCAGCGGGCCGTTGTTCTCGAGGATGTTGCCACCCTCGGCCGGGATGCGCGCCGCGATGTTGACGAACATCAGCAGCGACATGCCGTTGCCGACACCGCGCTCGGTGATGAGCTCGCCGAACCACATGATCACGGCGGTGCCCGCGGTCATCGTGATGACGATGATGGCGAGGTCGAAGATGCCGTTGTTCGGGATGATCGGGTCCTGGCAGTCACCGAAGAGGCCACCGCGGTTCGCCATGGCGATGATGCCGGTGGACTGCAGGATCGCGAGACCGATCGTCAGGTACCGCGTGTACTGCGTGAGCTTGCCCTGGCCGGACTGGCCTTCCTTCTTCAGCTGTTCGAACCGCGGGATGACCACGGTCAGCAGCTGGATGATGATGCTCGCGGTGATGTAGGGCATGATCCCGAGCGCGAACACCGACAGCTGCAGGAGCGCACCGCCGCTGAACAGGTTCAGCAGCTGGTAGATGCTCTGGTTGTCGACGTCCTCGATGCACTTCTGCACGTTCGGGTATGACACGCCCGGGGAGGGCAGCATGGCGCCGACCCGATAGATCGCGATGATCATCAGGGTGAAAAGGATCTTGCGGCGCAGATCCGGCGTCGCGAGAGCCGAGCGGAAGGCGCTGAGCACGCAAGGACCTCCTCGGCGTCGCCGGCTCTCTCGCCGGCGATCGGCTTTGCCGGTGGGGTTACCGGCCGGAACACACTCACCCGGCTGCCAGGTGCTGGCAAGCCAGTAACGCTTCGGGAGGCACTCCACCCGAAGCGTGCTCCCGACTTTAACAGGACCCCCGAGGGCTCCTGCACCCCCTGGCCTCTAAGTGATGTGACGCATCCGTTCGGGCTAGTGCTTTCGTAGGCGTGGACTTGCGGAATCGCGTCGGGTGGGATGCACGCATGCGCAAACCTCTGGCAGTCGTGGCCGCCGCCGTCGCGGTCACGGGCATGGCCTCGGCGACCCCCGCGGCCGCCGCCTCCGGCGACGTCACGATCACCGTCATGGAGTCGTCCGACCTGCACGGCAACGCCCTGAACTGGGATTACTTCCGCAACACGGAGTACGCCGACTCGGCGCACAACGACGTCGGGCTCGCCAAGGTGTCGACGCTCGTGAACCGGATCCGCGCCGACCGCGGCCGCGAGAAGACGATGTTGCTCGACTCCGGCGACACCATCCAGGGCACGCCACTGGACTACTACTACGCGAAGGTCGAGCCGATCACGGCGACCGGCGAGACCCATCCCATGGCCCGCGCCATGAACGCCATCGGGTACGACGCCGTGACGCTGGGGAACCACGAGTTCAACTACGGCCTTCCGCTGCTGGCGAAATGGGTCGAGCAGATGAAGGCGCCGGTGCTGGGCGCGAACGCCGTCGACGCGCGCACCGGCATCCCCGCCTACCTGCCGTTCACCATCAAGTCCATGCCCGTGCACGGGAAACGGCCCGTGCGCGTCGGCGTGCTCGGTCTGACCAACCCCGGCATCGCCATCTGGGACAAGGCGCACGTCGAGGGCAAGCTGCGCTTCACCGACCTCGTCGAGGCCGCGAGGTTCTGGGTGCCGGTCATCCGCGGCCTCGGCGCGGACGTGGTGCTCGTGACCGCGCACGCCGGCGACAACGGCATGTCCTCCTACCAGGGCGACATCCCGGTGGAGAACGCGTCGGCGATGGTCGCCGAGCAGGTGCCGGGCATCGACGCGGTGCTGTTCGGGCACGCCCACAACGACGTGCCGGAACGGTTCGTGACCAACAAGGCGACCGGTCAGCAGGTGCTGCTGACCGAGCCCAGCAAGTGGGGGCAGCGGCTGTCGGTGGTGGACTTCGACCTGTCGTGGTCGCGCGGGAAGTGGCGGGTGACGTCGAAGTCGTCGACCACCGTCAACACGAACACCGTGCCGGAGGACCCGAGGATCGTGTCGCTCATGGCCGCGCAGCACGACAAGACCGTCGCGTACGTGAACCAGCCGGTCGCCGAGTCGGTGTCCGAGCTGTCCGCCGCCGAGTCGCGGTACAAGGACACCGCGATCCTCGACTACATCAACGCCGTGCAGACGTCGGTGGTCTCCTCGGCCGTCGGCGCGGACAAGCCGGTGCTGTCGATCGCGGCGCCGTTCTCGCGGACCGCGGTGTTCCCCGCCGGTCAGGTCACGATCCGTGACATCGCCGGGTTGTACATCTACGACAACACGCTCGAGGCCGTGACCCTCACCGGCGCCCAGGTGAAGGACTACCTGGAGTACTCGGCGAAGTACTTCAACCAGACGCCGGCCGGCGCGCCGGTGGACCCGGAGACGCTGACGAACGCGGGCGGGCAGCCGGACTACAACTACGACGTGCTGTCGGGCGTCACCTACGACATCGACATCTCGAAGCCGGTCGGCTCGCGGATCGTCGGCCTGTCGTACGACGGCGCCCCGGTCGACCCGGCGCAGGAGTTCGTGGTGGCGGTGAACAACTACCGGCGGTCCGGCGGTGGCGGCTTCCCGCACGTGTCGACGGCGCCGGTGGTCTACAACGCGCAGGTCGAGATCCGGCAGGCGCTGATCGACTACGCGCAGGCGGCCGGGGTCATCGACGAGGCGGCCTTCTTCGTGCCGAACTGGCGGCTCGTTCGGGAGGGTGTGCCGGTGTTCTAGCGCTCGTTGTCGCGGTGCTCGGCGGCCGGTTCCGGAGGCGACTCCGGGACCGGCCCCGCGGTGGGCGCGACGGCGGCGGGTGGCTCGGCGGGCGCCGCGGAGGCGGGCTGTTCAGCGGCGGGCGGCTCGGCAGCGCCCGGTGACGCCGCGGAGGTGGACGGAGCGGCGGACAGTTCGGCGGTGGTCGGCGCGCCCGGGGCGGGCGGCGGCACCACGGCTGCTGGTGGTGCCGGGGCCGGTGGCGCTGCGGTCGACGGCGCTGCGGCCGACGGCGCTGCGGCCGGTGATGCTGCGGTCGGCGCTGCGGTCGGCGCTGCGGTCGACGGTGCCGGGGTCGACGGTGCCGGGGTCGACGGCGCTGCGGCCGGTGGCGCTGCGGCCGGTGGCGCTGCGGCCGGTGATGCTGCGGTCGGTGCCGGGGTCGACGGTGCCGGGGTCGGTGGTGCCGCGGCCGACGGCGCTGCGGCCGGTGATGCTGCGGTCGGTGCCGGGGTCGACGGTGCCGGGGTCGGTGGTGTCGGGGTCGGTGGTGCCGGGGTCGGTGGTGCCGGGGTCGACGGTGCCATGGGCGGGGGCTGCCGGTGCTGTGGCGGGGCGAAGGCGTGGGGCGGTGCCGCCGGGACGCCGGATGGTGGGCTCGGTGGCATTGGGTGGCCGGTCAGTGGGTCGACCTGCAGGACGCCCGGCTCCGGCTGTTGCGGGTGGGCCGGGATCCGGGCGAGTGCGATGCCGTACGGCGGTGTGGCGACGTCCGGGTTGACCTGGGCCCACGTCGGCTGCCGTACCGGGAGCAGGGCCAGCACCGCCGCGCACAGGCTCAGCAGCGCGCCCACCATGAGCAGCCAGTGCCCCACCAGGTAGGTCGCCTCCGTCTCCAGGCCCGGGGTGAGCGTGCCGAGGAGGAGCACGCTGTCGACGCCGTTGACCACCATCAGCACCGTCGTCCAGACCGTGCCGATGAGGAACGCGCCGCCGATGGCCGTGGTCGTGCCCGCGACCCGCGTCACGCCCTGGCCCGCGGCCGGGGTGGCCGCGTACCAGTTGAGCGCCGCCGCGCACGCCAGCACGATCGCCGCGAAGACCAGGGGGTAGCCGACCCGGGGGACGTCACCGGGCTCCGACGGGCCCTCGATGTCCGCGCTCCACGGGGTGATCGTCACCTCGATGTCCTGCGTGCCGATGCTCAGCGTGCCCGAGTACAGCGGCAGGAACGAGCTGACGATCACCAGCACGACCGCGCAGAACGCCAGCAGCGCGGCCGCCACCCGCGTCGCGTGCCAGCGGGCCGGGCCCGTCGTGGTCTGCGCGAGCGTCGACATCGCCGCCGGGTAGACCGGCAGCGGCTCCCCCATGGTCATGTCAGGAGCGTTGCGCATCGGCAAGCTCGGACACAGCACGGAAACGTCACGATCATGTGCACAGCGTCAGTCGCCGCGGGGCACATCGAGCAGGCGAGAAACGGCAACGGCCGGCAGGAAAACCTGCCGGCCGTTGCCGTGAAAAGCAGAACCTACAGCGTGGTGGCGCTGCCGCCCGCCGCCGAGAGCTTCTCGGCCGCGGACTTCGAGAACGCGTTCGCGGTGACGTCCAGCTTCACCTGCACGTCCCCGTTGCCGAGCACCTTCACCAGCTCGTTCTTGCGCACCAGACCGGCCTTGACCAGGTCCAGCACGCCCACCGTGCCGCCCTCCGGGAACGCGGTGGCGATGTCGCCCACGTTCACCGGCTGGAACTCGGTGCGGAACCGGTTCTTGAAACCACGCAGCTTCGGCAGCCGCATGTGGATGGGCATCTGCCCACCCTCGAAGCGGGCAGGCACGTTCTTCCGCGCCTTGGTGCCCTTGGTGCCGCGGCCGGCGGTCTTGCCGCCCTTGCCGCCTTCACCACGGCCGACCCGCTGCTTCTCCGTCTTGGCGCCGGGCGCCGGACGGAGGTGGTGGATCTTGATGGCCATCAGTCTTCGACCTCCTCGACCGTCACCAGGTGACGGACGGTGTGGATCAGGCCGCGGACCTCCGGGGTGTCCTCACGCACGGTGGACTGGCGGATCTTCCGCAGCCCGAGCGTGCGCAGCGACTCCCGGTGGTTGCGCTTGGTCCCGATGACGCTACGGACCTGGGTCACCTTGAGCTGAGCCATGTCACGCCCCCTGACCAGCCTGCGCACGCGCCCGCAGCATGCCGGCCGGGGCCACGTCCTCGAGCGGCAGACCGCGGCGAGCGGCCACCTCCTCCGGACGCTGCAGACCCTTCAGCGCGGCCACCGTGGCGTGCACGATGTTGATCGCGTTGTCGCTGCCGAGGGACTTCGACAGCACGTCGTGGACACCGGCGCACTCCAGCACGGCACGCACCGGGCCACCGGCGATGACGCCGGTACCGGCGGAAGCCGGACGCAGGAGCACGACGCCGGCGGCACGCTCACCCTGGATCGGGTGCGGGATGGTGCCCGCGATCCTCGGGACCTTGAAGAAGTTCTTCTTCGCCTCTTCAACGCCCTTGGCGATCGCGGCGGGCACCTCCTTGGCCTTGCCGTAGCCGACACCGACCATGCCGTCGCCGTCGCCCACCACGACCAGCGCGGTGAAGCTGAAGCGGCGACCACCCTTCACGACCTTGGCGACCCGGTTGATGGCCACCACGCGCTCGAGGTGCGGGGTCTTGTCCTGGGCCGCCCCGCCACGGCCCCCGTCGCGACGGTCCCTGCGGTCCCGGCGGTCACCGCGGTTGTCGCGGTCACCACCCTGGCCGCCCTGCTGGCCGCCGCCGAATTGCCGTGAACGTCCCGGCATCAGGCGATCCTTCCCGTGTGCATGTACATGATCAGAACTCCAGCCCGGCTTCGCGGGCCGCGTCGGCGAGAGCCGCGATCCGGCCGTGGTAGTCGTTGCCACCGCGGTCGAACACGATCTTGCTGACACCGGCGCTCTTCGCGCGGTCGGCGACCAGCTGGCCGACCTTCGCCGCGCGGGCCTTCTTGTCGCCGTCCAGCGCGCGCACGTCCGCCTCGAGGGTGGACGCCGACGCGATGGTCTTGCCCACCGAGTCGTCGACGAGCTGCGCCACGATGTGCCGCGAGGACTTCGTGATCGACAGGCGCGGCCGCTCGCTCGTGCCGGTGACCTTGCGGCGCACCCGGAAGTGACGACGGGCCTTGGACACGCGACGACGCGTCGAGATGTCCTTGCCCAGCGGCTTGCGGCGCTTGGTAACAGTCGCTTCGCTCATGATCACTTACCCGTCTTTCCGACCTTGCGGCGGATCTTCTCGCCCGCGTACCGCACGCCCTTGCCCTTGTACGGGTCGGGCTTGCGCAGCTTGCGGATGTTCGCGGCGACCTCGCCGACCCGCTGCTTGTCGATCCCCTGCACGGAGAACCGGGTCGGCGCCTCGACCGCGAAGGTGATGCCCTCCGGCGGCGTGACCTTCACCGGGTGGCTGAACCCGAGCGAGAACTCCAGGTCCGAGCCCTTGAGCTGGACGCGGTAACCGACGCCGTGGATCTCGAGCTTCTTCTCGTAGCCCTCGGTCACGCCGACCACCAGGTTGTTCACCAGGGACCGGGTCAGACCGTGCAGCGCGCGGTTGCGGCGCTCGTCGTCGGGGCGCTTGACCTCGAGGACACCCTCGCCGCGCTCCACGACGATCGGCTCGGCGACGGTGTGCGACAGGGTGCCCTTGGGCCCCTTCACGCTGATCTGCTGGCCGTCGATCGTCACGTCCACATTGGCCGGGACGGGGATCGGCAGCTTACCGATGCGAGACATCTACTACTCCCCTTCCCGCTACCAGACGTAGGCGAGGACTTCCCCGCCCATCTTCTGCTTGCCGGCCTGACGGTCCGTCAGCAGGCCGGCGGACGTGGAGATGATCGCCACGCCGAGGCCACCGAGCACCTTGGGCAGGTTGGTCGACTTCGCGTACACCCGCAGACCGGGCTTGGACACCCGGCGCAGACCGGCGATGCTGCGCTCGCGGTTCGGGCCGTACTTGAGCTCGACGACGAGGTTCTTGCCCTTCTCGCCGTCCTCGTCGCGGTAACCCGCGATGTAGCCCTCGCGCTTGAGGATCTCCGCGATGTTGGCCTTGAGCTTGGAGTGCGGCAGCACGACCTCGTCGTGGTACGCCGAGTTGGCGTTGCGCAGACGGGTCAAGAAGTCTGCGATCGGGTCGGTCATCGTCATGGTGACCTGTCAACCTTTCTCGCCATGGTTCCCCGCGGGGCCTTTGGCGGGATGGATATGCCTGGTAGGGATTACCAGCTGGACTTGTTCACGCCGGGGAGCTCGCCGCGGTGGGCCATCTCCCGCAGGCAGACGCGGCAGAGGCCGAACTTGCGGAACACCGAACGGGGGCGACCGCACCGCTGGCACCGGGTGTAACCCCGCACCTTGAACTTCGGCTTCTGCGCGGCCTTGTGAACCAGAGCTTTCTTGGCCATGCGCTCAGTTCTCCTTGAACGGGAAGCCCAGCCGCCGCAGCAGCGCCCGGCCTTCCTCGTTGTTGGTCGCGGTGGTGACGACGGTGATGTCCATACCCCGCGGACGGTCGATCGAGTCCGGGTTGATCTCGTGGAACATCGACTGCTCGTTGAGACCGAACGTGTAGTTGCCGTTGCCGTCGAACTGCTTCGGCGACAGGCCGCGGAAGTCGCGGATACGCGGCAGCGCGATGGTCAGCAGCCGGTCCAGGAACTCCCACATGCGGTCGCCGCGCAGGGTCACCTTCGCGCCGATCGGCATGCCCTCGCGCAGCTTGAACTGCGCGATGGACTTGGTCGCCCGCCGCACCTGCGGCTTCTGACCGGTGATCAGCGAGAGGTCGCGCAGCGCGCCCTCGATCAGCTTGCCGTCACGGGCGGCGTCGCCGACGCCCATGTTCACCACGACCTTGACGACGCGGGGCACCTGCATCGCGTTGTCGTAGGTGAACTCCTCCTTCAGACCGGCCACGATCTCCTCGCGGTACCGGGTCTTCAGGCGCGGAACGATCTTCTCCGCGGTGGTCATCAGATCTCCTTCCCGGTGCGGCGAGAGATCCGGACCTTGCGGCCGTCCTCGTCGAACTTGTAGCCGACCCGGGTGGGCTTGCCGTCGTCGCCGACGATCATCACGTTGCTCACGTCGATCGCCGCCTCCTGGGTGACGATCCCGCCCGACTGGGCGCCGCGCTGCGTCTGGGTGATCCGGGTGTGCTTCTTGATCCGGTTGACGCCCTCGACGAGGACCTTGCCGCGGTCGGGGTAGGCCTGGATGACCTTGCCCTTGGCGCCCTTGTCCTTGCCTGCGATGACGACGACCGTGTCACCCTTCTTGATCTTCATGCTGCCTCCTCGCTGCGCTCGTCGGAAACATGAAGATCCAGATCACTGTGTTCATTGATTCGCAAGCTCATGAGTCAGAGCACCTCCGGAGCCAGCGAGATGATCTTCATGAACTTCTTGTCGCGCAGCTCGCGACCGACCGGACCGAAGATGCGCGTCCCGCGCGGCTCGTTGTCCTGCTTGATCAGCACGGCGGCGTTCTCGTCGAACCGGATGTACGAACCGTCCGGCCGGCGCTTCTCCTTGGTGGTCCGGACGATGACGGCCTTGACGACGTCGCCCTTCTTCACACCAGCGCCGGGGATCGCGTCCTTGACGGTCGCGACGATGATGTCGCCGATGCCCGCGTAGCGACGCGCGGAACCGCCGAGCACACGGATGCAGAGGATCTCCTTCGCACCCGTGTTGTCGGCGACGCGCAGTCGCGATTCCTGCTGGATCACTTTGCCCTCTCCAAGATCTCCACCAGCCGCCAGCGCTTGGTCGCCGAGAGCGGGCGGGTCTCCATCAGCAGCACGCGGTCGCCGACACCCGCCGTGTTCTCCTCGTCGTGCGCCTTGACCTTGGTCGTGGAGCGCATGACCTTGCCGTAGAGCGGGTGCTTCTTGCGGTCCTCGAGCGCGACCACGATCGTCTTGTCCATCTTGTCCGACACGACCAGGCCCTCGCGGACCTTGCGGCGGCCGCGCGGCTTGCTCTGCGTCTCAGTCGTCTCACTCATGCGGCACCCTCACCACTCGGAACCTCGTCGGGGGAGATCGACAGGCCCAGTTCGCGCTCGCGCATCACGGTGTAGATCCGGGCGATGTCGTGCCGGACCGTCCGAAGGCGGCGGTTGTTGTCCATCTGACCGGTCGCCATCTGGAACCGGAGGTTGAACAGCTCCTCCTTGGCCTCGCGGAGGCGGAGGACCAGCTCCTCGTCGTTCAGCTCACGGAGCTCGGACGCCTGCGTACCCGCGGCCATCAGAAGTCACCACCTTCACGCGTGACGATGCGGCACTTCATCGGGAGCTTGTGGATCGCCCTGGTGAGCGCCGCGCGCGCGACCGCCTCGTTCGGGAAGCTCAGCTCGAACATGACCCGGCCCGGCTTGACGTTCGCGATCCAGTACTCCGGCGAACCCTTACCGGAACCCATGCGGGTCTCGGCGGGCTTCTTCGTCAGCGGGCGGTCCGGGAAGATGTTGATCCAGACCTTGCCGCCACGACGGATGTGCCGGTTGATGGCGATACGAGCGGACTCGATCTGCCGGTTGGTCACGTAGGCAGGCTGGAGCGCCTGGATACCAAACTCACCGAAGGTGACCTTGGTGCCGCCCTTCGCAGCGCCGGCCCGCTTCGGGTGGTGCTGCTTGCGGTGCCTGACCTTGCGTGGGATGAGCACTGCTCAGCCCTCCCCGTTGGTCGTCTGGGCCTCGCCGCTCCCGTTCACGGACGGGGTCTGCGGCTCGGCCTGCTCTGCTGGCGCCGATGCCGGCGTGGTCGCCTCGGCGGCGGCACGGCCGGCCTCGGTGCTGGTGGCGGTGGTGCCGGACGAACCGGAACGGCGAGCCCTGGTGGGCCGCTCCCGGCGCGGCGCGCGCTCCTGCGGGGCCTGGCTGCGAGCCTCGACCTCGCGGCGGCCGCCGACGACGTCACCCTTGTAGATCCACACCTTCACGCCGATCCGGCCGAAGGTCGTGCGGGCCTCGAAGAAGCCGTAGTCGATGTCGGCGCGCAGCGTGTGCAGCGGCACCCGGCCCTCGCGGTAGTGCTCGGAGCGGGACATCTCGGCGCCGCCGAGGCGGCCGCCGCACTGCACGCGGATGCCCTTGACCTGCGGGCTGCGCATGGCCGACTGGATGGCCTTGCGCATCGCGCGGCGGAAGGACACGCGGTTGGACAGCTGCTCAGCGGTCACCTGGGCGACCAGCTGGGCGTCGGCCTCGGGGTTCTTGACCTCGAGGATGTTCAGCTGCACCTGCTTGCCCGACAGCTTCTCGAGCTCGCCGCGGATCCGGTCCGCCTCGGCGCCGCGGCGGCCGATGACGATGCCCGGGCGGGCGGTGTGGATGTCGACGCGGACCCGGTCACGGGTGCGCTCGATCTCCACCTTCGAGATACCGGCGCGCTCCATGCCCTTGGACAGCAGACGACGGATCTTCACGTCCTCCGCCACGTACTCCGCGTACTGCTTGTCGGCATACCAGCGGGACTTCCAGTCAGTGGTGATCCCGAGCCGGAAGCCGTGCGGGTTGATCTTCTGACCCACTAGCTGGCACTCCTCTTCGCACTGGACTTACGGCTCTTGGCAGCCGCCTTCTTCGGCTCCGCCTTCGGCCGCGACTCCACCTCGACGGTGATGTGGCTGGTCCGCTTGCGGATCCGGTACGCGCGGCCCTGGGCCCGCGGGCGGAACCGCTTGAGGGTCGGGCCCTCGTCCACGTAGACCTTGCTGACCCACAGCGTGTCGGGGTCGAGGTCCAGGTTGTTCTCGGCGTTGGCCACGGCGCTCGCGAGCACCTTCGCCACCGGCTCGCTCGCCGCCTGCGGCGCGAAGCGGAGCACGGCGAGGGCTTCCTCGGCGCTGCGGCCCCTGATCAGCTCGACCACCCGGCGCACCTTCATCGGCGTGGCGCGGACGTAGCGAGCCCGAGCGATCGCGCGCGGAAGCTCTTCCACCGCGACGTTCTCGTCACTCATCGCTTTACTCCTTCGTCCTTAGCGCCTGCGCGCCTTGCGGTCGTCCTTGACGTGACCCTTGAAGGTCCGCGTCGGGGCGAACTCGCCCAGCTTGTGGCCGACCATCGACTCCGAGATGAAGACCGGCACGTGCTTGCGGCCGTCGTGCACCGCGATCGTGTGGCCCAGCATGTCCGGGATGATCGTCGACCGGCGCGACCACGTCTTGATGACGGTCTTCTTGCCGGACTCGTTGAGCGCGTCCACCTTCTTGAGCAGGTGGTCGTCGACGAACGGGCCCTTCTTCAAACTCCTAGGCATCTGTCACTCCCTCCTGCTCTTAGCGCTTCTTGCCGGTCCGGCGACGGCGGACGATCATCCGGTCGCTGGCCTTGCCCTTGCGGCGGGTACGGCCCTCGGGCTTACCCGCGGGGTTCACCGGGTGGCGACCACCGGAGGTCTTGCCCTCACCACCACCGTGCGGGTGGTCCACCGGGTTCATCGCGACACCGCGGACGGTCGGGCGCTTGCCCTTCCACCGCATGCGGCCCGCCTTGCCCCAGTTGATGTTGGCGTGCTCGGAGTTGCCGACCTCACCGACCGTGGCGCGGCAGCGCACGTCCACGTTGCGGATCTCGCCGGAGGGCATACGCAGCTGGGCGTAGGGGCCTTCCTTGGCGACGAGCTGCACGCGCGAACCGGCCGAGCGGGCGATCTTGGCGCCGCCGCCCGGGCGCAGCTCGATGGCGTGCACCACGGTGCCGACCGGGATGTTGCGCAGCGGCAGGGCGTTGCCCGGCTTGATGTCCGCGCTCGGCCCGTTCTCGATCCGGTCGCCCTGCTTGATCTTGTCCGGGGCGAGGATGTAGCGCTTCTCGCCGTCGGCGTAGTGCAGCAGCGCGATGCGCGCGCTCCGGTTCGGGTCGTACTCGATGTGCGCGACCTTGGCCGGCACGCCGTCCTTGTCGTGGCGCCGGAAGTCGATCAGCCGGTACGCCCGCTTGTGACCGCCACCCTTGTGCCGGGTGGTGATCTTGCCGTGCACGTTGCGGCCACCGCGGCCGTGCAGCGGCCGGATCAGCGACTTCTCCGGCTCCGACCGGGTGATCTCGGCGAAGTCGGAGACGCTGGACCCACGACGCCCAGGCGTCGTCGGCTTGTACTTGCGAATGCCCATCTCTACGCAGTCCCTATGTCTCTACTCGCCGGCTCAGGCCGGTCCGCCGAAGATCTCGATCGGCTTGCTCTCGGCGGAGAGCGTCACGATCGCTCGCTTGGTGTCCTTGCGCTTGCCGTACCCGGTGCGGGTGCGCTTGCGCTTGCCCTGCCGGTTCAGCGTGTTCACGCTCACGACCTGCACGCCGAACACCTTCTCGACCGCGATCTTGATCTCGGTCTTGTTCGCGTGCGGTGCGACGACGAACGTGTACTTGTTCTCCTCGAGGAGCCCGTAGGACTTCTCGGAGATCACCGGCGCGAGCAGCACGTCGCGGGGGTCGGGGATCACTTGCTCTCCTCCTCGGCGACCTCGCTGGAGCGCGCGACAGCCTTGGCGGAGCTGCCCTTGACCGGGCCCTCCAGGAAGGCGCTCAGCGCGGCCTTGGTGAACACCACGTCGTCGTTGACGAGCACGTCGTAGGTGTTGAGCTGGTCCGCCCAGATCCAGTGCACGTAGGACAGGTTCTGGATCGACAGCCGGCCGAGCTCGTCGTCGCGGGTGATCACGACGAGCAGGTTGCGGGCCTCGGACACCGCGGCGAGGGCCTTCTTCGCGGCCTTGGTGGACGGGGTGTCCCCGTCGACCAGCGCGGAGATGACGTGCACCTGGCCTGCGCGGGCCCGGTCGGAGAGGGCGCCACGCAGAGCGGCTGCCTTCATCTTCTTCGGGACGCGCTGGGTGTAGTCGCGCGGCTGCGGGCCGTGGACGGTGCCACCGCCCGCGAACTGCGGCGCACGGGTCGAACCCTGGCGCGCGCGGCCGGTGCCCTTCTGGCGGTACGGCTTCTTACCGCCACCGCTGACGTCACCGCGGGTCTTCGTGGCGTGCGTGCCCTGACGGGCCGCGGCCTGCTGCGCGACGACCACCTGGTGCATCAGCGCGACGTTGGCCTGCACGTCGAAGATGTCCGCGGGCAGGTCGACCGAGCCGTCGGTCGTGCCCTCGGGGGTCTTCACCTCGACGGAAGTCACTTCACATCACCCTTCGCGGCGGTCTTGAGGAACACCACGCCGCCCTTGGGGCCGGGAACGGCACCCTTGAGGAGGATCAGCCCGTCCTCGGCGTCCACGCGGTGGACGGTGAGGTTCTGGGTGGTGACCTTCACGTGGCCCATGCGGCCCGCCATGCGCAGGCCCTTGAACACGCGGCCCGGGGTGGCGCAGCCACCGATGGAGCCGGGCGAACGGTGCTTGCGCTGCGTGCCGTGGGAGGCGCCGAGGCCCTTGAAGCCGTGGCGCTTCATGACACCAGCGGTGCCCTTGCCCTTGGTGGTGCCCGTCGCGTCGATCACGGCGCCGGCCTCGAACACCTCGGCGGTGATCTCCTGGCCGAGCTCGTAGCTGTCGGCGTCGGTGGTGCGCAGCTCGGCGAGGTACCGCCGCGGCGTGACGCCCGCCTTCGCGAAGTGGCCCTTCTCGGGCTTGTTCACCTTGCGGGGCTTGATCTCGCCGAACGCCAGCTGGACCGCGGTGTACCCGTCGTTGTCCTGGGTACGGATCTGGGTCACGACGTTCGGGCCGGCCTTGACGACGGTCACCGGGACGATCCGGTTGTTCTCGTCGAAGACCTGGGTCATCCCGAGCTTCGTGCCCAGGATCCCTTTCATCTGCCGGGAAGACATTAGTACTCAGGCCTCACTGAATGTTGACGTCGACGCTGGCCGGGAGGTCGATGCGCATCAGAGCGTCAACCGTCTTCGGCGTCGGGTCGAGGATGTCGATCAGACGCTTGTGCGTGCGCATCTCGAAGTGCTCCCGCGAGTCCTTGTACTTGTGCGGGGAGCGGATGACGCAGTACACGTTCTTCTCGGTGGGCAGCGGCACCGGACCGACGACCCGAGCACCCGTGCGGGTAACCGTCTCAACGATCTTGCGCGCCGAAGCGTCGATCGCCTCGTGGTCGTAGGCCTTGAGCCGGATGCGGATCTTCTGTCCCGCCATGGTGGCTTGCCGTCCTTGTCTCTTAAGACTCGTGCCGCTCCGGTCCACGCGGTCGGGTGTGTCGCGCCCTACGCACAGACCGGCCCCTTGGACTTTTGCCCTAGGGAATGTGGTCATAAGTGGCTCGGCGGCCGGTGCCGCGAGCCCGCCCGAACACGGCCGATCGCAAGACCGTCCGCGACGAGCAACCTGTCAAGGATGCCACACGCGTTTCGCGGCACCCAAACCGGGGGGCCCCAGGTGCTTGACCTGGGGCCCCAGCCGGGTTAACTACTTGATGATCTTGGTGACGCGACCCGCGCCGACCGTCCGGCCACCCTCACGGATGGCGAACCGGAGACCCTCGTCCATGGCGATCGGCTGGATCAGCTTGACCGTCATGCCCGTGTTGTCGCCCGGCATGACCATCTCGGTGCCCTCGGGGAGGGTCACCACACCGGTCACGTCGGTGGTCCGGAAGTAGAACTGCGGACGGTAGTTGTTGAAGAACGGCGTGTGCCGGCCGCCCTCGTCCTTGCTCAGGATGACGACCTGGGCCTCGAACTCGGTGTGCGGCGTGGTGGTGCCGGGCTTCACGACGACCTGGCCGCGCTCGACGTCCTCACGCTTGATGCCGCGGAGCAGCAGACCCACGTTCTCACCGGCGCGCGCGTCCTCGAGCGTCTTGCGGAACATCTCGATGGCGGTGACGGTGGTCTTCTGGGCCTTCTCGCGGATGCCGACGATCTCGACTTCCTCCATCGGCTTGAGGATGCCGCGCTCGACACGACCGGTGACCACGGTGCCACGACCGGAGATCGTGAACACGTCCTCGACCGGCATCAGGAACGGCTTCTCAGTCTCGCGCTCCGGCTCCGGGATGCTCTCGTCGACGGCGTCGAGCAGCTCGAGCAGCTTGCTGCCCCACTCGGCGTCGCCCTCGAGGGCCTTGAGCGCGGAGACGCGGACGACCGGCAGGTCGTCACCCGGGAACTCGTACTCGGTCAGCAGCTCGCGGACCTCGAGCTCGACGAGCTCCAGGATCTCCTCGTCGTCGACCATGTCGGCCTTGTTCAGCGCCACCACGATGTAGGGCACGCCGACCTGACGGGCGAGGAGCACGTGCTCCTTGGTCTGCGGCATCGGGCCGTCGGTCGCGGCGACCACCAGGATCGCGCCGTCCATCTGGGCGGCACCGGTGATCATGTTCTTGATGTAGTCCGCGTGACCCGGGCAGTCAACGTGCGCGTAGTGCCGCTTCTCGGTCTCGTACTCGATGTGAGCGATCGAGATCGTGATACCGCGCTGCTTCTCCTCCGGCGCCTTGTCGATCTCGTCGAACGGCGTGAAGGGGTTCAGCTCGGGGTACTTGTCGTGCAGAACCTTGGAGATGGCCGCGGTCAGCGTGGTCTTGCCATGGTCGATGTGACCGATGGTCCCGATGTTGACGTGCGGCTTGGTCCGCTCGAACTTCGCCTTCGCCACTTCTCTCGTCCTCCTGGACTTGTTCTCTACGCCGCCACTCTGGTATCAGCGGCAGTCTTTGGGGTCAGTTGTGCGGAACCATAGAGGGAACTACCCAGGCAGCCCGCACCGGATCCAGTTACTCGCCGGTTGCCTTGGCGATGATCTCCTTCGCGACGTTCGCGGGAACCTCGGCGTAGGAGTCGAACTGCATGGAGTAGTTCGCCCGGCCCTGGGTCTTCGACCGGAGGTCGCCGACGTAGCCGAACATCTCCGACAGCGGGACCAGCGCCTTGACGACGCGGGAACCCGCCCGCTCCTCCATGGCCTGGATCTGGCCACGGCGGGAGTTCAGGTCGCCGATGACGTCACCCATGTACGTCTCCGGCGTGGTGACCTCGACGGCCATCATCGGCTCGAGGAGGGTCGGGCTCGCCAGGCGAGCGGCCTCCTTGAGCGCCATGCGGCCGGCCACCTTGAACGCCATTTCCGAGGAGTCGACCTCGTGGTAGGCGCCGTCCAGCAGCGTCAGCTTGACGCCGACCAGCGGGTAGCCCGCGAGCACGCCGTCCTGCATGGCGTCCTGCGCACCGGCGTCGACCGACGGGATGTACTCCCTCGGCACGCGGCCACCGGTGACCTTGTTGTCGAACTCGTACAGCGCGCCGTCCGCGGTGGACATCGGCTCGATCTTGATGATGACCTTCGCGAACTGGCCCGAGCCACCCGTCTGCTTCTTGTGGGTGTACTCGTGCTTCTCGACGGTCTTGCGGATCGTCTCGCGGTAGGCCACCTGCGGCTTGCCGATGTTGGCCTCGACCTTGAACTCGCGGCGCATGCGGTCCACCAGGATGTCCAGGTGGAGCTCGCCCATGCCGGCGATGATCGTCTGACCCGTCTCCTCGTCCAGGTTGACCCGGAAGGTCGGGTCCTCCTCGGCGAGCTTCTGGATCGCGGTCGACAGCTTCTCCTGGTCGGCCTTGGTCTTCGGCTCGATCGCCACCTGGATGACCGGCTCCGGGAACGTCATCGACTCGAGGACGATGGGGTTCGCCGGGTCGCACAGGGTCTCACCGGTGGTGGTGTCCTTCAGACCGATCACCGCGTAGATGTGACCGGCGAGGGCCTCCGTGACCGGGTTCTCCTTGTTGGCGTGCATCTGGAAGATCTTCCCGATGCGCTCCTTGCGGTCCTTGGTCGAGTTGATGACCTGGGCGCCGCTCGCCACCTTGCCCGAGTAGACCCGGATGTAGGTGAGCTTGCCGAAGAACGGGTGCACGGCGATCTTGAACGCCAGCGCCGCGAACGGCTCGTCGGTGGTCGGCTTGCGGAAGGCAGGCGTCTCGCCGTCCTGCAGCGTGCCCTCGACCGGCGGGAGGTCCGTCGGCGCGGGCAGGTAGTCGATCACCGCGTCGAGCATGGGCTGCACGCCCTTGTTCTTGAACGCGGAGCCGCACAGCACCGGGTAGGCCGTGCCGTCACGCACGATCTTGCGGATGCCGTGCTTGATCTCGTCCACGGTCAGCTCTTCGCCGCCGAGGTACTTCTCCATCAGCTCGTCGTCGGTCTCGGCGACCGCCTCGATCAGCTGCTCGCGGTACTCGTTCGCGCGGTCGACGAGGTCGGCCGGGATCTCCTCGACCGTGTAGTCCTCGCCCTTCTTGACCTCACCACGCCACGTGAGCGCGCGCATGTTCACCAGGTCGACGACACCGATGAAGTCGCTCTCCGCGCCGATCGGCAGCTGAATGGGCAGGGGCTTCGCACCGAGACGCTCGGAGATGGTGCGGATGGTGAAGTAGAAGTCCGCACCCAGCTTGTCCATCTTGTTGACGAAGCAGATGCGCGGGACGTCGTACTTCGTGGCCTGCCGCCAGACCTGCTCGGACTGCGGCTCGACGCCTTCCTTGCCGTCGAACACGGCGACCGCGCCGTCGAGCACCCGCAGGTTGCGCTCCACCTCGACGGTGAAGTCGACGTGCCCGGGGGTGTCGATCAGGTTGATCTGGTGGTCCTTCCAGAAGCAGGTCGTCGCGGCCGACGTGATCGTGATGCCGCGCTCCTGCTCCTGCTCCATCCAGTCCATGACGGCGGCGCCGTCGTGCACCTCGCCGATCTTGTAGCTGATGCCTGTGTAGAACAGGATCCGCTCGGTCGTCGTGGTCTTGCCCGCGTCGATGTGGGCCATGATGCCGATGTTGCGCACCTTGGCCAAGTCGGTCAGCACGTCCTGTGCCACGGGTCTCTTCCCCTGTCTTCAATCAGCGTTGGTGCGGCCGTCACAGCTGTTGGCCGCGGGCCGTCACCAGCGGTAGTGGGCGAAGGCCTTGTTCGACTCCGCCATCTTGTGCGTGTCCTCGCGGCGCTTGACGCTCGCCCCGAGGCCGTTGCTCGCGTCGAGCAGCTCGTTCATCAGTCGCTCGGTCATGGTCTTCTCGCGCCGCGCGCGGGAGAACGTCACGAGCCAGCGCAGCGCCAGCGTCGTGGAGCGGCCCGGCTTGACCTCGATCGGCACCTGGTAGGTGGCGCCACCGACGCGGCGGCTCTTCACCTCGATGGTCGGCTTCACGTTGTCCAGCGCACGCTTGAGCGTGACCACCGGGTCGGTGCCGGTCTTCTCGCGGGCGCCCTCGAGCGCCTGGTACACGATCTTCTCCGCGACCGAGCGCTTGCCGTCCTTGAGCACCTTGTTGATCAGCTGCGTGACCAGCGGGGAGCTGTAGACCGGGTCGGAGATCAGCGGCCGCTTGGCGGCGGGTCCCTTGCGAGGCATCAGGCCTTCTCCTTCTTCGCACCGTAGCGGCTGCGGGCCTGCTTGCGGTTCTTCACGCCCTGGGTGTCCAGCGAGCCACGGATGATCTTGTAGCGGACACCAGGCAGGTCCTTCACACGACCGCCACGCACGAGCACCATCGAGTGCTCCTGCAGGTTGTGGCCCTCACCCGGGATGTAGGCCGTGACCTCGATGCCACTGGTCAGCTTGACGCGCGCGACCTTGCGCAGCGCGGAGTTCGGCTTCTTCGGGGTGGTGGTGTACACGCGGGTGCACACGCCACGCCGCTGCGGGCTCCCCTTGAGGGCCGCAGTCTTCTGCTTGGCGACCTTGTCCTGGCGGCCCTTACGGACCAGCTGCTGGATCGTGGGCATGGACCGGCTTTCTCCTGGTGTACTGCTTCTTGCTGTGTGTGGTTGGTGCTCCCGCCGTATCACGAGGTCGGGCGTGTCGCCCTTCCCTCATAACGCCCGGGCAGGATCGAATCATCCTCACGAGGCTCGGAAGGAACTCCGCGGTTACTGCGAGGTGTCCGTTTACACGAACTCGCGCACAGGCACGCGGATCGACCCGACCTGGGTCGGGCGCGAGTACCAAAGATACCTGGCGGTTCTGAGAGGGTCAAAACCGGGGTCGGCCTACTGTGCAACGCCCGTCTTGCTGGGCTTGTTCCCGGTGCGAGCCACCTGCGGTGGCGACCGGCGCGACGATCTTGTGCGCGCCCGTGCCGACTATATACCCCCTGGTCGCGGTATGTGTTCCCGGCCTCGCGGCCGAGGTGGTCGCCGCCGGGTGCTGCCTGGTCGGGGCCGGTGCGCGGGTGGTGACGGGGTTCTTCGTCACGTTCGGGGCGGGGTCAGATCCAGCCCTCGTCGCGGGCGGTGCGGGCGGCCTCCGTGCGGCTGCGGGCCGAGAGCTTGGCCATGGCGGACGAGATGTAGTTGCGGACGGTGCCCGCCGACAGGTGCAGCTCGCGGGCGATGTCACCGGCCGTGGTGGTGTCGTCGACCAGGCGGAGGACGGCCAGCTCGCGCTCGGTGAGCGGGCAGCCCGCCTCCGCGAGCGCCTCCGCCGCGAAGTCCGGGTCCACGTAGCGCAGCCCCGCGTGCACCCTGCGGATCACGTCCGCCAGCAGCGACGCGGGCGCGGTCTTCGCGAGGAAGCCCTTCGCGCCCAGCGACAGCGCACGCCGCAGCACGCCCGGTCGTGCGTGCCTGGTGACCATCACGCAGCGGGCCTGCGAGCCGTCCGCCGCCAGGCGTTCGAGCACCGCGAGGCCGTCGAGGACCGGCATCTCCACGTCGAGCACGACCACGTCCGGGCGGTGTTCGGCGATCGCGCGGAGCGCCTCCGCGCCGTCGGCCACGTCCGCCGCCACGGTCATGTCCGGTTCCAGCCCGAGCAGCGCGGCCACCGCCTGCCTGGTGAGGCGTTCGTCGTCGGCCAGTACCAGGGTGATCACAGCGCCGCCTCCACCGTGAACGTGCCGGGGCGCTCCCCCGGGCCCGCGCGGAACGTCCCGCCCGCCTCCCGCACCCGGCGCGACAGGCCCGCCAGACCGGTGCCCTCGCCGGGGGTTCCGGTCGCCGCCCCGTCGTTGACGACGGTCAGCGTGGACGGCCGCACGGTGATCCAGCAGTGGCGGGTGTCCGCGTGCCGCAACAGGTTCGTCACCGCTTCGCGCAGGACGCGGCCGAGCAGCTCGCTGTGCGGGCCCTCGGTCTCCGCACCGTCCACAGCGCACTCGATGCCCGCCGACGCGAGCAGCGTGCGCGCGCCGGTCAGCTCCGTCTCCAGGCTGGTGGGGCGCTGCCCGCGGGCCAGTTCGCGGACGTCGCGCAGCGCGGCGCGGGCCAGCCGCTGCACCTCGGCCATCTCCGCGTGCGCACGCGGCGGGTCGACGTCGCCGAGGCGGGTCGCCAGCTCCGCCTTCAGCGACACCACCTCCAGCGCGTGGCCGAGGATGTCGTGCAGGTCCTCGGTGAAGCGCAGCCGTTCGCGGGTCGCGCCCAGCTCCGCGGCGTCGCGGCGCGCCTGGTCCAGCTCGATCGCGATGCGCCACTGCCGCAGCGCGACCAGCTCGCCGAACGGCAGCGTGGCCAGCACGACCATGGCGACGACCGCGGTGGCCAGCGGGTTCGTGCCGCTCGGCGGCGGCACGAACGTGGCCAGCAGCGCGACGAGCACGCCGGCGCCCACGGCGAGCCACGCCGTGAGCCGCCACCCGCCCGCAGGCGAGCGGCCGAACTGCAGCTCGGCGACCGGGGCCGCGGGCAGGAAGATCCACAGCACGTTGCCGGGGTCGCCGTAGGTGTAGGCGTAGCCGAACAGCAGGGCCGCCAGCGCGAGCGTCACGGCCGACGGCCGCCACGGCGCCACCGCCGCCGGTGACTCGACGGCCCTGGCCACCCGCCGCCAGTGCACGGGCAGCAGCACCGCGGTACCGGCCAGCAGCGGCGCGAGCCGGTCCCAGTGCAGGCCGTTGCCCGCCGACACCAGCAGCGGCGCGAGCCCGATGATCGGCACCGTGGCGAGCAGCGTCAGCCGGGTGTAGCGGTGCAGCGAGGTGAGCGCATCGCGTTCTGGCACGGGCCGAACGGTAACCGAATGACACCTGTCATACCGGGCATGGACGGCTGTCACGCGGAGTGGTGCGCGCACGCACTACCCCGGCTTTCCCCGGTTCGGCACCGTTCCCGGCATGCGAGCGATAGAGGTGAGCGGCCTGCGCCACGCCTACGGGGACGTGGTGGCGGTCGACGGGATCGACTTCCACGTGGCCGAGGGCGAGGTGTTCGCGCTGCTCGGCACGAACGGCGCGGGGAAGACGACGACACTGGAGATCATCGAGGGCTTCCTGCGGCCCGCGGCGGGCGCGGTGCGGGTGCTGGGGCACGACCCGTACACGGAGCGGACCGCGCTCGCCCCGTCGATGGGCGTGCTGCCGCAGGAGTCCGGGCTGATCGGCGAACTGACGGTGGCGGAGACGATGTCGCTGTGGCAGCGGCTGTCGAGCCGCGCCGACTCCCCCGCCGGGCTGGTGGCGCGGCTGGCGCTCGCGCACCGCGCGGACGTGGCCGTCGACCGGCTGTCGGGCGGTGAGCGGCGGCGGCTCGACGTGGCGCTCGCGGTCTGGGGCAGGCCCCGCCTGCTGGTGCTCGACGAACCGACCACCGGCCTGGATCCCGAGTCGCGCCAACGGGTCTGGGCGCTGGTGGAGGACCTGGCGGCGACCGGCACGACCGTGCTGCTGACGACGCACTACCTGGAGGAGGCGGAGGCGCTCGCCGACCGGGTCGCGATCATGCACGCGGGCCGCGTCAGGGTCGCCGGGACCATGTCGGAGGTGCTGGCGTCGCGGCCGGCGCGGATCACGGCGGCGCTGCCCGCCGGCGCACCGGAGCTGCCCGCGTTAGCGGGCACGGCCGTGGTCACGGGCGGCAAGCTGAGCATGGAAACCGAGGCCCTGCAAGAGGATCTGCTCGCGTTGCTGCTGTGGGCGGACCGGAACGCGGTGCGGCTCGACGGTCTCAACGCGACACAGGCATCGCTGCAGGAGGTCTTCCTGGCATTGGGGGCGTCGTGATCCAGCTGTCCATCGTGGAGTTCCGGTTGCTGCTGCGGCGGCGGATCACGGCGTTCTCGGTCCTGGTCGTGCCGGTCGGGCTGGCGGCGCTCACGCTGTTCGGGCAGCGACCCGACGACCCGGCGCAGTGGGGCAGGTTGCTGTCGACGAACTTCCTGCTGCTGACGATGCTGTCCGCGTACCTGGTGAGCCTCACCGTGTTCACCGCGCGCAGGCAGTCACGGGTGCTGAAGCGGCTGCGCACCTCCGAGCTGTCCGACACGGCGATTCTCGGCGGGGTGCTGGCGCCGGTGCTGGTGGTCGGGCTCGCGCAGGCGGCCGCGTACCTGGTGTTCTGCGTGGTCACCGGGGCGCCGGCGCCGGGGGACCCCGTCGCGGTCGTCGCGGGTGTGGTGCTGGGGGTGGTGGTCGCGACCGCGGCCGGGGCCGCGACGGCCTGTCTCACGAGGACGGTGGAGGCGACCCAGCTGACCGGGACGCCGCTGCTGCTGGCCGCGGTGGCCGGGATGTTCATGACCGCGTCCAGCGAGCCTGCCGTCGCCACCGTGGGCCTCGTCATGCCGATCGCCGGGCCCGCTGACCTGGTGGCACGGGGCTGGGGCACCGGCGTCACCGGGGCGGCGCTGCCCGCGGTGCCGTTGGGCCTGGCGTCGACGGTGCTGTGGCTCGCGGTGTCGGGGGTGGTGTTCCACCGCGCGTTCCGCTGGGAGCCGCGCGCCTAGCGGTGCACGTCGTGCAGGTGGTGGACCGGGTCGTGGATGAAGTACCTGGCGAAGGTGTCCACGGTGAAGTGGGCGCCGTCGCTGCGGGTCCCGGTGCGCTGCCACTGGTCGCCGGTGACGTCGGCGAAGCGGTCGGCGAGGTGGTTGGCGGCCGCGACGAGCTCGTCCGCGACGGTCGCGGGGTCCTGCTCGCCGTAGCGGTCGGCGACGGCGGTCGCGTCCTGGTCCCAGTTCGGGTAGGCGGGGCCGTCCTGGGTGAGCATCAGGTGGAGGCGTTCGGTGTAGACGCGGCACGTGTCGCGCACGTGGGCGGCGTACTCCAGCGGCGACCACGTGTCCGGGTCCGGGCGGGTGCGCACGTCGTCGCGAACGAGGACGGCCCGCCATGCCGCGGCGTTGTCGCGCAGCATGGCGGGCACGTCGTCGTGGTTCAGCGTGCTGGTGTCGAGCCCGCACTCGGGGCACGGACGGTCCAGGACCCAGGTCCAGTCCTTTGTGTCAGGTTCCATGGCGTCAGCATCGACGACGGCCACGGCCCGGCACCAGCGACGTTTCCTTCACGGTTCGTCAAGCGGTGCTTCAGATACCGCAGTTCGGCGCGGACCAGAAGCGGCTCGACCGGTTGGCCGTGTGGATGTGGTCGTTGTGGTCGGGGTAGCCCGGGCCGAGGATCTCGTTGAAGCCGTGGTTGCGGGCCTGCTTGGCGATGGTGCAGAAGCCCTGCGTGCCCGCGCCGAGGTCGGCGGCGTCGCCGTAGAGGTGGCGGCTGGTGGACGAGCCGCCTGCCGCGTTGTTGCAGGCGTAGCTGCGGAAACCGCTGTTCACGACGAGCGGGCGGTCACCGAGCGCGTGGCGCAGGGCCTCGAGCTTCCACATGACGTGACGGGCGTTGAACTTGGCCGTCGCGGCGGACACCGCGCCGCCGGACCAGTCGCTGTTGCAGCGGTTCAGCTCGGCGTAGGTGAAGTGGATCGGGGTGCAGTCGTCGTCCTGCAGTTCGTAGATCTTGCTGTAGGTCTGCGCGCCCGCAACGCCGTCCGCGGACAGGCCGTACGCCTGCTGGAAGCGGATGAGCGCGGAGCGGGTGGCGGGACCGAACGAGCCGTCGAGCGCGAGCACGGCGCCGTAGCCCGGGTAGCCGGAGATCCGGATCTGGAGCTGGCGGACGTCCTCACCGGACGCGCCCTGGGACAGAGTGCGGGTCCAGGTGTAGCAGCCGTCGGCGGCCTGGAAGTCCTGCGAACCGACGGGGGTCGGGTCGGCGGAGGCCGTCGTGGCCATGGTCATGGTCAGGACGCTCGCCACCAGGGCGAGCAGGATCCTTCGCATCATGGGGGAAACACCTTTCGGGGCAGGGGTAAAAGGTGACGTCCCGGAGAGTGTCGGAGGATCTTGATTTGGTCAATGAATCACGACACAAAACAGTATTTCGGTCGAAGCCCACCGACCGGTCGGCCTACAGGAGCAAGTCCCGACGGCCTAAAGGCCGAGGCCGCATTGGACCCGCGTCTACTGTGACTGCGGTCACAGTGGAGCAGCCGTCGTATAGGAACGGATCTTTCCTATAGGGATCTTAGCGTTCTGGTCATGACGAACACGGAGATCCGCCCCTTCCGCATCGAGGTCACCCAGGCCGAGGTGGACGATCTGGCCGAGCGGCTGGACCGCACCCGGCTGCCGCAGCCCGCTCCCGGTG